>CACYQZ010000001.1 GCA_902776665.1 uncultured Prevotellaceae bacterium
ACAAGGAAGGGTCGCTTGCAGGCCCGAAAATCCTTGAGCACATTGTCGATACGGTCATCCAGTTCGAGGGCGACCAGCAACACCTCTACCGCATTCTCCGCGCCACGAAAAATCGCTTCGGTTCGACCAGCGAACTCGGCATCTACGAAATGCGGCAAGACGGTCTGCGGCAAGTGTCGAACCCATCGGAACTGCTGCTCAACGCCGACCACGAAGGACTTTCCGGTGTGGCGATTAGTTCGGCGGTTGAGGGTGTTAGGCCGTTTTTGGTGGAAACACAGGCGCTCGTCTCATCGGCTGCCTACGGAACACCACAGCGCTCGGCCACAGGCTTCGACCAACGCCGTTTGAATATGCTTTTGGCGGTTTTGGAAAAACGCGTCGGCTTCAAACTGATGCAAAAAGACGTGTTTTTGAACATTGCAGGCGGCCTGCGCGTCACCGATATGGCGATGGATTTGAGCGTCATAGCCGCCGTGCTGTCGTCGAATGTCGATACGCCCATCCAACAGGGTTTGTGTATGGCTGGCGAAGTCGGTCTGTCGGGCGAAGTTCGCCCCGTCGCTCGTATCGAACAGCGCATCAGCGAGGCCGAAAAACTCGGTTTCAGCGAGATTATTATTCCTCGCCAAAATATGATGGGATTGGATTACAAAAAATACAAAATCCGACTTCTCCCCGTGCGGAAAGTCGAAGAGGCGTTGCGATTACTATTCGGGTGAAATCAAAAAAAGTTGCCACTAAAATGGCAACTTTTTCATTTTCAGTCGATTACAACTGTTCCGCCAACTTCAACCACGCGGCACTCGACGCATCGGACGGCATTCGCCAGTCGCCACGCGGCGAGAGGCTGACGCTGCCGACCTTCGGTCCGTCGGGCAGGCAGGAACGCTTGAACTGCTGGGAGAAGAAGCGTTTGAGGAACACTTTCAGCCATTTTTTGATGGTCTCGTCGTCGTAGCGAGCCACGCGGTCGTCGTGTCCGTCGAAAGCCCTGCCTGCCAAGAGGAAGAGTTTGAGCGGACTGTAGCCCGAGCGCAGGAAGTGGAAGAGGAAGAAGTCGTGAAGTTCGTAGGGACCGATGATGTCTTCCGTCTTCTGCTGAATCGCATCGCCCTGGTTGGCGGTCAGTTCGGGGCTGACGGGCGTTTCGAGAATGTCCATCAGCGTCGGGTTGTCTTTTCCGAGATGGCGAATCAGGCAGCGAATCAGCGTTTTCGGCACGCTGGCATTGACGCTGTACATCGACATGTGGTCGCCGTTGTAGGTACACCACCCGAGCGCGAGTTCCGAGAGGTCGCCCGTGCCGATGACCATTCCACCGACTTGGTTGGCCACGTCCATCAGAATCTGCGTGCGCTCGCGAGCCTGCGCGTTCTCAAACGTGCTGTCTTGGGTCGTTCCGTCGTGTCCGATGTCCTCGAAATGCTGGCGGACGGCTTTGGAAATGTTGATTTCGCGAGCGGTGACACCCAGTTGCTCCATCAGTGCGACGGCATTGCGGTGGGTGCGGTCGGTGGTGCCGAAGCCGGGCATAGTAATGGCAATGATGTCCTTGCGGTCGAGGCCGAGTTTGTCGAACGCACGAACGCTGACGAGCAGGGCCAACGTCGAATCGAGGCCGCCGCTGACACCGATGACCACGCTTTTCGTGTTCGTGTGGTCGAGTCGCTTCACCAGTCCCATCGACTGAATCGTCAGAATCTCCTCGAAACTCTCGGCTGCGTCGTTGCCTCTCGGAATGAAAGGCAGCGGATTGAAATGGCGTTCGAGCACGAAGTCGCGAGGGGCGTTGGAACGGCAATCGGTGATGGTGACGGTGGTTTCGTTGTTTTGAATATCGAATTTCAGGTTGCGCTGCGCATTGACGTAGGTCGAGTTCGTGCGACGCTCGGCACGCAGTCGTTCGATGTCGATTTGTGCCATCTGCATATGGCTTTCCATCTGGAAACGCTCGGCTTTCGCCAGAATTTTTCCGTTTTCGATGATGATGGCATTACCGCCAAACACCACGTCCTGCGTCGATTCGCCGAAACCGCTTCCGCTATAGACATAGCCCGTGATGATGCGCGCACTCTGCTGCGAGAGCAGCGAAAGCAGGTATTTATGCTTGCCGATGAGCACGTCGCTGGCCGAAAGGTTGAAAATGAGGTCGGCACCTGCCAGTCCGAGTTGGTTGCTCGGCGGAACGGGTGCCCAGACATCCTCGCAGATTTCCACGCCGAACAGCACGCCGTCGCAGGTGCGGAACAACTGCGGGTCGGGACTGACGGTAATGAGATTGCCAGCGAAACGGATTTCCGTCGGACGGAGGTCTTGCGACGAGGCGAACCAGCGTTTTTCGTAGAATTCGCCGTAGTTCGGCAGATAGGTTTTCGGTACGATGCCGAGCAACTGACCGTGTTGAATGATAGCGGCGCAGTTCAGCAACAAGTCGCCGACGATGACAGGCAGACCGACAATCGAGATGATGTCGAGTTGGCGAGTCGTGTCGAGCAGACTGACGATGCCTGCCTCCGAAGCGTCGATGAGTACGCTCTGCGTAAAGAGGTCTTGACAGGTGTAGCCCGTCAGCGAAAGTTCGGGAAACACGATGATTTCCACGCCTTTTTCATCGGCCTCGGCGATGAGCGTCTTGATTTGCTCCACGTTATAGGCCACGTCGCCGACTTTCAGCGTCGGCACAGCCGCAGCCACTTTGATAAAACCGTATTTCATTTTTATCCTCCGAAGTTATCGTAAAGTATCGATTCGGGTTCTACGCCAAGCGAGTCGAGCATCTGCACGACGGCATTCGACATCGGGCCGGGGCCGCACATGTAGTATTCGACATCCTCGGGGGCCTCGTGGTCCTTCAGATAAGTTTCGAGCATGACCTGATGGACGAATCCCGGTGTGTATTTCACGCCTGCGGCATCGGCGGCAGGGTCGGGACGGTCGAGTGCAAGATGGAAATGGAAATTGGGGAATTCCTTCTCCAAGCCGAGGAAATCGTCGAGGTAGAATACCTCGTTCAGCGCACGAGCACCGTAGAAATAGTGCATTTCGCGGTCGGTAGTCTTCAGCGTCTTGGTCATGTGCATAATCTGGGCGCGAAGCGGGGCCATACCGGCACCACCGCCGACCCAAATCATCTCTTTCTTCGAGTCGAAATGCGGGTGGAAGTCGCCAAACGGACCGCTCATCGTCACTTTGTCGCCGGGTTTCAGCGAGAAGATATACGACGAGGCAATACCCGGATTCACCTCCATGAAACCGCTCTTGTCGGCTTTCATCGGCGGCGTGGCGATACGAACCGTCAGCATGAAAACGTCGCCCTCGGCAGGATAGTTCGCCATCGAATAGGCGCGAATCGTGGGCTCAGGATTCTTACATTTCAAGGGGAACAGGCCGAATTTCTCCCATGCAGGCAGGTATTCGTCGCCAATCAACGACTTGTCGAAATCCTTGTCGTAGTCAATGCAGTCGAAGGCTGGAATCTTGATTTGCGCGTAGGAACCCGGAATGAAGTCCATGTGCTCGCCCGGGGGCAACTGCACCTTGAATTCCTTGATGAAGGTTGCCACGTTCTTGTTCGAAATGACGGTACATTCGTACTCCTTCACGCCGAGGATCGACTCATCGACGTGGATTTTCAGGTCGCCCTTCACCTTGCACTGGCAACCGAGTCGCCAGCCAGCCTTGATTTCCTTGCGGCTGAAATGGGGCTTTTCCGAGTCGAGAATCTCGCCGCCACCCTCCAAAACCTGCACCTTGCACTGTCCGCACGAGGCTTTTCCACCGCAGGCCGAAGGCAGGAACACGCCGTTTTCGTTGAGCGTCGCCATCACCGACGAGCCTTGCGGCACGTTGATGACGCGGTCGCCATTGATTTCAATATTCACGTTTCCGCTCGGCGAGAGATATTTTTTCGCGATGAGCAGAATGGTTACAAGCAGAAGAATTGTAACTAAAAAAACGATGATGCTATATGCTATAAACTGTGCCATCTGAATTTACAATTTGACGATTTTACAATTTAGATATTGAGACCTGAGAAACACATCATTGCCATCGCCATCAGGCCGACAGTAATAAAGACGATGCCGAGTCCCTGAAGCGGTTTGGGCACGTCGCTGTACTGCATTTTCTCGCGAATCGCGCCGAGTGCAACAATGGCGAGCGTCCAGCCGATGCCCGAGCCGAAGCCATAGACGATGGCGTCCCAAATCGAGGTAATCGCCTGCGAGTTCGACGGATCCATCATAATGCGCTGCTGCATGAAGAGCGACGCACCCATGATGGCGCAGTTCACGGCGATGAGCGGCAGGAAAATGCCGAGGGCGGCGTAGAGCGAGGGCGAGTATTTCTCGACCGTCATCTCGACGAGTTGCACCATGCCGGCAATCACGGCGATGAAGAGGATGAACGACAGGTACGACAAATCGACTCCTTCGACCAGACAGCCGTCGCCCAGCACCTTGGTTTGCAACAGATAGTTCACGGGAACGGTCACGGTGAGCACGAATGTCACGGCGAGGCCGAGTCCCAGCGAGGTTTTCACGGTCTTCGACACGGCAAGGTAGGAACACATGCCGAGGAAGAAGGCGAAAATCATATTGTCCACGAAAATGGACCTGAACAACAAACTAATAGAATGTTCCATAATCTTTTGAGGTTTTATGGTTTTTAGGTCGCTTCGCTATTAGGTTTTCTGATAACCTTCTAACCTTACGACCTTAGAACCTTATTTTTCCTTATAAAAATATGCACGATGTACCCAAATCACACAACCGACGAGAATCAGCGCCATGGCAGGCATCGTCATCATGCCGTTGTTGGCGTAGCCGAAGTCGTAGAAACTCTGCGGCAGAATCTGGAATCCCAGCAGCGAGCCGCGTCCGAAGAATTCGCGAGCGCCACCGACGATGACGAGAATCATCGCGTAGCCGAGTCCGTTGCCCACTCCGTCGAGGAACGACGGCCAGGGCTTGTTCTGCATGGCGAAAGCCTCCAATCGCCCCATCAGAATGCAGTTGGTGATAATCAGGCCGACATAGACCGACAACTGAACGCTCACGTCGTAGGCGAAAGCCTTCAGAATCTGCGAAACGATGGTCACGAGAGCAGCCACAACGACCAACTGCACCACGATGCGGATGCGGTTGGGAATGGTGTTGCGGATCACAGAGATAATCACGTTGGCAAAGGCAGTGATTACCGTCACGGCGAGTCCCATCACGATGGCAGGCTTCAACTGCGCAGTGACGGCGAGTGCCGAGCAGATGCCCAATACTTGTCCGAGTATCGGGTGGTCGAGGTTCAGCGGATTGGTGAAAACCTCTTTATTTTGTTTACTGAAAAGTGCCATTTCAATTTACTTTTTGACGATTTACAATTTTACAATTTTGATTACTTGAGCGATTCGATATAGGATTTCAATCCGTCGCGAAGCATCGCGCTCACACCGTCGGAAGTCAGCGTGGCACCAGTGACGCAATCGACCTCAGAGGCAGGATTTTCCACCTTTTTCACCACGCCGATGGCCAACTGACCGTCGTCTGAGTAGATTTTCTTGCCCTGAAACTTCTCTTGCCAAGCCTGCGAGTCCTTGATTTCGGAACCCAGACCTGCCGTTTCGCTTTCGTGGTTGAAATAAGCACCATAAATGGTGTTCAAATCGTCATCGACTGACACGTAAGCCGAAATTCCACCCCAAAGTCCCATGCCTTTCAGCGGAAAAACGTATTTTTTCTGTCCGTCAATCTCACAAATATAATAAACTTGTTCGCCAGTCTTCTCTTCCGACTTCACCACCTCGCCATACTTGGCTTCGGCTTCAGCGCCGTCGAGTCCGCGGATGTTGAGCGAATAGAGAATCTGCTTCTTCTTGTCGAGTGCCACGTTAGCGTCCTGCATCGGCTTCAACGCCTGATAGACGAAAGCCAACAGGAAGGCCACGACGACCACGAGTATCGCACTATATATAATAATGTACGAATTGCTGTTTGTGTTCAGTTTCATTTTGTACCTCCTCTCTTGATTCGTTTCGAAATGTTCCGCTCGACAATGAAGTGGTCGATCATCGGTGCACACATATTTCCGAAGAAGATGGCGAGCATCATTCCCTCGGGATAGCCGCCATTCATCACGCGGATGATGATGGCGAGTGCTCCGATGAGGAAGCCGTAGATGTACTTACCTGTCTCAGTGCGGCACGACGTCACGGGGTCGGTCGCCATAAACACGGCACCGAAGGCGAAACCGCCCAACATCAGGTGCCAGTGGAACGGAAGCGGCGTTTTGCCCATCGAGTGGAAAAGCAAAGCCATCAGTCCACCGCCGACGAAGACGCTCAACATCGTGCGCCACGAGGCGATGCCCGTCCAGAGCAGCAGAATCGCGCCCAAGGCGATGGCGATGACACTTGTCTCGCCAATCGAGCCCGGAATGAAGCCGAAAATCATATCGGCGATGCTGTAACTGGCCTCTCCCGTCGTTCCAAGGTGCTCAATGCTTGCGCTAGAAAGCGGCGTGGCAGCCGTGAAGCCGTCGGGAAGCGTGTTGCCGAGGCCGAAAATCGAGTTTTGCGCCACCCAAATCGTGTCGCCCGTCATTTTCGAGGGATACGAGAAGAACAGGAACATTCGCGCTGCAATCGCAGGGTTGAAGATGTTCATACCCGTTCCGCCAAAAATTTCCTTGCAGATAATCACCGAGAAGGCGCAAGCCAAAGCCAGCATCCACAGCGGACAGCCAATCGGCACAATCAGCGGAATCAAAATACCGCTGACGAGGTAGCCTTCCTGAATTTCCTCGCCTTTCCACTGCGCCCAGATGAACTCGATGCCGAGTCCGACGATGTAACTGACGAGAATCTTCGGCAGAACAGCCAAGAAACCGAAGCCGAAAATCTCCCAGAAACTCGCTGTTTCGAGTGTTCCAGCAAAGAGATAGTTCTGATAACCAACGTTATACATACCGAACAGCATCGCGGGCATCAGCGCAATGACCACCATCGACATAATGCGCTTCGAATCGATGGCATCGTGGATGTGGACACCGCTCTTGGCCGTCGTGTCGGGCACGAACAGGAAGGTCTCGAAGCCGTCGAAAACGCTGCGCAGAGCGTGCAGCCGACCGCCTTCCTCGAAGTTCGGTTTGATTTTATCCAAATAATTTCTTAATGCTTTCATTTTTTATTGAACATTGAATATTGAACATTGAACATTAAGCATTCTCTTTTCTGAGTATATTCAGTCCCTCGCGCACGATTTTCTGCAATTCGAGTTTTGACGAATCGACGAACTCGGCCAGCGCGAAGTCTTCGGGGCTCACTTCGTAGATACCCAACTGCTCCTGACGGTCGATGTCGCCTGCGATAATCGCCTTGATGAGATACTCGCCGTAGATGTCCATCGGCAACACGCGGTCGTATTCGCCACTCATGATGATATGGCGCTCGCCGCCCTTCACGCGGGCATCCAAACGATACTTTTTCTTCGGGAAAAGCCATGAGAAGTAGCTGCGACTCGTCGAAAACTGGTCGAATCGCGGCAAAATCCAACCGAGCATCTCGGCTGCGTCGTCGCCTTCGGGAATCACGCTCACCACCGACGTGTGAGCACCGAGATAGCCGTCCATCGTGTCGCGGCTGCCCGTCAGCGGATTTCCGTTGATGATGCGGACGTTCTTGCCCTCGTCGATCTGGTCGTCGAGAATTGTCTTGAGCGGCGTTCCGACGAGTGCATCGACATAAGCAGGTGTTTTCACTTCGCTGCCTGCAACGGCCACGGTGCGCGTCAAATCGACACGACCTTCGTTGAACAGCCGACCGAAGAAAATCACTGCCGTCGGCTCGACCATCCAAACGATTTCGCCCTTGTTCACGGGGGCGAGGTGGTTCACCTGCACACCCACATTGCCAGCCGGACACGGACCGTCGAACACATTGACTTCGACATCTTTCGCATTCAGCAGCGCGTCGGCGGTCTGCTTCGCCCCCACACCGAGATAGGTCTTCGCCATCTTCGACAACGCCGTCAAGCCCGTCTGCCAGTCGTTTTCCTGACCAGCCAGTTCAAACTCGAAGTCGCCGGCTAACGGCTTGTCGCGCAGCGCCGAGACGAAAATCGCCTTTGGCGTGTCCGACGGATTCGCCACCACAGCGTAGGGCAACTGGTTGATGTAGCCGAACAGTCCGGCCTCCAACAACGCGTTCTTCACGTCCTCGCCCGAAAGCGAAGCCACGTCTTTCGTGCCGAACGCCGCAAACTCCTGTTGCTCGTCGGCTTTCACCTTCACGCAAAGCACCTTTCGACGCTCACCGCGCTCCACTGCCGTCACCACCCCACTCACGGGCGAAGCAAACTTCACCTCGGGGCAGTTTTTATCGACAAAAAGCGCCTCGCCAGCCTTGACACGGTCGTTTTCGCGCACGACAAGCTTCGGCGTGATGCCCGTGAAGTCGTCGGGAACGAGCGCAAACTCGCCGCTCTTCCTGATGCTCAACTTCCGCTTCTCGGCCTTGCCTTCCAACTGAATGTCCAAGCCTTTGCGTAACTTAATAACTTTTTTCATAAGTCGATTTTGATATTGTTGATGTTAAATTTTCCGTCTTTTCGCGTTGATTTTTCCGTGTTTTTTGCTCCAAAATCCATCCGTTTTTCATGGATTTGGAAATCGATTGCAAAGGTAACAATTTTCCTTGAGAAAAGAGAAAAAAACATAAAAATTCTGACTTAATTCATTTTTCGCAAGCGAAAAAATCAGGCTCAAAAGCTACAGATGCAAAGTTTAGTGAAAAAAAATTGATGAAAATCCGAAGTAACACTTCCGATTTCCACTGAAAATCCGAAGTACAACTTCAGATTTTCTGCGAAAAATTTGTGAATTTCAACATAAATGATTATCTTTGCAGCGGATTTGACCATTAAGGAAATCGTTTATGCTTGAAAGAATACTGAAATTAGAGGAAATCAAGGAAGACAGCCTGTTTTTGTGGGGTTCTCGCCAAACAGGAAAGAGCACTTTGCTGAGAACTCTTTTCCCGAATGCGAAACTATACGACCTGCTGAAAACCGATGTGCGGATGGCATTCCAAATGCGCCCTGCACAGTTGCGCGAAGAATGTGAAATGCTCAGCGAGGGGACGATTGTCATCATTGACGAAGTTCAGAAAGTGCCTGCCCTGCTCGACGAGGTGCATTGGCTCATCGAAAACAAGGGGCTGCGATTTATTCTCAGCGGTTCAAGTGCCCGAAAATTGAAACGCAGCGGGGCTAATTTGTTGGGGGGTAGAGCCTTGAAATGCACGCTGTTCCCTTTGGTGAGCGCAGAAATTCCTGATTTCAACCTTCAACGGGCATTGAACAACGGGATGCTTCCCCGTCATTACCTGACAGAAAATCCGACCAAACGCCTCAATGCGTATATCGGCGACTATCTGCAGCAGGAAATCATAGAGGAAGCCATCGTCAGAAAATTGGATTCGTTCACCCGTTTCCTTCAGGTAGCCGCACTGAGCAATACCGAAATCGTGAATTTTACGAACATCGCCCAAGACTGCGGTGTTTCGGCCAAGACCATCAAGGAATATTTCACGATTTTAGAGGAAACGATGCTCGGCTTTTTCCTGCCTGCCTATACAAAGGTCGTCAAACGACGCGTCATCCAGTCACCGAAATTCTACTATTTCGATGTCGCAATTGCCAATCACCTCTTAGGCCGCTTGCCGCTCCAACAAGGCACCGACATTTATGGCCACGCTTTGGAACACCTGATTATTCAAGAATTTCGTGCCTATCTCTCGTATAAGAACATTGGAAAGCCGCTTCGTTTTTGGCACACGCAAGACAACAAATATGAAGTAGATGCAGTTGTTGGCGATGCGGAAATAGCCATCGAAATCAAGTCATCTGCGTCGGTCACGTCCTACGACACTCGCGGACTGAAAGCGTTCGGCGAAGAACATCCCGATGCCAAACTCGTCATCGTCTCCCGAGAGGAAAGGCCCCGAAAACTCAACGGCATTGAAATCTGGCCTGCAAAACAGTTCCTCAAACAACTGTGGGCAGGGGAAATGGTGTAGATAAAAAACAGGGACTCTTTCGCACGGTGGCGAAAGAGTCCCCTAACCCCGAAGGGGTGCAAGAATACAGGCAGGGGTGAGCGAAGCGAAACCCCTGTAACGACGGAAAAACCATTAAAAGCCCTGAAAGGGCGACAGAAACATCGTTGCGCGTCTGTCACCCCTTCAGGGTTCATCTTATATGGGTGTCGTGCTCACAGGGGCTTCACCCCTGCCTGTGGTCTTGTCGTCCCTTCGGGACTATTATTTTACAATCATCTTTTTTCCATTCTTGATAACGATTCCCTTGTAGTTTTTCCCGACGCGCTGACCGCTGAGGTTATACATTGGAGCATTTTCGCTATTGCTGCTATTGCTGTCGCCAACAGTTACGCCCTCAATACCGTCGATTTCAATTTCCACAATGTTTTTAAAGTATTTCCAACCGTCGGTCGATTTGTATTTATCCGATGTTCCGATGGGAACATAAAGGGTTGCATTAGAACGAGTATAATTAGAAATAAAAAAGACCCAAGGATCAATCACAAATGGATTTTCGATACAAGAGGTCACGCTCGTCATGCCAGAGCAACCAAAGAATGCCCGTGTGCCGATACTTGTTACGGAATTAGGGATGGTAATGCTCGTCAGGCCTTCGCAACCAGAGAACGCCTTCTCGCCGATGCTCGTCACGGAGTCCCCAATCGTTACGCTTGTCAGCCCCTGGCAACCAGAGAACGCAGCGTAGCCAATGTTTGTTACGGAATTCGGGATGGTAATGCTCGTTAGGCCGGAGCAATTCTCGAACGCATAAATGCCGATGCTCGTCACGGAGTTCGGGATGGTGATGCTCGTCAGGCCAGAGCAATACCCGAACGCAGAGTCTGCAATACCTAAAGTTCCCTCTTGTAAAATAAGATTAGTGTTCGCAGGCATAGTGCCTTTGTAACCGCATACCCATTTGTCCACATAAAAAACTCCGTCTGCACTGTTATTATATATACCAGTTCTTTGGAACGCCCCAAAGCCGATGCTCGTCACGGAGTTCGGAATCGTCACGCTCCTCAAACCATAGCAACCCTCGAACGCCTTCGCGCCGATGCTCGTCACAGAGTTAGGAATCGTTACGCTCGTCAGACCTCGGCAATTAAAGAACACCTCACGGCCGATGCTCGTCAAAGAGTTCGGGATGGTTACGCTCGTCAGACCTTGGCAATACGAGAAAGCATTGTTGCCGATGCTCGTCACGGAATTCGGGATGTTTATGCTTGTTAGGCCATAGCAATACGAGAAAGCACCTTCGCCGATGCTTGTAACGGAGTTCGGAATCGTCACGCTCGTCAGACCAGTGCAGACATAGAACGCATAGCCGCCGATTTTCGTCACGGAGTTGGGAATAATTGTTTTTTTGCATCCTATTATCAAGGTATTTGATGCGGTTTCAATAATGGCATTACAATTATCGCGCGAGTCATATTTGTTATTTCCAAATGCTACAGAAATACTCGTCAGGCCTTCGCAACCAGAGAACACTCTCTCGCCGATGCTCGTCACGGAGTCCCCAATCGTTACGCTTGTCAGCCCCCGGCAACCAGAGAACGCATCGTAGCCAATGTTTGTTACGGAATTCGGGATGGTAATGCTCGTTAAACCAGAGCAATTAAGAAACGCCCCATTGTTGATGCTCGTCACGCCATCGGGAATGACTAAATCTGTAATCTCCGTGTTTTCATCGCTATATAAATGTTGGGCGTATTCAAGGGGATTGCTAGCAGATCCAAAATCTATTCCACACCAAGCGGCAATATCTTTGACGATAACTTTTTGAAGGCCAGAGCATCCCAAAAACGCAAAGTGGCCGATGCTCGTCACGGAGTTCGAAATCGTCACACTTGTCAGGCCAGAGCATTTACAGAACGCTGATTGGCCGATAGTCGTTACGGAATTCGGAATGGATACGCTTGTTAGGCTAGTACAGCCCTCGAACGCCCCCACGCCGATGCTCGTCACGAAGTTTGGGATGGTAACTGATGTAATGGAAGTGTTATTTTCAAAAGAAGAGTTAAATATTTTCGTAACAGGGAGTTTCGTTCCGTTACTTGATGTTACTTGTGCAGGTATTTCTAAATGGCCTTTTACATCACCTCCTTTCATTAAATAAGCCTCGTCACCCAATTGTTCATAAATGTTGCCGTAATGATCAACTATGTCTTCTCCCTTCGGTGCTATATTAATTGTCGCAGACCATGATGAATATCCAGCAACAGCGTTCAATTTATAATAGCTATTGGCCGAACCGCCCCATCCTAAGTTAAAATGAAAAAAACCGTCGGTTCGATAGCCGTCGCAAATATATGCGTGGTTGTCGTTATTAGATGATCCAGACATTTCCACAGGTCTTTTATGTAAGAGTTCTTTATAAATTGTATTTTCAAAATCACTGCGTATGAAGCTAATGGCATCGGAATAATTGAAATACCTTTTTAAAGGACTAATGATACTACCCGCCCCACTTCCCGAAGAACTATAATCCATATTCAGAGCCACGCCACAATGATACATCAAAGTGGCAACGGCATTTTCCGGGTCGTCGTATCCGTTTTTATATTCATCTTTCATCAAATCCCAGCGATAGGTGGTTTCTTCGAAATTGGCCGTCAGTGTTCCCTCAACGTTATCAGTCTGGTAAGAATAGCTTCCCACGCCGCGCTCAGGCCATTTCCAATAATACATAATTTGCGCCATTGCCGTTGCCACGCAACCCGTAGCACATCTTTCCCCCGTATATTTGTCTATCGGACAGAGGTTGTTGAAAGGCGCACGTTGATGCCACGCACAGGTAAGAAGCGGTTCGATGTTCTGCCACGATTCGTTTTCTGTTTTTTCCGTGTGGCGTGGAAGATTTTGCTTTCTGGCTTCGGCAATCTGCTTGCCATATTCCTCAAGGATGAATTTTAGGCAGCAGGGCAAACTGTCTTCGCGGAATGTTCCGATTTCGTTATAACCCAAGATGGGGTATGCACGCTCGTCGGCGGAGGCGATGACGAAACCGCCCTGTTTGGGCTGCTCGAAAACATAGAGCGCAGGGCTTTCGTGCAGTTGGTCTTCCTGCGTATAGACCAGTTGCAGGCTTTCCGCTTTCGGCGGTGCCTTCATCATTCCCTTTCGGTTTTTCGCCGGCAGTTTCGCCGCGTGCTCGTTAATAAACTTGGCTGCCGTCTGTCGTGCAGCCTCAACACTGATTTCCTGTGCCCCGACATGGGTGGAAACCGCAAACAACAGCAGAAATGCCATTGTCGATTTGAAAAATGATTTTTTACTCATCATCGTTGTTTTGGTTATTGATTGTTGTTATCGTTGTTTGTTCCATACCTCGAAAAAGCATAAAAAGAAAACGTGGACTCAATTACTTCGTCTACGTATTTCGAGGCATTGGGGATAACCATTGTAACCATATTCGAGTAAAAGCCCACGCCATCGGCGTGAGCATTGGCCTGTTACTCTTGGTTACTCTCTTTAATTCCCCAATTATCGAAATACCAGAATACAAAGCTAACGCTTCTTGTCTATATGTCTTTTTTCAGTTTTATGTCATAGGCCAATGATTTTTGATGGTTGATGGTTGAATGTTGAATTATTTTGTAAAAATTAAAATCAGTTAGAATAAATCGGAATGAGTTCCTGTACCTGTAAAAAGTAGCTGCGGAACGTCTTTGTCATCTGTACTTTATACATATCGTTCAGATGCCTAAAGATTTGAACATTTCTTCTGACGAAGCGAACGACTCGACGCGTCCAGCGAGTTTGTCTTCCCGTGAACGCGCAAGGCTTCCTTTGGCTTGCGGGGAAATCTTTTTAACAAGCACTCCTAAAGCCTGCAGATAAGCCATTAAAGCTTTCCCGCTTGTCGTGCGCTCGTTCAGTGTAATCGCGTAAGTTGCCATAGTCTTCGTTATTTTTTGATTGTTTCGTTTGCAAAGATACGAATATTTTTTGAAAAAACAAAAAATCCCATTAATTTTTGGTTTTTCGTTCACTTAATAGTATCTTTGCAGACGATTTTGAAAAAAGTGAGGAAAATCTCCAACATCGCGCTGTGGACGGTCATCGGACTGCTCATCGCGGTGGTTGTACTGTTGCGTGTGCCGACGGTACAGCACTTTATTGGCTCGAAAACGGCGGACGCGCTGTCGGAAAAACTGGGCACGGAAGTGAGCGTGGGGCGCGTGGATTTGGGCTTTTTGAACCGAATCACCATCGACGATGTGAACATTCGCGACCAACAGGGCGAACCACTGCTGAAAGCGTCGCGCCTGTCGGCGAAAATCGACTATTTGGCACTGCTGAAAGGGAAAATCGTGGTGACATCGGCGCAGTTGTTCGGCATGAACGCGAACCTCTACCAACAAACGGCGGACGCGCCGCACAATTTCCAGTTCGCCCTCGACTCGCTGGCCTCGAAAGAGCCGTCGGACGACTCACCGCTCGACCTTTGCATCCACTCGCTCATCGTTCGGCGCGGTAGCGTGGCGTATCACAAACGCTACGTGGCACCGGTTTCGGGTGAATTTTCACCCGCCCACATCGAGGTGAGCGACATCAGTGCACACGCGATTCTGAACGCGCTCAAAGACGACTCGCTGAACGTGAACCTAAAGAAACTGACGTTCAACGAAAAATCGGGCTTGCGTGTCAAGAATTTAAGCTTCAAAACCAGTGCTAACCGCGAGGCGGCGCAACTCAGCGATTTCGCCTTGACAACGGCGGAAAGTGACGTGAAAATCAGCGAACTGAATGCCACCTATCAGCATCGGAACGACACGCTCGACCTCGCTTCCCTTCAATTTAATGGAAAACTCGAACCGTCGCGCATAACCCTCTGGGAATTAGCACCTTTTACGCGTTTCGGACACGATGTTAAAACACCATTTCTCGTAACTTCTTCGTTCAGTGGAACGGCCTCGTCGGTCAAGGTGAACAGCCTCGACATTCGTTCTTCTGACAACCAATTTTTGTTCTCGGGAAACGGCTCTTTTTCGTCGAAATCGGGGCAGACGCAATGGCTTGCCGACGTCCATCGTTTGAACGCCAGCGAGCAGAGTGTCAAGGCACTCACGAAAGGCATCGAACTGCCCGAGGAAGTGCATCGATTAGGAAACATTTCGTTTGAGGGAAAGGCTGGCGGAACGGCGCAAAACCTCACGGCGACAGGCTCGCTGCAGACCGACGCAGGCAACGCGAAGTTGAATTTCGTGAAAAACGGACGGAATTTCAATGGAAATCTGGAAAGCGACGGATTGAACCTGCAGCGCATCCTCGACAACGACGAACTCGGCGAACTGGCGACCCACATCGCCGTCGATGGGCAACTTCCGACGGGAACTTCGCCCCTCGCGCTCAAGGCGAAAGGCACGGTTTCGCGCTTCGATTTCAAGAATTATTCGTACAAAAACATCGAACTCGATGGCCATTTCCAAAACGGCATTTTCGATGGAAAAATCGATGTCGATGACCCCAACGCACAACTTTCTGCCGTGGGAAAAATCGCGACGAAGAATTTCGTGGCCGACCTCAATGCCAAAGTCCGCCAACTCAAGCCGTCGGCACTCCATCTGAGCGACGATTGGGGCGACGCAAACTTCCAGTTCGACCTGTCGGCCAACATCGCCGGAAAACAACTTAACAACGCTGTCGGCCAGGTCAATGTCGAGAATTTTGAGATGGTGTCGAGCGACCGCCATTTTGCTTTCGACAGACTGAATCTGAGTGCCACGAACACCCACGACGGCCACAATTTGAGCCTCGAGAGCGATTTTGCCGATGTCAAGGTCGAAGGACAATACGACTACCAGACGCTCGCCCAAAGTTTTACGAACCTTGTGAGCAGCAAACTGCCGACCTTGCCCGGACTGCCGAAATATAGCCCGTCGGCCCGCAACAATTTCCGCATCAGCGCAAACATCACCGACAGCGAATGGCTCGACGACCTCTTCGGAATCCCGCTCACACTGCGCCAACCGATGCGCGTGGAGGGAATCATCGACGACCGCAACCACCAGCTCGACCTCGAAGCCCGTCTGCCCCACTTCATCTACAACGACAGCGAGTATCGCGACGCCACGCTCAACATCACTACTCCCGACGACACACTGCGCACACACGCCGCCATCAGCCGCATTTCCGACAGCGGAAAGCAGTTGCGCCTGACGCTCGAAGCCGACGCCGCCGACAACCACCTCGTCACCGCGCTCCACTTCGAAAACGACGCCCTTCACACGATGAAAGGCGTGCTCAACGCCGACGCGCAATTCTTCCGAACAGCCGAGGGTAAAGATGCCGCACACGTCGATATCCACTCGTCGGACATCACGATTGGCAACACGGTGTGGACAGTCGAGCCGGGCACGATTGTCTATAGCAAAAACGACCTCACCATCGACCATTTGGCCATTTCCAACGACCGCCAGCACCTCATCATCGACGGTCGGGGCAGTGAAAATACTGCCGATTCGCTCATCGCCGAGTTGCAAGACATCGATGTGGAGTACATTCTCGACCTGGTCGATTTCGATGCCGTGAAATTCAGCGGAAAGGCAACAGGAAAAGCCTTTGTCACCCATCTTTTCGGAACACCCGAGGCCGCCGCGAAACTCGACGTGGCTGAATTCCGCTTTGAAGACGGACGAATGGGAACGCTCAGCGCAACCGCCCGACTCAACAACGAGGCGAAGCAAATCGACATCAATGCCATCGCCAACGACACGATTGCCCCACAAGCGCAAAACGTCCTGCAAATGGGATTGTTCCCCGTGAATACGCTCGTCAACGGCTATGTTTCGCCACAGCGCAACGAACTCGAACTTTTCATCAGGCCGAACAAGGCTCGTGGCGAATTTCTCGAGAGTTTTTGCGGTAGTTTTATGCGCGATGTCGATTTACAAGTGTCTGGAAATCTGCGACTTTACGGTGCGCTCGACGACCTCAACCTCACGGGTGGAGTTGTCGCCAGCGGGTCGGTTGGAATCAAGTCGCTCAACACGACCTATACCCTGCGAAACGCTGCCGTTTCGCTCATTCCCGACGAAATTTTGTTCCAAAACGACACGATTTTCGACGCACACGGCCACATTGGCATCGTCAATGGTGCGCTCCACCACAAAAGTCTGACAAA
This sequence comes from uncultured Prevotellaceae bacterium, assembly GCA_902776665.1. Lineage (GTDB taxonomy): Bacteria > Bacteroidota > Bacteroidia > Bacteroidales > Bacteroidaceae > Prevotella. The sequence continues at coordinate 17,220 of CACYQZ010000001.1, forward strand.
TCTGAGTTACGACTTCGACATCGAGGCGCAGGAATTGCTTGCCTACGACTTCCGCGATTTTGGCAGCGACACCTTCTGCGGAACGGTCTATGGAACGGGCAACTGCACGATTCGCGGACGCGATGGCGAGGTGGTCATCGATGTCGATGTGACGCCCGACGAAGGCTCGGAAATCCGCTACAATGCCTCGTCGCCCGATGCAATTAGTTCGGGAGAATTTGTCACGTGGAGAGAACGTTCGGAAGTCCAACTTCAGAACCTCATCACCCAACACCCAACACCCAACACCCAAGAAGAAGTGCCCGAACAAAGCACCGACATTCGCCTGAATTTCCTCATCAACGCGAATCCGAGGGCCACGCTGAAAGTGATTATGGACGCGGCGACGGGCGACTACATCGCGCTCAACGGCGACGGCGTGATTCGTGCCACCTACTACAACAAGGGCTCTTTCGATATGTTCGGCAACTACAACGTCGATCACGGCATCTACAAACTCACCATCCAGAACGTCATCAAGAAAGATTTTCAGTTCACGCAGGGCGGCAGCATCGTATTCGGTGGCGACCCCTACAATGCCGCTCTCAACCTGCAAGCCCTCTACACCGTTGTCGGCGTGCCACTGTCCGACCTGCAACTCGGCAAGTCGTTCACCTCGAACAACATCCGCGTGAATTGTCTGATGAACATCACGGGCACGCCCAACCAACCTCGTGTCGATTTCGCCCTCGATATGCCGACCGTCGGAACCGATGCGAAGCAGATGATTTTCAACGTCATCAATTCCGAGGAGGAAATGAACCAGCAAGTGCTCTACCTGCTCGCCGTCGGACGCTTCTACAACCAAGGCACCAACAATGCCTCGACCGACGGAACCGAACAGCAGAGCCAGACCTCGCTCGCGATGCAGAGTCTGCTCAGTGGCACCATTTCGCAGCAACTCAACAACGTGCTTTCGAGCCTCGTCAAGAACCGAAATTGGAATTTCGGAGCCAACATTTCGACGGGCGACCAAGGCTTTTATAATGCTGAGTACGAGGGACTTCTCTCGGGTCGATTGCTCAACAACCGCCTGCTCATCAACGGCGAGTTCGGCTACCGCGACAATCCCAACGCCACCACCTCGTTCATCGGCGATTTCGACCTTCAGTACCTGCTCCGTCCGAGTGGAAACCTCGCCATCAAGGTCTATAACCAGACCAACGACCGCTATTTCACCCGAAATTCGCTCAACACGCAAGGCGTCGGCATCATCTGGCGAAAGGATTTCAGCGGCCTGCGCGACCTTTTCGGCCTTCCTGCCAAGAAAGAAAAGCCCGTCGAGGAAGAAAAATCGCCTTCCGAACCCGAAAACGAACCCAACGACACCACAAACGTCCATCCAATCGACATTTTGGAGCCGTAAATCTTAAATTTTATTAAATCGGCCATTTCCACACCTTAATTATAATATTATGTGGAAAAATTTTCGTAATTTTGCAGCCGTTTTCAATAAACATAAAGTCTAACTTTATCAATTACAAACTTTTTATTTAATTAAATTTATGTCAAATCTAAAAAACATCGAACCGCTGCAGGACTTCAACTGGGAAGAATTTGAGCAGGGTTCAGCAGTCGGCGCTAGCCGCGAAGAGCTTCAAAACGCTTACGACGAAACCCTCAACAAGGTGGCCGACCACCAAGTCGTTGACGGCACTGTAACCCACATCGACAAGAAGGAAGTAATCGTGAACATTGGTTACAAGAGCGACGGAATCATTTCCGCCTCGGAATTCCGCTACAACCCCGATTTGAAAGTCGGCGACAAAGTGGAAGTTTATGTTGAAACCGCTGAGGACAAGAAAGGTCAGCTGGTGCTTTCGCACAAGAAAGCACGCCTCTCGAAGAGTTGGGATCGTGTGAACGAGGCTCTCGAGAAGGAAGAAATCGTCACGGGTTACATCAAGTGCCGCACGAAGGGCGGTATGATTGTCGATGTGTTTGGCATCGAGGCATTCCTGCCCGGCAGCCAGATCGACGTTCACCCCATCCGCGACTACGACGTGTTCGTGGGCAAGACGATGGAGTTCAAGATTGTGAAAATCAATCAGGAGTTCCGCAACGTGGTTGTCTCTCACAAGGCACTCATCGAGGCCGAGTTGGAGGCTCAGAAGAAGGAAATCATCTCGAAACTCGAGAAAGGTCAGATTCTCGAAGGTACGGTCAAGAATATCACCACCTACGGCGTATTCGTCGATTTGGGTGGCGTAGATGGACTCATCCACATCACCGACCTCAGCTGGGGCCGCGTCAGCGATCCGCACGAAGTCGTTGCCCTCGACCAGAAGATCAACGTCGTAATCCTTGACTTCGACGACGAGAAGCGCCGCATCGCCCTCGGTCTGAAGCAACTCACGCCGCATCCGTGGGATGCTCTCGACAGCGAACTGAAGGTGGGCGACCACGTGAAGGGCAAGGTTGTCGTGATTGCCGACTACGGTGCATTCGTCGAGATTGCCCCGGGCGTCGAAGGTCTGATTCACGTCAGCGAAATGTCGTGGAGCCAGCACCTGCGTTCGGCACAGGAATTCCTGCACGTCGGCGACGAGGTGGAGGCTGTCATCCTGACACTCGACCGCGAGGAGCGCAAAATGTCGCTCGGCATCAAGCAGCTCAAGGAAGATCCGTGGGAAGCCATCGAGAACAAGTATCCCGTTGGTTCGAAGCACACGGCGAAGGTCCGCAACTTCACGAACTTCGGTATTTTCGTCGAACTCGAAGAGGGAGTCGATGGTCTGATTCACATCAGCGACCTGTCGTGGACGAAGAAGGTGAAGCACCCCAGCGAATTCACGCAGCAAGGTGCCGAAATCGAGGTCGTCGTGCTCGAAATCGACAAGGAAAACCGTCGTCTCTCGCTCGGCCACAAGCAGCTTGAGGACAATCCTTGGGACACCTACGAGACGCTCTACACCCCGGGCAGCGTCCACACGGGCAAAATCACCGAAATGATGGACAAGGGTGCCGTCATCACGCTGAACGAAGGCGGCGAAGGCTTTGCCACGCCGAAGCACCTCGTGAAAGCCGACGGTTCGCAGGCTCAGGCAGGCGAAGAACTCGAGTTCAAAGTCATTGAGTTCGTCAAGGAGACGAAGCGCATCATCCTCTCGCACAGCCGCACATTCGAGGAGGCAAAAGAAGAGCCGAAGAAGGCCGCTCCGAAGAAGGCTGCACCGAAGAAAGACGCAGCTCCCGCCATCCAGAACGTAGCCGCCAGCACCACGCTCGGCGACCTCGACGCACTGGCCGAACTGAAAGCGAAGATGGATCAGGAATAAAAATCCACAACGATTCGATAACGAAAATGGCTCGTTTGAAAAAAACGGGCCATTTTTTTGACCATTTTTTTGCACATATCGAAAAAACTTTGTAATTTTGCAGTCGGTTTTTACACCAACAGCGTGTTTCTCCTCTTGAAACACCTTGTATCATTCACAATTTTCATATCAAAATACTTATGTATTACAAGGACGATTTAATGCAAAAAGATATCGCCGAATTGGCTGATATTGCCAAAGAAACTGGTGCCGACGCAAGCATCAGCGACAAGGAAACTTTGGTCTATGACATTCTGGAAAAACAAGCCAGCGCAGAGGCTGCCAAGAATCCACTCGGCGGCAAGAAAAAGCGCTCGCGCATCGTGAAAAAAGACACCGACCACGTTTATACCGTCAGCGGAAAAGAGGGCGAGAACCTCGACACGAAGAAGAAAAAGGCCAACGCCATCGAGCAAGTGCCACTGTTCAAGGAAGAAGCCCCCGTCAGCAATGAAAAGACGGAGGAACCTGCCGACGAAACCACCGATTTTGAGGTTGAAAAACCGATGGACGACGCAACGCCGTCGCTCGAGGAAATGGAGCAGGAACTGGCCGCCTTGTCGAAGCACAGAGGACGCAAATCGAAGAAAGAACTCGAACTGATTGCCGCCATTGAAGCCAAGAAAAAGGCACTGCAAAAAGACGACGACCAGAGAGTGAGATGGGAAGTCGTGGAAACGAGACCCGAAGACATCGAGCCCTACGCGCCCGAGGCCGATTTGGCAACCGTGAAAACGAACGGAAACGATGGCGAGAACGAGAATCTGCTGGCACAGTTGCAGGCAAAAATCAATGCCCACAACGAAACGAACCAAGTCGGCGAAACCACCAACGAAGTGTGGGCAGGCGACCCGGGCGACGGCACCGATTTCATCACCGTTGTCGATATTCCCATCGAAGACCACGGCGCACTGCCGACCTACGACATTTTCGACAATCCGACGATTCGCGTGCAGCAGCCCGTTCAGCCGATGCAGCCGATGGTCAGTCAGCCGTCGGAAGGTTCGAATTTCAACTTCGACGACCTCATCAAAGCCAACGGCGTGCTCGAAATTATGCCCGACGGCTATGGTTTCCTGCGTTCGAGCGACTACAACTACCTTTCGTCGCCCGACGACATCTACGTGGCCAACAACCTCGTGAAACGCTACGGATTGAAGACTGGCGACGTGGTGCAATGCACCGTGCGACCGCCACGCGACGGCGAGAAATACTTCCCGCTGACCAACATCGAGAAAATCAATGGCCGCGTACCCTCGGAAGTGCGCGACCGCATCCCCTTCGAGCATCTCACACCGCTCTTCCCCGAAGAAAAATACACGCTCTGCGGCGATCCGAAGACCACGAATCTCTCGACGCGCATCGTCGATCTCTTTGCGCCCATCGGAAAGGGTCAGCGTGCCCTCATCGTCGCCCAGCCCAAAACAGGTAAGACCATTCTGATGAAGGACATCGCCAACGCGATTGCCGCCAACCATCCCGAAGCCTACCTGATGATGCTGCTCATCGACGAACGTCCCGAGGAAGTGACCGATATGGCTCGCACCGTCAAAGCCGAAGTCATCGCCTCGACGTTCGACGAACCCGCCGAGCGTCACGTAAAAATCGCCGGAATCGTGCTCGAAAAGGCCAAGCGAATGGTCGAATGTGGCCACGACGTGGTGATTTTCCTCGACTCCATCACGCGCCTCGCACGCGCCTACAACACGGTGGCTCCGGCCTCTGGAAAGGTGCTCACGGGCGGTGTCGATGCCAATGCACTGCAAAAACCGAAGCGATTCTTCGGTGCAGCCCGTAAAATCGAGGGTGGCGGCTCGCTGACCATCATCGCAACCGCCCTCATCGACACAGGTTCGAAGATGGACGAGGTGATTTTTGAGGAATTCAAGGGTACTGGCAATATGGAACTGCAACTCGACCGTTCGCTGTCGAACAAGCGCATCTTCCCGTCGGTCAATCTCGTGGCCTCGAGCACGCGACGCGACGAACTCCTGCAAGACAAGACGACGCTCGACCGTATGTGGATCCTCCGCAAGTACATTGCCGATATGAACCCCGTCGAGGCGATGAACACCATCCACGAGCGGATGGAACGCACCCACGACAACGAGGAATTCCTGTTGTCGATGAACTCGTAAGCGAGAGCGAAAAATACATAAAAAACGAAAAGCCTTCCGAAGTGGAAGGCTTTTGTTTTGCGGTGCGTACGGGACTGTTTTTGCTCCTTGATTTTCAGGCGGTTACTTCATTTTGTGCCTACTTTTGTGCCTGCATTTCGGCGGTTTTATACAATATCTTTGTCGTCTTCAAGTGGTGAATTATTTTCTGGGTCGGATAAATCACAATGAAAATGGCTTAGATATTCGACAGCCCTTTCTCTGGTTTCATCCAACGATTTCAAAACCATTTCACTGATACCATCATCCATGATTTCAGTTACATCCACAACTTGACCTTCATGCACCTTTATGAATACCCTGTAATCATCTTTGTGCTCCAGTGCTTTTAGAAAATCGATTTTGTCGATTTTTCTAACGCAACCAATTAGTTTCTTAATTTCATTTCTTGTCATGATTATTTTTTTATTATTCCTTTTGTTTGAATTACTTTATTATATCTATTATTTTCTTCGCAGTGCCAATGACGTTTTTTCCTGCGAGATAGGATTTCATTCCTATTTTCTCGGCAAGTTTTCCTTCCTCAGTTAAAAAGGATGAGCCACAGCACACTTCCAAAAGTTGATATTTCTCCACGATATTTTTGTGAGCCGAAACCAATTGGGAATATTCAATATTTGACATATCCCCTATTTCGCAGACAAGGTCGTTTAGCAAGGAATCGTAATGATACCTCACTTCTGATTTTACCATCTTAAGTAGTCTGTCGTATGCCTCTATTTCAAATTTCTCCATCACTTTATTTCGACTTTGTTTTCGCCGAAAAGGAAGGTGAAGGTTTTGTCTTGCTGCTGCTCTCCCATCTCGATTTTCAGGGTTGCCTTCAGCGCGGCGTAATGATTTGCATTACTTGGCTTGAAGTAATCGAATAAATTACAATCGAGTACCCTGCTGATGACGCAAACTAAATCCGTGTCGAGCGACTTTTTTTTGAAGACGGACGCATCTACGTTTTGCCGCTTCTGTCCGATTTTCCTTGCAAACTCGGCCTTTGACCAGCCCTTCTCGGCTACTAACTGGGAAATGATTTCACCCAGATTCACGTTGTTCATTTTCATATTCAAAGTTATTTAATTGCTAAATGTTAAGCAACTGAAATTGTAATAAATATAATGTTAAGAGAATATAAAATTTTGTCATATTATTTTGGCGTTGTAATATATTTAATTACTTTTGCAGTCTAAAATTAGTATTTTATTTTAATCATACAAAGAAAATGCGCAAAAAAGTAATTAAAAACGGTTTCAAATCGTATTATCAGAATCTTCCAGAGGACGAGAGGGTGAGAGTGAGGGACGAGTTTCTGGCGAAGAGTGGGCGCGTGTATAGCACGTGGTATGGCAAGTTGCAACGCGACAGTTTCTCGAAGTTGGAATTGATTGTTCTCGGTGAAATCACCGGCAAGAATTTTAGTGTTTAACCGAGTTCGCGACGTGGAGGGAACGAACTTACTTTGACAGAAAGGGTTATGAAATTAAAGACTTACGTCATCATCCTGTCGAGGTTTTTTCCAAAGGGGCACAAGAGGGCTGGTGAACCGACGGGATTCAAAGAGAAGTTTCGGAAAGAAAAGTTGTATTCTATCCGAGCCAATTACGAATACTGGGAGAAAATCTTTGAGGAAATCTACGCCGGCGAAGCCTGCCTGTCTGTTAGACAATGGTCGGGGCTACCCTATCGAAGCAAGCAGGTGGAATTGATGCGGCTGACTCGCGAAGATGGTATCGGGTTGCAGAAACTTGAACATATCGGCCCTTTAGGTCTTCCATTCGTAGGGACCAACGTTCTTCTGTCTAATGCAATCGCCCAAAATGACGGGCTTTCATACGAGGATTGGAAAGACTGGTTCAAGAACTACGACACATCGAAGCCGATGGCTATCATTCATTTTACTGGTTTCAGATATTGAAAAAATTAAATTGTCAGAAGGGTATGAAAAGAAATGCTACGATTTTAGATGCCTGCTGCGGTGGCAAGATGTTCTACTTCGATAAGAACGACCCACGCGTGTTGTTTCAGGACATTCGCGAGATAGAAACGAAGTTGTGCGACGGCAGGAAGTTCGAGATTAAGCCGGATGTCATTGGCGATTTTCGCTCGATGGAGTTCGAGGATGGCAGGTTCTCGCTGGTGGTGTTCGACCCGCCGCACCTGCTCAGGAATGTTGCGAAGAGCAAGTTTGCTGATATCTACGGTTCGCTGAATCCGAAGGCGAAGCCGTGCGGATGGCAGCACATCAAATACGGCTCATTGGGACAGACGGACTGGCGCGAAACGCTGAAGATTGGATTTGCCGAGTGCTTCCGTGTGCTGAAGGATGGCGGATTTCTCGTGTTCAAGTGGAACGAAACGGACATTCCCGTTAGCAAGGTTCTGGAACTGACCGACCAACAGCCGATTTTCGGGCACGTTGTTGGCAAACGCAACAATACGCATTGGATTTTATTTATGAAAGGAGGTGAGGGATGAAGATTACACCAAAATTTCGATTCGTAGAAGGTAGTTTCGATACCGAGACGAACAAAATGCTTTGCATCGGCAGCGACAATCACGGAACCGTTGAACTATGCTTCAAAGAAGAAGGCTGTGGGTGGAACATTCCCTTTGCAGAAATCAAATTGTTTGATAGCAACTTATACAAGGATTTCGCTGCAACATTCGACGACGCAAAAAAATTGGGAGAGGAAATTTCAAGAAGATGGAACGAGTGTGCAAACAAAAAATGATGAAGCTACTTTATATAGACCTATTCTGCGGCGCAGGTGGCACATCGACTGGCGTTGAGAACGCACGTCTTGATGGTGAGAAGTGTGCCAAGGTGATTGCGTGTGTGAATCACGATGTGAATGCCATTGCCTCGCACGCGGCCAACCATCCCGACGCGGTACACTTCACGGAAGACATTCGAACGCTCGACCTCGCGCCGATGGTGATGTACCTGGAGCAAATGAGAACGCGCTACCCGGAGGCTCACGTTGTGCTGTGGGCTTCGCTGGAATGCACGAACTTCTCGAAGGCAAAGGGCGGACAACCGCGCAATGCCGACAGCCGCACACTCGCCGAACACCTGTTCCGATACATCGAGGCCATCGGTCCCGACTACATCCAGATTGAGAACGTGGAGGAATTTATGTCGTGGGGCGACCTCGACGAGAACGGCAAGCCCGTGAGCAGAGATAGGGGAAGCAGCTACGTTCAATGGGTGAATTGCGTGATGAAATACGGCTACAGCTACGACTATCGGTGTTTGAACGCTGCCGACTTCGGAGCCTACACCTCGCGGCGCAGGTTCTTCGGCCAGTTTGCCCGTCACGGTCTGCCGATGGCTTTTCCGACACCCACCCACGCCAAGAACGGCGATGACGGTGGTATGTTCACACAATATGAGAAATGGAAGCCTGTGCGCGAAGTTCTCGACCTTGAAGACGAGGGTGAATCAATTTTCACTCGCAAAAAACCGCTCGTCGAGAAGACGCTGGAGCGCATCTATGCCGGACTGATTAAGTTTGTGGCCGGTGGCAAAGAGGAATTTCTTATCAAATGGAACTCGATGAAAGATGGGCGGTACAAAGCACCTTCTATCGACGAGCCGTGCCCTACGCTGCCCTGCCGCAACGCGATTGCCAAGGCGAAGATTCACTTCCTCTCGAAGCAGTTCAGCGGCGACCCTGCCGGAAAAAACATCAGCGTGGACGAGCCTGCCGGCTCTATCACTTGCCGCGACCACCACGCTTTTGTGTCGGCCTACTACGGCAACGGTTTCAACAGTTCGATTGAAGATCCGTCGCCTACGCTCACGACGACCGACCGCCTCGGAATTGTCACGACTCAGTTCTACCAGAACGAGTATGGCGCAGGAGGTCAGCTTTCCAGCCTCGACCAACCCAACCCTGCCATGATGACAATTCCCAAGCAAAAATTGGTGTCGGTCAAGCAATATTTGATGAATCCGCAGTATGCGAGTGCCGGTGGAAGTGTCGAAACGCCTTGCTTCACGCTGATTGCACGGATGGATAAAATGCCACCGTACTTAATCAGCACAGAGGATGGCCTTGCCATCGAGGTGTACGACACCGACAGCCCGATGACCGCGAAAATCAAGGAGTTTATGGCCTTGTACGGAATCGCCGACATTCGTATGCGTATGCTTCGCATCGGCGAACTCAAGCGCATCATGGGTTTCCCCGACGATTATGTGTTGATTGGTACGCAGGCCGAGCAGAAAAAGTATATCGGCAACGCTGTGGAGGTGAATATGGCGAGGGTTCTTTGTGAAGCACTTGTAAAAAAACTACTTAAAAAATGAATGTTATGGAAAATGTAATTGCAATTATTCCGGCGAAGGCGACATCGGAGCGTGTGCCGGGCAAGAACCGCCGGCTGCTGCTGGGCGAGGAGTTGTATCAGTACAGTGTGGTGTATGCGACTGCCGAGGGCGCGAAGCCGGTGGTATCGACGGACGATGAGGACATCGTGGCGTGGTGTGAGAAGATGGACGTGGCGTGTGTGCGCGAGGTGGTGGACGACTCGAACATGGTGAACTGCATCGACCAGGTGTTGGCGCTGGTGGATTGCCGCTATTTCGCTCTGCTGCAGCCGACGTCGCCGCTGCGCCGTGTGGGGCTACTGCGCACGATGGTCGAGAGATTGACGTTTCCGCTCTATTCCTATCCGAGTGTCTATACGTCACGGAAACTGAAGATCATCGGCCACATCGGCGACGAATTTCAGATGGCCACTCGCGACCAAGACCCACAGACGCGGTTTCTCCACCAGTTCGACGGCAATTTGCTGGTGGTCGATGCAGAGTGGTACGCGTCGAGCCACTGCCTTTTCGACAACTATTCGCTGCCCATCGAGCAGGAAGTTCCGTTCAACCTTCAGATTGACACGGAGACCGACTTCAAGGTGTTCGAGGCTTTGATGCAAGCCGCATTGTAATGTAACTACTATGTAACTACTATGTAACTACTATGTAACTACTTAACAGAAAGGAAAGAGATATGGAAGTACAAGCTATCTTAAAGCAGTCGGGGCGGATTGAAGTGACGGTTCAAGACCGCACGATTCGCGACAGGATTTTGTTCTTGAACTCGGAGCAGATGATGGAGTTTGCTCGTCTGTTGGCTGCCGAGGCGGAACGAGTCAGTAAACTTGCAGGTGCCGCGCCATCGCGCCCGACTGCTATTGAACAATCGTTATTCAATTAGACGCCAAACAGCCGTAGGAAGCCCGGTGCAGGCAGATGCCGCCACCCGTGAGGGCGCGGAACTCGCAGAATCCCGAAATAATGCCAAAGAGTCTAGCACCATCTGCTTGCACCATTTTATTTTAACCATCAAACGAAAGGAAAAACTATGACAGTAAGGAATTTTGAAGAGGCCGCAAAGGCTTTGACTGAGAAGGGCGCGAGGGTGTTCTTCGATGCGATGTCTCTGAATCAGGGACAGGTGGAACTGGTGCGTGGGCACAACGAGCAATACGACCTGATTGTGTGGGACGGCTTCGGCAGGGCATACACGAATTCCGACGCCTGTCTGAAGAAGGAGCAGCTGCTGTTCAAGGACTCGAAGGTGATGCTGGGGAAGCTCTACGAACTGGAGCGCAACGAGAAACTGGACGTTCACATCGAATAATACTGGGGCCAGCCACGCCCGGACGGGTTGGCGGTCGTACTTCGAACTTTCTGTGAGATTTCCAGTTCTCGTGTCGCTTCGGAGTATTCCTGAGAGGCCGCCTTCCCCGTCCTTTTGCCCCAACGAAAATCGGGGTAATTTTGCCCCGTCGAATTGAAAATCAGAAACATTTGTAAAACTTATGATTAGGAAGGAAGACATTTCGTCGAGAACCAGCAAGGGACTCGACATTATTCGCCACCTCTACCCCGACGCAGGTAGGGTGATTGACAGCGGCAACTTGAAGCAGGCTTTCAAGGTGCGAAACGAGCGCACACCGAGCGCCCACCTGAAGGAGTACGAACTGTGGTGGGTGGTGACGGACTTCGGCGACGATCAGCGCGGCCACAACCCCATCAGTCTGTGGATGAGGGAAAAGAACCTCGGTTTCAACGAGGCTTGCATCGACATCAACACGGAGTTGATGTTGGGTCTGGGCGACATCAAGGCCGACGTGAATCAGCCGAGGTTTGAAAAGGGCCTCGACGCGTCGCCGGACATGAAGGAGGGCGAATGGTATTACGAACTAAACGAGAAATTCACGCAGAAGGAGTTGGAAACAATGGGCCCGACGGTGAAGCAGGAGCACGTCGATGCGCTGCACTGGTATTCGGTGAAGTGGGTAGGCAAGTGTAAGGACAGGAAGATTACGAAGAAATTTTCCACCGACACCTACCCTATTTTCATGCGCGAATGTACGCACGTGGTCGATGGCGAGACGCGGAAATTCTTCAAGAAATACGAACCGCTGTGCTTCGACAAGCAGTATAGATTCATGTATATTGGCTCGAAGCCTCGCGACTTCATCAATGGCCTTTCGGAACTGAAGGCCGACCACGCGAAACTCAACGAGAAGAAGCGTTCGGAGTGGGAAAGCGACCCACTGAAAGAGGGCAAGCCCTACAAGGAGCAGAAATTGGAGCAGGCGGTGATTTGCTCGGGCGAGCGCGACGCGCTCTGTGCGAAGAGCCTCGGCTACGCGCCGCTGTGGTTGAACTCGGAGACTGCCGAACTGGAAACGTCGCAGTATCGCGACGTGATGAAGGTGGTGGAACACCTCTACAACATTCCCGACAAAGACGAGACGGGCATCAAGCGCGGTCGCGAGGTGGCACTGCGCTATCCTGAGATTCGCACGATATGGTTGCCGGAGCGTTTCGAGCGGTTCCGCGATGCGCGTGGCCGTTTCCGCAAGGATTTCCGCGACTGGTTGGAAATGCAGGACGCGCCCAGTCAGGCGATGAAGACACTCGTGGGCCAGGCGTTGCCAGCGAAGTTCTGGGAGGAGCGCACGAAGAAGAAAACCGAAGAGACGAGTTTCAGCATCAATTCGGCGTGTCTGCAATATTTCCTGCGCCTGCAGGGCTTTTATAAATTGAAAGACAAAGAGGCGAACAAAGTCGATTTCGTGCGGATTCGCAGCAATCGCGTCGAGAAGGTGACCACCGACGACATCACCGAGTTTCTCATCAACTGGGCTTCGGGCGACGAGAAGCGCAGCCCATTCTCGGAAATGCCGAGCGACGTGCAGGCCATCGACGTGCAGAACCTCATCATCGACTCGCCGCGCACCTCGCCGTCGGCTATATCGAAACTCTCATCGGTTGAACTCGACTTCTGCAACTACACGCCGACAACGCAGCTGTTCTTCTTCCAAGACAACACCGTGCGCGTGAGTGCCGACGGAATCGAGGTGTTCGACCGAGGCTCTGCCATCGAACTGAAACGCTACGTGTGGGAAGAGAACATCATCAAGCACCCCTTCAAGCACCTCGACGCGATGTTTGAGATTGTCCGCGAGGAAACCGAAGACGGCAAGGCCTTCTACGACATCAAGGTGAAGGAGGCGCGGAGCAAGGTGTTCGGCTACCTCATCAACAGCAGCCGCCTACACTGGCGCAGGGAGTTGGAGGAGTTACTCGAAGACAAAGAGGTGGAAGAGCGCCGCGCCTACATCGACGCGCACCGCTTCACCATCGACAGCGAGACACTGACCCCGAAGGAGATCCTGGACCAAAAGCAGTCGCTCATCAACAAGATTTTTGCTATTGGCTACATGCTGCACGGATTCAAAGACCCGTCGCGAGCGTGGGCGCCCATGGCCATGGACTGGAAAATCGGCGACGACGGCGAGTGTAATGGCCGCAGCGGTAAGTCGTTCCTGTTCTCGCAGGTGCTGCCCCACTTCATGCAGACCGTCATCATTCCCGGACGCAACCCGAAGACACTGGAGAACCCCCACCTGTTCGACCGCGTGAACCGCCACACGGGCATGGTGCTGTTCGACGACTGCATGAAGGGTATCAAAATGAATGGCTTTTACGACATCATCACGGGCAACATGGTGGTGAACCCGAAGAACAACCAGTCGTACAACATTCCTTTCACGGAGTCGCCGAAACTGGCGTTCACGACGAACTACGTGCCCAACGACTTCGACGCCTCGACCGATGCGCGTATGATATACATGGTGTTCTCGGACTACTACCACCACATTTCGGGCGACGAGCAGAACAACTACGAGCGGAACTGGTCGATTCGCGACGACTTCGGCAAGTCGCTGTTCGGTGTCGATTACACCGATGACGAATGGAACGCCGATTTCAATTTCCTCTTGCAGTGTGAGCAGTTCTATCTCTCGACGCTCGCCACTGGCGACAAGATTCTGCCACCGATGGACAACATCATTCTGAGGAAGAAGAAGCAGGAAATGAGCGGCAACTTCGAGCAGTGGGCAGAGTCATACTTCCATCCGCTGTGCGTGGAGCACCTCGACAGGGTAATTCCCGTGAAGGAGGCGCTCGACGACTTCCGCCTGATGAGCGGCTTGAAAGATATGACATCGAACTCGTTCACGCGCAAACTGCGCTCGTTCGCTCGCTACTGCAAGTATATCGAAGAAATGAACCCCTACGACCTTTGCACCACGAAGCCCGACCGAGGCAAGCAGAACGGCCGCATCTTGAAGCGGTTGAAAGACGGATTTGGCAACAGCATCGGCAGTGCGGTGGATCATTTCTATATGAAGACCAACAAGGAAGTGTATCTTCAGCTGAAGCGCGAATACGAAGCGCAGGAGCGCACGCTGGACGATGCCGGACTGGTGCCGCCGGACACTGAGGATAGCGACCTACCCTACTAAGACCGTGAAACAATGCCTGATTGATAAGTGAAACTTAAAAACAAATGTTTCTGCCGGGCGGCGTGGCTGGATTTTGACCAGTCGCGCCGCTTTTTTATAGCATTTTCTTGACGTCAGGAAAATGGTTGGCACCCTCTTTCCGGGCACGGGGCTCGAACTCCTTCCCATTCCCAACCAAATGTTTGCGAAAAAAAGTGCAACATTTGAAACTTTGTTGAAAAAAATCTGCAAAAATGCCGATAAACACGAAAAAGTAAGTCTGTTACATTTTCTGTTACACTTTTTTTTTAGGTGAAAAAAGTGAAACAAAAAGTGCAACAAGAAGATAAGTATGGAGGTCGTGTTGCAGTTTCAAATGTTGCAGTGTTTCACTTTTGTTTTGTCGTAAGTTATTGATTTTCAACTGATTACGTTAAAAATTCTAAATGTTGCACTTTTTTTTCAAAATCAGCTATTTTCAAAAAAAAAAAATTTTTAACTTTGCAAAAACTTACGAACAACTCAACCCAAACAGAAGAATGGAAACGACCGAAAGACCCTACATTTACCTGCCGCTTGAGCCTCGGCTGCACGACGTTCTGCGCCACGAGGCGAAGCCGCTCAGCGACGGCCTGCTGCTCGATGGCGAGTCGATGCTGTGCAAGTTCATCATCAACCGCGTGGAGCCGACGCTGTTTCCGCCGAAGTTGGCCGGTGGTGGCGACACGCTGAAACTCTACCTGCCGGTGAGCGACGGCAACCGCCACACCTACACGAAATACTACCTGACGCTCTCGCCGTTCCATCGCGAGCAGATCCAGGAAGAAGTAAAGCTGTTCTTGAAGTTGCGCTGCTGGCAGTGGGACGTCGAGGCGCGTTCGATGGGCTACGGCGAAAAACAAATTGTGGAATCGTTCTGCTCGGCGTACGGGATGCGCCAGTCGGAGGACCGCCACGAAATGGTGAAGAAAATCATGTATCGTCAGCGTCGGAACATTCGCGAGGAGATTGCACGGCACATCGCCACGACCCACCTCGGCAACCAGCCGCGACGGTCGCGCTCGAAACCGCCTCGCACGCCGGAACTGCAACTTTTTTCCTGAAATCAAAAAATTTTTGCATCATTAAAACGCGGAATCGCACATATTTTTATCGCATAAAAACAGAAAAACGCTATGGCACACTACAACGACCCACACGCCGAGATTTGCCACGTCGGATTCATTCCGATTTCGATGGCAGAGTTGAAAACGAAAATCGGTTCACCACAGATCGATGTCGAACTTCGCGGACTGATGGTGAACCCGCGTCCGCAGTCGGCCACGTTCACAGAGCGACAGGCCGCCAGTGGGCAGTATGTCGAGCAGGAAATGGAATCGGTGTTCACGTCGGACGAAGCCGAATTTGTCGAGCGGTTCCGCTCGATGGCCGAGGAAGACTGCATCGTTTTCGTCGAATACACCAACGGCAAGGTGCTGGTGGTGGGAACAGAACTGGCGCCGGTTCGGCTCGCCATCGAGCAGTCGGGAACGCCGAAGACGCTGCGCCTTTCGTTCAAGCGCAACAGTCCGGAATTTGCTAAGGTTCTGCAGTCCTTGACATAATTATATATAGGCCGTAATTTTGCAGCCGAAACTTAAACTGCAAGATTATGGCATATTCCAAGCTATACCACACCCTTCTGTCAAGTAAGTTTTTCCTTGACCTTCGTCAGGTCGAGGCCCTGTCGGTGCTGGTCGATAAGTTTCTGCGTCACGACGTGGACGACTTTTCGGCCCAGCCCTACTCGGCCAACCATCGGCTTGAGGTGAAGAAGATAGACGCTGCGCTGGCGCAGTCGGTCGAGGGTGGCCAAGGTGACGCCCAAGTGGTGGCGGTGATTCCGCTGATTGGCACGATGATTAAGTACGGCACGTGGTGTAACCACGGTGCCAACGAGATTGCCGAGGCCATCGACGAGGCGGCTGCCGACGCCCGTGTGTGTGGCATCGTGCTCGAAGTGGACAGTGGCGGTGGTTCGGTCGATGCGATTGCACCGCTGATTGGTGCGATTCAACGTGCGCAGGCGAAAGGCAAGCCTGTGGTGGCATCGTGCGACCTGTGCGCCTCGGCAGCCTACTACGTGGCGTGCCACTGCGACGAGGTGATGGCGACCAACTCGATTTCGTCGGAGTTCGGTTCGATTGGCGTGATGATGTCGTTCGCCGACTACTCGAAATACTACGAGTCGGAGGGCATCAAGGTTCACACCATCTACTCGAACCTCTCGAACTACAAGAACCAGCCGTTTGAACTGGCGCGTGAGGGCAAATACGACCTGATCAAGACCGAGCAGCTCGACCCTCTGGCGCAGAAGTTCCAAGAGGCTGTTCGCGAGCGTCGCGCCGGAAAACTCGACGAGAAGGTGGAAGGCATTCTCGCCGGTCGCGTGTTCTTCGCCGAGGAAAGCCTGGCGAATGGTTTGATTGACTCGATTGGCTCGCTTGAAAAGGCCGTCGCTCGCTGTCGCGAACTGGTGGCCGAAGCCAATATCAACGATTTTATTCACTCTTCTAATCTTTAATTGTTAATTGTTATGGGAAATTTCAAAGAAGTTGTTGCCTCGGTGCTGATGTTCTTTGGCATTTCGGCTTTTTCTAAAGTCGATGGCAAGAGCACGCTCACCGATGAGCAGAAAAAGCAGCTCACCGAGAAGTTCGGTGAGAAGTTTGTCAATGCCTTCCTCGCTGAACTGGCCAAGGCCGAAGAAAGCGGTGAGACATTCGACGAGTTGGTGACCGCCGAAATGCGCCTTCGCCTCGAAGCCCAGCAGGCCGAGATGGACCGACTTCGCGCACAGGCACAGGAACTGCAGAAGACCAACGCGACGCTGCAGGCTACCATCAAGAAACTCGAGGGCGAGCCTGCCAACGACGGCGGCAAGGCCGTGACCGTGAACGAGTTCGAGGCCGAACTGAAGAAGAACGGCATCGATTTGTCGATGAAGCACAACCGCTTCCTCGCCGACTACCTGCAGGGCAAAGTCTCGGCAGCCTACAGCGGCGACGACACCATCGACACGCAGGAACTCAAGCAGGAGTTCGGCAAGTATGTCGATAACAACCGCATGGAAATCATGAAGTCGTTGCTCGGCACCACCGAATCGACGGCCTACATGACCACCATCATGACCGACAAGACCGAGGTTCGCGCCCAGCACGCCCACATCACCTCGGTGCTGCAGCAGTTCGTTCCGAAGTGGACGCCTGCCGGAAAGTCGAAGTTCACGCCGCTCGTCATCAAGAACTACAAGTGCAAAATCAATGTCTCCATCATTCCGTCGGACATCATGGAAGACATTCTGGGCTACCTCTACGACGAGCAGGCAGCCACGCTCCAGTCGATGCCGGTGGTGCGCTACATCCTCTACCAGCTCATCTTCCCGAAACTCAACGAGGAGCGCGAGACCGCTCTTGCCGTTGGTAAGTTCGTGGAGGTGCAGCCCGACGGAAAGGGCAACTACTCGGCCTCGAAGCCCGAGGAGACGATGGACGGCTACCTGACGCAGCTCGTCAAGCTCTACAACGACGACGACGAAGCCATCACGTGGCTGCAGAAGGGCACGGCCATCACCGACGAGAACGTGCTGACCGTCATCGACGCTGCCGTTCAGGAGGTGAAGCCGCTCTACAAGCGTCAGAAACTCACCGTCCACACCGACCCCGACCTCATTCTGAAGTATCAGAAGGCCTACCGCGAGAAGTATCCTTGGCTGAAGAACGAAGACGGCGACAACCGCGTGAAGATCGACTTCACGAACTTCACCTTCGCACCGCTCGAAGGTATGCGCGGAACGGGCTGCTTCTTCATCACGCCGAAGGAGAACTTCAAGCACCTGATGTCGAAAGACCCGAAGGCCATCACCCTGCGCTTCCAGGAGGTCGATTACGAAGTGAAAATCTTCGGCGAGTGGTGGGAAGGCACGGGCTTCTGGCTCAAAGAGGCCATCTTCGCCTACATCGCTCCCGACTACGCTTCGGGTGGCAACGGCGACAACGCTGGCGACGACACTGGCGACGACACTGGCGACGACAACAACGGCGACGGCGTCTAAAATCTCTCTACATGGGGCGGCGCTGGTACTGCCCACGTCGTTCCCCATGATTTCTATCCAAAGATTTCCAAAACATTCAAAACTGTAAACAATATGGCAGCTTACACACAAGTATCTGTTCCGAAACAGAGCAACAATCAGGGTCTTGCCAACGGTAAGAAGAACGTCATCATCGTCTTCGACTTCGACAAGACCAAGACATACGAGCGCGACGAAAAGGGTGTCACCGTCACCCAACTCGAATTCGTCACGGGCTACACTCCCATCGGCATCTTCGTCGATGAATCCTCTATCGAGGCTGGCGACGCTGTGGGCGGCGAGAACTACGGTCGTGGCTACAACCACAACTTCAAGTTCAACCACCCGGGCGACGACCTCGCCTTCGCCGAGTTCAAGGCCAACAACATCAACGGTTCGCTGGGCGTCATCTACGTGCCGTGCGACTCGTCGAAGCCCTGCAAGGTGTATGGCACACCCTGTCAGCCGCTGAAGATGACGAAGGCCGACGAGGTCGATACGAAGGAGAACAACCGCCAAGAGGTGGAACTGGCCACCGACTCGCTGACGTGGCCGGTGGGTCGCATCGCCAAGTCGCTCGTGCCCGTCACCGACAACATCGAGATCAACGAGTATCTCGGCCTCGACAACTGCGGTGTCTAACATCGGTTTCATGTTGTAATTTTTTCAGATAGATTTTTTTGAATTTATTTTTAGGTTAGTGTCAATGAAGCCCCGAGCCGTGAGGTTCAGGGCTTTTTTCGTGCGTGTCCTTTTGCAACTGCAATTTAACATTTACCTTTGCCGATGCTTAACGGCGTAGGAATACTCAAAGGTACAAGACACCCTGCAAGGAGACCAATCCGACCAAACCTGCACTCGTTTCAGAGGCCCTGGGATGACAGCCGGGAAAGACCGGCATTTTTTGAAACTATTTTCTTCAATTCAATATTATTATGGCAAAGAAAAATGAATCAAAACCTAAGGAGTCTGCAAAGGTCGCCGCTGACACGGCTGCCAATGAGCAGAACACAACAGCGGCTGTGGAAAACACCGCTGCCGAGAACCAAGAGCCTGCGACTGAATCCGACAATTCAGTGACGCAGGAAGTGAAAAACGCGGCTGCCGCCGTACCCAACGATTCAGTGACGCAGGAAGTGAAAAACGAGGCTGCCGCCGTACCCGTCACGACGCAGGAAGTGAAAAACGAGGCTGCCGCCGTACCCGTCACGGTGGTGGTGCTGCTGACCAGTCCGGGCAACGACGCGCTGATGCTGCGCCACTGCCTGCGCTCGCTGGCGAAGAACCTTTGCGGCGTGAACGCCACGGTGAAGGTGGTGGGAAAAGTGAAACCCTCGTGGCTCGACGCGGAGTCGTTCATCGAGTGTTCCGACACGACCAACCGCCGCGTGGCCCTCGCCGTCGAGCAGGCCGAAACCGAGCGCATCGTGCTGATGACCGACCGAATGCACCTCATTCGTCCCGTCTTGCTGACCGACATCGCCGTGCTCAAAGCCGACGAGAAACCGACCGACACCACGAAGATGCTGGACGAGGTGCTGCCCGGAAAGAAGTTCTACAACTTCGACGTGCAGATGCCCGTGATGCTGCTGCGCTCGCTGCTCAAGCCAATCCTCGAATATGCCGAAAAAGAGCTCAAGCCCGGCTTCGATATTCCGACGGTGTTTTTCAACCTGCTCTATCAGGGCTTCCTACCCATCATCGTCAATTGGTCCAGCGACGGATGGGTGTTGCCCGTCGTCAGCTCCAACCCCGACCAGAAGAAAGTCGAGAAGTTCCTCGAGACGAAGAAGTTCATCTATTTCTTCGAGTCGGCCGAGGGCGAGCGCATCGTTTCGACGATGAAGTTCCTCACACCCGACCCCACCGAGTTTGAAGCCGACGTGAAGAATGCGAATCCAGTCGAGGATTGAATTCCACAAACCGAACACGACAACTGCCCCCGACGCGGTTGAAAAACTGCGGGGCCAGCGAAAGCTCAGAGAGGAATTTCCCTTTCTGGGCTCTCCGTCGTGTCCGGTGGAACTCAAAGCCCTCGTCGCCGACCGCATCACGGCCTACCACGCCTACCGCGAGCATTATCCGAAGCTATTCCTCGCATCGACACCCGAGGAATGTCGCGTCGTGGCAGGAAAAGTGGTCGAGGCATACATCGAGAACCGCCGCGTCTGGGAAGAGTTGAACCACTACAAGCAATATGGCCGAATCTTGGGACACCACCCCATTTTCCGCCACTTCTCGAACCTTCGGAAAGTGCGTGCGATGTCGCTGCGAGACCTGCTGCGACGCGAGCAACAGGTGAAGAACAACATCTGGCGCGTCCAGTCGGAAATGAAGAAAAACCCCGATTCCAATCTGACGCAGGCACGAATCGACCGACTGCGAGGCTATCAGGCCGAACTCGCTGAAATACGACGGCAGCTGGGCGATGACTGACGGATATTTCGACCTCGCCGACCTCGAAGCGGAACTGTCGCGTAGCAGGCGATTTCTCGACAGCTTCGATGTGGAAATGCTCTTCAAGGTCGATTCACTGAAGCAACTCACTCGCCGCCTGCCTCGTCGAGGTGAGATTTTCTTCATCGAAACCACCAAGAGTTTCACGGCATTCACCTTCATTGTCCATGTGCTGAAAGCCGTCGGCCACATCCATCACCTGTACATCGCCACCTACTCGACCAACGAGCGCATCATCAACGCGCTGCTGCGCTACCGCGATCGAGGACAACTCGAATCCATCCACCTGCACATCAGCGAGACACTGCGATTCCGAATGCCCGACATCTACCAACGGCTGCTCGACCTGCGCGACAAAGGAATCCTACAGCTGACCTTCGCGTGGACGCATAAAAAAGTCACCTGCATGGACACGCCACAAGGCGCATTCGTCGTCGAAGGGAGCGGAAACTACGGAGAAAACGCACTCGAAGAGCAATACATATTCATCCAATCAGAGAAAGTCTATGAATTTCGATCTGGTCAAGTTCCAAGAGCAAAACCCCAGTAGCGGACCGATGCCCGACTGGATTTCCCGAATAGATGTCGAGGAATACGAGCGACTCGCCGGCATCGGCTATCAGCCCAAGCAGATAGCGATGTACTACCGAATACCCTACTGGGAGTTCCTCGCATGGTTTAATTTTCCCTTCTCGCCCCTCTCCTACCATTTCAAGCGCGGCCAACTGCTGCAGTCGGCCAAAGAGGGAATGACAATGGCTGCCGACGCCATCAGCGGAACCAACGCAACGCAAGCCCAGCGGTGGGATAAACAACGGAAAAGCCGCTCACTATCGACCGCCATCGACGAAATCTGCTTTCCCGAACTTGAAATGGAGGTATAGCCATGACGAAATTCAAAGAATCGTGCTTCGACCGCCTGCAAGACTACGCCCAAGAGGGCTTCAAAGGCGAACTCAGCGAATACGAGCAGAACTACTACAACGCACTGCTCGCACAACTCGGCGTCTATCGGAAGTATGGCCGAATGAAAGCCATCCACTTCCTCATGGTCAAACCATTCTCGTGCAGCCGACGAACGGCCACGCGAATGTTCGACGAAGCCGTCAATCTGTTCTACGCCGACGATGGCGTGACACGACAGGCATGGCGAAATCTGATGTTCGAAGAAGTGCGAAACGCCGCGCTCTCCATCCTCAAAACCGAAGGCCTCACAACCGACGACCTCGAAACCTACCGCCGAATGATGGAGTCGGCCTACAAGTTCAAGCAACTCGACCAACCCGACCCCGAACAGCACGATTCACCGGCCTTGCACCGAGAAATCAAGGTCTATGACCTCACCGGCAAGCGCCTCGGCCTGCCCAACATCGACCGAAACGAAGTTGCCGCCCTCATCGACCGCCTCGACATCAACGAAACCGAGCGCGAGCGCATACGCGTCGATGCCGGAGTTAAACCCATCGACATCGACAAAGTCATCGACAACACCATCGCCATCGCCAATGACCAGACCGACGAAAATTGACCGCACAGCCGACAACGTCGAACTGCGCTACATGAACTGGACGACGCAACTGCTCAACCTCTGTATGCCCTGGTCGTGTTGGTGGTTCGCAGGTCGCGCCAGCGCGAAAACCACACAACTACTCGCCGAACGGCTCAAACAAGCCGTCGCAGAGTGTCCGGGCGCACCCTTCGCGTGGATAGCCGACACCTATTCCAACCTACACCAGAACGTCATCCCATCGCTGCTCGAAGGTCTGCGATTTCTCGGGTGGGAAGATGGCCGAGAGTTCGTCATCGACAAACAACCGCCCGAAGCGTGGCGGCGACAAATGTACAACGTCGTGTCGCACTTCAAGCACACCATGACCTTCTACAACGGCGTAACCGTCACCTTCTTCTCGCTCGACCGTCCATCCATCGGTGCCGGACGATCATTCGTCGCCGTCTTCGGCGATGAAATCAAGTATTGGAAAGAGGAAAATTTTACAAATATCCTCAAAACCGTGCGTGGCTACTACGCACGCTACGGCAACAATCCATGGTACCGCGCCCGAACT
This sequence comes from uncultured Prevotellaceae bacterium, assembly GCA_902776665.1. GTDB lineage: Bacteria > Bacteroidota > Bacteroidia > Bacteroidales > Bacteroidaceae > Prevotella. The sequence continues at coordinate 40,183 of CACYQZ010000001.1, forward strand.
TTCACCACCGACCTGCCCAACCCGAATCATATCGGCGAATACGATTGGTGCTACAAGATAGTGAACACAATGGACCGCGAACGAGTCAAACTTCTCATCAAAGTTTCACTCGTCTATAACGAAGTGCGCTCGCAATACGCCGTGCAGCTGCAACAACTCCGCAAACTTGAAGCACTCAATGCGTCTTCAGCCGACATCGCCCGCGTCAGAAAGAAACTTACAGACGCCGAAAGGCTCATGATACGGTGGCACGAACGCTGGGTGAAAGCACGGCAGCGCGTCACCATGGCCATGATTTCATCGTCGTTCGTCAATATCGACGTGCTCGGCACCGAATTCTTTGAAGACGAACAGGCCGAGTCGCTCGAAGGCTTCGCCACCAACATCCTATCGATACGGCCACGCCTCGCCGCCAACCAAAAGTTCTACCCAACCCTAACCGCCGACAACTTCTTCGCCGACGGCTACGACAATAGCGCAATAGACAGAAACGAATACGGTTGGAAGGAGGATTGCAGCGTACTCAAATACCTCGACAAAAACCAAATCATCGAGGGAGGAATGGACGCAGGTAATATGCTCTCGATGGTATTCGGCCAACGCAATGGCCGAGAATACCGCCTGCTCAAAGAAATATTCACCATTTCGCCACAGACAGAGCGCGACCTTGCCGATAAGTTCCTGGCCTACTTCAAGCCCCATCGCTTGAAAGTCTTGCGGTTGTATTACGACCGTGCCATGAACTCGTATCAGAAACAACGTGCCGACATGGCCACCAAAATCAAGCAGGCCATCGAGCGCGATGCCGATGGTAAGTCCACCGGCTGGCGCGTCATCCTCATGTCACGCGGACAGGGCGACATCTATTCCGATGTGGAATACCGCTTCTTTATTGCCTTGCTCGCCGGGCAACTGCGCGACCGCCTCTTCTCTTTCATTATCGACCGTCACAACTGCGAATATACCAAGGCAGAAATGGAAAACTGCCCCACCAAGGTATCGAAAGACAGGTTTAATCGCGACGTGATTCGCAAGGAGAAGAAAGGCGACAAACTGCCATTCGACCGCTTGCCTCGCGAGTCCAGCAACTTGACCGATGCCGTCAAGTACCTGCTAATGCGGCCTGAATGGATTGCCGTGTGGAGCAAGTCAGGTGGGATTGCGTCGCCCAGTCCGAGGTAGCATTTTTGCAAAATCCTATTATCATATATCCGAAAATAGTCGATTGGCTGCAATCGCAAGAAGAAATCGGCGCGGCTCGTGCCGAAACGTGCGGAAGTCGGCGTCAAAATGGGATTTTGTCGCCGACTTTTTCCTTGTTTTCGGGGTTTTCTTTGATTTGGTGGGGAAATTGGAAAAAATTTTCGCCCGTTTTCGGGCTTACTTCGACCCAAAAACGTGCGATTTTTTCTTCTACTGATGGGGGGATGTGTTAAAAAATGGGGGATTCATATACATATTCGGTGTTTCATGTATATTTTTTCGCGATTTTTATGTATATTTGCATCGTACTATTTTTTTTTGACGTTTATGAAAAGATGGATTTTTATTTTCGCGCTTGTTGTTGGTATGGCGAGTTGCGGTGAGAAGCAGAACTCGGAGGCGGTGCGTCGTGCCAAGTTCCAGACGCAGATTCTCAAAGAAACGGAAGCCGACATGCAGGGGAACAGCATCAAACTGTCGATTCGTGGCAAGGATGTTCGGTTGTTTCGCGGCATGGGGTATGACGATGTGACGGCCGAGATTGGGCAGCCGGACAAAGGCGGTATGAGCATCAACACGGGCGAGATTCGTTCGGTGAGCTATGAGGGTGGCAAGGTGACGCTGATGTTTACGCTCGACGTTCTGACGGCCTGGATTGTGATGCCATAGTGGTTTGCGCCGTGTTTTCCGCTCGGCAGGCTTCGTTTCTTACGCGCTTCATTGTTTTTGCGTTCTCCACACGTTCTGATTGTGGTCTTTCGCTTTTTTCGTTGTTTCGATGGGCGAATGTTGGTTGATGGGTGTCGATTCTGATTCTCGGTGATTGGATTTAGGTTTCGGCTTGGTCGCGGGATTCGGCGACCGAGTGCTGCGCATCGGCTTTCTTCGCGGAATGACTTGGGATGTCCTCGCCAGGCATGGTGATGGATGTTCTTTTTTTTTGTTGGTTCTCGGCTGCTTGTTGCCTGTTGGCCGCGTCGCGTGTTTGTGTTGGTGGTGGGTGTGTGCCTCTGTTTGTTTTTTTTGTTGTCATTCGTTCTGCTGCCGGCTTTTGTTTTTCCTTTGCAAATTTACGGCAAAGGGAGTTCTGCAAGTACCATCGCGTGCTTGCGCTTTCCTTGATTATTACTTCGGATTTTTCCGACACGCTTTCCTGATTTTTGTCGTGCCGAAAAAATAAGGTTTTTCAGAAAATTCCTTGAAATTCCTTGCACTTTCCACTCCCTGATTTTGCTTCGTTTGTTTGGCATCGTAAAAATTTCAAGCTGGCAACAGCGTATGTCTAACATTCAAAAAACTAAAAATTATGGTACACACCGTTTTCAATTCACAAATCGAGACCGGCCTTCGGTCAAACAAGAAGTCGAGTTACATGTTCAGTGAGAACATTTATTCCATCACCGTGACTGGCGAGGATGGGGAGTATTTCACCTGCGAAGTGATGGCCGAATCGAGCGCAGCTGCTTGCTCGGTGGCCGAGGATTTGGCCCGCGACGTGATGCCTGACATCGCTTATATCACCGTGAATTTCATGAATTGACACGCATCAACCTTATTTATTCACCCTTAAAAAATTCAAAGTTATGAAAGTTTCAGATCACAATCAGAAAGTGTTGGAGAAGTTCGCCGCTATGATGGTGGCGCGTATGGAAGAAATGAAGGCTTCCGAGTGGAAAAAGGGCTGGATTGCCCGTACTTACGGCGGCGGTCCGGTGAATGTCGAGGGTCGTTCTTACAGCGGCGGCAACGCCTTCATGCTGATGCTCGACTCGTCGATGAACGACTACGAATGGCCGATTTACTGCACGCTGAAGCAGTTGAACCGGCTTGGCTGCCACGTCAATAAGGGCGCGACGTCGATGCCCGTGATATTCTGGGACTACCAGTATATCGGTCCTTACGACTGGAAGATTACGCCCGAACAGTATCGTTCGCTTGACAGCGAGGCTCAGAAGTTGTATCGTCTGAGCGGCTTCCTGAAGTCGTACAATGTGTTCAACATTGACCAGACGAATTTCTTTGAGAAGCAGCCCGAAAAGGCGGCTGCCTTGACGAAGCTGTTCAACAAGCCTTGCGAAGCCTCGGACTCGAAGGGCATGTACGAGAACGCCAGCATCGACTCGATGTTGTCGGCTCAGTCGTGGATTTGCCCGATTGAGCTCTCGAAGACTCAGAACGCGTTTTACTCTCCGGGTTCGGATTCGATTACGGTTCCTGAGAAGCGTCGCTTCAAGCAGGGTCGCAAGAAGGCCGACGTGTTCCGTGACGGCATGGAGTTCTACGCCACGCTGTTGCACGAAATGGTTCACTCGACGGGCACGCCCGAGCGTCTGAACCGCAACACTGGGAAGCGTTTCGGCGACAATCTCTACGCGAAGGAAGAGTTGGTTGCCGAACTGGGTGCTGCCCGTGTTGGTCAGGAACTGGGCTTCGACAAGCGCATTCTCGATAACAACGCGGCTTATCTTGACGGCTGGATTTCGTCCTTGAAGCAAGAGCCGAAGTTCATCCTGTCGCTGATGGGCGACGTCGATAAGGCTTCGCGCATGATTCTCGAGAAGTTGGCTGCCTGATGGCTGCCTTCATCTTTTCATCGGATAAGCAGGTTGAAAACCTGCTTATCTTCTTGTGTCCTTTTGTTTTGTGCTTTCTCGTTGTATCTTTGTCGGCGAATTAAAAATAACAGAATATGTCGCTGAAGATAGACAGAGTACAGTTGCAGTTCGAGATTAAGCCGGACTATCAGCAGCAGGAACTTCAGAAGTTGGAAAACGACCTGAAGGCGGCGAATCGTGCGCTGACGCAGACGGAACGGCAAATCGAGCAACTGAAGAAAAAAAAACCTTCTGACCCTGCCGCCTACGCGAAGTGGAAGAAGGACTTGGCCGACCTGAATCAGAAGTACGACGAGCAGGTGCAGGCGGTGAAGAATGCGCAGTTGGCCATCGACAAACACACGGAGAAGATGGGCTTGAACAACCTGTCTTTGCAGCAGTTGACAAAACGCGCCCAGACGCTCAACACGATTCTTCGCAACCTGAATCCGAACAGCGAGGCGTATCAGCGATACAACCAGCAACTTCAGCGCATCAATGCGCGAATCAAGGAACTGCGCGGTCAGGCTACGGCCACGCGGCTTTCGCTGGCTTCGATGGCTGAGTCGATGAACAAATACTTTTTGTTGGTGTCGTCGGCTGTGGGTTCGCTGACGGGTCTTGCGCTGACGATTCGCAAGTGTACGAATGCCTACGCCGAAATGGAGGATGTGATGGCCTCTGTTCGCAAATACACGGGGCAGACCGACGAGGAAATCCGTCAGATGAACGAGGATTTCAAGCAGATGGACACGCGTTCGAGCCGTGAGCAGTTGAACGAGTTGGCCGGTGCTGCCGGTCGCTTGGGCTTGACGGCACGGAAAGATATTATGGAGTTTGTCGATGGTGCCGACAAAATCGGTGTGGCCTTGGGCGACGACCTCGGCGAAGGTGCCGTTGATACAATTGGTAAACTGGCGATTGCCTTCGGCGAGGATGACCGTTTGGGACTTCGCGGCGCGATGTTGGCTACAGGTTCGGCACTGAACGAAATCGTGCAGAATTCACCTGCTAAGGCTCAGCCTGTGATTGAATTTACGGAGCGGTTGAGTGGTGTCGGCCAACAGGCGCACATGACGCAGGCGCAGATTATGGGTTTCGCCGCTGCGCTCGACCAGAACAATCAGGAAATGGCTACATCGAGCACGGTGATGAGCCAACTGATTACGAAAATGTACAAAGACCCTGCACGCTTCGCCCAGATGGCCGGAATGGAGGTGCAGAAGTTCGCCGACCTCGTTCGCACGGATATGAACCAGGCACTCGTCGAGTGGCTTCAAAACGTGAACAGGCTTGGCGATATGAGCGTGTTGGCAGGCAAGTTCGACGAATTGAAGATGGACGGCACGCGTGCCGTAGGTGTACTTTCGACGCTTGCCGGACACGTCGATCAAGTCGTGGAAGCACAGCGCATAGCCACCGACGCCTACGCCGAGGGCACGAGCGTCATCAAGGAGTTCGAGGTGCAGAACACGACCGTCGCCGCCGAGATTGACAAAGCGAAGAAACGCTTTGCCGACCTGAGCATCGAACTGGGCGGCAAACTTTTGCCCGTTGCCCGTCACGCGATTACGGCTGGTTCTGCCGGCGTGAAGGTGTTGGCGTGGCTGACCGACACGATTGGCCGTTATCGTGGTTTGCTCGTGACGCTGACCGCCGCCTACGTGGCCTATAACACCGTGTTGGGCATTGCTTGGGCTTGGAAGCAGCGCACGATTGTTCAACTGAAGGCGATGTATGCGATAGAGGCGATGCAGAAGGCTCTGACGAATGCCCGGACTGTCGCCACTGGTCTTTACAACCTTGCCCTTGGTAAACTGACGGGCAACCTTACTCGTGCCTCGGTGGCGCAGGCACAGTTGAACACGGCGATGTCGGCCAACGTCATCGGCGCGATTGTGGCCGCTGCCGTTGTGTTGGTGGCGGTGCTGAAGAATGTCTATGATGAAATGACAAAAGTCGATGGTGCCACTCGCGCCCTTTCCGAAGCCGAAAAGGACATTCGCGACAGAACCATCGACGAGCGCACGGAAATGGACGTGCTCGTTCGCACCATTCAAAATGTCAATGCCAGCGAAGAAACGCGTCGCGAAGCCTTGGAGAAGTTGAACGGTAAACTGATGGAAAAGCACCTTGGTAACTTGACCGAGGAAGACATTCGCACCGGTCGCGCTAAGGCTACGCTCGACCGATACAACCAGTCGCTGCTCAACCGCATTTCCTCGGAAATCTATCTGGAGAAATTGAAAGAGGCACAGCGCAAACTCGAAGATGCCAAAAATGGCGAGTTCGATGTGTCTTGGATTCAGCAGGCCACGCGAATTTCCACGATATTCAATCAAGCCATTTTCGGAGGTGTTCAAGGTATTATCAACCTGAAAAACACGTGGAATAATTTTTCAGAGGTTTGGCAGGCAGAAGCCGTCGCCGACGCTCAGGGTGCCGTCGATGCAGTCTTGGAACAGATGAAACGGCTCGACGACCAGAAAATGACCATCTACGACCCCAACGACCATCAGCCGGAGCGGAAGGACGACAACAAGCCGACGGACAACAACACGCCGACGCGTCCGACTGGCGGCAAGACCGACAAAGGCGACGATGCGCTGAAAAAGGAAATTCGCGAGGCTCGTCAGGCGATGAAGGAGAAGGAGGATTTGGCGAAGCAGGAGCGTCTGAAGGCCGACTTGGAGGCGAAGCAAGCCTACCATCAGCAGGAGATTACCGCAGAGGAATACCATCGTCGGCAGGTTGCCAACGAGTTCGCCTATCTCGAACGGATGACCGAGATTCGCAACTCGAAGTATGCGACCGACGCCGAGCGTCAGGAGATTGCCAATCAGGTGCTCGACGCGACCATCAAGGAGGCGAACTACCAGCGCGAGCAGGAGCAGAAGCGGATGCAAGACCAGTTGGAACTGATGGCACGGTCGTATGCCGCCGATGAACTTGCTATCGAGCAAGACAAAGCCAACGGCCTCTTTGCCACCGAACAGGAATATCAGTTGAAGCGTCTCGAAGCCGAAATCGACTATCAAACGGAGCGTCTGGCGGTGATTCGTGCCGCCGGTGGCGACGTGACCGAGGCGGAACTGGAACTGGAGAAGTCACGTTTGAAACTCTTGCAGTTCAACGCCGACGAGCGCGACCGCCTGTTGAAGCGTCAGGCCGACAAAGAAATGGAGTCGGCGGTTGAGAACAACGACTTCGACACTCAGCGAGCCATTCAGAAGCGGTTGTTCGACGCGAAACTGCTGACGGCGGAGCAATACGAAGATGCCTTGACCGACATCACGGAGCGTCAGGAGGCTCGCCGTGCTGAGATTCGCGACGAGTTCGCCCAGCGTGCCCAACAGCTGATGCAAGACACGTCGGCATTGTTCTCGGCGTTGCAGTCGAGGGAGGAGAGCCGCGTCGATGCGAAGTACAAGAAATTGATTGCGCAGGCGAAGAAGCAGGGCAAGGACACCTCGAAACTCGAAGAGCAGCAGGAGGCCGAAAAACTCGAAATCAAGAAGAAGTATGCCGACAAGCAGTTCCTGATGAATGTCTTGAACATTATGGCGAACACGGCTCTCGGCATTACGAAGACGATTGCCGAATGGGGTATGCCGTGGGCTGTGCCTTTCGTGGCGATGACGGCGGCGAGTGGCGCTGTGCAGTTGGCAACGGCGAAGGCCCAGCGCGATCAGGCTGCCGGTCTTTATACGGGCGGCTACTCGGAGGAATACGTGGAGGGCTACACTGCCGACGGCGACCCGAAGGAGGTGGCTGGCGCGATTCCTGTGCACAAGCGCGAGTTCGTGGTGAACCACGAGGCGTTGAAGTTGCCGATGATTCGTCGTGTTACTGATGTCATTGACTCGATGCAGAAACGCCGGGTGTATTCGATGACGGACGCGACGGCGGAGTTGCAGCGTGCGGTGGCGGCCCCGGGATTGGCTTCGGGTGGATATTCTTCGACGAGGAACGAGGAAGGAGTTTCGAGAGGCGAGGCCGGTGGCGATGGTGATGCTGTGGGTCGGTTGGTGCCGCTGATGGAGCGCAACAATGCGCTGCTCGACGAAATCATCGAGAGTGGCATCACGATTTTGGAGCTTCGCCGACAGATTCGGCGACAGGAACAGTTGGAGAAGAACGCGAGTAGATAATTTACAATTTACGATTTACACGATATGGATAAATTCAGACTGACCGAGTGCCAGACGCTCGACATTCCAGTGGGCAACGATGTGCCGCTGTTGGTGAAATTAGTTAAAGGTTTCGACGGTTGCGACGGCGAGGGTGCCGTTCCGTTTCCGATTGACGTGTGTGAGAATGTGGCTGTGGCCATGGTGTCGGAGCGTGGGCAGGTGAAGTCTGTGGCGCACCGCCTCGGCTCGGATGGCGAGGTGCTGCTGGAGTTGCAGGCTGGCGACTACCGCGCCGGTTTGACCTACGGCATCGACGTTCGCGCCACGTTGAACGGCAAGGCGGTTCACGCCTACGGCAAGAGCCTCGTTCGGATCACGGCTGCCACGGAGCGCGGTCCGCGTCAGGTGGCGCAGGCTGCCGACCCGTATGAGGTGACGCTGCAGGTGGGCTACGTGGGCGATGTGATTCCGCGTCGGCTCGACGAGTTGGAGGGCTACGACGAACTGATGGACGAGGTCGATGGCAAGGCCGACGCTGAGGAAGTCGATGAAGCACTGGAGGCGGTCGGCAGGGAGTTTAAGAAGTATATTCCTGTGGCGCAGAAGGCCGTCGCCGGCGGTGTTGCCTCGCTGAACGGCGAGAAGAAGGTGCCCACCGACCAGTTGCAGTTTCCGCTTCGCGGTCAGCTCACGCCGTCGCAGATTGACAGCACGTCGTTGGCCGACGGTGTCTATCAGGTGAACGGCAAGGTGATTTCGCCGGACATTCTGGGCGGTGCGCAGGCGAACGGTGTGCTGGTGCAGTATCCTTGGGACAGTCGTGTTCAGACATTGTTTGTCGGTCGTGCGGCTGCCCATGCCGACGGCGAGCAGGTGGAGATATACACGCGCCGCTATCTGCCTACGCCGAAGCGTTGGACAGCATGGATGCGGATTGACGGCGGTGGCGGCGGTGTTGCCGAGTTGATGATTCCCGTCGCGTGGGCGGAGTTGGTTGGTATGCGCGACCGCGGCGAACTCGTGCCGGGAATGCAGTACCGAATTACCGACTATGTGGCGACCACGACGCAGGCCGACACGCAGAGTGCGAACCGTCCGTTCGACATCATCGTGACTGCCGACAGCGCGACGACGCTGAGCGAGTGGGCTCGTGCGACGCACCACGACTTTTGCGACGGCGACGACGACCCATTTTGGAACAGTCGCTTGAACCAGTGGTTGCTTCGCTATTCGCTCGACAACGACGCAGGCCGCTATGGCTGGGCCGACCCGCAGAACGGCAAGGGTGTGGTCTATTGGATGCGCGACGAGTGGGGCAATGAGTGTGGTTACGATTTCAAGGGGATTTTGTTCGGCGGCAAATTCACTTTTAATAGTCATGATTTCGATGCCACCACCGTCGGAAGCGATTGCTTCGGAAACATCATCGAATCATATTACAGTATTCAAGACGATAAATTCTATTTAGGTGAAAATTCTGTGGAAATTTGCAGCGATATATCATGCGGTTATTTTCCTACTCTTTATCATTCCAAAATAGGATTGAACTCGCGGAGAATTAAACTTAACCAAGGCTTTGATTACAGCACGATTAAAAAATCCTTTTCTATTGGCAGCGGCTGTTCTGATATTGAAATTCCGACCGGCACCACCATCGGCGACAACTGCTCGAACATCACGATGGGTCAGAATTGCTACGGCACCACCATCGGCGACAACTGCTCGAACATCACGATGGGTAATTATTGCGACGGCAATAGCTTCGGCGACAACTGCTCGAACATCACGATTGATGGAGTTTGGCAAAACAATTCAATTGGTAGAAAATGTAGCAAATTTCAAATCAAAACCGGTTATTCTAATATCATCGGTGACTTCTGCTCGAACATTACTGTTATCTCTTATTTAAGATATTCTAATATCGAGAATCATTGCTTAAATTTAACTTTAGACGGAAATTATTCTATTGTTTTCCGCGCAAGATGCAATAATATTATCCAGTCAGGTCATATCAGTAATACCGTTTTTGAAGAAAATAATAGATTTATTCATTTTACGGTTAATGGTTCTTCTGCAATGAATCCTTGGAGGCATGGAATTTTCAAACGAGGGCTTTTAGGAACAGAGAGAGAACCCATCGTTATCACAGACAACAAGTTTGATCAAAATTATGTAACCGTCTATCAACCTTCAGGCAACAAAATTGTATCAATCGAGTAGAACCTAACTAATCAAAATTATTATGGAAATTCAATTGACAAAAAACGAGCAATTCTTGCTCAAAAGAGAAAATCAAGAAAGGGATTTGATGGAAGAATTCAACATTAAAATAGGCGTTGAACAGAAATGCGGCGAGTGGACGGAGAATGACGTGACCTACGACCTGTATCGCAAAGTGGTGAGTTTCGGCGCACTGCCGAACGCTGGGCAGAAGACCGTCGCCCACGGCATCGCCGACAAGGTGAAGTTCGTGGGTGTGTCGGCCATGGCGTCGAATGGTTTTCCGATTCCGTTTACGACGCAGGACACCGGCAAGAACATCTACGTCGCCCTCGGCAACAACCTAATCACCATCAACACCCACGCCACCGACCGCTCGTCACTGACGGCCGATGTGACGATTCTGTTTACGAGAAACAAACCTGTATGATGAAGAAGCGACTGATATTGGTTGGCAACAAGCCGTTTGAGTGCGACCGCTCGGCGGAGATTGACGCGATGGACTTCGTGGTGCGCGTGAACCGTATGAACAACTACGGGCTTTCGGGCTCCCGAATCGACGGCTATTTCCTTGGGCTCTACACCGACTTCGTGCAGAAGTATCACGGTGGGGCGCATCGTCGGGAGATTCGCCGTGCGCGTCAGGTGTTTTGCCAGCCTCGCGTGTTGCGAAAAAAACCTCTGATTTTCGACTTTATCAGCATGGAGCAGTATGCCGGGATTGAGACGACGAGTTGGGAGGGCTGCATTCGCGACACGGGCATTCGCGTTCCGACCTCGACGATGCTCGTGCTCCACCACCTGCTGACGACCCACTGGGCGGAGGAATACGAGGTGTGGCTGACGGGTGTCGATGTCGAAGGGCGTGGGCAGATGTTCCGCGACCATTCGGAGTGGAACACGACGCGCCATCGCGATTCGGGAGTCGAAGAAGAAGCGTGGCTGCGCCGATTGGTTAACGACGAAAAAATCAAGATGCTATGACCGTTTATGAAGCGATAGATAAGATGCGCCAGATGAGCGAGCGCGAGGAGGAATTTTCGTTTTCGTTTATGTCGTATTCGCTGACGCGCAACGAGAGCCACGGCGAGGTGTTCGTGGAACACGCGCTGCTGCGGAAAAATAAGAAAGATTCTCGCAACTCGTATCAGGACTACATGCTGACGTATCTTGACACCGACACGGGCGAGACGCACCAGTTTTGGCAACCGCTGTTGATGAGTTTTCAACATAAACCATTGAACATTGAACATTGAGCATTGAACATTGAGCATTATGGCAAATATTCAGTTTGAGCATATCGACCCCTATATTGAGGGACAGGGTGGCGACACGGGTCAGTCGAGCCGCTTGAAGTTGCGTCGGAACTTTGAGAAAATCAAGGCGTGGATGGACTCGATTGCTTCGCAGTTGTCGGGGAAGTTCCTCAAGAAAGACGGCGACGACACGGCCGAGGGCGTGATTACGTTTCGGCAGGGTTCGCTGTTTGGCCCGAATGGTGCGTGGGGATGGGTGAAGGAGACCGCAGAATGGGCTGGCCGCACCTTCACGGAAGGCGTTGCGTGGTTCAAGAATCTGTTGGCCGACTACATCGGCGCGTCGGCGATTGAAGCCGGCAGTGTGACGGGCACGACCGTTACGGCACAGACGCTGAACGCGACGCTTGCCACCATCTTGCAGCGTCTCACCTCGCCGGAGTTGGTGACCGAACTACTCCGCAGCGAGAATTTCCGTGAAGGATTTCTCGACGGTCAGGGTTTCGGCATGTGGATTGACGGCGACGGCAAGAGCCACTTCGAGGCCGACATCATCGCCACGCGCATGAAGATGATGGTGGCGGCGATGGAGATTCGCGAATTGGTTTATGTTGGCGGCAACTACGCCTTCACGGGTGCCGGAGCGCGTATCGAGCAGGTTGTTGCGCTGAGTGCCGATGGAGAACCCATCGGCGGTGAGCCTCCAGTTGTGCCTCCTGGTCAGTCGCTTTTCACTCGCTACAGCAACGACGGAGGTCAGACCTTTACGCCTGCCGCCTACAAAGCACTGGAGTATATCGAGAAGACGGCGAATGCTGGATACCTCGAAACAGGCTATGTGCCAAATAACCGCACGCGTATTGTGGCGGTAGTTATGTTTCCATCGAGTTATACTTCAAATTCAACATTATGGAGTTCTCGTAAAAGTTCAAATTACAGTACTGATAAGGATGCATTTGTAATGTTCCCTATTCTTAGCAATAAAACGCGATTTGACTATATGTCAAGTGCTAAGACCGGTAAACTTGTTGCCTTTGACCAATACGTTACTTTGGTCGCACAAAACGGTACTCTTACATATCCTGACGCTGATGGTAATCAAATCACTTTGGGAACTGTTACAAGTAAAGAATGGGAAGGAACCTATCAGATTACTTTATGGGTGCTTCGCTCATCAAATTCAACAACAGTTAGTTATCACGGTCGCGGTCGCATCAAGCGTTTCACCATCTACGAGGGCGACACGCTCGTTCAAGACTGGATTCCTGCCCAGCGCACCTCGGACAACAAAATCGGTCTTTTCGACCTCGTCAGCGGAGACTTTATTTTCCACAACTCGCTGCAAACAGGCGGCAGCGAAGTCGAGGCTTGCGACCTGCCAGAGCACCCAGCCTTTCAGGATGGTTTTACCGTTGGCGACTATGTGGGCTATGCCATTGGAACTTCTGCCCCTTCTTCACCGTCGCGTTTCGACTGGCGATTGCGCGAGGGCGAGGTGGCGATGTACCGCTGTTATTGGCCATCGGAAAAAGACGGTTTGACCGTTCACAATGTTTGGAAGTTGGGCGACCAAGCGAAGTGTCAGACCTTCAACCTCGACAAGAAGAAGAACGAGCAGGGCATCTATGAAGATGTTGAGAACCGCTACTACTGGCGGTTGGTGGTCGGCAAGGGCGAGGGTGTGACGCTGGCCGACGGCAATAAATACAACTACGTGGACCTCGCCGAAGCACCCACTTGGGGCTACACCGAGGAAAACGGCTGGCGCCCCATCGCTGCCGAACGCGACGACACCAATGCCGGCTACGAGTTGGTGGGCGGCACTTCGGGCGACGCTCCTGCTGCCGGCGACTCGATTGTGGCTTTCGGTAACCGTCGTAACACGTCGCGCATGGGCATCATCGAAATCGATGTGGAAGACGCCCACGGCACGGGCAAGGCACCTGCCTTGAACATCTACGCAGGTGTGAACACCTTCACGCTCACAAACAAATTGGTGATACGGTGGTCGCCCATCGAGTCGGTGGCCTCGTCGCGCCACTTCAAAATTTTCTCCGGCAACGACGTGGGCAAAGCCGAGCCGCTGACGGTCAATCGCGGTGCTTACAGCAACGCTGAGCGCTACTTCTACGGCGACATGGTTTCGTATGACGGTCAGGCGTGGGTCTGTATCTTCGACGGTTGCGACGGCAGAGGTTTCATTGGCGAGACACCATCGGAAGATAGCGACTATTGGCAGTTGTATATTGCTAAAGGACAGGACGGAGCCAAGGGTGACAGCGGCACTTCGCGTTGGATGGTTGTTGAGCCGTCGAATGTGAGGGTTTATCGCGACGATGACTATGACCTGCGTACATCAGAAGACATTTCTGGTGAAATACAAGTGACGCTGTATGAGCAGACGAATGGCGTCACTACGAAAGTTCGTGACGACGCTCATTTCTCGGTCAATGGTAAGGTGAACGTGAAGAACGGGCAGCCCGAATATCCGGGTGCCATATTCATCAACACAAAGACATATCCGAGTTCCGACGGTGTTCTGCGATGGGATGAAACGAACAGCCGATACTATCTTGACGGTGGACTTACGGAGGACATCAAGTTTTCGAGCCTCATATTTTTGTGGGAATCGTCTGTAGGTTCGGCGTTTGCGAGATATGAAATGCCTTTGAGCGTGGATGGCAAACAGGGTGCCAACGGCGCAGACGGAGCCGACGGCAAGAACGGTGCTGCGTTTATGCTGTCGCCGAGTGAGTTTGTCATCACCGAGAAATGCAACGACAACGCCGGATGGAGCGGCAACTGGGATGTGGCGAACAACGCCGTCGTGGCGGTGGCCTCGTGCAAGGTGGGTACGACCTCGCCCGAGGTGACAATTACCGCCGTCAAGGTGGAAGGCACAAACACCGATTCCACCATTCTTTCGCGCCAGAACTCCACCACAGGAAAGGCCAATCTGAAAATCAACACCAACGCGCTGAACAACGATACGTCGATTCGTTCGCACAGCGTCGATGTCACCCTTTCGGCCACTGTGAACGGCGTGGCTACCACCCACACGCTTCGCTTCCGTCTTTATGTGAACCGCCTCGGAACGCTGAAAAGCGAAACCATCGGCGACGCCACGAACACGATTCGCGAAAAGACGCGCTGGGAGGTAGACCCCGTAACTGGCGAATGGAAAGAAATGGCCTACAAGAGCGATGTGGTGGATGCTGCCGACCGCTTTTCTCGTGAAATCTCATCCTTGAAAATCTCGAAAAACCTGCTGCTCAATGCCGACTTCGACGAAGAGGCGGAGAGCGGACGGGGTGCGATTCACATCGTGCCGACTCGCCGTTGGCAGGGCTATCAGCAAGAGAGCCGAAACGCACAGGGCGACTGGGTGGCGCGGCTGACACGCAACACGACCTACACGCTGAGCATCTATGCCCGAGGGTCGGGCTATGGCGGTGCGCTGGTCCATTTGGTGAATGTTTCGACCGGCGATGCCGTTGGCGACCAGCCTTTCATCAATATTGAGAATCTGACATCGCATTGGAAGCGTTACTCGCGGACGTTCACCGTTCCATCGACGGCGAATCGCGGTTTTCGCGTGATGCTGGGCTCGATGGGTAGCACATCGGCGGCGGTGACGGGAGCCGACATCGAGATTGCTCGTCCGCAACTCGAAGAGGGCGAAAAGGCGACGCTCTACACCGCCACCGACTCGCGGAACCTGCTCGCCAACAGCACGTTTGACAACATATCGAAAAACAAGCCCGAGGGCTGGACGTATTGGGAGAATGCCGAGAGTGGCAGCATCGTTGAGCCGACCACGCGCGAAATCATCGCCGAGAAAGTGCTGGCGCTCTGGGGCGAGTGGAACGGCACGGGCGGTACCGTTGCGCCGAAGGTGCAGGAGATTCGCGTCGATGCGGTGAACGGCTGGAAATACCTGCACGTGGAGCCCGACGAAATGTTTCAGGGCATCATCCAGGACAGCAGCGTTCGCAGCGATGGCGAGTGGAAGGGCGTGTTGCAGCACGGCGGTTGGTATGTGTTGAGTTTCTACGCTCGCGGCTTGGGTCGCAGCGACGGCTTGCTAAACTTCGTGAAGCGCAACGGGCAACACATTTCGCAGCCGCAGCCGGCGTTGATTGTCGAGATTGTGGACAGTTGCCATGCCGACGCTTGGAACCGCTACCAGACGCAGCCGTTCCAGGCCATTCCGAGCGATTCGGCCGACTACGACGTGGAGCATGGCTATGGTTTTTCGTTGATGCTGGGCTGTGCCCACTACTCGGAAGACCCCGACTATCACGTGCCGTCGGAGGTGATTGAGATTGCTCGTCCGCAACTCGAAGAGGGAAAGTCGGCCAGCGACTGGCGGCGTGGCGAGGAGAATCCCGAACTGGTGGCGACGCGGTTTGAGCAGACGGCACAGAAGATGGAACTCGCCGTCTATCGCGACGGCGAGAAGCGCAGCGGCATGAAAATTGACGAGGACGGCGTGGAACTCGACGGCAAGACGACGAAAATCAACGGAGACTTGGACCTGCAAGGCCTCACGACGGAGAACGTGAAGCGCGTGGCGCGAACATCGCTATTGCCGACGGTGGTGAACATGGGTGTTCTCTCCGAAGATGACCTCGACGCAAGCCACGTGGTGAAGTCGGTGCAGGTGAGGGGCGGCAGCGGCCTTCACATGGTCGCCCTTCCATTCTACGACTCCGACCGCAGGAACTGGCCCTCAATGGACATCACCTTCGACGGGGACGGCGGTTTTCTCCTTTCGTCGAACACGAACATTCCCGAGTGGCAACGCCGCGTGGTGCCTTACACGAAGAACGGCACGCGCTTGACCATCACGAACGAAGTTTCCATCCAGTATCGGAACTGGAAGGCCGCCTCGAGCATTTCAGATTGTCGGTTGGCGTTGCAGACGGCGGTTGTGGTCTGCGCCGACGCGCGCATCCTTGCGCAGTCGAACATCGAATCGGGGAGTCCGTTCCTCGGCGGCAGCAACGTTGGCGGCGGCAGTGGCGACGTGCTCCATGCCGGCTGCTTCTCGTGTGGCGGATATTTTTCGCGTTTCATCGTGCTGCTTCCCGGTCAGACGCTACAACTTCGTTCGCAGATTATCTCGATGAACAGTCGCGACGTGCTGATTTGGCAGGTGGAGAACCCGACGGAATTTTTGCCCGTCGGCGGACAGGTGGTCGAACTGCAAGACGTGAACGGCTACAAAATCAACTATGTTACCCCGACGGCTGCCACATGGAATCCCGGCGGCCTCACCGGCACCTACGAGACGCTTCTTGCGCCCCAGCAGGTCGCCACGGCGAACCAAGACATCTTTTTTGACGACTTATACCATATCTAATCATGGAAGGAAGAACCCAACTGATTATCGGCGGCGTGGAGGTGGTATTGCCTCAGAACTTCGCGACGACGGTGAAGCGTGAAAACTCGTTTTTCACAAAGAACGGAGAATATACCTACGACTGCACGCTGCGGCTCGACAACCAGACGAACCGCGAACTCTACGGCTTTTTGCAGCGATTGAACAAAAAAGAGGCCGTTCAGTCGAAGCGTTCGGCGGTGCTGATGGCCGACGGAAGGGTGTATTGCCGAGGTACGGAGGTGATTACGGGCTGGACGGACGAGGAGGTGACGGTGCAGGTTGTGAGTGGCAACTCCGAATTGAACTACGTGGTGAGCGACTCGTTGCGCATCGAATGGCTCGACATGGGTGAAATCGGCGACATGGGCGAAACCGACGTCGCTTGGCCGATGCGCACCGGCTTGACGCAGCACCTGACCTACCCTGCCATCCACTATTGCCTGCCGACGGTTTTCAATTCTTCGGACAGCACTTTTTACAACAACTACCTATGCCGGGGTAAGTATGGCGAGGCGAGGCCAAAAATCATCGTCGGTCGCGACGATGCGAACTACGTGAATAATGGACGCGGCGACTTGGAAGTGGTGGCGCAACCGTTCCTGTGTGCTTTGGTGAAGCGTCTGTTGGGTGCGCTGGGCTACACCATCGGCACGAACCATTTGGACGAGAGCCAGTACAAGAGCCTGTTCGTGGTGAACACGCGCTCGACAACGAAATATGCCGAAATGCTTTCCGGTTGGACGGTGAAGGATTTTCTCGAAGAGGTCGAGAAACTGACGGGCGTTGTGCTGCTGGTGGATAACATAACGAAAACCGTCGATATTGTCTCCAAGGGGATTTTCTATTCCCAGTCACGGATTGTTCCGCTGAAAAACGTCGTCGATGCCTACGACCTTTCTGTGGAGGAAGAGGGCGAGGAAGACTGGACGACGTCGGATGTCAGCTATGAACTTCCCGACGATGCCGACCACCGCCTGATGCGCCTGCCGGAGAAGTTGAAGCAGAACACGCCCATTGTGGAAGACGACTGGCCTTTCAGCGGCCACATGTTCGGAAATCCCTATTCGCGTCGCGAACTGAAGCAAGACATCACGACTCGCCGACTGTTTATTTTACAGCCCATCATTCAAGACAAAGACTTTGTTGAAATAGATGGTCATGTTTTGAATCCTACCGTTGAAGGAATTTTTCCTCCGCTTGATGTTCACAACTGGGACGCTTCGCGACCGCAGGACTTTTCATCATACTGGTCACGGCTTCACCTTTGGATTTTGGGCAAGGGTGATTCTCAAGCCCCTCCTACTTCGTATGGAAAGAATCGGTTCGAGGTCGATCAGTTCGCCGACCTGAAACGCGAGAACTCCATCGGCGAGGTGAAGATGAAAATCCGTCCGGCTGTGATGAAGTTGATGCCGTCGTACCTGTTCTATCGTCTGATACAAAGCCAGCCGATACTGATGTATGGACTGACGAACATCATCGTCACTTCTGGTACGAGCCAAAACACGCAGCAAATCCAAGTGGATGAGGATTCTTGCTCGACTGAGGAAATCGACTCCAACTTCATCGACATCATCGGCGGCTATCAGGAAGAGTTGGAAGCGTCGGCAGGCGACTTGCTCGTGGCCTTCTATGCAGGTTTGCAGGAGCATCGTCACGGCTATCTGCCGCAGGCTCACACCGATGCCTGGCACGCACAGAACGTCGAGGAATTTTGGCACACTAAGGAAAATAGTTTTCCGTCGATTGAGACCGATGCGTTCGTCGGCTCGCTTCGCCTGCAAGACATCGAAGCAGAGTTGTACGCCGGTGTCTATCGGATAGACACGACGCGCAAGGTGGTGTTCGAGACTTACGACCCGAACATGCTCGACCCTCGCGCCATCATCGTAGTGCGAAACCGTCGTTGGGTGATTCGCGAAATCGAGGAAACGCTGACTTCGAGCGGTCGGAAACCGTCATGGAAGGTGACGTGCCACCCTATCGAGATTTCCGACGAATCGGCCGAGAGCCGTTGGGTGCTGACAAAAGGCGTTTGGGACGATGGCGGTGCGTGGCTCGACGATGGGCGATGGAATGACTGATTTTTTATCTTTTTTGTTGCGAAAGTGTTAAAATCGTGTTAAAAAATGGTTTTTCTCGAAAATAATTGGGAAAAAATTTGCTTAATAAACAAAAGTTTATTACCTTTGTAACGTGATAAGAGATAAATAACATGTTTAATTAAAAAAAACGAAACAATGCCGACAAGAAAAGAAGTTGAAAATTACAAGGAGCGAGTAGAGCGATTGCTTCAAGTCATTGTAAATGCAGACATCGACGATGGCGTAAAAGACGAACTGATTAACAGACTACTTAACAAATGGGAAATGTGCCGCGACGCTCTGGAAGGCCTTGGATTCCCAATCATTGAAGATTAACCAACGAGGGGAGCCCCGAAAGGGGCACCCTCCCTAAAAACTTATTTGACATGACAAACATCTATGAATTTGCAGAGAATCCTGTTTTGAAGGAAATTCTTGACAGGTATGAGAAGGCGCAGACGCCGGAGGAACTGGAGGCTGCGAAGCAGTATCAGCGCGACGTGCAGGAACGTATGGGCGCTGCAGAAAAAGAGGAATTTTCCGCTGCGTTTGTAGCCGACACGGAACGGATGTTGTCGGCTATGGATGAAGATATCGCCGACCTTCGCGCCGAGGCGATGCGCCAAAGGCTTGGTGACGTGCCGAAGGCCATTTCGCTGACCTATATTGCCGCGCAATGTGGCAAAAGCAAGTCGTGGCTTTCTCAGCGTCTGAACGGTCACAAGGTGAA
The DNA here is from genome assembly GCA_902776665.1 of uncultured Prevotellaceae bacterium. Lineage (GTDB taxonomy): Bacteria > Bacteroidota > Bacteroidia > Bacteroidales > Bacteroidaceae > Prevotella. Next base: position 59,789 of record CACYQZ010000001.1, read on the forward strand.
CGGCAAGGAAGCCCACTTTACATCGGATGAAGCGAGGCTCGTTCAGGGTAGGCTTCACGAATTGGGCAGAAAACTCTTGAATGTCGCATTGATTTAAGGTTGTGCGTCTCTTATCACGTCAAGGGTGCCGGGGCAGAAATGCCTCGGTTTTTTTTTATTTTTCGGCGAAAAAATTTGGTGGTTTCGGGGAAAGTCTGTATCTTTGCATCGTTAAAATCAAAGTGCGACACGAAGTCGCTGCCCAGAGGCGGCTATTTTTGTGTCAAGACAGAAGGTAAAAAAATACGGCAGCAACCGCGTCGAGAGGTGGAAACGCCCTCGGAGTCCAGCACTTTGAACTTTAACAGCGCGTAGTGCTGCTTTTTTATGTTAAAAACAAAGTGTATGATTGCAATGACTATGAATGCGCAGTTGGCCGTGAGGATGTGGCTTGGCGCGAAGAGTGAGTGGTTTTCGGCGATTGCCGGCGAGTGTGTGACGAATGGCGAGGTGGTGAAGGCTCACGCCGTGGCCGTCGGAGTGTTGGCGGTGATTGGGTTGGGAGGTGCACTGCTATGAGTGCCATTCTGAAATATTTGATTTCGACGGACAATCTGAAGCAGGCCGTGACAACGGCATACGACCTGTATGTTTCGGCAGGGATTTTGCCGGCTGAGATTGTCCTTGCTGACGGGCAGGCGGTTTTCTTCAACAAGGAAGATGCCCGACGGCTACAGAAAGGACTTATGACTGAAAACGAATATTTCGTGCTTTACAAAAACGCCCCGATGTGACGGGGCTTTTTTTTTGTCCTTTTATTTTTGTGGGCTTCGTTGTACCTTTGCCATTGCTATGACGCAGGAAGTTCAGGAGTTTATCCGCCGAGAGTTGGAACAGCACGGCAAATGGCTGTCGGAGACGTTTGTGGCGCAGTTGGAGGAGAACGACAACCGCGTGACGGGCAACTTGGCTCGTTCGCTGGGTTTCGAGGTGGATGGCGACACGCTGCGGATTGGCTTCACGGAGTATGGCCGATTCTTCGAGATTCGTGGGCAGAACAGCCGTCGCGAGCGGAAGAATGCCTGGCCCGCCGATGTGAACCGCACGGTGTGGGGCATCAGGAAGCGTCAGCCTCGGCGGAAGAAGACTCGCTGGTATGCGAAGAATATGTATGGCGGTCTGGGCAAATTGGTGGCTCGGCTGTCGGCTGGTATGAGCGAGGAGGAACTGCGTGAGATTAAGAAGTCTATCGAGGCGAATGCTTCGCGGATGGAGTTGAGGAGTAAGGAGTAAGGAGTAAAAAAAAAAATGAAAAATATGAGCAAGATTATTGACAGGGCTGGTGCGCTTCGCGTGTTTGATTGCGGCGTGGGCACTTACGGCGTTGCGTTGGCGAGTCGCCAGCAGTCGCCTTTCAGCGATTTTCTTCACTGGGACGGTTGCGAATGGGACAGCGACCCTGTGAGTGTTGGCAGTGTTCGGACGGTGCCTTGGGGTCCTCGCGACAATATGCCTGTGGAGGTTCGCGACCTGTTGGAGAAGAACAACATCGGCCCGGGCATCATCGCCCGAAAGTTGGGCTTGATTTACGGTCAGGGTGTCGAACTTTACCGCCGTCAGATTGTGGATGGCGAGGTGCAGCGCGAATGGACTGACGACGCGCAGGTGGACGCTTGGCTGCAGACGTGGGACTACCGCCGCTATGTGCGCGAGGTGCTGAACGAGTATCTGCACTTGAACGGCCATTTTACGCGCTATGTAATGGCGAAGTCGGTGCGACTGGGCAAGGCTCGCGTGGCGCGTTTGGATTGTCTGCCTTCGAAAGACTGCCGACTGGTGTGGCCATCGACCTCGGAGGGCTATTTGGCGCATCCGCTGGCTGATGACATCAGTCAGGTGTTGGTGGGCGACATCAGCCGGAACCGCGCCTTGGAGTTGTACCCTGTGTTCGACGCCCGGCGTGCGGTGGAGTTCGAGGCTGCTGTGAAGTACCACAACCTGAGCAGTTTCGGTCGGTCGCTGTATTCGATTTGCTCGTTCCACGGCTCGATTCCTTGGATGGAGAACGCGAACGACATCAGCGAAATCGTGCGCATCTTGAACGAGAATATGATTGCTGCGGCCTACATCGTGCACGAGCCGAGCGGCTACTGGGAGCAGAAGCGCATCGCGTTGCTGACCGACCATCCCGAATGGACCGACACGAAGATAGACGCGGAACTCGACCGTATGCGCGACGAGATTACGCGCCGTCTGGCCGAGGTGATGGCTGGCAAGCACAACGCCGGCAAGTTCTTCACCTGTGTCGATTTCATCGACGAGCGCGGCAACAAGCAGGAATGGAAGGTGGAGCCGATAGATATGAACATCGACAAGTACCTGAATGCGCAGAAGCAGATCTCGAAGATTGCCGACTCGGCTTCTACGAGTGGCTTCGGCTTGGCTGCGCCGTTGTCGAACATCATCATCGACGGCAAGAGCGACAGCGGTAGTCAGATGCTCTACGCTGTGAAACTCTTCTTTGCTGCCGACACGCAGATTGCCGAGGAGGTGGTGTTGGAGGCGTTGAACGACGCGCTGCGCATCAATTTCCCCGAGAAGCGCGACCTGCGATTTGGCTTCTACCACAAGGTGATTATGAAGGAGGAGAATGTTTCGACGGGCGAACGATTTGCTGCGAACATATAACAATTTACAATTTACAGAGACAGATGGAGAAAAAGAATATAGTGATGTTTCCCGAGGTGTGGGACGAACTGACCGAGGCCGACTGGGTGGCGATGTTGAAGTTGCGCGAGCGGCTGCTGGCGTTGCCGTCGGATTCGGAGGTGAGCATCGACGACATTCGTCGCGAGGCGGCGCGTAGTCTGCTGCTGAATCGTGGCATTCGCACGCGTTCGAGCAACGACAAATATATGCTGCTGGTCCATCAGTGTGGCTTGAAGTTGGATTGGCTTTGGCAGACGGACGACGAGGGTCGTGTGTCGCTGGTGTATCGCTCGACGGTGAACCTGCTGCCGATGTTCGACGCGCTTCACGGCCCGATGAGCCACGGCGCGGATTTGGTTTTCGGCGAGTTCAAGGACGCCATCGGAATGTGTCGCACCTACGACGCTACGGGCGACTTCGATGTGCTGCGCACGTTGGCCGGTCTGCTCTATCGGAAGCGTCGCAACTCGCGGACGGGGAAACACCGTCTGCCCTACGACCTCGACGACGAGGCAGAGGCACGCGGACGGCGGCTGCCCGACTGGTTTGTCTGGGGCGTATATGCCTGGTTCTCGTTTTTCTGCGAGTACCTGACGACAGGCATTTTCATCATCGACGGCGAGGAAGTTTGCTTCTCGAAGGTGTTCAAGGGTTCGGGCAGTCAGGAGTCGGGCAGTTCCGGCAACGGTCTGGGCTTGAACGCGATTGCGCTGACGCTGTCGGAGACGGGCGTTTTCGGCGACTTCGAGGATGTGCTACACACGCCACTCTTGAGGGTGATGATGAAGCTGCTGCACGACGCGAATTCATTGGAACAAATTAAAAAGAGAAAAGTATGATATTCAACCGATTGAACAATGGTGCTGAGGAGTTGCGACTGGTGACGAGCAGCTACTACGCGAACGCCGATTTTGAGAAAATCGAGGGAATGGTGGTCGCTGCCGAGTCGGAACTGGCTAATGTGGTGGGTGGCGAGGTGATGCAGACAATTGAGGCCGACTACAACGCCGGCAAGCTGACGCCGATTGTGCGTGCTGCGCAGCGTGCCGTCGGCTTTATGGCGACGCTTCGCTACTTCCGTCTGAACGACATTTCGCACGAGACCGACGGGCGCAAGGTGAAGATGGACGGCGAAAACGAGCGTCGGCCTTTCGAGTGGCAGTTGGAGCGCGACGACGCGATGCACCTTGCCGAATATTACGAGGCGCTCGACGAACTGGTGACGCTGTTGATGGACGATAAGCACTTCCAGCGCACGACGCTCTACAGCCGTATCTCGTCGCTATTGGTGGCGAACGCCTCCGATGTGGAATGGGTGACGGGCATCGCCTGTTCGCCGCACCTGTTTTTGCGACTGGTGCCGTTCCTGCACGATGCACAGCGCCACGTGGCGAAGCGTCTGGGCAGCGAACCACTGACGATTTCGGACGACACGCTGAAATACTACGCACAGAGTGCCATTGGCAACCGTGCCATTGCGCTGTTCGTCCAGAAGACGGAAATGCAGGCATTGCCGGCAGGTGCTTTCCGCGAGGCGGTGAGCGGTGGCGGTCGGTCGATGAGTTCGACGACGACGCAACTGCACGACTATTGCGAACATCTGCTGCGCACGTCGGAGAGTTTCATCCACGACATGCAGCATCTTCGCGACGAATTGGCCGGCGAAAACGCCGATTCGCACGTGATTATGCCGAAGAATTTCCGAAAAAATAAGTTTTTTAGATGGTAGTAAGGAGTTGAGGAGTAAGGAGTAAGGAGTTATGGCGACGATTATCAATTCTGGGATTGTGACGAAGTTTGCCGGCGACGTGGGCGATATGCTCATTTCGAGTGCCGACACGATTTTGTTTGAGTTGCTGAAGGGCTCGACGCTGATATTGAAAGAGTCGTACAGCCCTGCGAACGGCACGATTCGCATCGGCGGTCTGTCGGCGGTGCTCGACACGTGTCTGTATGGTGAATTGCTCGTGGGCATCCAGTCGAATATGGTTTCCGCGTTCTCGATGAAGATTGACGGTGCGGTGATGGCGTCGGCGATGCTCTACGCCTCGCACCAGACGAACACGCTCGACCGCAACGGACGGAAGAAAGTGTTGAGCCACTGCGACCACGACGTTTGCTATCCCGGCCACCAGCACCTGCTGACGCTCATCGGCACGGGCACTGCCCGACTCTATTCGGCCAGTGGTCAGCAGTTGGGTTCGGTGTCGGTGGGCAATGGCGATGTCCCCGTCACCATCGACGGCGACCCTGCCGCGTTGTTTCCGTCGCAGTTTGGCAACGGAGCCTACATCGAATACACGCTCGACAACGAAGACGGCCATCCCGAGACATTCCGCAGCCACATCGACACTCGCCGCTATGCCGACGCTACGCTGATTCGCTTCCTGAATATGTACGACGCGCCGGAGACGCTGCTGGTGAAGTCGCCGCTCGAAGTGAAGCCGAACTTCAGCGACGCCGTTGGCACGAGTTACGGCACTCGCAACCGCTACTCGATTAACCCGACGGACGAATACACCGCCGTTTCGGGTCGGCTGGCGTCGATGGCTGAATACCTTCTTTGGCGCGACTTCTCGATGAGCCGCAAGGCCGAGGTGCTGCACGAGGGCGAATGGTACCCGATTGTGGTGACGAAGCCGAATTTTACGCGCTTGAGCGGTGGCGACAACCTCGGCGAGGCGAAAGTGAGTTTCCAAATGGCCAAGGGGACTTTGATGATTTGAACATTGAACATTGAATATTGAACATTGAAGATTATGATACAGGTGAATCGATACAGGGAATTTCTCGTGGAACTGGCCTCGACGGTGGCGCAGGCCTACAACGACGAACACAAGGACGAGCCGATGGTTCGTTTCTCGGAGGTGGTGGCCGCGATGGAGGAAGGGCAGTTGGTGACTTTGCTGAAAGACCGTCAGGGCATTGTCATGTGTGGCAACGTGCCGGGCTCGCAACTGACCTACAAGGGCGGCCACGTCGATAGCGAGGCGCAGTGCGTCATCTTCATCTTGGAGAAGTCGCCGAAAGACCGTCAGGGGACCGACTGGGAGTTCACGCGCTATGCGCTGATGCAGGAACTGATGTCGAAGCTCTGCGAGATTCTTCTGGGCAAGGACGTTTTCGACCTGCTCTGCCAGAGCGGACGGATGCGCGTGGAGGAACTGACGGTGGAGCCTGAATACAACATCTACGGCGGCTACAACGGTTGGAGCGTTGGTTTTCGCCTGCCCGACGGTAAGGGAGTGGGGATTTGAGGTTTTTGCCGTGTCCTTTACATTATTATATATAGGCAGTATCTTTGCAGTATGAAGCAAAACACGAAAGACTGGATTCAATACCTCTCGGCCATTGCGCTGATTCTGAGCGCGATTGTGTTGGTTTTCACATCGTTCTTGACGATTGAACGTGTGGCCGAGGGTGTGAACACGTATGTGGGCATTGCCATCAGCGGCGGACTGGCTATCTTCGGGGTGGCCGCGTACTTCGTTGATAGGGTGTCACAGTTCAAAACCGAAATTCGAGAGGAGTTAAAACGGCAAAACAATGGTAGGAGTAACAGCAACAATTCTAAGGAAGATAGCGCCGAAGGCTAAGAACGCCGAGGCTCTTGCCGCATCGATCACGAAATGGGCACCGTCGTTCGGTATCACGACGGCGAGGCGCATGGCTCACTTCTTGGCGCAAGCCGCGCACGAGACAATGGGTTTCGTGCTGATGACGGAACTGGCAAGCGGCAAGGCCTACGAATGGAATGCGAAACTGGGCAACACGCAGAAGGGCGACGGCGTTAGGTTTAAGGGTCGTGGCTTGCTGCAACTGACCGGCCGCGCCAACTATCAGGCTTATGCCAGGAGTAAATTCTGCGTGGGCGACCTGATGGCACACCCCGACTGGCTGGCGCAGTTGCCGGGCGCGGTGAAGTCGGCGATGTGGTACTGGTGGAGCAGGAACTTGAACGTATTGGCCGACCGCGACGACGTGACGACCATCACGCGGAAAATCAACGGTGGACTGAATGGGTTCGAGCAGCGGAAACTCTATCTGAAGAGGGCGAAAAGCGCTTTGGGGATTTGACGATTTGACTATTTACTATTTGACAATTTGGATATGGGAAAGTTTTTTGAAAAATTAAAATCGTTCCGAAAGGACGACTGGATGCACTTCACGGTGTCGCTGTTGTTGTGTTTCTTGTTGGCTTCGGTGGCGATGGCGTTTGTTCCCGATGGGCTGCGGCGTCGCGTCGTGGTGGCGGTGGTTGCCCTTGTGGCGACGCTTGCCGCCGGTGTTTACAAAGAAGTCTTTATCGACGAGCGTGTTTCACTCGCTGACCTGCAGGCAGATGTCTTGGGTGCTGTGGTCGGCGCAACGATGAGTGTGCTATGAGGTGGTTGAAAGTTCTGTGGCCTTACCTGTTGTCGATACTCGGCATAGTGATGGTCGCGCTGGTCATTTTCGACTCGTGCGAGGGTCGGAAGTTGAAGCGAGAGAATGAGCAGCTTCGCGAGGAACTGGCCCGACAACAGCAGTACGTTCCGCTGCAGCGCGACACGATTCGCGACACGGTGGAGGTGGTGACGCAGCAGGTGGTCGAGGTCGAGCGAATCAAGAACGTGCTGACCGCCGACGAAAAGGCGCTTCTGAAGGATTTGCAAGTGAAGGTTTCCGAAATAGAGTCGATGCAGAAAACCGCGATGGAGAGTGCCGGACAGGTTCACCTCGCGCCGGACACGACCAAGGGCGGAAGTGGGGATTCCGTTGCCTTGTTGGGCTACCGCGACGAATGGATTGACTTTCAATTCAACCCTATTACTGACAATTTACATTTTCGGACACGCGATTCAATCGTCGCCGTGGTCAAGCGGCAATACAAGCACCGCTTTCTGTGGTGGCGTTGGAAGGTGAAGGGCTACGAAGTGAAACTCGTGAACTTCAACCCCTATTCGACGATTCACTACAACACTTTCATACAAGATAAATAAGGAGCTTAAAAAATCTTTTCATAAATACGAGGAGCGCCAGTTGCCCGTGAGGGTCGCTGGTGTTTTTTATGTGAAACTGTCGAACACCTTCACGCCCTCGGCCTTCGCCTCGTCGAGCAGGTGGGCGTAAACGAGTGTGTCTTTGAGGTCGGCGTGGCCAAGGATTTCCTTCAAGGCGTAGAGGTCTTTCGTGTGGCGGTAGAAAATCGTCGCGAAAGTATGCCTGGCAGTCTTGCACGAAATCGTTTTTTCGATTCCGGCGATGGATGCTATTTCTTTCAGGTGTTTGTTGATTTTTTGTTCGCTTGGCAAGGTGGTGAACAGCGGGCCGCGATTCCGCCCAGCCCGATAGTGCTCGACAATTCTCGCCGCGAAGTTCGTCAGTGGCACCGTTACATTCTTTCGCGTCTTTCGCCGCTGGTAATGGAGCTCGCCATTTCGGAACTGCTCGATGCGCAGATCCTTGGCGTCGCCCACGTGCGGCGATGTGACGGCCATGAAAAGAAAGAAACGGAGCACGTTCTGCCGAGCCTCGCTGAGCGTCGCCTTCTCGTATAGCGCTATCAGCCGGCGGAACTCGGCCTCGTCGAGATAGACCACCTCGCTCTTCGGCTTCTTCACCTTGACATTGTCGAAGGTTGTGCGCTCGATGTAGCCCTCGCGCTTCGCCGCCTCGACGAACACCTTGAATGTTTTTACATCCTTCCACACCGTCGATTCACTCAGACCGCTACGCCGCAGATGGGCGACGAACCGCATACAGAAGTCGTAGGTGATTTCGTGGAAACTCATGTTCGGTGCGAAATTCTGCACCTTCTTCATGATGGTGCGATAGGTTGTCAGCGTCGCGTCCTCTCGCTGGCGTGACACCTTATTATAATAATAGACCATGAAATCGTAGAACGAATCGAAATCCGTCGGGCTGTGGTAATAGCGCAGGAAACTCTCTTTCGTCAGTTGCTCGTCGCGCAGCCGCGCCTTGACGAGCACATCGTTCGCACGGGCACGGATTTTCTCGATGATGAGATTCTGGTCGCTCACTTCCTTAGAGTTTCCGCGCACACGACCCTTTTTCGCATCCCAATCGTCAGCGGCCACCTTGACCTTCGTCGGTATGCGAATCTTCGTGCTGCTCACATAAACGGCCACCTGAATCATGGCCTTGCCGTTTTTGTCTTCGTCTTTTCGACGAACCACACTGATTTTTGCCATAAATACTCCTTTTTTTTGTGCCTAATTTGTGCCTGCAAAATGGCTGAAAAAGGCTTTGTGCCTGTTTTGTGCCTGTTTTTTCGGCGGTTTTAGCACTCAGTCGCAACGTGGAGGGAACGCCTGAAAACAAAGGAGTTTTCAACGAAAATCGGGGGCTTTTTACACCCCCGAGTATTGTTAGAAAGCGGTGCGTACGGGACTCGAACCCGTGACCTCCTGCGTGACAGGCAGGCATTCTAACCTACTGAACTAACGCACCATTTTTCTGATTGCGGGTGCAAAGGTAATGTAATTTTTTCTTTCCTCCAAATTTTTTCAGCGATTTTTTATCTTTAACCGCAACTTTTTACAAAAATTTCTGCAATAACACGGCTTCGCAGTAGTTTTCACCGTCGAAAAGCCAGTCTGTGAGCCGCGATTTCTCCTCGAAACCAACCTGACAGAAAAGTTGCAGCGATTCGTGGTTTTCAGCATCAATAATGACGTAAATCTGGTGCAGATGCAGCGTTTTTTTCGCATAGTCGAGCATTTTTTTGATGGCCGACTGCCCGTAGCCTTGTCCGCGAAAGGCTTGTTTGATGACGATGCCCAACTCCGCCCGACGATGCTGCGGCTCGAAATTGACCAAATCGACGAGGCCGACAACCTGTTTTTCGGCATTCTCAACGACGAGGCGCAACTGGCGGTCGGCGTAGATGTCGGCCTGCTGACAGGCGATGTATTCGTGCAGCGCATAGCGCGAATACGGCACATTCGTCGCACCGACGTTCCAAATTTCACGGTCGTTTTCGATGGCGTAGAGTTCGTCGAGGTCCTCGGGCTCCAATGGTCGCAATTTCGTTGTCAATTCAGTCATTTCAGGATGTTTTCTGCGGTGATCATCATATTGTTTTCGGGTAAGAACGTGCCGATTTTCACGTTTTCAAGAGGCTTTTTCGAGAACAATTCAAGAATTTCCTCGAAGCGGTAGGTGCTCGTGTCGTAAACGGCATAAACAGGGCGGTCGGTGGGCATTTCCAACGACAAATGACCGTCGGGGACAACCTCGAAATATTGTGCTTCAAGCCCTTTGTCCACGGCGATTTTCCGACATTTCTCAAGATTTTCGGCGGTTGCGAGGAAGAGGTAGAGCGGTTGCCGCGCCCGATGGTGATCGACGAAGCCCAGATAGCGGCGAAGTTTACCCATTTGAATCTGAAGAAGCGTCGTGAATGCCTTGCCGTAAATCGTGATTTGGATGGGCAGGCTCAGCAGCAGGCTCATCTGCGAATAGTGCTTGCGGAAGAATATGAGCATCGCCTTATAAAAAACGTGGACATAGCGGAACGACGATTTTTCGGTGCTTTCGCCCTTGTAATGCAGGATTTTCGCGGGCAGATACCAGTTTTCGTAACCGCCTTTCAGCAAGCGATACGACAGGTCGATGTCCTCACCGTACATAAAGAAATCCTCGTCCAAGAGGCCGATTGCGTCGAGGGCCTTGCGCCGCAGCAGACAATAGGCACCGCTGACAACCTCGATTCGGGCTGCCTCGTCCCACGACAAATAGCCCATATAATATTGTCCGAAACGCCGATGCTGAGGGAATCGGGCGCAGAGTCCGACCATTTTGTAGAACGCCACCATCGGCGTGGGGAGTCCGCGTCGCGATTCGAGGGCGTCGCTGCCATCGGTTTTCAACATTCGCACGCCCAAACCGCCAGCCTGCGGGTGTTCATCCATAAAAGCGAGGCTTTGGCGGATGGTCTGTTCACCGACGAAGGTGTCGGGGTTCAGCAGCAGCACAAACTCGCTCTCGGTCTGGCGAATCGCGAGGTTGTTCGCCCGTGCAAATCCGAGGTTGTGAGGGCTCGCGATAACCTTGATTTCTGGGAAATTCTCGCGCAAAAAGTCCACCGTTCCATCGTCAGAATGGTTATCGACGACGCACACCTCAGCATCGATACCGACGAGCGCACGCCGAAGCGAGAGAAGGCACTGACAAACGTAGTCCTTCACCTTGTAGCTGACGATGACAACAGTGATTTTCTTCATGGTTCTACCTCGGTTTCGCAGCGTTTTTTACTCGGATAGACGAAAAACAGGCACAAAAACAAGATGACGGCCATGATGCCAAACGAATTGTCGGCGAAAAGGTAGTAGAACAGCGTGTTGAGCATCATCGGGATGAGAAGCATGTCGAGTCGGATGGTTCCCCATTTGATGTGTGCTTCGTCGCCGTGTTCGACGATTTGCTGTTTGATTTTCTTGAATTTGAACAGCCTCAACGCCAATGGAATCAGGCAAACGACGGCCAATTCCATCACCGTGAGAAAAACAAATTCCATTCCCTTGTCGCCCTGCCATGCACCGACGGGCAACCAGTTCATTTCACCTGCGAGAGCGACTCCCAAAGTCAAGAGAATGCCCGTCGCAAACGCTGTCATAAGTATTTTCTGTACGCGATTCATTATTTTGTGATTATGAGTTATATTCCTGCCAACTTTTGATTTTAATATCTTCGATTTTCATGGCGCAGAACGCCTCGATGAACGCTTTCGCCAGTCGCACATTGGTCATCAGTGGGATGTTGTGGTCGATAGCACTGCGACGGATGCGATAGCCATTCGTGAGTTCGCGCTTCGTATGGTTTTTCGGCACGTTGATGACAAGGTCGAACTGATGGTTGGCAATCATGTCCATCACATTGTTTTCGCCGTTTTCATCGGGCCAACAAACCGCCGTCGCCTCCACACCATTTTCGCGGAAAAACTTGGCGGTTCCTTCTGTGCCGAAGATTTTATAGCCATTTTTCACCAGTTGGCGGGCGGGTTCGAGCAAATCGACCTTGCCTTTCGCGTCGCCGCTGGAAATGAGGATGTTTTTTTCAGGCAGATGATAGCCTGTGGCGATGAGCGCGTTGAGCAATGCCTCGTTGAGGTCGTCGCCCAGACAGCCGACCTCGCCCGTCGATGACATGTCGATGCCGAGAATCGGGTCGGCATTTTGCAGGCGCGAGAAAGAGAATTGCGACGCCTTGATGCCAATGCGGTCGATGTCGAATTCCGATTTGGTAGCCCTTTCGTAAGGCGCGTCGAGCATGATTCTCGTGGCAGTTTCAATGAAATTATGCTTCAGAATCTTCGACACGAAGGGGAAGGAACGACTGGCTCGCAAATTACATTCGATGACCTTCACATCGCGGTTTTTAGCCAAGAACTGGATGTTGAACGGGCCACTGATGTTCAATTCGGCGGCAATCTTGCGCGCGATTTTCTTGATTTGACGAATGGTCGAGAAATAGATGTTCTGCGCTGGGAAAGCCATCGTGGCATCGCCGGAGTGGACGCCGGCGTACTCGATATGTTCGCTGATGGCATACTCCACGATTTCGCCCTTGTCTGCCACCGCGTCGAACTCAATTTCCTTCGTTTCCTGCATGAACTGGCTCACCACGACGGGATAGTCCTTCGACACCTCGGTTGCCATTTTCAGGAAGCGTTCCAACTCCTCGTAATCGTAGCAGACATTCATCGCCGCACCAGAAAGCACGTATGACGGTCGGACGAGTACGGGGAATCCCACTTCGTCGACGAAATCCTTGATGTCGTCGAGCGAGGTCAGCGCACGCCATGCCGGTTGTGCGACACCGAGTTTGTCGAGCATGGCCGAAAATTTGTCGCGATTCTCTGCACGGTCGATGTCCACGGGCGACGTGCCCAAGATGGGAACACCTTGTTTATATAGTTTCATCGCGAGGTTGTTGGGAATCTGGCCGCCCACGCTGACAATCGTTCCGTGCGGCTGTTCGAGGTCAATCACGTCGAGCACGCGCTCCAGCGTCAGTTCGTCGAAATAAAGGCGGTTGCAGATGTCGTAGTCGGTGGAAACGGTCTCGGGATTGTGGTTGATCATAATCGACTTGTAGCCGAGTTTGTGGGCCGTGTTGATGGCATTCACCGAACACCAGTCGAATTCCACGCTCGACCCGATGCGATAGGCACCCGAACCCAACACAACCACCGACTTGCTATTGGGATAATATTCGATGTCGTGACCCTCGGCAGCATAGGTCATGTAGAGGTAGTTCGTCAGTTCGGGATGCTCGCTGGCAACAGTGTTGATGCGCTTCACGACAGGCAAAATCTGATGGTTTTTGCGGTGTTTGCGAACCATCAGATTCTCCTTGAACATATTGCTGTTCTCGGGTTTCAGCACAAAACGGGCAATCTGGAAGTCGCTGAATCCAGCAACCTTCACTTCACGGAGGAAATCGTTGGGAATGTCTTCCAATCGATTGAATTCCATGAGCCGTTTTTTCAAATCGACGATATTTTTCAGCCGCTCAAGGAACCAAACGTCGATTTTCGTCAATTCCTCGATGCGCTGCACGCTATAGCCTTCTTCCAGTGCTTGTGCGATGGCGAAAATTCGCAGGTCAGTCGGATTCGAGAGTTCCTCGTCGAGATTTTCAAATTTCGTATGGTCATTGCCCACAAATCCGTGCATTCCCTGTCCAATCATTCGCAGACCCTTTTGAATCATTTCCTCAAACGAGCGACCAATCGACATGATTTCGCCGACCGACTTCATCGACGAGCCAATCAGACGGCTCACACCGGAGAATTTCGTCAGGTCCCAACGAGGAATCTTGCAAATCATATAGTCAAGTTGCGGAGCCACATAAGCGGAGTTCGGCGTTCCCATTTCGCCGATTTGGTCGAGCGTGTAGCCCAGCGTGATTTTGGCGGCGACGAAAGCCAGAGGATAGCCTGTCGCCTTCGACGCAAGGGCGGAAGAACGAGAAAGTCGCGCATTGACTTCGATAATGCGATAGTCGTTTGTCTCGGCATTGAAAGCGAACTGAATGTTACATTCGCCCACGATGTCAAGATGGCGCACGCATCGGGTTGTAATATCTTGCAACATTTTCACTTGCTCGTCGGTCAGCGAACAAATGGGGGCGACCACAATCGATTCGCCCGTGTGGATGCCCAATGGGTCGAAATTCTCCATCGAAGCCACCGTGAAACAATGGTCGTTGGCATCCCTGATACACTCAAATTCAATCTCTTTCCAGCCTTTCAGCGATTCCTCGACCAAGATTTGCGGCGCAAACGTAAAAGCACTTTCTGCCAGTTCACAAAACGACTTTTCATCCTTGCAAATGCCAGAACCAAGACCACCCAGCGCGTAGGCCGAGCGAATCATAATCGGGAAACCGATTTCGCGGGCAGCCTTCAAAGCGTCGTCCATATTCTCGACGGCCTTGCTGATGGGTGTTTTCAACTGAATTTCGTCCAGTTTTTTCACGAATAAATTGCGGTCCTCGGTGTACATGATGGTTTCTACGGAAGTTCCCATGACCTCTACGCCGTATTCCTTCAAAATGCCTTTTTGGTAGAGTTCCGTTCCGCAGTTCAGCGCCGTCTGACCGCCAAAAGCCAACATAATGCCGTCGGGACGCTCTTTCTTGATAACCTCTGTCACGAAATGCGTATTGACAGGCAAAAAATACACTTCGTCAGCAATACCTTCAGAAGTCTGAATCGTGGCGATGTTGGGATTGACGAGAACAGAGGCAATTCCCTCTTCACGCAGAGCCTTAAGAGCCTGAGAACCAGAATAGTCAAACTCTCCGGCCTGCCCGATTTTCAGGGCGCCGCTTCCTAACACAAGTACTTTTGTCGGTTTTTTCTTCATTGTTTGTTCGGAAAATTATCGTGTTGAATTGTTGAATGTTGATTCGTTTAATTGTTGTTGTTTCTCCTCCCCAGTCAGGGGGGAGGTTGAGAGGGGGCTTTAATTGCTAAGCGGTGTCCGATTCAAAATCGAGCGTCCGAGCGTCACCTCATCGGTGTATTCCAGTTCGTCGCCCACGCTGATGCCCCTTGCGATGACGCTCAGGCGCACGCCCGTGTGAGCCAGTCGGCGCGAGATGTAGAAATTCGTCGTATCGCCCTCCATCGTCGAACTCAGTGCGAGAATCACCTCGTCGATACCGCCCTGCTCCACCCTACTGACGAGCGAGTCGATTTCAAGGTCGGCAGGCCCGAGTCCATCCATCGGCGAAATGATGCCGCCAAGCACGTGGTAGAGGCCGTTGAACTGCTGCGTATTCTCCACCGCCATCACGTCCTGAATGTTCTCCACGACGCAAATCTGCGAGCCGTCGCGCCGTCGGTCGCTGCAAATCGGGCACACCTCGCCGTCGCTGATGTTGTGGCACACGCGACAGTATTTCACCTCGCGTTTCAGCCGTACAATCGCCTCGCCAAAGGCCTCCACGTCCGCCGTCTGCCGCCGCAACAGGTGCAACGACAGGCGCAACGCCGTTTTCCGCCCGATGCCTGGCAATTTCGCAAATTCCGCTACCGCCCGCTCCAATAATGCCGATGGATATTGCTGTTCCATAGTTGAAATTATGCTAACTAACCTTTGCGTTCAGAATTTCATTCTGAAGAAACGAATAGACATAACCCGGACTTTGGTAATAGAGTCCTGTCGCATCGTCTTGCCGTGATAGAGCCGTATCATCGCAATTTTCCTCCATTATTTAGACACACTTGAGCCAAAATATCAACCGTATCTGGAAACGACTGTGTATGCAGAACGCCGTAATGGTGCTGCAAATGCTCCATTCCCTTGTAGCGCTTCAGATAAGCGTATGCCTGACGGGGACGGATGCCGAAACGGCTGGCAAACTCGCTGATGAGTGCCACCGTATATCCGATGAAATTTCTTTCTTCGCGTGCCATAATCCGATTCCTTTCGTTGAAATTTTGTGCAAAGATACAAAATTTTGGTTAAGCGCGTACAGAATGGTCAATTTATTTTGCTAAGCGTAAAAAAAATCTACGAATGAATGAAAAGCCAAAAATTAGCGTTCAGTTCCTTGTTTCTTATAATCATTGACAGTTTCAATATATATAGGCATGAAGTCGTGCATAGTGGGATAAAGTTCTGGGTGATCTTCGCGTTCTTGCAAGATATTGATGATGTCACGAATCAAGACAAACTTTTTGTCCACTTCATCCATTTTGATCCAATCTTCTATTTCAAAATCAACAGGATGTGACATCAAGTAACGGATAACACAAGCCTCAACAAATGTTTCATTCATTACATATAAAGGATTACCATAAGCAATCGAAGCATAAAAATCGGCATTGGCCGTAAAAATCTCAGTAGCCTTGTTTTTTATTTGCTCCCAAAACTCTTCATTGAGTGGATTGCAGTAGGAATGACAGCACTCATGGATAAGGATGGGCAAAGTGTAATGCATACCATAGTATATTTTACCCTGTTCGTTACGGTCGCAGCATCCCATCATAGCATTGACAACCTCTCGACCCTCTTTATATTTCTGATGCACAGCATAGTTGGCTGGGCCAATAAGAATGCCGAGATAGACTTTGAACGCACTATTGTGGCGAGGACCAAAGAACGAATCAAACCAGTTGAAGTCTACGCTGTCCACCACCTGTTGCATGGCCGCCTCACACTCGTCGTACAACGGACGGTGGGTCGTAAAAAATGACTTAAAATTTGACTTGTGATAGAAATCTTCCAACAACGACAAAAATTTCTTCTCGTTCTTTCTGCTAATACGCTCATAATAATTGTCATCTCTCAAATCGTTCTTGTACACTATACGACCATCATCAATTTTGAAACGAAGTGCCAAAGACATAGGAAAGTCCCATGAAAATCCCTCGTTGACAAGTTTTTTGGCTACAAAAGTCACTGCCTTATGTTTTTTGAATTGAGCAAAGGCACTGTCCACTTCTGCTACATAGTCTGCAAGAGCCTCGTCTTCCCCAAAATTATATCCGGGAACGCCTGCCAAATGTGCCACCACGCTCACCAACTCCGTCTCTTCAATGTACTCCGCCCTAACCTTATTTTGTCCGTAAACCAAAGAACAGGAAAGGGTTGCAAACACTATACTTAGAATTCCTTTTTTCATTTTAATTCTCTTCGCTTTTATTATTTTAAGAAGCCGCGCGGATCACACTATTTGTTCATGAAATATGCTATTTCCGCCCGATGATTCTACGTTAATTACAAAAAAATTATGGCTTTAAATGGTTAATCGAATGAAATCATACGATTTTATTGAGTTTTCTGTGACAAATCGAGCATTTTTTCGAGGCTTTCGCCGATGATTTTCTTCGCCTCAGCGTCGGTTTCGGCTTCGTAGGCGGCGCGAACATCTTTGATATAGGTGAAATAGTGGATGTCGGCGATGTATTTCGCGGCGGCGGCACGAACTTTCGCGCTTCCGTCGAAGAGTGCGCCCTGAATCCAGCGTTTCGCGTCCCACGACTGATGCGCTTTCAGCCATTCGAGAGCCTCGATTTTCTCGTTTTCAGTGCCATACACGAGTTTTTTGAAGTAGTCGGCCTCGGTTTTCAGGTCGGCGACGGTCATCAGAATCTCGCGATTGATCAAATCGGCATTTTTCAAGTCTTGATGCTTCGAAAACGATTGATTTTCAACCATTTTCTGCAAAGAATCGTCGTCGTCGGCCGTTTGTGTCCAGCGCACCATTCGCGCAATCATCCACATTTTTCCAGCGGTGGATTCGGGATGGGCAATCGACGAAAAAACTTTTCCTTTTCCGTAGCGATTGCCGATGAAGAAAGGTCGGTTGTTCGTCATATTCGACGGTGCCCCACCCTCTTCGTGCACATCGCTCAGCATCGTGGCAAACTCGACGTATTTCACGGTATCGTCGGGCACAGCCACGAACACCGGACCCTCGTAATACATACAGAAAAGCGTGTCCAGATTGGCATATTCGCCGAAAATTTTCTTGCCCTCGTCCGTGAGCGAGAAGCCCACGATGCCGTGTCCGCGATTGTCGTGCTCAATGTCGATGGCCTTTGCACCGTTCATCGCCAGACACGAATATTCGGGCGTATTTGAAAAAAGGTAGGCTCCGGCACAAATGCCAACAGCACCGCCACCCTGACGCACAAATTCCTGAATCCGACGGACATTCTCTTCGCCGAGGTTCTGATACTGCCGCGTTCCGCCACCGCCCGGCACCACGATGACGTCGAGCGAGTCCAACACGCCGGCAGCAATGTCGGCCGTCGTAACGTAGCGCACGGCCATGTCGCCGTCGAGCGAACACGCCGCAAACGCCTCCCACACGCAGGTTTGCGCCCCGCCGTTACCATTGAAAACTCCCACGCGAATCTGCGGCATAGCGCCCTCGTTCGCCTTCTCGGACTGGTTGCACGACACCACGAACAAAGCCGTCATTGCCACGGCAACCGCCACCCAACTGAATCGATTGTTTCTTTTCATTGCGATTATTTTTTATGGTTTTTCGAGTGCGTTCACTCTCCATTCACCGCCTTCGGCGTCCAATTTTTAAAGAAACTCAGCACCTTTTTGAGGTCGTAGGTTTTACCCTCCTCCAAATAGCCAGAGTCTTGCAGGTGAAGCACTTTGCCAGTTTCATCGAGCACGACCATCACGGGGAAACCGAAACGGGCGGGATTACCAAGTCGCTTCAGCAGTTCAGCGGTTTGCTCGGCCTTGCCTGCCTCTTTCGACTTGCGCGGATGGTAGTTCACGTGGATATAGACGAAATTCTGGGCGACGAGCTGGCTGATTTCCTCGTTATTGGTGATAAAATCGGCGAAGCGCAGGCACCACGGACACCAATTTCCGCCCAACTGTACGATGACGAACTTCCCTTCGGACTTCGCCTGCGAAATCGCCGCATCGATTTGCTCGAGCGGGTCGATTTGCTCGTTATACACTCTCTTCAGACCTTCCTGTGCGTTTGCCGTGAGCGCGAAAAGGGCGACAAACACGGCGATGATGATGTTTTTTCGCATGATTTTGTTTGATTTTTTCAAAAATAAAGATTTCTGCTGCAAAAATACGAATTTATCGGGAAAAAATCCAAAGTTTTTATTAAATTTGCAGAGAATTTTAAAATATTGAAGAATAATATGAAACATCGATTTTTCCTTTTTCTCGGAACAGCACTGCTTTCCGCAACCCTATCGCTGGCTCAGCCAACGCCGATAGCACCCCTGCCAAGCACAAGCCAAGTGGCATGGCAGCAGTTGGAAACCTACGCATTCATCCATTTCGGACCGAACACCTTCGGCGACCGCGAATGGGGCTATGGCGACGCACCATTGGAGTCGTTCAACCCGACGCGACTCGACTGCGAACAGTGGGCGCGGGTATGTAAAAAGGCGGGTATGAAGGGCATCATCCTCACGGCGAAGCACCACGACGGATTTTGCCTCTGGCCAACGAAATTCACCGACTACAGCGTACGCAACACGCCTTACAAAGACGGAAAGGGTGACATCGTGGGTGAATTGGCGGCGGCTTGCCAGAAACACGGGTTGAAACTCGGTCTGTACCTCTCGCCGTGGGACCGCCATCAGGCTTTCTACGGCACACCGCTCTACGTGGAATATTTCTATGCGCAGTTACACGAGTTGCTCACGCAATATGGCGAATTGTTCGAGGTTTGGTTCGACGGTGCCAACGGCGGCGACGGCTGGTATGGCGGAGCGCGTGAGACGCGGAAAATCGACCGCAGCACCTATTACAATTACCCGCGCGCGTGGAAAATGGTTGGAGAATTGCAGCCGAAGGCCGTGATTTTCAGCGACGGAGGTCCTGGATGCCGCTGGGTGGGCAATGAAAAAGGCTACGCCGACGCGACGAACTGGTCGTTCCTGCGCATCAAAGAGGTCTATCCGGGCTACGAGCGTTTCAAGGAATTGCAGAGCGGCCACGCCGACGGCGATGCGTGGGTGGCGGCCGAGTGCAACACGTCGATTCGTCCAGGATGGTTCTACCACGAGAGCGAGGACACGAAGGTGAAAAGCGTCGAGCATCTGGTCGATTTGTACTACCGCAGCGTCGGCCACAACGGCACTTTCCTGCTGAATTTCCCGGTCGATAAAGAGGGTTTGATTCATCCGAACGACTCGGCCCACGCCGTCGATTTCCATCGTCAGATTTCGGAAGAATTGAAAACGAATCTGCTGAAAAATGCTTCTGTCAAGGCTTCAAACACGCGTGAAAAAGCCTTTTCCGTGAAAAATCTGACCGACGGAATTTTCGATACGTTTTGGGCGACGGGAGACGGTGTAACGACCGCCACGCTGGAAATTTCGTTGAAAAAATCGCAGAAAATCAACCGTTTGATGCTCGGCGAATACATTCCGCTGGGTCAGCGTGTGAAGAAATTCGCCATCGAGTATCAAGACGGCAAAAAATGGCTGCCGCTCAACGTCGGCGAGGCCACGACAACCATCGGCTACAAGCGATTGTTGCGCTTCAAGCCCATCGCCACGAAACGCCTTCGAATCCATTTCGAAGAAAGTCGCGGACCACTGTGTATCAACGAGTTAGGTGCTTTCTACGCTCCGAATGGCGCGAGCGAATATCTGGAACATTACGACAACGTGTTGGGTCATTAAAATTGTCTGAAAACGAAAAAAAATGATGAGGAAAATTCTGCTGACATTGTTTGGCTGCTTGGCTTTCACAGCATTTGCAGCAAAGAAAAAGACCGTCGTACTACCCTATCAGAACGCTTCCCTGCCCATTGAAGAACGACTGCGCGACCTGATGAGTCGGATGACGATGGAGGAAAAAATCGGGCAGTTGCGCTGCACGATGGCGTGGAATTATTATACGATTCAGGAGTCGAGGAGTAAAGGAGTAAAGGAGGTTGTGCCGTCGGAATCGTTCAAAAAGGACATTGCCGAGGGGAAAATCGGGATGTTGTGGGCGACTTATCGCGCCGACCCGTGGACGCAGAAATCGCTCGAAAACGGTCTGACACCCGAATTGGCGGCGATGGCTGGAAATGCCCTGCAAAAATACGTCAAGGAGCACACGCGACTGGGCATTCCGCTGTTTCTGGCCGAGGAAGCACCACACGGACACATGGCCATCGGAACGACCGTTTTTCCGACAGGTTTGGGCATGGCTGCCACGTGGTCGCCTGAACTTTTGGAGCGTGCCGGCGAGGTCATCGGCAAGGAAATTCGCTTGCAGGGCGGCCATATCAGTTACGGTCCCGTGCTCGATTTGTCGCGCGATCCGCGTTGGTCGCGTGTCGAGGAATCCTTTGGCGAAGACCCCGTTCTCACGGGCGAACTCGGTGCTGCGATGGTGCGCGGATTGGGCGGTGGCGACCTCTCAAAACCCTATTCCACGCTCGCCACGCTGAAGCATTTCATTGCTTACGGCACCACCGAAGGCGGACAAAACGGTAACCAGACCGTGCTCGGCCCGATGGAACTTCACCAACATTTCCTGCCGCCGTTTCGCAAGGCAATCGAGGCCGGTGCACTCTCGGTGATGACCAGTTACAATTCCTGCGACGGCATTCCCTGCACGAGCAACGAGTATCTGCTGACGGAGGTGCTTCGCAATCAGTGGAAATTCCGCGGTTTCGTGGTCAGCGACCTTTTTAGCATCGACGGAATCGCCGGTATGCGCGTCGCTCGCGACAATCGAGAGGCTGGCGCGATGGCGTTGAAAGCCGGTGTCGATGCCGACCTCGGAGCGAATGCGTATGGGAAGATTCAGAAGTTGTGGAGTGAAGGAGTGAAGGAATTAGGGAGTGATGAACTTCGGGATTTGGAACAATACATCGACCGCGCTTGCGAACGAATTTTGCGACTGAAATTCGAGATGGGACTCTTTGAAAATCCTTATACCGACCCGAAAATCGCGAAAAAAGAGGTGAGAACGACGGAAAACAAGAAAATTGCCCTCGATGTCGCCCGCGCCTCGATTACATTGTTGAAAAACGATGGAATTTTGCCCTTGAAAAATGCTTCGACGCAAAATTCGGGAATGAAAATTCTCGTCGTCGGACCGAATGCCGACAACCAATACAACCAACTTGGCGACTACACCGCCCCACAGGCCGACGACAACGTGACGACCGTGCTCGAAGGCATCCGCGAGAAGTTCTCATCACCCAACACCAACCACCTAACACCCAACACCCTCTACATCAAAGGCTGCGCTGTCCGCGACACCACCGAAAGCAACATCGCCGAGGCCGTCAGAGCCGCCGAAAATGCCGACGTGGTCATCGCAGTGGTGGGCGGTTCGAGTGCCCGCGATTTCAAGACTTCGTACAAGGAAACTGGCGCTGCCACCACTGAATCGACGGGGTCGAACACCCGAATTTCCGATATGGACTGCGGCGAAGGCTTCGACCGCGCCACCCTTTCGCTGCTCGGCCATCAAAATCGCCTGCTTGAAGCACTGAAAAAAACGGGCAAACCTCTCGTCGTCATCTACATCGAAGGCCGTCCGCTCGACAAATCGTGGGCTGCTGAACACGCCGATGCCCTGCTCACGGCCTACTACCCGGGTCAAGAGGGCGGAAAAGCCCTTGCCGACGTGCTTTTCGGCGACTACAACCCTGCCGGACGACTGCCCGTTTCCGTGCCTGCCAGCATCGGTCAACTGCCCGTCTATTACAACAAACGGGCCCCACTTCCGCACGATTATGTGGAAATGTCGGCCAAGCCGCTCTACGCCTTCGGTTTCGGCTTGTCATACACCACTTTCAAGTACGAAAATCTGCAAATCGCGACAGGAACTGACATCAAAATCTCGTGCGACGTGACAAACACTGGCAATTGCGATGGCGAGGAAGTTGTGCAACTCTACGTTCGCGACGAAATTGCCTCAGTGGTGCAGCCAGTGAAGCAACTCAAAGCCTTCCGTCGCGTGATGATTCCGAAGGGAGCAACCCATCGCGTGGAATTTGCGCTGTCAAAGGCCGATTTGAGCATCATCGACACCCAGATGCGCGAAAAATTTGAAGCAGGAACATTCAAAATCATGCTCGGAGCCGCGTCAGACGACATCCGTTTGCAGGAAATCGTCACGTTCGACCCAAAATAATTTGACAAACTGCAGTCAAAAAAAACAAAAATATTTACTACTTTTGCAGAAAATTTTAAAGAATGAAGTTATGGTGAAACACGTGATTCTTTGGACATTAGATCCAAAATTATCGAAAGACATGATGCGAGAAGTGAAAATCGGCATCAAAGAAGGTTTGGAAGGACTTGTCGGCAAAGTGCCCGGCCTGATTGACGTGAAAGTCCACATCGACGGTCGTTTGGCGTCGTCGAATGTCGACGTGATGCTCGACAGCACACTCGAAAGCGAAGAAGCATTGCGGGCTTATGCGATGAACCCCGATCACGTGGCCGTGGCGGACAAGAAAGTTCGTCCCTACACAGTGCAACGGAGTTGCTTTGATTTCGAAGTGTAACAAAAAAGCCTCGCTGATTAGCGAGGCTTTTTGATTGATAGAGAAATAAAATTACTTCTTATTCAGCGCAAGGTCGATCGCCACGGCAACACCGACGGTAGCACCCACCATCGGGTTGTTACCCATGCCGAGGAAGCCCATCATTTCAACGTGGGCGGGAACGCTCGACGAACCGGCGAACTGAGCGTCGCTGTGCATACGACCCATCGTGTCGGTCATACCGTAGGAAGCGGGACCGGCAGCCATGTTATCGGGGTGCAGCGTGCGACCTGTGCCACCACCGGAAGCCACCGAGAAGTAGGGCTTGCCAGCGAGCACGCGCTCTTTCTTGTAAGTACCTGCAACGGGGTGCTGGAAGCGAGTGGGGTTGGTCGAGTTACCCGTAATCGAGACATCGACGTTCTCTTTCCACAGGATTGCCACGCCCTCGCGCACATCGTCGGCACCGTAGCAGTTCACCTTCAGGCGGCTCGGATTCTTGCCATAAGGCACTTCCTTCACCACCTTCAGTTCGCCCGTGAAGTAGTCGAACTGGGTCTGCACATACGTAAAGCCATTGATGCGGCTGATAATCTGGGCAGCGTCCTTGCCAAGACCGTTCAGAATGACGCGAAGCGGTTTCTGGCGAACCTTGTTGGCCATTTCAGCGATTTTGATGGCACCCTCGGCGGCGGCGAAACTCTCGTGACCAGCCAAGAATGCGAAGCACTCGGTCTCCTCGCGAAGCAGACGAGCAGCCAAATTACCGTGTCCGATACCCACTTTGCGGTCGTCGGCCACACTTCCGGGGATGCAGAATGCCTGCAAACCGATTCCGATGGCCTCGGCAGCGTCGGCAGCGGTCTTCACGCCCTTCTTGATGGCGATGGCAGCACCGCAAACGTATGCCCACTTCGCATTTTCGAAGCAGATGCGCTGCGTGTCCTCACACATCTGGTAAGGGTCAACGCCTGCCTTTTCACAAATCTCATTGGCCTCTTCAATACTGTTGATGCCATTCTCTTTCAACGCCGCAAGAACCTGGTCGATACGGCGTTCCTGACTTTCAAAACTTACTTTTCTAATCATAGTCGTATCCTCCTTATTCTTTACGTGGGTCAATTGCTTTCACTGCACCCTGCTCCTCAGTCGTGCGACCGTAGGTGCCGGTGTTCTTCTGAATCGCCTCGTTAGCGTCCATGCCGCCCTTGATGGCTTCCATGACTTTGCCGAGGTGAACGTACTCGTAACCGCAAACCTCGTTGTTTTCGTCGAGGAACTGCTTGGTGATGTAGCCCTCGGTGAGTTCGAGGTAACGCGTACCCTTGGCACGAGTGCCGTAGAGCGTACCCGTCTGCGAACGAAGTCCCTTACCGAGGTCTTCCAGACCTGCGCCGATGGGCAAACCGCCCTCCGAGAAGGCACTCTGCGTGCGTCCATAAACGATTTGCAGGAAAAGTTCGCGCATAGCGGTGTTGATGGCGTCGCAAACGAGGTCGGTGTTCAGTGCTTCGAGCAAAGTCTTGCCCGGCAGAATCTCCGAAGCCATAGCAGCCGAGTGAGTCATACCCGTGCAACCGATGGTTTCGACGAGAGCCTCCTCGATGATGCCGTCCTTCACGTTCAACGACAGTTTGCAAGCACCCTGCTGAGGTGCGCACCAGCCGATGCCGTGCGTGTATCCCGAAATGTCCTTAATCTCCTTTGCCTGAATCCATTTGCCCTCCTCGGGGATGGGTGCAGGCCCATGATAGGCGCCTTTGCAGACGCTGCACATGTTCTTTACTTCTGTTGAATAAATCATCTTAATACCTTTTTATAAGTGAAACATAAAATGAACTATAGTCCTCTTGCTTTGAGCAGACCCGATGCGTCGGGCGATTTCATGCCTGTGAAATCGGTGAACATCTCCATCTGGTCCTTCGTGTTGCCACGGCTCAGGATTTTGTCGCGGAATGCCTGTCCGACTGCGGGGTCCAATGCTCCGTGCTTCTCGAAATAATCGGCGATGTTCACGGCCAGAACCTCGGTCCAGAGGTAGCTGTAATAGCCTGCGGCATAGCCTCCACCCCAAACGTGGTTGAAGTACGAAGTCGAATAGCGCGGCGGAATCTGGTCGTTGAGCAAGCCGATTTCCTTCAATGCCTTGGTTTCAAAGCAGGGTGCTTGCTCGGCGGTGGGCACTTCGTCAGACTTGAGCATATGCCAAGCAAGGTCGAGGCAGGTTGCAGCAAGGTTTTCACCCAACGAATAGGCCGAATGATACTTGATGCTCGTCAGCATCTTTTCCTTCAGGTCGGCAGGCATCGGCTGCCCCGTAACCGTGTGCTTCGCGTAGTTGTCGAAGATTTCGGGAATCGTCGCAAACGACTCGTTGAACTGCGAGGGCATTTCCACGAAATCGCGTGCCACAGCTGTTCCGCTGAGCGTGTTGTACTTGCAGTTCGACAACATTCCGTGCAGGGCGTGGCCGAACTCATGGAAGAGCGTTTCGACCTCGTCCCAAGTGATGAGCGTGGGCTGTCCGTCGGGGGCTTTCGCGTAGTTGCAGACGTTGTAGATGACGGGTTTCTGATTGCGCAGACCGCATTGCTTTGCAAACGCGCTCATCCACGCGCCACCGCGCTTCGTCGGACGACGGAAATAGTCGTGGTAGAACAGCGCCATCGTCGTTCCGTCCTTGTCGATGACCTCATACACCTTCATGTCGGGATGATAGGTCGGAAGGTCTTTGCGCTCCTTGAAAGTCAGGCCATAGGCGCGGTTGGCTGCGTAGAAAACACCGTTGATCACCACGCTGTCAATGTCGAAATACGGCTTGATTTCGTCGTCGGAAAGGTTGTATTTCTCCTGCTTCATCTTCGCCGAGTAATAGAAACGGTCGTAGGGCTGCAACTGGAAGTCGTTGCCCATCGTCTTGCGGGCGAAATTCTCGATTTCCCTTGTTTCGGCCTCAGCCTTCGGGGTGTATTCCTTGATGAGTTGTTTCAAGAAAGAATAGACGTTTTCGGGGGTTTTCGCCATCGTTTTCTCAAGCGAATAGGCGGCGTAGTTCTGATAGCCCATCAGTTCGCCTGCCTCGGCACGAAGTTTGGCGATTTCAGCCACGATGTCGAAGGTGCTGAACTGGCGGGTGCCGTCAGCACGATGACGTGAGGCCTCATAGACGCGCTTGCGCAGGTTGCGGTTGTCGAGATTCGTCAAGATGGCCTGCTGCGTGGTGTTGGAAATCACGATGCAGTAAGGTGCCTTTCCACCGCGACTTTCAGCGTCTTTCTTGCACTGTGCGATGTCAGCATCGCTGAGTCCGGCGAGTTCCTTCTCGCTGTTCACCCAAACCATCGACGAGTTGGTGGCTTCGGGCAGCATATCGCCCCACTGCTGTTGCAATTCGGCGATGCGCAGGTTGATTTGTTTCATGCGTTCCTTCTTCTCGCCCGTGAGCAACGCACCCGAGCGCACGAACCGCTTATAAATGACTTCCGTCAGTTTCTGGTCCTCGCCCTTGAGTTTCTTGTATTCCTTGTCATAGACGTACTTGATGCGCTCGAAAAGTTTCTCGTTGAAATTGATTTCGTTGCTCAATTCGGTCAGCATCGGGGTCGATTTTCTCTCGGCCTCAGCGATGATGGGCGTTTTATGGGCACTCGTCAGACCATAGAGCACGTTGGTGACTTTGTCGAGCAGCACGCCGCTCTTTTCAAGTGCCAGAATCGTGTTTTCGAAGGTCGGTTTCTTCTTGTTGTTCACGATGTTGTTGATTTCCTCGCGATTTTGCTGAATCGCATACTCAATGGCCGGCAGATAGTCAGTTTCCTTGATTTTGCTGAAGTCGGGCGCGTCGAAAGTCAGTCCACTCGACTGCAACAGCGGATTTCCATCTGGTGCCCCACCCTCTGAAAGTGCGGCAAATGTCGGCATCATCATGGTTGTAAAAGCCAATGTCATGAATGTTTGTTTGAAGTTCATATTGTTAAAAATTTGAAGTTAATTCGATTCCGGATCGATTTCCACTTGATTTTGCTCGAAAATTACTTGAAAAACTCGGTGAAAACCTTCACGCTATAATGATGGTCGGCCACGCTGCCCGTCTCGCGGCAACTGTGCATCGCGAGGATGGCATTGCCCATATCGACACCGCGAAGGGGAATCGACGAGGCGAGGATGTTGCCCAACGTGCTACCGCCAGCCACGTCGCTGTGGTTCACGAATCGCTGACAGGGCACGCCTGCCTTCTCGCACAAACTGGCGAAAATCGCGGCGGAAAGGGCGTCGCTGGCGTATTTCTGCGAGGCATTGAACTTGATGACCGGACCACCGCCGAGCACAGGATGGTTCGTCGGGTCGTACTTCTCGCTGTAGTTCGGATGCCACGCGTGGGCGTTGTCGGCGGAAATCATAAACGCACGCTCGACGGCCTGATAGAAAGCCTCTTCTGTGCCGCTCTGCGCCCATGCGATTCGCTTCAACATCGTCGCAAGGAACGGACTTCCGGCGCCTTGTTTCGTCTGCGAACCCGTCTCCTCGTTGTCGAAAATGGCCAAAACCTTCGTCACATCGGATTTCGGCGATGCCAACAGGGCCTCCAAACCGGCGAAAGCCATCGAAAGGTCGTCAAGACGGCCCGAAGAAATGAATTCGTCGTGAATGCCGAAGGTGCAGGCTGGCTGCATGTCTGCCAGATAGAGGTCGAAGTCGAGAATGTCCGCCTTCTTCACCTTCAATTCCTTGCAAATCAGGTTGATGAGCAGGTTTCCCTTCTCCATCTCGTCGGTGATGATGCCCAGAATCGGCAGCACATCCTTCTGTTTGCTGAGTTTCACGCCGTCGTTCACCTGGCGGTTGAAATGGATGGCGAGGTTGCTGATTTGCATCAGCGGACGCTTCACGTGGATGAGCTTCGTCACGGGATTCATCGCGTCCTTGCCCTTCAAAATGACGCGACCGGCAACGGTCAGCGGACGGTCGAACCACGTGGACATAATCGGACCGCCATAAACCTCCGTGTTCAATTTCACGATGCCGCCCTCGCACTGCATCTCGGCATTCGGCTTGATGCGGAACGTCGGCGAGTCCGAGTGCGCACAAATCATGTGAAAACCAGCGTCAGCAAGCGATTTCTTGCCGATTTCAAAGGCAAAAACCGCCGAATCGTTCTTCGTGACGAACCATTTGTCGCCAGCCTTCACTTTACCGAGCGGTTTTTGCGCGTCAATTCGCTTGAAACCGGCCTTTTCCAACTCGTCAGTAAGGTTCTTCACCGCGAGGAAATTCACCGGCGAAGCATCCAAGAAATTCAATAAGCGTTTTGTCATATCCATATCGTTTTTTTCGTTATTTTTCTGTCAAAAATCATTCGATTTCGTTTTTCCGTGCAAATTTACGATTTTTTTTGGGAATACACGCAGAATTTTCAAAAAATCATCGACTTTCTCCCCAAAAAATATGTATCTTTGCAGGCAAAATGAGGTTTTTATGCACAAAATTCTGACATTTGACAACGCCGAAGCAAGGATTTTCGGTTTCGACGGCGGCACGGAGGTCGAGGAATTCCACCTCGTGCTGAGCGTTACGAATCCGATGCTGCCGTATCGCGAGCAACTGGAAGCGATTTTCTCGGCATACAACGAGGCAAAAAACTGCCTGACAAGTGGTGCCAAGCCTGTTTTCAAACGCTATTTCCTGAGCGATGCGAGCAACCAAATCGAACTGCTGACGGCTCGTGAAACGGAATCGACCGACTGCGCCGTGAGCATCATTCAGCAGCCGCCACTCAACGGCACGAAGTTGGCTCTTGGGGCTTATCTGACGACGAACATGGAGCGGAAACAGCTTGAAAATGGGCTTTTCGAGGCGCGTCACGGAGCCTATCGCCATTTGTGGCTGGCCAATGCCTGCGACACGTCGGAAAATTCGGAGACGCAGACCAGAATTTTGCTTAAAAACTATGTCCAACACCTTGAAAACGAGGGAGTTTCGCTCGCCGACGACTGCGTTCGCACGTGGTTTTTCGTGAATGAGGTCGATTTGAACTACGCGGGCGTGGTCAAGGCTCGAAACGAGGTTTTCGCCACGCAAAACCTCACCGACCAAACCCATTTCATTGCCAGCACGGGCATCGGAGGTCGTCAGGCCGACGCGCAGGTGCTCGCGCAGATGGACGCATACGCCATCGACGGCATTCAGCAGGCGCAAATCGGCTTTCTTTACGCGCCGACGCACCTGAATCGCACGAGCGACTACGGCGTGGCTTTCGAGCGCGGCACTTTTGTGGATTACGGCGACCGTCGCCACGTCTTCATTTCGGGCACCGCCAGCATCGACAACAAGGGCGAAATCGTACATCACGGCGATGTTGTAGCGCAATGCCGTCGGATGTGGGAGAACGTGGAGGCATTGCTCGCCGAGGCCAATTGCAATTTCGACGACGCGGCGCAAATGATTGTCTATCTGCGCGACCCTGCCGACTACTCCACCATCAAAAAACTTTTCGAGGAACGTTTCCCCGAAAAGCCTTGGGTGATTGTCCACGGGAAGGTTTGCCGTCCGGGTTGGCTCATCGAAATGGAAATGATTGCAATAAAAGCCCAGAAAACCGAGTTTCCTGAGCTTTAAAGAAGTTCTGACATATTAAAAAACTACGCCGAAATCAGCGTAGTTTTTATTGTGGAAACAATCGAATCGATTGAAAAATCACTTCGCGTAAGCCACCGACCGCGTTTCGCGAATCACGGTAATCTTCACCTGACCCGGATAGGTCATTTCAGTCTGGATTTTCGATGCGATTTGTCCGCTGAGTGCCTCCGTCTCGGCATCCGACATCTTGTCGGCACCGACAATGACGCGCAACTCGCGACCAGCCTGAATGGCGTAGGTCTTCGTCACACCCGGATAACTCATAGCAATGGCCTCAAGGTCGTTCAGACGTTTGATGTAAGCCTCGACAATCTCGCGACGGGCACCCGGACGAGCGCCACTGATGGCGTCGCACACCTGCACGATGGGCGCGAGAAGCGTCTGCATCTCCATTTCGTCGTGGTGGGCACCGATGGCATTGCAAATATCGGGTTTTTCCTTGTATTTTTCAGCGATTTTCGCACCGTAGAGGGCGTGCGGGTCGTCGGTGTCTTCGTCAGGCACTTTTCCAATGTCGTGCAACAGTCCAGCGCGTTTCGCCTTCTTCGGATTCAGACCGAGTTCAGCCGCCATCACAGCACAGAGGTTGGCCGTTTCACGGGCGTGTTGCAGCAGGTTCTGACCGTAGGACGAACGATATTTCATCTTTCCGACGATGCGAATCAGTTCGGGATGCAGGCCGTGGACACCGAGGTCGATGGCCGTGCGCTTACCCGTCTCGACGATTTCGTTGTCGAGTTGTTTCTTGACTTTCGCCACCACTTCCTCGATGCGGGCGGGGTGGATGCGACCGTCGCTGACGAGTTGGTGAAGCGCCAGACGGCAGATTTCGCGGCGAATCGGGTCGAACGCCGAGATAACGATGGCCTCGGGCGTATCATCGACGACGAGTTCCACACCGCAGGCGGCCTCCAGAGCGCGAATGTTGCGACCTTCACGACCGATGACGCGACCTTTGATGTCGTCGTTGTCGAGGTGGAACACCGACACGCTGTTCTCGATGGCCGTTTCTGTCGCCACGCGCTGAATCGTCTGAATCACGATTTTCTTCGCCTGTGCGTTGGCATTGAGTTTCGCCTCGTCAACAATTTCGTTGATGTAACTGGCAGCGTCGGTTCGAGCCTCGTCCTTCAGGCTTTCAATCAGGCGGCTCTTGGCTTCGTCGGCACTCAGTCCCGACACTTCCTCGAGTTTCGCCCGCTCTTGGCTCTGCATTTTCTCGAGTTCTTCCTGCTTGATGGCGAGCAACTTCTTCTCGTTATCGATGCGCTGTTGGTTCTGCTCCACCTCCTGTTTGCGGCGACCGAGTTCCTCCTGACGCTGGTTCAGCGAGATTTCGCGCTGCTTCAGCTTGTTTTCGCTCTGCTGAATGCGCTGGTTGCGCTGCTGCACTTCTTTTTCGAGTTCGCTCTTCTTGTTGAGGAACTTCTCGCGCACCTCCAAGAGCTTCTTCTCCTTAATCACTTCAGCCTCCTTGTCGGCGGCTGCAATCATCTCATTATATTTTCCCTTCACTACGTAACGGAAAACAGCATAGCCGATAAATCCGCCTACTACGAGGCCGGCAACGACTGCAATTAGTATTGGTATCATTTGTATTTAAATAATGGTTTAATAATATTCTCAATCTTCATTCAGAGCATCTTCGATTTCTGAAGTTAACTTTTCGAGAATATCATTGTAGATACCTGTATCGTTGACATTCACCATCTTCTCATGGGCCAACGCAATGTCAAGCATCGCCGCATACAAGATTTCCTTCTCGGTCTTCCTTCCGCGAAGCATAGGAACGTAGAGGTTCATTGTATTGTTGATGAGTTTGGCCGCATTGCGATAGTATTCCTCCTCTTCGGGGAACACGTTTACCGCCATGACGGTGTCATACAGGTTCAACCGTATATTCAGTTTCTTGTTTTCTTCAGCCATCGCTCCGAATTTTTATTTCTCACTCAGTAGCGTTATACACTTATTGACGTCGCGAATGAGCTTGGCCAGCCGCTTCTGTGCTCCTTCGAGGTCGCGGTCGGAAATCTCAATCATCTTCGCCATCTTCAGACTCTCGTAGTCGCCTTTTGCCTGAGAGAGTTGCGCCTCAAGTTCCTTGATGCGCGCATTGTGCTCGGCGACCTGCATGCGCAAACCTGCGTTCTCCTTCTTCATTTCCGTGAACTGGAGAATCAGCTGCCTCATACGGGTCGTAAAAAGCTTCAATGTTTTCTCGTTTTTCTCTTTTGCATCCATGCAACTACTCAATTTGCGTACAAAATTAGTCCATTTTCATGAATCCTGCAAATTTTCTTCGATTTTTTATGAATTTTCTTTGATATTTTTTTATTTACGAGGATTCATTCGAGTCATTCTTCAAGCCTTCTCGTCGGTCGGGCGCGGCTCTTTCTTGGCCAGCATCACCACGTTATAGACGAAATCGGTGACCCATTTCTGCGAGAATCCGAGCCGTTTGTTGTACTGGCGAATCGCCACGACGGTCTTCATCACGCCGGCGTCGCTGTAGTCGTTCTTATTAAAGATGTCAGCCACAGTTTTCTCCGTCATCTGATAGATGGCACTCTTGAAGAACGACGGCAGGCGCAACTTGAACTTCATCAGATTGCCGGTGAGCATCATCAAGTCCTGCGAAAAGCCTTGGAACTGAATCAGATAAACTTGCACGTCTTGCAGTTTCCGACAGTTCTTGCGGATGCTTTGGTCGATTTCCTTGAAAAATCCGTCATCCGTTTTGTAAATTTCTTTCATCATCTTCCGGCACTGCGACTTCTCGCCCACGCCGAGTTTGTTGTTCACCGTCGGAACGCGCAATGTCGTCTTGAAAGTCCGCAAGTCTGGAAACATCGATAAATTATTGATTCCCAATTCAGAAGCTATTGCCGATTGAAAATATACTCTAACGAGCATCATGTAGTCTTCCATACCACCGGCTTTCTTCTCTTCGGACTTCTTTCCGAATAGTTTCGATAATATTCCCATGTCTCTTTTTTCAAAAATTTTTACGTTAAACAAAACTTTTTCTGTGCAAAATTACAACAATCTGAGCAATTGACAAAATAAATTTGAAAAAACATTTGGATAAAAAAATCATAAATTTCAGCAACTTTTTTGCGAAAACTGCATTTACTTTGATGTTTTTTTCTTACCTTTGCACGGAATTTGCAAAAAATATGAAAGGAATTGTATTGGCAGGCGGCTCAGGAACCCGCCTCTACCCCATCACAAAGGGCATCAGCAAGCAGCTGATTCCGATTTTCGACAAGCCGATGATTTACTATCCCATCTCGGCTTTGATGAACGCGGGCATCCGCGAGATTCTCATCATCTCGACCCCACACGACCTTCCGGGTTTCCGTCGTCTGTTAGGCGACGGCAGCGACTTCGGCGTGCGCTTTGAGTATGCCGAACAGCCCAGTCCCGACGGTCTGGCGCAGGCATTCATCATCGGCGAGAAGTTCATCGGCGACGATTGCGCCTGCCTCGTGCTCGGCGACAACATTTTCCACGGCGTCGGCTTCACCGAACTGCTCCGCCAGAGTGTCGTCGATGCCGAACAGCACGGGAAAGCGTCGGTTTTCGGCTATTACGTGAACGACCCTGAGCGCTATGGCGTGGCTGAAATCGACGACGAGGGCAACTGCCTCAGCATCGAGGAAAAACCGAAGGAGCCGAAATCGAACTATGCCGTGGTCGGCCTGTATTTCTACCCGAACAGCGTGGTGGAAATCGCCAAGAACATCAAGCCGAGTGCGCGTGGAGAACTGGAAATCACGACCGTCAATCAGGAATATCTGAAGCGTGGCGAACTGAAAGTTCGGAAGTTGCAGCGCGGTTTTGCGTGGCTCGACACCGGCACCCACGACAGTCTGAGCGAGGCCAGCACCTTCATCGAGGTCATCGAGAAGCGACAGGGTCTGAAAATCGCCTGCCTCGAGGAAATCGCCCTGCTCAACGGCTGGATTACGCCGGAAAAACTCCGCGAAATCGCCCAACCGATGCAGAAAAATGCCTATGGGCAGTATCTTTTGCAACTCATTGGTGGTTGAAACGAAAATATTTGATTGAATCTGAAAATATAATAAAGAACAAACAAGTAATATGGAAGAAAACAAAAACATTGCAATTGAGAATGCAACAGAACAGGAAGAAAAATCATTGATTGACTTCCAAAAAATTTACCAAACCCTGATCCTGAACTGGAAGTGGTTCGTGCTTTCGCTGATTTTCTGCTTGGGACTGGCGGCCATCTACCTGCGTTACACAACGCCGATTTATCAGGCCTACGCCAAACTGATCATCAAGGAGGAAAGCGGTTCCAGAAGCAGGGGAGCGTTGATGAACACCACCAATTTCGGTACGATTTCTAACACGTCGGGCATTGAAACCGAGATGGAAATCCTGCGTTCGCGCTTCATGGCCGAGCAAACGGTTCGCGACCTGAAATTGTACACCACCTACAAGAGCGTGGGCAAGGTTTCTGATAACCTGCTTTATCAGAACCAGCCGATTACTGTCGATATCGACCCGGCTCACCTTGAGAAACTCTCGGGAGCCATCAACATCGAGATTGATGTCGAAAAAGACGGCTATCATGTTTCGGGTAATTATGGCAACCACACCTTCAACAAACTCATCACGAAGTTGCCTGCATCGTTCCAGATTTCTGCCGGAACGCTGACATTCACGCAGAACTCCATCGTAACAGCCGAGCCTGGAAGTACGTTCAAAGTACAAATTATGTCACCCAAGATGGCGTCCTATGGCTTTGCCGGTCGCTTAGGCGTGAGCCCGTCGGCAAAAAGCAACTCCATCGCCCAACTGGTGATGACCGACCCGCTTCCACAGCGTGCTGCCGACTATCTGCGCCAGTTGGTTGTCTGCTACAACCGTCAGGCCAACGAAGACAAAAACGAAATCGCTGTTAATACCGAGGCATTCATCAACTCTCGTCTCGAGAAAATCAATGCTGAACTGGGTGCCACGGAAGGCGAGTTGCAGGCATACAAGCAGAGCCACGGCATCGTAACGCTGGGCATGAGTGGTGGTGCTGGCTTTGGTGGCAAAGAAGAATATTCGAAAGAATTGCACGAGGCTAACACCCAGGTGGCTCTCATCAACAGCATGAACGAAGCAATGATTGAAAACACCGGCAGCTACAAAACTCTACCTACTAATATTGTAAGTGATGCAGGTGCCTCTCAACTCATTAACAAATATAACGAGCTCGCCCTTGAGCGCAACCGACTGCTGCGTTCTGCATCGGAAACGAGCCCTGCCGTTGCCCCGATTACTGCACAGATGGACGAATTGCAGAACAGCATTCAGGCATCGCTCGACCAGACTCGCAAAAACTACGAGATTCGCCGCAACAGCATCGCTCAACAGTACAACAAGTACAGCGCAATGGCCAACGCCACGCCCGAACAAGAGCGTATGCTCACCCAGATTGGTCGTCAGCAAGACGTGAAGTCGGGTCTGTATCTGATGTTGCTTCAGAAGCGTGAGGAGAACTCGATTTCTCTGGCAGCAACGGTCGATAAGGGTAAACTGATCGACACCCCCGTCGCAGGCGGACAAATCAGCCCGAAGCGCTCGATGATTTTCCTGAGTGCTCTGATTGCTGGTCTTGCCATTCCGTTCCTGATTTTGGTGGTGCTCACCTTCTTCCGCTATAAGATTGAAGGTCACGACGACGTTGTCGCACTCACCAAACTGCCCGTCCTCGCCGACGTTGCCGTTGCCAGCGACACCGCCAAGACGAAGGCCGACATCGTGGTTCACGAAAACAAGAACAACCAGATGGAGGAAGTGTTCCGTTCGATGCGTACAAACCTGCAGTTTATTCTGAAAGAAAATGAAAAGGTCATCCTCTTCACGTCGAGTACGTCGGGTGAAGGAAAGACCTTCAACGCAGCTAACCTTTCCGTCAGTTTCGCATTGCTCGGCAAGAAAGTGATTCTGCTCGGTCTTGACATTCGTAAGCCGCGTCTGTCGGAACTTTTCGAACTCGACGACCACAAGCATGGTATCACCAACCTGCTTGTCCACGACGACCCGTCTTGGCAGATGATTCAAGAACAGATTGTTCCTTCGAACATCAACAACAACCTCGACCTGCTGTTGGCCGGTCCGATTCCGCCCAACCCGACGGAGTTGCTGGCACGTACTTCGCTCGATGTAATCATCAACCAGTTGAAAGAGCACTACGACTATATCCTCATTGACTCCGCACCTGTCGGCCTTGTCACCGATACGCTCCAGATTGGTCGCATTGCTGATGCCACCGTTTACGTTTGCCGTGCAGACTACACGCCGAAGGAGGCCTTCTCGATGGTCAATTCGCTGAGCGCCGAGAAGAAGTTGCCGAAGATGAGCATCGTGCTCAACGGTATTGATATGTCGAAGAAGAAGTACGGCTACTACTACGGCTACGGACGCTACGGTAAGTATGGACGCTACGGACGCTATGGCCGTTACGGAAAGTACAGCAGCAGCACCTATGGCACATACGGCGGCTACGGCACGTATGGCAAGAGCAGCTATGGTGACCAGAACGACACGTCGATTAAGAAATAAACTCGGAAAATGACTATTGCTGTAGATTTCGACGGCACAATCGTCGAAGAACGATATCCGGAAATCGGTGCAGAACGACCTTTTGCCACCGAAACCCTCAAAATGCTGATTCGCGACCAACACCGTCTGATTCTTTGGACGGTGCGCGAAGGCAAGCTTTTGGAGGATGCCGTGAACTGGTGCAAGGAGCGCGGCGTGGAGTTCTATGCCGTCAACAAGGACTATCCTGAGGAGAAAGAGGAGTGGAACCAACACTTCTCGCGGAAAATCAAGGCCGACATGTGGATTGACGACCGCAACATCGGTGGACTGCCCGACTGGGGACAGATTTACCAAATGATTTCCCAAGGACAGACGTGGAAAGACCTCGTCAATCAGGCCGCACGAAATCGATTAGAGCATCACGAGGCTCCGAAGAAAAAACACTGGTGGAGCCGCGGATAGATAAAAAAAGACGCTGACAAATTGCTGTCAGCGTCTTTTTTGCGAAGGCACTCAAGACCGTCAGAAACTTTTTCTTTTGAAACCTTACACGATGTCCATCAGTTTCCGAATCGTCATATAGAATGGACTCGGCTCGAAATGGCTCTTCTCGGCAAGCCATTTCAGCACGCGATACGGCAAATGTTTATGATTCATTCGGCGAACCGTGAGATAGACGCCCGTCGTGTTGATCAAACCGACCGCTACGACCACGAGGAACTGCCCCGTTGCATCGAAACCAAGTTGCCAACTGAGGAACCACATCACGATGTTCAATCCGTTCAGAATAAAGACAAAAAGCGACGTCCCAACGTGCGAGAAACCGATTTCGATGAAGAGGTGATGCAAATGCGACTTGTCGGCCTTGAAAGGCGAGATTCCCCTTAAAACACGCGCCGTCATCACGCGCAACGTATCGAAAACGGGCACGGAAAGCACCGAGATACAAAACGCCACAACGCCCATATTCGGGAAATTATAAGCCACATACGAGTTCTTATCGACAATGTGGAGCGTGTAAATCGTCATCAGAATGCCCATCATGAGCGTTCCGCTGTCGCCGATGAACATTTTCGAGGTTTTTCCGAAGACATTGTGCAGGAAGAACGGAATCAGCGCACCTGCCGTCAGCGAACACATCACCGCCATCGTTCCCTCTTTCGAAAGGGCGAAAAATGCCCCGAAAGTGAGGCTCGCCATGATGCACAAACCAGAAGAAAGTCCATCGACGCCGTCAATCATGTTGATGGAATTGATGATGCCTGCTCCAGCGAAGAACACGAGCGGATAGGCCAGATAGGTGGGAATTTCCTGGATGCCGAAAAGCCCGTGAAAGTGGTTCATGTTGCGATGATCCATCCAGATGATGAAACCAATCAGGCAGATTTCGAGGATGAGACGTACCGTCGGACTGAGACCGAGAATGTCGTCGGCCAGACCGATGTAGAGCATCACCGTGATGGCGACAATCGTCGGGAAGAGCGCGAAACTGTTGAAGAACATACTCGTGATACCCGCTCCGACGATAATGCCCCAAATCACTGCCACACCACCCATCACGGGCACGGGGTAGTCTTGAATTTTTCGCTCCTCGTCGGGCTTGTCGAGCACCTGCATCTTTCGCGCAATCCTGATAATCACCGGATGAGCCGCAAAAACCAACAACATGGCCACGACAAACGGCACAACTATGCCTGGCAGCCATAAATTCCAAGGTAATCCTAACATATTGTCTAATTTTTATTATTTTCTTGATTCAAATACACTACAAACGCCTTTTCGCATAGCGATAGAAACTGAAACAGGCATCGGCAGGGAAGAGTCGAGCCACGCGCCCGTATGAGGGGAATAGGCTCAAAAGTGTGCCGAAACGACGCAGCAAATGCGAGTTTTTCTCCTCAAAAACATTCGTGCGCAACATACCAAAGTTGCCACTTCGAAGAATGTGATTCAGCGCGATTCGGCCTTTCTTGTCGAATGAGGGCGAGTAGAACGGAATCGACTCCTTCGGTGCTCCGAGCGAGCACACGGCTGTCGAAGCAATCGTCTGCCAATGGGGCATGAGACCCAATGTGTTAAGGTCTTTTTCCAACTGTGAAAGGTCGATTGTCGAGCGATTTTCGTGCAAATAGCGCATCCAGTCGCAAACCTGCCGCAACCCTACTCCACCGTCGAAAAAATGGTTCATCAGATGGACGAAAACGAACATCAAATCGAAGCGCATAGGCGACAACGTGGCTGTTTTCGGGCTTTGAGCGTCGTCGTTGGGCTGTCGATCGGTCTGTAAAATCAGTTTGCGCGATTCACCTTTCAAACTCTCCTTCGCCCAGTCGATGTAATGATGGAAACAGCGTCGTCCGATACCATAGACATTGAGTCCCTGCACTTCGACGCAGACACCTTTCAGCGAAAACACCACATGGCTACGCTCGTCCTCGGGTTCGCCTTCTTCGCCCGTCAACGACTGCATCAGTGCAATCGCCTTTTCGAAGTTCTGCGAGTCGGGCACCAACAGGTCGATGTCGCCGTGCACCCGATGGAGCGGCTGCGGATAGAACTGCGCTACAGCCTGCCCTTTCAGCAGAAAAACCTCAATGCCAGCCTTGTCGAATGCGTGGAAAAGGTAGGCGATGGCTTTGTTCATCAGATAGCCTCCTTCCTCCAAGTCACCGACCTGCGCCACCAAATTGAAATAGATGTCTTTCGGCGGTCGCAAAGCCTTCGGCAGAGTCAACAAGGCATCGAAAACTACGCCCGTCACCGTCTGTTCGATGGCCATATCCACGATGTTTTTCCATTCGTCGTGGTTCAACATCGACGATTTGGCGAGATTCGCCGCGCCGCTATTGTCGCCAGTACGCTCCGAAACACCAAAAATCGACGGATTCAAGGGCGTTCCCCACAATCCGCATCGCAGCAAATCCAAAAAAGCCTCTTGCGTTCGTGTCATTGTTCACACAATTTCAAAACCTTGTCCACATAGCGGTCCCAAGTGTAGTCTTTCACCGCTTCGTGCGCCTGCCGACAAGTCTTCAGATAATCGTCGGAATCCATCAATTTCTTGATGTTTTCTGCGATACAATCTTCCGAAAAATCTCGATTATAGCGTCCGAAATCAATCGTTTCGCCAAATTCCTGCACGAAATCGTCGAAAGGCGACACCACGACGGGCGTGTAGAAATACATCGCCTCAATCATCGACGAATAAGCCGCCCATTTCGGTGTCGGATTGACGATGACCTTCGCATTCTTCAGGCAATCGTAGTATTCTTTACATTCGTCGGCCACATCCTTCCGTAGAAATCCATGGCATTGCACGAAATGGGGCACCTCTGGCAACTGATTGCGCTGGATTCCGATGATGTCGAGTTCCAAATCGCTGTATTCATCGGTCTTTCGCAGCAATTCCACCGCCCTCATCAGTTTGATGGCACTCTCCTTGTAGCGGTCGGGCTTGCCAACGAACAAAATCCTCCGAGAAGCCTTTTTCTGCTCAAGAACGTCCGTTTCAGACAGTTCCTCGCCCGACAAATCGTTGATGACATTGCCGCCCAGATAGTGAATCGAGGCCGTGGGATACAACTGCCGCATCTCCTCGGCACACAAGGGGAAAATCGAGATGACGTGCTCAGCGTGCTCAATGGCCTCCTTTTCCTGCAAACTAAACCGCTTCTGGAAACGAGCCACCGCCTTCCCCCGTCGTTGCAGGTTGATGGCACTCGTCCAATCGCTCAGCAACAGCGACGGAATCGCACTGAACCGATTGTAGAACGCGTAGTTGATGAAAAAACAATAGTCCGCCTTCGGAAAAGCTGCCACCGCCTTCTTGATGCGCCTGTTACCAATCCATTTGTGCAGCCAAGTATAGCCGTAGTATTTCGGCTCGTCGTACCATAACGTCAAGACTTTCAGCACCTTACGGATAAAATTATCATAAAGACGCTCCCATCGCTGGTTGGTCAATGCCACAGGATGCACCACAATGCCCTTCCGTCGCAAACCGTCGATAAAGCATTTCGGCACATTCGACCACGTCTGTGCACTCTCCGGGTCACCACCGGCAAAGAAGATGATTTCGCGTATTGGCATTTTTTGCTTTTTATTGTTATCACCCATATCCCACTCGAAAATTCGTGTTTAATTCTTTTATACCGATTTTTCTCAAATAATTGCTACGATATTTCTAAAATACGGCAGCAGCACTACCAAGAAAAAAGCAACAAAAACAATGGAGTTGACTAACATTTTGATTATTTTATTGCTCTGATTATTCCTTTATTTTATATGCAAGCGCAAAATAGCATCATTTCAACTTTATAAACAATCAATTCATACTATCAATGTACGAACTTAGGTCTTCCAACGAATAAGCCATTAATCGAAAATCTCGTTGAACCAAAGAAGAAGCAATGGAAATTAGAGACGAAGATATAGGTGTTGAAATCCCTTTCATTTTTGCAAGATTTTCAAGCAGACATAGTCCCATAGGTACATCTTCATGAACATATCGAGTTTCTAAGGATGCGGGACCTTTAGGTCCACCTGTGTTGGCATACATATTGAAAACATCCAGACTATCTATCTGAAGATTCTCCTCATTTCTCCATTTACACGCATCAAGATATGATATCACAGTTTGTCCGCCGTATGCTTTTATCACTTGTTTCTTTTCTTCATCCAACTCCTCTATAAGATTCCAAATTGAAGGTGAAAACGATTCTCTATACATCCAAAAATCCCCTTTCATCTTCTCAATTCTATTGGCCGACATAATCGTTCCTATGGTGTGCACTATTAAATTGGGATTATGCATAGCACTCTCAATTAAATTACTGCGTAAATATTTGTGGCGTCCAAATAGAGAATCTATTGTCGAGAGATAAATCTCGTCGGACTTCGAGTAAAAAGACACTGCGTTTCTTACATTTTTAAATAATATTTCTACCTTTCCTGGTTCTGTTATTCTCGCATCATATGGTGTAGATTCTCCTTCAGCAAAAATAACATTCTTTGTCGTTTGTTTTTTAAACATCACTGAACCGAGATTCCCAGGAATTATCAATACGAGTTGCCCATCTTTAAAATATTTTGAGAGTCGCTGGGCTAAATCCTTGTGTTGCAAACTTTGAGTTAGGATTAATATTACCTCCGCTTCAGAAAGCCCTTTTTCAAGATCTTTTGTTACCGATGCTGGTTTGCAAAGACTTCTTCGCAAATTATCCGTGTGATCTATACATTCTATATATCCTCGGCTCTTAATTGTTTCATAATTTTCATTATGAAGACTTTCTGAAGTCTTTATTATAGTCACTTCATGTCCACATTGAATTAACTTGCAAGCATGCGCACATCCTGAATTTCCTGCGCCAACAATTGATACTTTCATACGCTAAAAAATTTTTAATGATTTACCAAATTTTATATCCGTTTCTTTTAAGATGTTCTTGTCTAAACCCGAATCTGGGAAAAAAGTATATTCTCCAAAATAAACTCGATTACGGATTTCATATAAATCTATTCGAACATATTTCATTCCTTGCGAGAGTTTACTCGCAATTTCAAACATTTTATCCATTGTTTTAGGTTTGGGAATCGTAAAATTATCTGGTGCCTCTATACCGCGAATGTTTAAACGCAAAAAATTCCAGTCCTTGTCAAAAAAATAGAATTTAGTATCGTTCAAATGACGTTCTAAACATACCATCACGCAATCGGCATTACCATCAAAACAAAAGAATTTGTAATCGGTCAATTCTTGGGAAAGGCCATCATTCGTCATATACTGCTCTGCAATAATCCTCGGCTTCACATTCTTATACGGGTACTCTCGATTCGTCCAAAACGGGTTCTTTTTCAACCATTTCGTCATTTGTTTCCGAGCCTTTGGAACATCCAAGGAAGCCTTGTCGCGACAGATGATGATACCTCCAGAATTATGCGTACATTTCAATACAAATTGATTCGGCAATTTGTCAAAATCGATTTCATCGAAGGAGTCATAGACACCCAACGTCGGGATGATATATTCCTCACCAATCAAATTCGCCACATACTTCTTCGCCTCATATTTGTCCACCATTTGGGTGTATTCCTCGTGCCGGTCATTCAGTTTCAACCACTGCAATTTCTCATTGAACGTTTTGGGATTATCCAAGTCCAACTTCTTGCGGAACGTCAAATAATAAGTCCATTTGACGAAATTTTCATCACTCACAAAACGACCCACTCTGTTCAGCAACAGACTACAAGCATAATATGGGTCTTGCAATGCTTTTTTTATTTTGGGATTCATCATCTACACAACTATTTATTGTCAACACCTCGCAACACCTCTATGGTTATATCCCGATGTGCCTCACATTCTATATAATTTAAAAGAGAAAGCCTCTTAGCCCGACTGATAAAAGATGGCAGGAGACCTCGTTTGCACAAATATCTCAAATATCGGTTGTAATAGGGTGAAAAAAGAGAATAATAATTCTTTGATTTCAACTTACATAATTTTCGGAAGGAATCTTCAAGTTGTTTCTCATCCGCTATGATCGTATTCAGTTCTCCCCATTTTTTTTGAAATTGTTGTCTTTCTTCTTCTTGCATCAAACGAACTTGAACCTCTGAACCAAGACATTGTATGTAGGGATAAGGATGGCAATCCACTATTTTCTTTTCTTCTATATGTACACCAAGCATATACCCCTCATTCCAATAGCGGGCGGTCTGGACTCCATCGTCAAAAAAGAAATTTCCTATTCCGTAATAAATCCACTGATTGCGATATGGTTCATAGCCACTGTAACAGTGTTGATGATGATTGACGACCAAATCGGCACCTATATCGATAATATAACGATAAAAGTTCTGCATTCGTGGCGTAGGCAATTGATATTCTTCCGACCCACCGTGAACAATAACGATAACGATGTCTGCTTTAGAACGAACCTCACGAATATCGTAAAAGACACGGATGGAATCGAGTGGATTAGAACCATATTCATCTTGCACTGAAAATTCGTGTTCACAGTAATTTAGAATGGCTACCACACCATCTGGATTCTCAATAAATAGTGGTTTCCTCAACTCCTTTTTATTTCTTCCACCGCCAACGAAATCCATTCCGCAACTATCCAAAGTCTCGATTGTCTCAGCCACACCTTCTTTTCCATAGTCGCAAAAATGATTATTAGCCAAAGTGACAGCATGGAAGCCACAATCCTTTAGATACTTGATTGTTTGGGCATCTGTCCTAAGGTGTGGACCAGATTTTTGTATGGTTTTATGACTATCGTTAGCCACCGGTGCTTCCAAATTGACGACATTATAATCGGAAGTATTTAATAAAGAGACGATTTCACCAGAAATTGCT
This sequence comes from uncultured Prevotellaceae bacterium, assembly GCA_902776665.1. Lineage (GTDB taxonomy): Bacteria > Bacteroidota > Bacteroidia > Bacteroidales > Bacteroidaceae > Prevotella. The sequence goes on from CACYQZ010000001.1 coordinate 103,497, forward strand.
GCTCCATTCGACACAGCACATTTCCCTCTTCCTTCCGTCGTAAAATCTCCAGAGATAATGATTTTCATAGCTTATTTATTTTTTACAACATTTTTCAACAAATCCTCCCACATATCAACAATATTATCAATCAAATAGAACTCCGACCTCTTGACTGCTGAATTTTGAATTTTGGTCCTTTTATCACAATCTGTTATCATGATAGAAAGCTGTTTTGCCAAATCATCCACATCTCCTGTTTTGAAAAGAAGACCCTCTGATTCGTTCGTGACAATCTCTTTGGTTCTACCAAGATTTTCACAAGCAACTGGCGCACAGCCTTGGCTCATTGCTTCTATCAGCACCATCGGCAAGCCTTCGCTTCTGCTACTCAGGCAATAGATGGCCGACCGCTGATACAAAGACTCCATATCAGTACGATATCCAAGTAATTCTACCACATCCTCTACATGAGCATTATTAATCATTTTTTCGATTACTTCTGTCTCAGATTTCGTCCCCCCACCAGCAATTTGTATCTTCCATTTTTCTTCTCTCAACAACGGTGCGAGTCTTTCAGCTGCAGAAATCAGAATATCCCACCCTTTATACCTCCAATTATTCAGACGTCCTGCTGCAAAAATGACATTTTCTTTCGGAGGTATATTTGAGACTGGAGTAAATGAAAGGGGATTAGGCATTACAAAAACATTCTTCTTCTGATGATATTTCCGAGCCATATACTCTTGATCAGCGATTGTCAGCAAAGTGGTGGCAGACATAAACCGGGGAATAACAAAATCACATACTTTAGTTGTAAAATGGACATCATAAGCCTGACTTTCTAAAGCATGATGATTCGTAAAAATCACAGGAACAGACAAACCTAATGAAGCCAAACGGGAGATAAGTGAACATAAATCCATATTCCCAATGACAACTTCTGGGCGGTATTGCTTGATATTTTTTCGCAACCAGCTTATCGCCTTTCCCCATTTAACGAATTTATTATCAGACTTGGGACACAGTGGCAACACTTTTACTGCCTCATCCACGGGATAGGATGCTTCCATATTGGTGTCGGCCACCAGATACACCTCATGTCCCTGTTGTGCGAAGCCATTAGCCAAATTCACATGCACTCGCTCGGCACCACCGCCGCCCAAAGAGTTGCAAACCAAAAATATCTTCATTTTCTTGTTCCCTCCAAAACCTTTTTTCTCATTCCACTCTCATAGATTTTTTTCACCAACGAGGGCGGAAGATTGCGAAAGACATAGCGGGCAATCGGATAGCGGTAGGCCAGCGTGAAAAGGCCGTGCATCCGATAGATGCCGTTCATATAGATTTTAAACTCATTCCAAGCCTTGACCCTGCTGCGACGGCGGAACACATCGCCCTGCTGGCGGAAAAACAGCACTATTTCCTGCAAATTCGCCATTCGATAGCCAGCAAGAATGGCATCGTACCACAGTTTGATGTCCTGACTCATGCGGTAACGCTCGTCATAATGCAGTCCCTCGTCGAAAATCCGACGGCGCATCATCACTGCCGGATGCGCCAACGGACAAGCTTTCACAATGTATTTGCAGGCATCCTCGTGCGTCAGCGGATAATGGCGCACATTCAGACACTCGTGTTCGTCGTCGAACTCCTGCATCGAGCCGCCGAGAATGTCGATTTCTGGGTTCTCGCGGAGGAATTTCTCTTGAAGTTCAAACCGCTGCGGTGCGGAAATATCGTCGCTGTCCATTCTGGCAATCAATTCACCCATAACATGCTTGATACCAGCATTCAACGCTTTTGTCAATCCTCCGTTCACCGGTAACTTCACTACCACCATTTTGGCAACACCAGATGCATTTACTCTCGACTGAAAACTATCAATGATCAACTCCAATTCCTCTGGAATTGCCCCGTCTTCAATCAAGACAATCTGCTCTGGCTTCCGCGTCTGGTCATCCCACACGCTCTGCAAAGAACGGTCGAGAAATGCTCCTTTCTCGGACTTATAAACCGACATCAAAACGGAAATGGTCATTTTCTGTCAATTTTATGATTCCCCTCGCCTCATTCTCCCCAACATTTTGCGCCAGTAATGGGGTTGAAAATATTGGGAAATTTTAAAAGGCTTTTCTCTTCTCAAATACGGTCCGAACACCGCGCAACCACTCTCGTACGACTCATACAGATAGTCAGCATCGGCTGTGATTCCCGACATTTTCCACTGGTATCCATGCTGCTCGAAATAAGCACTCATGTATGTATGGAAACAACGACGCAGATAAGCCTCTCCGACGAACTCAGGCGATGGCGGTTCAAAGCCCCTGTCAGTGGCAAACTGCTGAAATTCTTTGGTGAAAGCGATGAGATACGGCCCGAATCCCATTTCGGTCGGATAGAGCGAATAATGCGCATCGACATGAGTGATTTGCCATGGGCGAAGGCGATTGAGGCCAATCTGATAGGTGTTGAGCCACGCCTCTCGCTCCACGATGACAACGGAAAGGATTTCGGGAGCGAACAAAATGTTATGGCTGATGGTTCCTTCGGTTGTGGCACATTCCTTCGCCTTGTGCAACAAGCAAGTCAATCCTGCCAACGAATATTCTTCTGGATAAATGATTTGATAGCCATTGCGACTGAAAAAATCGTCCAACAACTCAGTTCCTGCCTCTGTCTTGCCTGACTTTTTCAGGAAACGACTTCGGCTGAGGAATATTTTCTCGTATTTTTCCGTTTTTTCTGACGCAGCCGCCAACAAGTTTTCCTTCACCTTGTCAAACATTCTCAGATACGCATCCGAATCATATTCAAAAGTCTTGTAGCAAAGTTCGGGAACAATGATTTCGCGATAGGCAGCAGGTTTACTCGTCAATTCCACTTTCTCCAGAATACCCAAAGCATCGAAGAAACTCCGCATATTCTCGTGCATCTTGGTTTCGAAACCCGGACGAACGGTGAAAATGTATTTCTCCACCTCGTCATCATGGTCTAACGCATACCACAAACGACAAACCACCTCCGTCAGGAAATGCCCCCAATGCATCGGGAAATAGCCACAATAGACAACGCGCTGATCCATCACCCCACCAATGCCGTCCACAGGATATGCACGACATTCGTCGTTGATGGCCGACAAACCGACGAACTTGCCCTGCTCGTCCACCACTCCGCCTTTGTTTCCCATCGAGCGATTGCGATGGTCAAGCGACGGAAGGATGGTGCCTGCTCCGCGCCAAACCTGCTGATTCTCCTTTCGTTCTAAAGGCTTCTCATAAAGGCGGCAGAGGGCCTCGGCTTTTTTCGGACGCAAATAATTGTTCAACATCAGTTTTCAGAAACAGACTTTTTTATTTCTCTTTTGAGCCAAACACCTCTTCCAAGACTTCTTCAGTATCTTCGCCAAAAATCGGTCCATTACTGAATTGGTGCAGTTCCGGCTCACCGTATGCTGAATTCATTTCGACAAGAACAGGTTCACCATTTTTATCAACAGCGATATCCCATGAAACCAAACGGAAATGTGGAATGGTGGGAGCAATCTTCTTTACCATCTTAATGACCTCTGAAAAGTTCGGAATCAACGTATTCTCAAACACATAGCCATTATCAGGGTGCTTATCGACACGATTTCCTTTCCTGTCATAAGCGTATTTTTTTAACCTCCCGTCGTTGTCGATTCCACACGAAACGCCTCCTGTCCCCCAGTTGTCGAGTTTGTTGCCATTTCTTCCAATGCGCAATACCGAAGAACAAATCTTCACCGTTCCATCTCGCATCAGCAAGGATACAACCCTGAGAGTATTCACACTACTCTCATTGATTTTCGCTAATACCTCATGCTGAACGATGGCTTCCTGTATCACGAAATCATATCGACTACTGAAGATCCATTCGATGGTCGAGAAATCAGTCTTTTTCGGATTGAAATAGGTTACACCAGAACCGCAGCCAAAATAAGCATCAGCATTCTTAATGAACAAATCTGTCGGAGAGTTCAAAATTTGCTGTTTTACAAATTCTTTCGTAACGATTTTGTCATTTTCGTCATACCAGAAGTTATTCAAGCGATAAAAAACGCTCTTTGGCATTTTTACGTTGGGGAACATCCTCGTGTAATAACACTTATTGTCAAGGTACTTGTCGAGAGTCCAATTGTTAAAAAACGGATCGATGTAAGCATACCAAATTGGATCTGGAATATTTCTCACATCGAAAACACCTGTTTTTTCCAGATAATGGGTATGGGCGACATAGGTGGACTTATCAACCTTAAAGTACTTGGAAAAATAATCTTTGATTTGCTTCTTTTGTTCCTCTGAAAGTGGTGCACTTCCGTTGCATTTTGAGGCAAATGTTTTCGTTTCGCTATATAAACGATATTTTACCTTGGTCTTTTGATAATTTGACAAAACCCACTTCTCAAATTTCACTCCATAATGTTTAATAAAATCCATAACCTTTAACTATTAAAAATCCTATCAATGATTATTCACAATACTTTTTGTAGGCCTCCCGAACCTCTTTCCATCCGTATTTCTTCGGATACGACTTATCCATCGGAACCCAACTACCCATCTTCAGGTTAAATTCTTCCGGCTCCACGATGATATATCCAGCACAGTGGAAGAACGTGATTTCGCCGAAATAGATTTTCCCATCGACATTGTAGAAGTCAACTCTGCAATGTGGGAAGGGTTTCGACAAGATTCGGGCATACTCCACCATCAAATCGTAATTCTCGGGCTTCTTAATCTCGAAAGTTGGCTCGTGTTTCCGATTGATGGTGACATCCAACGGATTGAAGTCGATGTCGTAGTTAAACCAATGGCTAAATTCCGCATGGCTTCCATCTTCGTTGCAGACCTCTGTATCGACAAACAGCAATTTGGGTTCACCCTCGAAACAGAAGAATTTCCAGTCAATCAAGCCACTCCCATCTGACGGGCGCAGGACTTTCTCTGCCAAGATATAGGGTTTGATGTGCTTGTAGTTGTACTCGCGGCCATGCCAGTAAAAATTGTCTTTCAGCAAGGATGAAAACAGCGGACGGATGGCTTCTCTGTCAAACGTACTCTTATGGCAAATCAGGTTTCCACCAGAAGTGTTATTAACTTTCAAGAAAAATTCTTCCACGGGAATCTCATCCAAATTGATGGCATCCACCGAGTCGTAATGGCCATAGCAGTCTATCAAAATGTCTTTCAGACCGCATTTCTCCACATATTTCCTCACTTCCCACTTATCGCTGCACGGTGTCATCAGCGGATTGAAATAATGGTATTTCATCCACCACAGCTTGTCAGCGAAAGTTTTGGGATTTTTCAAATTCAGGAATCTTCCCTTCCTTTTGTAATACGTCACTTGGGCATAAATCCATTCCGGAATCAGCATCCGAAGACGATATTGCAGGTTTTTCATACGATAATACAGATTACTTTTTTTCATAAACTACTGATTTTATGACATTTTCCCATTCATTGGCAATGGTTTGCAAATTAAACAACTCTCTTTTTTGCATATTTCTCTCCCCCATTTCTTTCATCAAGACCTCGTTCCCCAGCATTTTTCTCAACGCGATGACCAATTGTGTTTCATCTCCAATCGGCGTGATAAATCCTGTCTTTCCGTCATCAACCAACTCCTCTGCGCCCGACACGTTCGTGGTAATCACCGGCACCCCCACGCAAACTGCTTCTATCAGGGCATTGCTCATTCCTTCGGCATTGGTTGACATACAGAACAATTTTGCGCTTCGCAGTTCCTCAATTACTTCATTCGAACGCCCTGCCAACAATACGCTTTCAGACAAGTTCAAACTATCTATCTGCGACTGCAAATCTTCCCGCAGCGGCCCTTCTCCAAATATAACGAGTTGGTAATCAGGAAATTCCACTTTAATTATCGCAAAGGCATTGATCAACATCGGAAAATTCTTCTGGGGTGCCAGTCTCCCCACTGAAACGATTTTATTCTGCTTCGCCTTCGGAACCAACGAATCCTCGAACACCTTTTCGTTCACTGGATTGTAGATGACGGTTGTACGCTTTTGCAGGGCTTTCGAATAACACGATTTGATGTCTTCCGTTTGTACCACCAAATGGGTCGTCAGCCTCAAAAATAGCCATCGAATGGTCTTGAATAGAAAATCTGATGCACGGGGGTCGTAACGCTCCGAGGAAATGACGGGAACGCCCGAGCCCATCAAAGACACCAATGTCACGCTGTACACATCCGTCATAAATGGCAGAACAGCATCTGGCCGGGTTGTTTTCACATACTTCCTCAACCACAGCATTTTCTTCCCAATGAACGACGTGCCTGCTTCCTCCTCCGCGAAAACCACCTTCACCTGCTCGTCAATCGGATAAAACACGACATGGCGATTTAGGCAGACGATTTCCACTTGGTGTCCACGATGAGATAATTCGTTGGCAAGCAGGGAAATGACGCGCTCTGTTCCGCCGGAACTCAATGTTGATGTTACAAACAATAGTTTCATTAATAAACATTCCAAATATGTGAAATAATCGATGGCCAGTTCATATAAAACATAAATAGGAGGCCAGCCCCAATGATTGCATGCAGAATGATGTATTCGTCTTTTTTAAACAGTTTGAAAAACAATGGAATAATCATACATTCATACGTGGCAAACAGTGTAGATGTTCGCCCCGCCACGACTGCATATTGACACAAAACGATTAACATCACTGTACTCATAAAATAAGCATTTCGGAAGACATAGTAGTAAGGCGTAGCTTTCTTTAGACGTTCTTCGTAATAAGTAAACATAAGCAAAACGATAGTTTGAAACCATATAACAGGATTGGTCAAGTCGTTAGCATAGGCTTTCTCTGAACCTTCACGCATATAGTCATCTGCCATATTCATGATATAGTCCGAACTCGTCACCCATGACCTCACAACTCCACCGAAGAATTGGGCCATAATCATAGAAATAATTATTCCCCAATAAATCTGTTTTTGGGAAAAAGAATATCCACGTACACATAGGAACAATAATGGAGCCGCAACTAGAGAGCTGTGATGTAAATTATAACAAAGAAGTAAGACGAAGAAATACGCCCACCACTTCTTCTCTTTAACTAAATAAGTAAATGAGATAATAATCGCTATGGCAAGACAAGAACGAATTTGCATCATATTTCTTCCTATCATAAAGCGAGAGATATAGATGCACAAACCTAACATCGGGTATATGCTATAACGCTGTAATCCTTTGTATATAAAATAAAAACTTAGCAGAGAAACAACAACAAGATATGTCGTGCTATTATCTGTAAAAGATTTGATGATGACGACCAAAAAGTGGAAACCACCTTCAACGTATCCAATGATAGGGTCGGAAAAAGAGAAATTGAAAATATCATTAGCGAAAAGGAAATCAGTAATATAAGTAAACGTATCGCTCCACAACATGGGGTCACGCGCTCCTGCAAAATAAGCCAACACCAAACATGAAAGCAACAGGATGACGTTTCGCATCTTCTTGTCTTGTGCATCTGCTGCCATCGAAAAAAGATAAAAGGCGACAAATGCAACAAATACGTATAGTTTAGGTATCATAATTTTTAAATATTATTACGTTGAATAATCTTTGCTTTGGAACCAACTACGGTGCAATTATCGGGAACATCTTCCACCACAATGGCTCCTGCCCCGATTTTTACATTGTTGCCAACGCGAACGCCACCGAGAATCTTGGCATCGGCACCAATAAACACGTTGTCACCAATGACGGGCATCATTTCTAAGTCGTTCGCGACACCTATCGTCACTCCATGATACATCGTGCAGTTTCTTCCAATTTTTGCACCTCCGTTCAGCACCACGCCAAATCCATGCATCAGAACCCAACCGCCACCAATCTCACAGCCCTCAAACGAATAGCACTTGATGTCGGGTAGCAAAAGACTAAGCAACACCCTAATTTTACCTATCCTTAGGTAGAATTGGGCGCGAAAATCCTTTTGGTTTACTAACAACCATATCAGTCTATTGAGACACCCCTTTTTTTTCAAAAAGGGCCTATATGTACTCCATGCAACCGTATCCTCATCAATTTCTTTGCACTTTCCCAAACAAAAATAGAACAATAGATGAGGTAGCAATAATGGAAATAACAATAAATGTTTAATCATCTTTCGCAAGGTTTTTTATATCATTTTCTGCCGTAACGGAATCAAATACCGACAAAAACTGTTCATATTCAAAAAATGTGTCAAGTTTGACATTACCGACGCTATTAACTATTTTACACTTATTCCATTTTGGTTTATTGTTATAATAGCATTAGAAAGTGAAAAATCAAAATTGTCCGGAATCTTATATATATTTTCTCCCTTCCAATAAGAACCATTCTTCATCAAATAGAAATGGAGATAGTTATCACCTACGTTGTCAGGAATGCCGAAAACACTTCGAGGTGGTATTAGACGGCCATCGTGGATATTATATTTCCATTCTGCACCCTTTATAAAATCAAGCGTAGAATACGCTTCTACAAAAAACAATCTTGGAGTAAGCCATTGAGTCCTATTAAGAAAAATTTGATGACTTTTATACATTTTATTAGTTAACTTATTAATGCCATGAAAAAAGAAAAAACGATATATGTGAAGCAATGGGTGTATTAACTTCGAAAAATCAGATTCATCAATCCAAAGATTGTCTTCACTTTCGAGTTTCTTTTTCCATTTTTTTACTCTGTACCCTATAGTAGTGTACTTGCTATTTTTCCTTATTAACGTAAAATGACCACTCAAATGAATTGAATGACTTGTAATAACGTCATATTTAGCTAGAGTTTGTTCGTTTACATATAAAGACATATCACCATAAATTAAATCTATATCTGCAAATCCCCAAAAATCATAATCCTTGATGTCCTCTTTATGAATAATACCATAAAAGGGTTTAACATCGCATAATTTTCTCGCATGATTTGGATGAAATCGAATTCCCAACACTTCAGAAACTTTATTACAATATTCTGTGAATGTAGTTCTTACAAAATGAGTATTAGGATATATTTGAGCAGGAATATCACAATCTGTAAAATAAAGAAAATCTATTTGAGGATTCTTACTACAACTATAAAGATAAAGATTAAAATACTCTGGCCACTTACCAAAATATGGTATAATTATTGCCACTTTAAATTTATACTCTTGATTTTTATTCATATCATTTTTATTTACTTTTCCGGGGAGAGTCCCGTCATTTTTAGCTTCAACTCAACAAGGAAACGGTGGATTTTATGATCCGACGACGTATTCCGATGCTCATACTGCAGGAACTTGTCGAACGTCTTCCACGATTTTCCCCAGCACGCAGAACCGCGCTGATGCTTCTTCTCATAATTCCCGTAAGCACGGCTCCAATAGTGATTGCACTGGATGTCGGCCTTTTTCTTCATACGGTGCACCTCCCAAACGACAAACTTGCCAAATTGATTGATGGGTGGTACCTTCAAACGACCATAGCGACACAGGAAATAATGCATCATATCGACCTTGAAATAACCGATGTCGTAATTGGTGTTGTAGAACAATTTTCCGCGGCTCACCAAATTCGGCCAACAATTCGTGTATTGTTCTATCTGCAACTGATTCTCGTCATGCTCCAAACGTCCCGACGTGCCAAACATCTTCCAATAGACCAACACCAGCGGATAATTCTTGAATCGCTGCAGCCAATCCTGCAAATTTGTGTGTTTATAGGGCACGAAAAACTCGTCCAAATCCAAGAAAGAGCACCAAGTCGTCTCCTCCCGATAGTTTTCATACCAATGTTTATATGCCGTAATCTGCCCTGGAGTTTCCGGCCATTCGGTCAGCGTCACCGTCCCATTGTCCACGTATGGCTGCAACACCTCGCGAAAATGGTCGGTGGAATTGTTGTTATACAGGTAGAAATGCTCCACCCCCACCAACAGATGGTACTCAATCCATTCCTTCAAATACGGCGCCTCGTTCTTGAAAATGGCACACAGCACCAAGCCAAATTTCGTATTCCTCGGCTTTCTGGCGAAGAATTTGAAAATCAACTTGTAAACCAAGCCTAACGCCAAGGTCATCAAATATTTCCCGCAATATGAAAGGGTCCAACGATGTGAATCTCCTTGCCAAAATGCACTATTGTTCTCCATTTTATTCATATTTAATTACCGTTTTTTCGCGATAAGATTCCACGACAAGATTCTGACTTTATCTAACAATATTCCGATAGCAAACACAGCCACGCTGAATACAATACTATACAACAAATACGTCCAATAAGAATGGGTCTGATAGTATTGGCTCAGATGGGCTTTGAAATCTGGGAAAATATAATTGGCCGTATGCAATAAATATACTGCGAAACATGATTTTGCCACCCAATTGACAACAAATGACTGTATCTTCAGTTTTGAGAAAAACAGCAGTAATGACAACGACGCCAATACCACGAAGGGAGAATCATAGTAAAAAAATTCTTTGGCTTCAAGTGGCATCAACATGTATGGTATGCCAAACATTACAAATATAATTGTAAGAAATGTAAAAAATACATATAAAAAAAGCAATGCCAGTGTCTTTAATTGTATGCTATCCGATACATGTAACTTGAAGAATCTTGCCAACAAATATAATCCAATAAATGACATCGTACAATATCCCTTTGCCATCCAATCAACAAAATGAAATAGCCAGTTGAAAGATGTAAAGGCATAGAAAGCAACCAAAACCATCATATATTCTCTTTTTGTTGCTTTCTCGCAAAATGCATTTAATATAGGAGACAGTAAATACAACAAAATATACGATTTCACGAACCACCACATATTATACAAACGAATCGTCCTTAGTATTTCTGCCATACTGAGATTTCCCTGTTGCACATAACCGTAAACGAGACAAACCATCATAAAAAAGGCCAATTGGAACAAAAGTTCAATGAATTTTCCTTTCTTGGGCTTGATGCCATACCATCCAGAAATTAGCACAAAGAGATTAACACATACAACGGTTATTGCCTGAACCGTCAAACGACTAAACGAAATTGCAAATTCCGAAGAAAAATGATCCTCATTTGGCAACCCTATGGAAAAATCATTCGTGTGTATCATCACAACAAAAAACATTGCAACGATACGCAACAATTCCATATTGGAATCCCGAACTTTCTTAAAATGATTATTCATAAGATTGCACCCTCTCTACTCTTTCAGAAAATTCCTTTTTCGGAGCAGGAATCACCAAATATTTTTGTCCGTCTAACTCGATGATTTTCTTGTATGTCGGACCGACGGTTTTTGACGAATAGGCTGTAATCCACTGGGTAAATGGCCGCAAATAGAAGGGAACTTTTGACGTTTCCACCTCTCCCAATTCAAACGTTACGTCGGGAATCGTTTCGTCATTCACCTTTTTAACATACAAATGGGTGTTCGCTACCGTTTTAAAATCGTTGTAATCTTCGGGATGGGACTTGATGTCTTGATACAAGGCTTCCGGGAAATAGGACATTCCACGTTTCCCGTACAATGCACTCATATATCGAACCATCGTTTTCTCCTTGTCACATGCCAAATAGTAAGCGTATTCATCGCCGAAAGCGACATGATTCACCAAATATTGTCGCCAAAATTGTGGTATCGTGTCCGTTGGGGTCAAAATGACGAATTGTTCTTTGTCTTCCAATTGGGGCAGAATTTTTCTGTAATTGTCGAAATTGGCTTTCTGGTAATAGAAAATCGGTATCAGCAGTGCGATACACGCGACAAAAGCCATGATTTGGATGGGTCGTTCATATCGATGGGCAAAATCTTTTACCAAACACATGATGAGCATCAAAGAAAAGAGTTCTGTTCCAAAACGCACGCGGCTATTCGACATTCCAGACAACAGAATCACCAACAATGAAAACAGGGTTATCAGCAATAGCCATCTCTGTGACTTGATGAAAGCAAGCGTTTTTTTCTTGTTTCGGATCAATAAAACCATGCTCATCAACAAGAATAGCCAAAACACCCGAAGTCGTGACAGAGAGACCACAAACGATTTGACTTTTCCGACGATTCCTCCCACGACACCGACAACATCATCGGCTCCTGCTCGAGTAAAAGTGCCAGGACCCAGAATATTCATTGCCGTACCAAGTATGAAGCCAATCATCAAGGGGAGCACAGCCTGCCCCCAAATCCTACGGATATGCAGCAGCATATATAGTCCGAGAGCCATGCTTACCGGCAATGTCAATGCCTCATGTGTCCATCCGCAAATAAACGCAACGGGCATTAAAAGCCAATGCTTCGCCGACAGACTGTCGTCACGAAAACGACGCATCAGCAACAAAAATCCCAAGACAAAAAAGGCCGTCCACAAATAATTGAAACTTCCAGAGAACCAAAGGAAGGTCTCGTTGAATGCCGGAATCAGGGTAAGGAAAAGGAGCATCACGAGCCAATTCCAACGACTGCGCCACTCATATCGGCACAACGACAGGAAGAATGCTATCGTAAAACAAAAAATCAAAGCGTTCAAGAAATTGAAAGCAGGTTTCCCGACAATTCCTGCGAACAACGATTCTAAAAAACTGCTTGTAATACGACCATTGTGAACCGTCCAATGATTCGTCATCGACTCGACGATATCTCCCAATGTTTTGATGGGACGATGATCGTCAAACTCCATACCTACGGATTCTTTCACAAATGCGTATGCACCATCATCAGCCACTGACAACGGTGTCAGCATATTCATCGTCAATACTACGATGAAAAGAAGAAACCAACTAAGACGTGATATGCTAAAAAAGTTTTTCATCAATTATTTACAATCTATTGAACTTATTCTTTTTTCTAAATCTAAGGGCATTGCAGGAGTTACAAGAAGATGTTTCTCCCTGACATCAACAACGCAAACATTGTTGATGGAATAATCATTTTTTTGATAACGCTGAATGTATTTCCTTATTGGCAACAAATAGAAAGGAACATCTGAGGAAGGCGCTTCTTCTACGTGGATGTTAATCTTTGAGCAATCCTCGCCATTCTCCAACTCTTTAAAGTATAATTCAAAACCTGTATTGAATTTCACATATTTTTTTGTTGAACCGATTTCTTTCCATAGCTCCTCAGGGAAGAAGAACATATCTTTTTTTCCATAGAATGCATTAACGCTTCTGGTCTCTTTTCTTTCCTTATCACACGGAAGGAAATAATTTTCACCCCTAAATGTTACCTGTTTGCGAACATATTGAGTCCAAAACCCAGAAATGTTGTCTTGGGGAGTTAATATAATATTTTTTGAAACATCTTTCAACTGCTTTTCACAAAATTGCCAATTTGAGTAATTTTCAAATTGAAAATAAAAAACTGGAATCAGAAAAATTGCGACTACCAACCCTACAACGATTTGAATGAATTGATGATTTTTCTCGAACAAACTTTTACAATCGTTCAGCATATTTAGTAACAACAGCAAGGAAAAGCATTCGACTCCATATCTAAGTCTCGAATCGGTCATTCCTGAAAGTAAAATAGGACAAAAGGAGAAAATAAGGATAACAACAAACCAATTATTATTTTTTAAGTATGAAATCAAATGTTGCTTATCCCTCCAACCAAGTATTATCAATCCGAACAACCATACCCAGAAGATTCTTAAATGAAAAATTTGCAACAATAAACTTTTAACTTTTCCAATTGATTCCACAAGCAAATGTGCGAGTCCATCAGAATTGGCTTTTTGGAACGTTGATGGTGCAAAAACATCCAACAAAGTGCCAACGACAAAAAACAACAAATATGGAGCAACCGCTCTACCCCATATCGTTTTTATATGACATAAAATATAAAGACAAATTGCCATTGTTACAGGCAAAGTCATCACTTCGTTGGTCCATCCAGCAAACAGAGCAATGGGGGCTATGGCAAGGTGTTTGAAGGAGATTTTTTCAGATTCTATCCTTCTTAACCAAAAAATAAACAATAACACAAAAAAACTTGTCCACAAATAATTTAAGCTGCCCGCTGTCCACAAAACGGTTTCACTTAATGACGGCATTAGAAGCAAAAATGCTGAAAACGCCAACAAGATGCCTATCACTTTATCACGAAAATCTGACAATGAAAGGAGTAACCATACCACACCACAAAAGACAAATGCGTTAAACACATTAAAAACGTCCTTACCTAAAATGCCGACAAATAATTGGAGTAAAAAATGAGGCGTAAAACGACCATTAAATGACTGCCAATGATTCCACTGCGACAATAGGATATCCCACAAGTTTCTAATGGGTCGATCCATATTGAACAGATGATTCGGTTCCGTCATCGTAAATGCGTAGGCATAATCATCACCATAAGACAACGGTGTCAGCATATTCATCGTCAAAATGGCAGCAAATAGGAGTACCCACAAAAAAACAGATGAGATTCTATATTTCTTATCCTTATTCATATTCAAACAGTTAATATAGAGGTTATTTTCATAACAACCTTTTCAAAGGGAACTACAATATACGACAACAAAGTTGATATTGCGAACATAGAGATGACACTTACAAAAAAGCCAATGACATTCCATCCTACATACTTTGATATTAGAGCCGATATGGAAATCTGAAAGATTAAAAACGCATAATTCTGATAAAGATATATTGTGTATCCATATTTATTCCAATGTACGGACATTAAGTGACGTATCCGCAAAAGCCAACATTTCCCTGTCGCCGTGGCTATCACCATAGGCAAACAAAATATAGTCCTCACGGTGCGGCTCAAATTCAAGCAATCTGTTAACTTTTTCAATTCCATAACAATTTTTAGATGAAAACCTACCTGTAATAACACCTTGCTTGTCAAATTCGATTTTCGTCCCTATCACAGCAGTTATATTACGTTCCTCACACCATGGTCTAACCCAATCTTCGATACTCGCAGTAATCACATATACATTGTGACCTTTTTCTATGTGCCCTTCTAAAAGTTCTACAACTTTGCTTTTTCTATATTTGTCGACTTTTTTTGCGAACTGTACGCCTTTATTTTGAAAATCCAAATTTTTCATTCCCTTAAAAAAATAAGAAAAAATCTTTTCCTTCAACTTCCAATTAGGATACAAATGAAGTTTCATCATAATTAGAAGAGGTGAAAATAGCAGAAAACCAATATAGAAGCTTCTCACTCCACAAACGAACTTGATGAATTCAAGGAACGAGTCCTTTGAGATTAGTGTCCCGTCGAAATCAAATACCGCGATTGTTTTTTTCATACGTTCTTCATCACCAATCTGATTAGAAGAAAATTAGATGGCACACATATGGCAAGTACAGGAATCAGAGCAATTTCCTTGGCTAATCCCATCATAATAAATAGATTTAGAAGTCCAACTTGGAGTAAAAAATTAACAAAATGGCATGTAATAAATCCCGCCAAATTATTCTTATTTCTCCGAGTCCTAAAAGTAAATGCCGTCGTCATTATATAGTTAAATATGAAACTTACTACATATCCGAGAACAAACGCTATATTGTGGGACAAAAGTTGCAAGCACAAATAATATACTATATATTGTATCGCAACTGCAATGCACCCGACAATGGAAAATCGAACAAATTCAAAGCCTGTTTCCTTCAATTTCATTCTGAAATTTCAAAAGTAGATGATTACAAAGAACATTCCCAACCACCCAGCAATACAAATCTGAACAAACAAATCCTTCATCAAAACCTTGGTCGGGCTACCGCTTCTAACATCGACAATGGTAAGTTGCAAATAACGGATAATGCCTGCCAAAACAAAAACGGATGTCACATAAACGTAAGGACTATCAAACCTTTCAATAACCTCTGGAGATACCGTGTACAAGATATAACAAACCATTGTTATACTGGCAACGATAGTGATGGCCTGATTCATGAAATCCAAGTTATAGCGATTCACATTTTTTCTGGCCAGCACCCCTGTATCCTCATAAATGACAACGTCATCCCGTCGTTTAGCAAATGCCAAAAACAGGGCAAGCAAAAAAGTCATCAAAATAATCCAATGCGACAAGTTAATTCCCGTGGCAAAACCACCTGCAAATATCCTCAACACAAAACCTGTGGCAATAATAAATATATCGACGATAGCAATCTGCTTCAACTTAACACAATATGCCACATTTAACATGATGTAGCTAATTACGACACCAACCACCCTCAAAAAGTCATCAAAGGAAGGCCATCTATATAGATAAATAACGACTATCGAGAGTATAAAACAAACTGACATCAACAACAATGCTTCAATTCTTCCAACTGCACCACTTGCTATTGGCCT
Source organism: uncultured Prevotellaceae bacterium (assembly GCA_902776665.1). Taxonomy (GTDB): domain Bacteria; phylum Bacteroidota; class Bacteroidia; order Bacteroidales; family Bacteroidaceae; genus Prevotella. The sequence continues at coordinate 119,818 of CACYQZ010000001.1, forward strand.
TTTGCACTTTACTGGGTGCATCCTATCGGCATTCGCATCAAAGATGTCATTGAAACAATAAATACCACTGGCAGCCATACAAAATGCCGCGAAAACAACCAATGTTGGCCACAGGTATGAAGACTCTTGTAAATGACCGTCAAAAAAGACAGGAAGAAAAATAAATATATTTTTCAACCACTGCGATGGGCGGAGGAGTTTTAAATACTGGCTTAACATCTCTAAACTATAATTACTTAAAGTAAGTCTTGATAATTTGTGCAATTTGAATTAAACAATAACTAAAAACTATCGATAGAAAAGGGAGCATTACGATATTATACCTTGGCTCACCAACAGTTAGAACGGTCAATAATGTACAGAGAAGAATTGGAATGTATATGAAAAATAAATTCATATTTTTCCATGAATAAATCAATAGACCAAAGACCACAGAGATCATTATTATCTTGAAATAAACAGAGGATAAAAATGACATGAACAACTCTGAATACGGAGAAAAGCAAAGGTTAGCAGGCGACCGGAATGATTGTGAGTATATTAGTTCATTCTTTTTTGTCTTCGGAGCTGTCCTATAATTGTATAAAAACGATGGACTACTATTGAAAAGATAATACATCTTCTTGCAAGTAAGAATACTATATTGTATGGGATGAGTTTTTATCCAATGAACTGCCCGATGAGTCCAAATACTATCTTTTTCGTTTACAGTTAGCTTGCTCTTAAATTCATCAGGAATATGCCCGATTTTTCCTTCTTGAAAAACAGCAGCACAATAGCCTCCAGAAGCATCATCATTGGCTCCCATAATCAAATTCACGCCTCCAGTTGTAGATTTATATAAATAATTAGGATAATTCTGGTGAGTGGAAATTGCGATTATCATACAAGTGAAAATATACATAGCAACGTGACGAGTGGCAGACTTCCAATCTTTTGACTTTAAATACCAAAATAAACATGCTACAAGCCACCCCAGTGCGATGGGACGTGTCCACATTGCCAAAGCTAAGAAAAAACCAGATAGATATGAAAACCTCTTTCCTAACAAACAAAAATATAAGGAAGACAAACTCAAAACTATATAATAAGGTTCTGAAAAAAGATGTGAAGATATCGTGAAAACTGCTGGCAGCAACATATATGAATATAAAGCAAATATGGCAACAACTTCCTTTTCAAATAACTTACGGCAAATACGGTAAATTAAAAAAAGTGTAATTGCATTAAAAATCACCTGAATATATGCCAAATTTGAAGTCGTCCCAAACATTTTAATCCATAAAATAATAAAATTTACCCATCCTGGATTAAATATATAAGAATCATATAAATGTGAATAATTAGGGTAAAGTGTCCCATCTGTCACACAACTCCAAGCTAAAAGAACATAAGTTCCAGGATCTGATACCAATGCATCATACTTATTGTTGTACACATATAGTACCTGCAATCCCAACCAAAACAAAGCTGATATGACTACAAATAGGCGTAGAGAGAAGAGGTTTATCAAACCTTTAAATACCATAAAATACAAAAATACAATTCTAAAACATTCTACCTCATACTCCCTCTTTCTCCCCAATCACATACACTGGCCGATTCTTCGTTTCATAGAAAATTCTGCCCAAATATTCGCCGATGATGCCGAGGGACAGCAACAAAAAGCCACCGAGAAACAGAATGATGATAATCAATGTCGGGAAGCCCTGAACAGGATCGCCCCAAATCAGCGTGCGAAATAGTATGTATATCAGATAAACAAACGAAAGGAAAGAAATCACCATTCCTACGATGGTGGAAATTCGCAGGGGTGCCGTCGTAAATGAGGTAATACCATCTATCGCTAAATTCAAGAGCGTAGAGAATTTCATCGACGACTCTCCCTCCACACGGTCGGCAGTCTCAAACGGCACGGATGTCTTCTTAAAGCCTATCCAACAATACATTCCCTTGGTATATCTCTGCGTTTCGCGCAGACGCTTCAATTCCTCGATGCACTTTCTATCCAACAAACGGAAATCGCCGACATTCGGCAGCACTTCCACGCGAGAGGCTTTTTGCAGCATCGAATAATACATTTTCGTGAATCGCTTGCGCAGCCAACTTTCCTTGCCTCGCGTCAATCTCTGGCCATACACGTCATCGTATCCTTCTTCCCATTTCTTCAACATCTCGGGGACGACATGGGGCGGATGCTGTAAATCGGCATCCATAATGACCATACAATCGCCCGTGACATGGTCGAAACCTGCCAACATGGCATTTTCCTTGCCGAAATTGCGAGAAAGGTCGATGTAGCAGATGCGGCTGTCCTTCACCCGCAATTCCTTGATGACCTCCATCGTGCGGTCGCGGCTACCGTCGTTCACCAATAGCACTTCCCAGTCATACTGCTTGTTAGCCTCCATCAACCCATGCAAAGCGTCGTAAAGGGCGGGCAAAGAGGCTTCTTCGTTAAAACAAGGTACGAGAATTGATACTTTTTTCATATCGTCATTGATTTTGTTTTTTGAAAACGTACAATCGCTGTCCGAAATAATTCAGCAGAACAAACACACACATTCCCACAAACAGGGCGATATTTTCTTGGCGCGACTTTCCCATGTCTGAGAAAAAGGCTTTCACGAGGGGCTTTGCGATTCCATAGGCAAGGAAATAACACACCACGATATTGATGGTGAATCGCACGATGGAAGAAAAATCCCAACCTTTGTATTTGAACGTAAAGTATTTATTCAAAAAATAGCTCAAAATGCTTCCAAAGAAATAATTTGCCGCAGATGAAATCCAATAACTCTGGTGAAAGACATTATAGAGGACAAACATGATGGTTGTCCCAAAAATCGTGTTGATGATGCCGACGATGACAAAACGGCTGAACGAGTTATTGATGATTTCTTTTCTCATGGCAGTTTTACATAACTTCCCATTTCCTCTTGGTATTCCTGCGAGAACTGGCGCATTCTTCCACCCGAAGCACAGAAAGTCATCTCGCCGAAATAGATTCTGCCGTTCGTGTCGTAGAGGTCGATGCGCACTTCGGGGAAGCCCGTGGAGAGCACACGGCAGATTTCCATCATTCTGTCGAGGTTGGGGGGAGCGGGCATGTCCTTGAACACATGCGACTCCCGATATTCCTTCGTGAGGCCTTCGCGATAGAGCCGCCACGGTTCCAGCAGGTTGATGTCGCACACCATGTCCAAACCCTTGCGGTCGTAGCACGGCGTGCAGTTGTGCACAAAACCGTCAAAACACCAGAACTTGTAGTCCACGAGCGACGACGAATCGACCGTTTTGTCCATCGGAATCAGTTCTTCGGCCATGATTCGCGGTTTGATTCTCGTATAGTGGGGTTCAACCGAACCGTAGCCGAATGGCACCAAACACCGCTTGAAATGCTCGATAATCTCCTGCTTGTCAAATCCCTTCGACTTGTCTAAAATCACAATGGACTCGCAGTCGTGATTACATTTCAAAACGCATTTTTCGGGCAATCGGTCGAAATCGATGTCCTCTGCCCTATCCCACGCGCCGTAAAGTTCGGTGAGGGTGTCGCCAAAACCTTTCTCCTTGATGAAGTCGCGCACCAGAATCTTGTCGGCCAACCGAGTCCATTCCGTGGTATCGGCATTAGCCATCAACCACTGGATTTTCTCGTTCAAGGTCTTGGGATTGTTCCAGTCGAGTTTCTCGCCGAACTGTATTTTCCACTCTCTCCCAATCATGAATTTGGGAAAATGATCTACTAAAAATTTGTGTACAAAGTGTCTTAATTGTTTCATTTTATCATTATTTTCTTTTCTCCAACCCTCTCAAAATCGCCCACCGATGCGACTCACACCGCATCAGGTGGAGGAGATAGTTCGGATTGGGTCGTTCTCGTTTTCCTATCATTTTTCTGACAAGTTGCTTCACGAAACGCAGCGTGTCGTATTCGTAATAGCCTGCTTTCGCAAAGAACTCGCCGAATTCATCGAGTACACGCGCACAATACGCATCAACCTCCTTCAAATAGGCCTGACGATTCGTCATCGTCTGATTGACTTTCGCCAGATGGTTCACGATGAAATCGTCGTTTGTCAAGTCAACCGTTCCCGTTTCAAAATCGTATTTTGTATAATAGACTTTTGACTGGATTTCTCCATTCTCAATTTCCACAGAAACCGCCAAACCGTATTTCAAGAAGGGTCTTTCGCGCTTCTCCACTGGATTCAAGCAGAAATTTCCAAGACTATAAAAAATCGGTTTTTCGCGATAGGTCTCCCAACCTTGCGGAATGTGCGGATGCGAGGCAAAAACACCATCGGCACCAAGGTCGATGTAGTGGCGGTACAAATCAACCAACTCGGGCAGCGGATAAGCCTCGTGTTCCACGCCGGCATGCGGCAGAACAAACAGAAAGTCAACATCCGCCTTCGCCTTGATGATCACACTGTCCACACACGGATGCAGCATCCATGCCGTGCCGACCGAATCTTCATTTTCATCAGCCAAAACACCAAATTCATGGTGCGTCAGCCCCAAAAACCCAATCTTTTTGCCCCCAATTTCGACATTTTTGACCTTGTAAGCCTCATCCCATGTGCCAGCACCAACGACCACGGCATTTTCAAACAATGAAATCGTATGGAGAAGACTCTCGCCACCCAAGTCCATCGCGTGGTTGTTCGCCATCGTCACCAGTCCGAAACCCTTGTCTTCCAAGAAATGAGGAACATTCTCGTCATGCAAGAGGCAAGGACCGATTTTCTCAATCCCCTTCGCCTGAGCGGCCTTCACGGGAGCCTCAAAATTGACCACATTCAGAGCAGCCCCCTGAAGCATCCGTGTCAAATCCTCCTCAAAACGAAGGTTCTCCACGCTTTTGACGCAGAAGTCGCCGAATATGTTGATAAGCATGGTCAAGTCTCCTCCAAAAACTATCTTTTCAACCTCTTTAAAATAGAGTTAGTTGCATTAGCACACAAACCGTTTTCTATCATTTTAGAGAAGATATTTGAAAGAAAAAGTAACAACACGAAGGTAAGAACAAAAACTATTCCAGTTCTTAAAAAAGTATCTGTGATTGAAATCTTCTCATACATCCATAGAGATAAAGTACACACCAGCGGCCAATGAATTAGATAAATAGACATTGAGTTCTTTCCAAGCCACACCATCCCTTTTGATGACAGAACACGACGGAATATACCTGAAAATTCGACGCTGAGAACCAAAAGGGTCGCCGGAAGCAAATCGTGGATTTTATATGAATAAGCCAATAGTGCCCCAACAAATGCAAAAAAAGAAGCAATTCCTTTCTTTGGTAATATGTTATCTTGCAACATTTCGTATATAAACATTCCGCAAATAACCGCGACATAATATGCCGAGACGAAAGCTAAGATTCCGTTTGTTAGTACGAAGACGACAAACTTCTTCTTATATGTTAATTCTTGAATCGCAGTTTTTAGTATCACCACAGCAAAAGTGCCAAAGAAAATATATTTCATCATCCATGCTGGATCAAGCCACCCCCGACATTGACCAATCGGAGATAAAAAAAGAGCATAGATTAACCCCAACCAACTAACATTACTATATGAATAAATGGCGATATCATTTGCTTTCAAAAGTTGGAGAGTTTCTTGATGATTAAACGCACCAAAAGCGAACAAAACGCCCTCTAGCAAGAGAATTACGGCTATCGGCAATGCCAATCTAAAATAACGCTTTAATATGACATCTTGATATTTCTTTTTTGTTTCCAATGACATTGAAACCAGATAGCCACTGAGTATTAAAAATATATTTACCGCTAAACTACCGTCAGTAAAAATTGAGTAAACAAAATTGTCAATTTTAAGCGGATTGACGAAAACAGCCTTAAAATGGCTGAGAAAAACGACGATTGCCGCTATACCTTTTAATCCATCTATGTAATGTTTCCGCATCTTTTTTATTTATTTAGAACCATTCTGACAAATGGAACAATATTTCTCGTATAATAGGATGCCCCCACTTCATTCAAATGTTTTGAGTCTGCAAATAATTCTTTATGATTTTGGTAGCACGAATCGGTGAAGAAATCATAGTAGGGGACGTCTTCATCTTTACACATTTTTTTGATGGGCTCATGCACTGTCGAAGAAGATGCGTCGTACCTCGGAGAAACAAACATAACGAGTGGTATTTGATGTTGTTTGCAAGACTGAATGAATTTCTTCAGATAGGCGATTTTAACACTATCAACTTCAACAGGAGGAATGTCTTTTCTTTCAACCTCATAATCCATCGTTCCTTTTCTGGCTTCAAACCCATTCTCAGACGCTACGCCATTTGCCGAATAATCTTTGAGCAAATCGAAAATATTGGTATTGTTGCGATACAAACGAGAGTAATTCTTGACATACTCCGTATATGAGAAATCCTTGAAATAGTTACTGATACATGTGTCCGAACAATAAGGTTTCAACATGTCGAGATAGCGCTCATTATCTCCCTTCCCTAAATCAAAATGATACTCGACGTCATATACAATCAATTTGGGTTTGTAGCGATTCAATATGTAACGCAGACGGCCATATTGGAAAATGATGCCTTGGGCATGAAAGCCACAGTTATAACAACTCATGCCTAAAGAATCTTCTATGACCTTGGGAACGTAATGATTGATTGCCCTTGACGAGCCGAATACCAAAACGTCGGCCATGGTTTCCTTCATCGCGTATTCCAGGCTATGATATTGACCACCCTTCAAATGGTTGAGGCAATAGTCCATCACCTTACCAGCGCAAATGTCTGCGACAGCAACTAACAGGAAAAACAATACTATACCCGTCAAATATTTCTTCATATCAGAAATTAACGTATATGAATTGTCCGCTACTCAACACACCCAGTAAAAGAATGCACACAAATAGAAAGACATAAATCAGCATTTTCGCCACACGTCCATTCAAAAACGACAGGCTTTGGCAAAAAAACTCGTCCCGAACATCTTTAAATAGTGGGATTGCAAGCAATATTGCCAACTTATAATCTGCCAAAGAACAGGTTTCACCGAAGTGCGTAAATATTCGTGCTATGAAATCGCACGCCTCACCCAAGGTTGGCATACGAAAAAAGATCCAAGCGAAATTGACGATAACAAAAGTACCCAGTATTTTCACAGACCGAACGGCAAGATTCTTTCCATCATATCGCTGTAAATGAAGCACTTTCTCAATGATTTGAACCAATCCATGAATGATGCCCCACACGATAAAGCTCCAATTGGCACCGTGCCAGACTCCACTCACCAAGAATGTCACGAAAATATTCCAGTAATTCCGAATTTTGCTGCATCGACTTCCTCCCATCGGTATATACACATAATCTTTTAACCACCGAGAAAGAGAAATGTGCCACCTGCGCCAGAAATCTGTGACACTGATGGAAAGATATGGCCGCTTAAAGTTATTGACCAAATCATAACCAAGGGTTTTCGCAATTCCCATTGCCATAAAAGAATAGCCTGCGAAATCGGCATAAATCTGCATCGAATAGAAGAAACTACCCAACAAACAGATTTTTCCAGAATAATGGATGTAATTAGGATAGATGGAATCGACATACATTCCCATCCTATCGGCTATGACCGTTTTCAAGAACATGCCCCAAAGAAGCAACTTCAAACCTGCAACTCCTTGTTCGTAGTTAAAAGGCTTGGGATTCTTGATTTGTGGAAGCAATTCTGACGCTTTACTGATTGGACCAGAGGCCACCTGCGGGAAAAATGAGACAAAAAGAATATAGTCTGTGAAAGACTTTTCTGCCTCAATTCTTTTGTAGTAAACATCGAAAAGATAACCCACTGCCTGAAAAGTAAAGAAGGATATGCCTACGGGTATAGCCCAGTTCAAGCCCGGCATCACAAAATGCATACCGATTCTTTCAAGCCCTGCTACCATGTTGTCGTTGATGAAATGATAGTATTTGAAGACCAACAGCGGAAGCAAAGACAAAAGACCAAAAATCCATATCAAAACACGCTTTCTTTTCTTATCATCTACAGGCAGCACCTTTGCCCCCAAAAAGGTGACAAATGTAACGAACAACAACACAACAGCAAAAACAGGCTTCCAATTCATATAAAGCAGGTAACTGACAACTATCAGATACCACTTCTTGATATCCACATTCTTACTCGGTATCAGCCAATAAAGACTGAAAATGAATGGAAAAATGAGCCAAAAATTAAAACTGTTGAATGGCATATAAAAAAAGACCTATATACTATTTTGTTTCATCCAACTGAATGGCTTCAAAAGAAATTTCCCCAATCGAAATGTTGGAGATTGGAAAACTTCTTCTTTGGCACGATAACAATTCGACTTGATGGTTTCTTTCTGAACACCATCGATTATCGCCGCAATAAACGAATCGTCAAGATATGCGGAAACAGAGGGATTCAACTCGCCAAATCTTTCAAACAAATATTTCGAAGTTTTTTCCACGGCAGCCAACGAACCCGTTTCACCAGAATAACTGTCGGTAGCATTATACGGCTGCATATTCGTGAAATATTCTCCTTTCGTCCTGATATATGGATGCCCTGCCCTATTCGAGAAATAGGTGTAAACGAAATCGTCGCTCGGGCAGTTTTTGATGACTTCTTGGTCAATCAGTTGAAGTCCGTCGCCAAAAAACTCGGCTTTCGTCAACGAACTACATCCACAATGACACTGCACACCAGCATAAACATAGCCATTTCCACTGATAGGAAAATTCGGATATTTCTGATGAATGGACACATAATCTTCAATCATCCCTTTCGGATAAAGCCAATCGTCGTCAATCGCAATAATACAATCATTCGGATATTTCCGAAGCGTGGGTATCAACTTTTTAAAAACTTTCGTATCAGCAACTCTATTGACCTCAATGGGATGAGTATCGATATATCGCTGAACCTCCTCGGGAACAATCTCCTCGTGCGCCAGATTCAGAACAACGAAATCCGGCGGAACCGTCTGAGCGAAAATGGTATCTAAAACAGCCGGAATATTATTGATTCGCTTGCTGTAGGTGGTTAATGATACTATAACGCGTGTCTTCATGAGTTGGTTGTTATGATGCAATTGTCTGAAAAAAAAATCGTCAGGAAAGAGTTCTCAGACATGATTTAAACATCTTAAATCTCCTTTTCCAAATACTTAAATAAGTCCTTGGAAAATTGGAAATTTTCACTCTTTTTCCTTGTATTGGCAATGGAGTCAAATTGTCTATACAATCTCCTGACATAAGTCCTAAATATGTCCGTTGATTGTCGTATGCGCTAAAATAAAGTTTAAGGTCTTCATCGGTTTTAACGAGAGAAGATCGATACAATCCTTCGGAATAGAAACACCCTCTAATAAAAGCCGGTGAGATGAGCGTCCTTAAATACGTAAATGTTATTCCATCAAGACTTTTCCATATAGTAAGTTCTTTGATGTCATAAATCGTCAAATAGTACAAACCATCTATGTTGGTAACATCAATATGCCATGGATTAACATACGGGCCTTTTAAGACACATTTCGTCAGTTTGCTCCATTGATATCCATCGACTGAGGTGGACAGGCAAATGTGTTTATCGGGTCCAAATGGATGTATGGCATCTACATACCACATACAATACTTACCGTCTTCATATAAAATAGCAGGAGACACCACATACCCCACCGTATTGATAGCCTCATCTGACATTAGGTCTATCAAAACCTCTCTATTTTTCCAAGAAATTCCGTCGTTTGATGTTTTTCGTAAAATACGAGTATGGAGTTTTTCTTTCGTCGGACTGGACAATCTATAAAAACATTCTAATGAACCATCCTCCTTGAATACCAAGTGAGGATCGGAAAAATAATCTCCGCGTTGAATCTCTTCAGCTGTCAAATCATCTATTGGACGCAATTCACCAGGCACCGCCCAATTATACCCATCATTGGAAACATGAATAGTTGGACATTCCCATCGGTCTCTGTAAGGTTTTCCTCCAATCGGATAAGGAGTTTCTGCCATCCAATACCGAAACCCATTCCATCCTTTATCAACAAAAATCACAGATGGGTGAAACGGTTGATTAGAACCATCGAAAGTTTTAATATCCAATGGTGTTTGATTGTATTTGGCAAAAAAGCGATAATACTCGTATAAGTATTCACTAAGACAAAATACAACGACTATAACAAGAATGACCCAAACCATCTATTTGAGGACAAATTTATCTAACTTTCTAATTAATAAAAAACATTTTTTGTCACATGCCAATTTGACCTGACTTAATACAATATAGGTAATGGAGGAAGGCAATCGGAGCGGGGTATTTGTTGCAGGATCTGACGAGTCCCAAATGGTGCAACCAATGGGCATATTCATCCTGATGGAAAATATTATGTGTCAAAAAGAATTTACGATAGCAGTCCAAAATGTTTTCACGTAAAATCCAAATATCTCCCCAAAAACACATGATATATGAATTCAAGACTTTTTTGCAAAATTGTTGTGTCGCGTCGTCAAGTTCCTTTTCAACATTGTTACAGTGGTCGAAAAGAGATCTGATGTTATCGAGTTCTTGAGGCAACTTCTTAGCAAAAACTTTTTTGTCCATCGACTGACCTTCGCGTTCTAATAGATAATGATACAATGTAAGGTCATACAATGAGATTTGTTTTACAAGTGGAATTGGTGCCAAACTAAGTATCGTGTCGTCATAACTACATCGCTCCAAAAAGGTTATCTCGTTTTTTCGGAGTAAATCCACAGAATAAGAGCATTCGTGGAGTGAGAATGTGTTGAAAGGAAGGAGGTCAAGGGGGATGGAACGAAATTCGTACTGCTTGTCATACTCCAATTTCAGCGAGTGCACCTTACTGATGCCACTCTTGGCAAACTCCTTAACGCAGTGAGTGAAAACCACGTCAGCATCCTCTTTAGCAAGCCTTTCGAGATAAAGAGGGAATGTCTCATCGAACCAATCATCAGAATCGAGAAAATGGATATATTTTCCTTTTGCCTCTCGTAATCCTACGTTACAACAAGAGCCATGTCCTCCATTCTCTTTATCAATGACCCTGAAAGTATGAGGGAATTTCTTTTCAAATTCCTTTGCCATAATGGCAGAATTGTCAGGTGTCCCATCATTGACGACAATCACCTCAAGTAACCCCATCAGTTCTTCAGGAACGACAAGCGATCCCAGACATTTGTTAATGTATTGTTCTACCTTGTAAACAGGCACGACAACTGTTAAAATCTTATTCATAGTTCTCATTTTAAATTCCACATATTCATTACTTTTTCGACAACAGGAGCCATATCGTAATATTTGTATTCAGCCAGACGGCCGCCAAAAATGACATCCTTCTCCTGTGCTGCCAACTGCCGATATTGGTCTGCCAAAGCATTGTTGCGCTCATCATTCACAGGATAGTATGGTTCCATACCATCCTTGTATTCCGTACTATACTCTTCGCTAACAACTGTACGGGGGCTATCATAAACGTCTTGACCAAACATCTCAAAATGTTTATGCTCGATGACACGGGTGTAAGGTTCTTGATGGCTGGTGTAATTAACAACCGCATTTCCCTGATAGTTCGAAGTATCCTCTACTCGCGTCTTGAAAGTAACGGTACGCCAATCAAGTTTGCCAAATTGGTAGTCAAAATATTGGTCTATCTGTCCAGAATAAACGAGTTTATCGGCAAATTTTCTCCACTCCCTATATTCTGAATTGAAAAAATCGACACCTGTCTTTGTCTCAATTCCTTCAAGCAGACCCTCAATCAACTTATTGTAGCCTCCAATAGGAATACCTTGATACTTGTCATTGAAATAGTTGTTGTCGAAGACAAAACGGACGGGTAAACGTTTAATGATAAACGCTGGCAAGTCAGAGCATTTACGTCCCCATTGCTTTTCTGTATATTCTTTGATGAGTTTTTCGAAAATATCCTTACCGACAAGTGACAAAGCCTGTTCTTCAAGATTTTGGGGTTCACGACCATTAAGCATCTTAACAGCTTGTGCTTTTTGCTCTTCAATCTTTGCCTTTGCCTCTTCAGGAGTCAGTACTCCCCACATCTGATAAAAGGTATTCAAATTGAATGGGAGGTTAAAGAGTGTCCCCTTATAATTTGCCACAGGACAGTTTGTGTATCGATTGAAAGGAACGATAGTATTCACAAAATCCCAAACCTCTTTAGAGGATGTATGAAAGATGTGTGCGCCATATTTATGCACATTGATTCCTTCCACGTTTTCACAATAGACATTTCCGCCGAGATGAGGCCGTTTGTCTATCACAAAGCATTTTTTTCCCTGTTGTTTTGCACGATAGGCGAACGTAGCTCCGAAAAGGCCAGAGCCAACGATTAGATAGTCGAACTTCATATCTTACTTTTCATTTTTTTTAAAAATTCTCGTACAGATTTGAATGTGGACGTCTTAAACGAACTCAAACGCTCAACAAGATAAAACAACCAAAAAGGAAGTTTGGAATATCTCTTAAACGCCGCGGAATTGCTTCTTTCAGATAAATAATTCGATTTTAAATAACCCAATTTCGTTTTAGATTCCTTATATGGAAAAAATGCTAAATACCAAAATATGTATGCCGCATATCCGCATATAGACCTATCTATGACTTTCAAATAATCCGAAGGAACGGCGTTTTCGTCTATTTTCGAGCGCACTTCCTCAAATTTTTGAAAGCAAGACCAATACGATCGCGCTTTTTTTTCCTGCTTTGAAACCGACATCGATTGGTCCGGCCTGCCTATCAAATAATTATACAATACATAATCGCAGGTTTTATAAGTGCGACCAAAAATCAATGGTGCCCACGTTATAATAAAATCGTCATACATCACTTTTTCGGCAAACAATGGTTGTAATGGCTTCAGTATATCTGTTTTATAAGTAACTGACCAAAAGTTGAAACTGTTAGGCCCATCATTTGCCCTTCCCCATTCATTTGCTACAACAGGCCTCGCTTCGACACCTGTAAGAGGTAACGCTATACCGACTGTTTCAACTCTGCCGTCTTCAACGTAACATTTGTTGAAGCGGTTAAACAACATATCTGCCTCGCAGTTCTGCAAGTCACACATCAACTTGTCGAGGTTCGTCAGCCAGTCGTCGGAATCTAAAAAACGCAGATACTTACCCGTTGCTTCTTTTAAACCACGATTCCATGTAGAGCCGTGCCCACCGTTTTCTTTGTCTATCTGTCGGAATGTGTTAGGAAAACGTTTCACATACTCCCTGCTCATTTCGGCAGAACGGTCGGGAGTCCCGTCATTCACTAGTATGACCTCCAATTGGTTCATTAGATTTTTATCATCCAAAATCAACGAGTCGAGGCACTTGTTTATGTAAGGCTCTACCTTGTAGACGGGAACCACTATAGTTAGAAGTTTTTGCATGCAGCTATTTTTTTATCAATTTATATAACCAGTTAAAATTCTTAATCAAAACATCCTTAAAAAAACGCTTAAACGAAAGCGCAGACGTTCTTTTATAAGCACCATAATAATCAGCAAAAGACAATTGTTTAGCTAAATATAGCGTAGAATAAAATTGTATTAAATGAGAATAGATTGCATCAGTATAAACATAACAAGTGTCTTCATCTAACACTTTCATCCATGCGATTTCTGTCTTAAGATGGTGAGTATTAATTACACAAGAATCCCGATTCGTCCAAGACCCAGGATATTGAAAACGATACACGCACATAGGCTCGGGGAAATAATGCATCCCTCCTCTAAGTGTTCCCAAAATCTGCAATGGATAATCACCCACATCAGATAGTTTTCTCCATTTAGGCCAATCGTCAGCCAACTCTTTTCGAAAAACCAAAGAGGCTGTTGCGAGATATAAACCACCAAATCTAATCACTTCATCACTCGACAAAGTACATTCCTTACTATGCTGGCACCCTGCTTTATACAATTTACCGTTTCTTTCCCATAATGCGACATGAGTACACATCGAATAATCGGGATGTTTTTCTAAAAAAGAGACTTGTTTCTGCAATTTATCCAAGTCTGTCCAATAATCATCACCCTCGCAAAAAGCAACATACTTTACCTGCTCAAACCACTCTTTAATATATTCATCCTTTCGAGAATTATTTCCGGTGCTGTAATGATTGTATTTAAGGTAATAGACTGCAAAATAACAGTTTTTATTCGTTTTATTACGAGCAAATGTCAAAATATAGTCTTCCGTTTCTTCGTTTCTAACAATAGAACTATCATCTAAATCGAAATGCTTCTGCAAATAGTTTTCTATAACTGCCGGCTCACCATCCGTACTACAATCATCAATAATAGTACAGACGAATGGGAATGAGGTTCTCTGCATACAAAAACCATTCATCGCATCTTCGATAAAAGAAGCATGGTTATAGGTAATACTTCTTACTACCACCAATGGTATAAAATCTATCATTTTTCATTTTGTATACTGTGATACGCCAAAATCGTAAAATGAAGGGAACCGTCCAGCCAAACAAAAATATCTACAATAATAAGAATACCACAATTGCTGCTAAAAGAGCATTGAATGTACGTACCTAATCCAATCCTTTCAGAGCATCAAATTGAGAATGCACTAAATCTGCGACTTCTTTATTTCGCCCTAACAAAAATTTGCGTAATTTAGTTCTATTTTTCCAACATTGCTCAACCTTCCCCTTTATATCATTCTCGTCCGCAGGATTTGCTATATAATCCTCTAACCCAGCAACTTTGGCGAAACCAATAAGTTTATGAGCTTTAGGTTCATGTCCGTAGTCAATGATTACCGTGGGTACACTTTGTGATATTCCTGCAATAGCTCCGTGAACTCTACCAGATATCAACATATCGAAATTCTTAATAATAGCTTTAGTCTCTTTTGCATCATATATTCCATCCATTAAAAAAACATGCTCCGCACAATCTGTATTAAGCATAAGTTCATAAAGTTTTTTTGCAAAAGGATAGTCTCTTCCTTTGATTGGTTTGAAATGCGGAGGAAGTTCAAACCCATTGGAGTGAGACATAAAGCACACATCAACATTATAATCCTTGATTAAAGAAATCAACACGTGTATATATTGGTCGAATTCATCATCAGCCCAATCTTCACGACTATATGGTCCTTTTAATAAATTCCAACCACATAGAATGAATCCAACAACTGGGCGCTTCTTACTTTCCAAAGGCGTTCCCACAAGGTATTGTTTAATAGAATCCTGAGATGCGGGATCAAAAATAAAAGCAGGGCAAGCTGCATCGTGAACAGATGAAACATCGAAGCCAAAAGACTTTAACACCTCTCGGCTTGTGGGTTCACGGTTTGCAACATAATCAAAAGATGAATAAACTTTCTTTGCATATGCCAAAGTATTGTCATAATTGAACGGTCCTGGTGAACTTGCCAGCATAGCTGTTTTCTTTCCAAGCAACTGAGCAACTCTATCCTTTATCAAACCTACAAGAAAACGATTTGGGCCAAGGAAGTCTGCGTTACGACCCCAAATGTCTCCGGAAAATTCAATTACCAAATCAGATGACATAACGTCCTCAATAAACGGAGTAGTATCTATCAACTCATGAGTGTCATTATACACGCTGGCTATTGCCAATTCTTTGCAAGCTTTTGACAGATCATCATCTTTCCATCCGTAATATTCGTCCATTGGAACACATTCCACATTTTCATTCTCCTGAAAGTCTTGAGACATCTGAAAAGTAGTTTTTATACGTGATTCTGGGAAAACACGATGTAACTCTCGGAAAAAAGGTTCAGCCACATAGTAGTTCCCGATGTTGCCAAATTCCATTCTGCCCCAATGAAGGGTACACTGACCAATAACAAATATTGTGTCCATTATTTATCGATTTTTTAAGCTATGAAGTTCTCTACTCATTAATACTTTCGTTTCTCGGTCTTCTTTGATATAAAATCCCATATTATGATAAAAAATTCTTGCAACTTCATTTGTTTTTTCAACCTCCAACTCTATTTTTTCGAACCTACTTGAATAGTATTTGGAAAGAGCCTCTATCATCTTACGGCCAAGCCCTTGGTGCCGGCAAAGCTCATTGACAGCTATCCGAGTAATAAAAACAAACGACTGTTCATCATTTAAATAATATGCAGTAAAACCTTGTTTAATTCCGTTATCATCAACTATTATGAAAAATGCTTTTTCTGATAGCTTTTTAGCATACTGCATAATATCTACCTTGCTGTACAACTCGTCAGGCGTATACTTCTCTCCAAGTAAATACAAGCATTCATCAATATGCAACTTGACCTCAAAAGATATATTCATACGGGTGCTATTATTGAACTACAACATGCAACCATTCTTTCTGATGACTAAGAGCCCACAGCATTGTGCTTTTATCATTAAAGTTGAGGACTATCGTTCCAATTGCTTTATTTCCTCCAGTGAAGGCTTCAACCTTATCACCACGCGCTACCCACAAATCCGTTTGAATTACATATTGAGAATAGAAATCTCTATCAATCACAATTTCACTGAACCTACCAGTTTTGTCAGTATGTATAATAACCTCTGCCCAATGCCCCATTAGCGGTTTCTGCTCTATCTCTACTGTATCCCCTACAGCAGCTCGTACGGCTGCAGTTATCATATCAGTTCCCGTAGAAAAACGGACCATCTCTGCTAATCGGTTGCCACCTCCTCGGGGTGACAACTCCATAATATAAGGTTTGTTATCAAGACCTACACGCGTCTCAACATTATAAACGGAAGTATTCATATTGAGAAGTGTCAACAATCTCTGAATTTCTGAAGTTAAATAGTCTTCCTGTTCCTTGTTAAATGTCGAAGGCCAACTAAAGCAGGCTGGAGCATATGGATTTTCTGCGTTCTCATCAAATCGTTGTGCAGAATAAGTAACTACGACCAATTTGCCGTTTAAAGAAAAACAATCTGAATCTGAGGAACAACCATCTTTTTCAATAAACTCTTCTACAATAAAACGGCCAGATGCAGAAAAGTGGAGGGCATAATCAACTGCATCTTTTAAATTCATAATATCATTAACACGCGTTACTCCCTTACTTGCCGCAGAATCAACCGGCTTTACAATGATTGGCCATTGATACCAATCAACATCATTTAAAACTTGTTCATAACTTGTATAGCCCTTTGCTTTGGGCACATTGAAACCGTGTTCGGTCAAAAACACACGGAACTTGTCTTTGTTCTGCAATATTTCAACCGACTCCAATGGTCCTATTGGTGGTAGCCCCAAATGGTGCTGAACATAGGCTGTAGTAATAACACCAGAATCTGTGAATGTTACAATACCATCAATATGATTCTGTCTTGCCCACTCCAATATTCTTTCTTTATCCGTGGTACTGAAATTAACGTATTGGTCCGATACTTTATGGCCTACATTATCTGGCAGATAATCACAGGTAATAGTATAATAACCCTGTTGTTTTGCGGCCTCCACTACAGGAATTGTGAAATGATCACCACCTAAAATTAATAGTTTTTTCATTCACAAAATAGTCTTTAACGTAATCTCTGCAATCTCATCAATTTCACTCATCCTCATTCTAATATGCAAAGGCAGACAAAGAACTCGGCTTGCAATATCCTCAGACTTGGGCATAGGCACGTACGGAACCA
This sequence comes from uncultured Prevotellaceae bacterium, assembly GCA_902776665.1. Lineage (GTDB taxonomy): Bacteria > Bacteroidota > Bacteroidia > Bacteroidales > Bacteroidaceae > Prevotella. The sequence continues at coordinate 137,495 of CACYQZ010000001.1, forward strand.
ACTTTGTAAAGGTGTTCACACTCGGATAGAAATACCTACGAGGGAAGATGTTTTCTGCATTCAATGCATCCACCACCTTCAAAGCGGTTAATTCATCTTTGAAAATGGCGGGTAAATAACTATAGTTGCAACCTGTCGAAATCTTCTGGAAAGAGATCTCTGGATTCTGGCTAAGAATTTCATTATAACGTTCGTATTTTTCCTTGCGGTCAGCCAAAGCCTTATCCAGATATCTCAAGTTAGCTATACCAATAGCCGCATGTGCCTCTGTCATCTTACCATTGAAACCATCCTCTACAATATCAGAATGGTTTTCAAATCCGAAGAAACGAATGCGACGCAACTTTTCATCAATCTCCTTATTCAACGTAAATACGCCACCACCTTCTGCTGTATTCAGCATCTTGGTAGCATGGAAGCTCGTCACTGAAATATCACCCTGCTTAAAAACACTTTCACCTTTATAGGTAGCACCTACAGAATGGCAAGCGTCATAAATAACAGGAATATTGTGTGCTTTTGCTACCGCACCAATAGCCTCAAAGTCGCAGTTATTACCAAACACATTCACGGGCATAATAGCTACGGTATGGCAAGTAATGCGCTCCTCGATCTTCTTGGGGTCAATATTTAAGGTTTCAGGATCAATATCCACAAACACTGGCGTACAATGTTGCCACATAATGGAACTTACAGTGGCAATGAAAGTAAATGGTGAAGTTATAATCTCACCCGTTTTACCCAAAACCTTGATGGCCATCTGGAGGGCAAGTGTACCATTGCAGCAACTCACCATTTGAGGTACACCCAGATATTCACACACTTCCTTTTCAAAACGCTGTACCAGAGGACCGTTATGGGTCATGATTCCACTTTCCCAAATTTCCCTCATCAGTTCATTTACTTCCTCAAGCGGTGCCAACGTAGGCATCGTTACATATATCGGTTTTCTCATATACAATTAGTCTATTTTAACGGTTAAATGGCATATTAGTTCAAGCCAGATAACAATTTGAAGTCTTCCACCAGTTTAGCTTGTCTCAGTAGGGCTTGATAATTGGCTTTACGTGCGTCCTTATCCTCAATACATATACTGAAATGAAAAATGGATTTCTTAAAGGCATCATCTGCCGGTAGATTTCTCTTTTCTTCATCATTTCCTTTACGGATTATAACGTTAGGAGAAAAACCGGCGGGTGCAGTTAGAATACGGTTGGTATAAATGGTGCCCTTACTACCCCAGACTTCCAATTCACACTTGTAATTGTTATCCATCCCAAAAGCCACTTGTGCGGTAACGCCCTCATCATTCACGAGTGCAGCACTTCCGTACATATCTACACTGAATCCATCTAAATTGTTGCTCTGGGCATATTTCATTTTAACAGTTGGTCCTAATAGTATGGAGGCATATTTAAAAGTATAGCCTCCGCAGTCCAACAGTGCTCCTCCGCCCAAGGCTTTGTTATAGCGGAAATCGTTCTGAGAACGCATTGGGAAACCAAATGAAACTCTATATAAGCGCACATCACCTATCTCCCCTGAATCAACAATATTATTAATCGATTTCAACTGGTCATGAAAAGCGAACATATAATTCTCATGAACAGCAAGACTCTTGCTTTCTGCCTCTTGTAATAAATCCTGTGTATAAGCCAATGCCGTTGTACACGGCTTCTCAACCAGTATATGTTTTCCAACATTCAAAGCAACCTTTGCCCACTGATAATGTAAACCAGGCGGCAAGGGAAGATATACTGCATCAACATCATCTGATTCTATCAGACTTCGATATCCCTCATATATCTTTCCTCCATAGTTATCCACAAATGTCTGTGCCTTAGCTCTCTCTATTGCAAGAACCTCGTCAGTTGCTCCAACAAATTCTTCCTTATTGGCAATAGCCACACCAGCGTATTCAAAACATCCAGCCTCTTTAAGGGCAGGAAGGAAACGACGAAATGCTATTTCTGAAGGACAAATAACACCAATTCTTTTCATTACTTATTATACTTTAATGCTGAAAGAATACTACGAGCCTGAATATTCAAGTAGTTGTTGAATTTCAGGAAATGGTTTATCTGGTGAAGAGTCATCCATGTATAATGCTCAGGTAATTCTTGTGGCAAATCTTTACCAGCCTCGACTATCATATTACGGTTTTGCTCGCGGAAGAAGCGGCCACCCTCCTCTGATTGTAACACATCGTAAAGCACCTGCTCTTTCGGAGCATTCAACACATAGTCCACAAACGGAGGTTTCTTTTCTGCGGCATACACATTGCCCGTGAGACACTGCACCGAAGGAGCTAATTCCATCACATCGTAATTACCACACTCCAACTTAGCCTGCACTAAAAAGTGGTAAATACCACCTATCTTACGCACAATAAAAGCGCACAAACCTTGCTGCAAAGGTTGCACTAAAGGCTGGCACCAACTGGTAACTTCTCGGTTAGAGATACTCACCTTAACTCCGACAATTCGGAAATATAGACCCTCGTCGTTGGCTATCTCGGTTTCCGAACGATGCCACCCTTCCAATTGGTTGATAGGCTTGTTGCTCACAAAAAGGTCATAGCGCGACTTCAAACCTGACAGCCAGGACAGGATTTGTTGCATGGAGTGAATACCCACTTGCGTACGAGCCGACTTCAACATGTCGCGACCGAAATTAGAGAGGTTCGAAAGATCGGTCAGAGGCGTGATATAATCAACATATTCAATGCCGGATAATACTGTGCGTGTATCCATATTCACCATATTATCGTGATGCATGAATTCCTTAATCTGTCCAATCGTCATCCAACGGAAATCTGGCAAGACTTCGATATCTTCATCTACCTTGATGATGATGTTACGGTTTCTCTTGCGGAGGAAACGAGCACCTTGTTCACTCTGCAACTGGTCAAGGAGCACATTCTCAGGTTTTACATTCACAAAATAATCTAAATAAGCAGGTTTTTTTCCCTTGTGGACTTGAGTATAGTTGCTCTTCGTGGCTTGCAGAGTTGGGCTTATCTGAACGCAATTTACATTCCCTGGCTCAATTTTAGCCTGCATCAGGAAATACAAAGTACCATTTATCTCCTTAGTCAAAATTCCCAAATAGCCAATCTCAGGTTGATTAATAATCGGCTGATCCCATGCGTGATTATACCCATAATCGGTTTCCACATGGATTCCTTGAATGGTGAAAAAGCGGCCAGAGTTGTGCTTCAGACTGCCATCTTGGTCAACATACCAGTCAGTCATTTCCTTAAAAGGAATGAGCTTCACATCAACCTGCACTTCACGATTGCGCTGTTCAATCCACTGACGCAATGTCTCGGTGCTGTTGATAGGATTATCTGTTGTAAGCAGGGAATATATCATAAAGCCTCTATCCTATTTTCCTGATAATCAAATATAGGCGTAATATCTCCAGGCTCCTTTCCCATCCAACTACCGATGGCAACGGCGCGATTGGAAAGGGTAAAAGACACGACATCATTTTCAATTATAAAAGCTTTAGAACAGTTTTCAACGACATAAAGATCGATAGAATAAGTACCCCAATTGAAAAAATTTGCTGGCAAATGGCAAATTTGTGTATAAACACCTTCGGAATGCTCACGCTCATAACATCGTCCACCACCTGAAGTGGTAAACATTTTCTGTCCTTGTTCATTCTTGAAATGATAAGTGAGATGAAGGGCTCTGAAGTGGCTTGTCAGGCGGTATTTAACCACAAGTTCTAAGTCATTATCTACTCGCATAACATCCATATAATCCCCTCCTCTCCTTTTCACTCCAATCTCAAGGAGTTCAAATCCTTGTTTTTGGATAACAGGAGTGTCCCAATGAAAGTAGTTGGCAATATCGTTATCGCCTTTCAAATAATGTCCAACAACTGTATCAATATCTCCCGTTTCTTTTACCATACCATTCTCCAAAAAGACACCTTTCTTACAAAGACTCTTTACTGCAGCCATATTGTGACTCACAAAAAGAACAGTTCTATCGCCTCCTTGGGAAACATCTTTCATCTTGCCAATCGCCTTTTTTTGGAACTCGGCATCACCTACAGCGAGGACTTCGTCAACGACAAGGATTTCAGGTTCCAAATGGGCTGCAATGGCGAAGCCAAGGCGAACTGTCATTCCCGATGAATATCGTTTTACAGGAGTATCAATATAACGCTCACAGCCTGAGAAAGCGACTATTTCATCGAGTTTTCGGGTTATTTCATCCTTGGTCATACCCATAATAGCCCCGTTCATGTAAATATTTTCCCGCCCCGTCATTTCTGGGTGAAAACCTGTGCCTACTTCCAACAATGATGCAATACGACCACGAGCACGTATATAACCCGTAGTAGGAGTAGTAACACGAGAAAGAAGTTTCAATAGCGTGGACTTTCCTGCGCCGTTTTTTCCAATAATACCCACAACGTCACCTTGTTCCACAGAAAAGTTAATATCCTTCAGAGCCCAGACATAATCGCTTTCGCCTTTTTGTGAGCGGTCATTGGTTTCTCCGATTTTCAGATATGGGTCTTCTTTTCGAAGGACATTCATTGTCCACCAACGATTTAAATCATGGCTGACTGTTCCCGTAGAAACGAGTCCTAAACGATATTGTTTACCAATATTTTCAAATTCAATTGCTTTCATTTTTGCTTCGATAAAAAATTAAACTGTATCCATAAAACTGCGTTGAACCTTATTGAAGACTACAACTCCGAGAACCAAAAGAATACTCATGAAAACAAAGCTGTATCCCAATGCCCACCACGAGAAAAAACCTTGTCCCAAAGTCGCATACTTAAATGCTTCAATGATAGATGTCATAGGATTTGCGAGAATAAATGTTCGTAGGGTTCCTTCGGGCACCATACTTAATGGATAGACAATGGGCGTTCCATACATCCACAACTGAACAATAAACGTAAATAGAATCGTCAAATCACGATATTTAGTCGTCATAGAAGACACAAGAATACCGAAACCGAGTCCCAAACCTGCCAACATTACAACAAATATGGGCGTGAGCAAAATATACCAATTCGGTTGAATCGGTGCTCCCTTTACGAAGAAATACAGATACAAAACGACAAACAACGCCACTTGAATACCAAACCGCAAAAGATTTGACAAAACCGTGGCAATCGGCACAACAAGTCTCGGAAAATAGACCTTACCGAACATTGCCTGGTTAGAGATAAATGTTGATGAGGTTTGATTCAGGCAATCTGAAAAATAAAACCAACAAATGTTACCTGCCATATAAAACAATGGCTGTGGAATACTGTCGGTGCTCATCTTCGCAATTCCACCGAACACAACCATGTTCATAATCACTGTAAGAACAGGCTGTATGATGTACCATAGCGGACCGAGAACCGTCTGCTTGTACTGAACGACTATGTTTCGTTTTACAAACAACTGTATCAGATCTCGATACCGCCAAATTTCCTTTAAATCCACGCTCCACAATTTATGGTGCGGGCCAATGACAATTGTATATTTTTTTTCCATATTTTTTATTTTTAATAAATATTATCAATGGGAATATGCAATTCATTCATTTCCATAATAGCAAATTGCTTATTTCGCTCAATCTGGCTATAGGACAACTGTTTCAAAAAAACTTTGACAAGCGGTGCCACTGCCATGTTTTCAATACATATATCAACCAAATCCTTGTCTAACCGTTCTATCTTGTCAAAAGTATCCCGCTTAATAATCCGCTCAGCAAGGTCGCGCTCTATTTCATAAAAATCCTTGCCTTTAAGCATGAGTTTTATCTGTCCCAAAGGCCTTTTATCTTTTTCTGTAGCATTGGGATTAGCCATCAGCACCCCGACTAAAGCTATCAAGCCCTCAATATATTCAACAAAACTATCATGCCAATTGGCAATGTATTGTTTTTGCTGTAAATTCATAAATAAACAATTATGAAATGTGTTTCAATCATATAACTTCCTCGTCTATCAACACTTTGCATAAGATTCAATTATTGTGAATAAATTATTTTCATATTTGGCTACGTTATTCGTGTACATTATTATTTATCTGCCTACTATTTTCTCGCAAAAAGATAATATATGTTTTATCGTGTGCTCATTGCTCCAATATATGTTCCTCAGTTTTGACCAACCTCCCAATTTTTATTATAAGGACATTTGCATCGGTGTCCTTTTTTATTGCTCTTACTCTTCTAAGAATACTTACTATTATATATGAGAACCGGATAATATTGTCAGGAACAATCTCCCAATTCTCAAATTTTATTCCAAGCCTTGACTTTTTGAATTTTCAGAAATTTATCATTTGCGATTGACGGTTATGAATGTACCCTTGCCGTTTTGGTTCTCAATAATTTTCACACAGTTTGTAACTTCAAAAGTTACAATTGAAGAGTGGAACACAGAGAGTACTTTTTCTTGTAAATTTTGATCTTCTTCTAGCGGTGACACGATTAATCCCTGAGCCTGAGCTTCATTAATCGGAATTGGTCTACCATGCGTTAAATGATTGCTAAAAGTTCCAAGCCAATTAGCAATAGTTTGTGCCAAATTAACATCATTTTGATGCCCCGCAAACATATACGATGTTAACCAATTCTTTACCTTTTCCTTGGATAAATTAATTGTATTATTACATATATCCAATATACCAGCAGGCCAATTAGCGAGTTTAGGTATCCATAATGGAGCTACTCCCGGATTTGCTAAAATTTCTGTTTTAGCTTGATTAAACTCATTTAAAATAGAATGTGCAGGCGCGGTGAACAGACTTCCATTCTGCATTGGGAAAGTTATCTGAGGGTCTATTGGTCCAATTGCAGAATGTTTTCCCATAATAATTTCGTCACAAGCACATGCCAACATAGTAGCTGCAGACATTGCATTCTGTGGTATAATAGCTCGAATATGCTTATACTTGGATCTAAGATAAATCACAATCTGCTCTACGGCTTCAGATGAACCGCCCGGACTATGAATAATTAAATCTAATTTATGATTAGTCAAACCATGAAGTGAAGACATAAAACCTTGGGTATCGCCTGTAACTAATGATAAGGCATCTGAAGGAACACCATTAGCCTGAGGAGTCGTATAAGCAGAACAATAAAGCAATATGTCTCGATGCGTATAATCTGCTAACTCTTTTAAATATCTCCGTCTAAGTTCATCCTGTGCTCCATTTTTGGCATTCAGGACAATTTGTGCAATCTCACTTTTCGTCGGCATATGAATTGCTTGAAATTTTAATATCTACATTATTTGCAACTGAAGATTGAGGAACAAGAGAGAGGTACCAATCTATCTCTTCTTTAGTATAATGAGAGCATATATATCCCATCAACTCCTTTAGTTCTGTATTCTTTAATTTATTATTAGGCATTAGGCACAAAAAATAATCGTTAAGTTATTAAAAACCTTACTGAATGTGATAAATAGTCCTATCTGGGGAGAGCAACCTTGCCAATATGATGCCAAAAACGAACTGTATTCCTCTACTAGCAAAATTATTTGCAGCACTCCAATAAAGTCCCTTCTTTGTTTTATATTTTAATGGTTCCTCTGGCATAAAAAAAATGATATCCTAACGACCTCTTTCTAAAATAGTTAGAAATCGCTGTTTTAATATTTTATCATTTTATTTTGTCTGTCGTTTGCTCCGCCACAGCATCCACGGCGGATAATGGCTTTCTTCTAACTCATATTGGGTCATAACGATTTCCTCTTCTTAAAAAACTCCACAAAATTTTAATTTTTCCTTTTCGTCACTCCACAACCCTCGATTCTACCAATCGAACCTATGACAATGCTGCTATTGTATGAAACGAGACTTGGTCGTATAATGTTTGCTTATTCAATTCGGTATTAGCACGTCCAAATCGCGCAGTAATGCTCTAAAAACATTCAAAACATCGCATCGAATATCGTCTCTGCTATCATCGCCATGCCCTTGTCGTTCGGGTGGAGTTTAAAGGCAGGGTGAGTTCCCTTGTAGGGGTTGCTATCCACGTCATAGAACACTTCATCGCCTTGGCAATAGGTTGAGTCGCCATAGGTTTCGCCTATCCAGAACAGTGGCACGTATTTCAGGTGGTTGGTCCTGGCGGCACTGATCAGCACCGATTCCGTGTGAATGCGCTTCCAAAAGCAACCCGTGATGATGATATTCGAGGTGTATTGTCGGCAATAGTCGATCAGGTTTTGCAAGCCTTGGCTCAGCACTTTTTCGTCTTCCACATTGTCTCCGAACCGAAAAATGATTATATCCTTTCCTTCCATCATTCCGGTAAACAAGGAATCGACATCAAGCAGGGGATTGAGTTCCCAAACAAGGATATTTTTAAACGACACCGTCGAACGGGGATTATGCGATTTGAGTATTGCCTCCAACAAATGGACGTAGTCATTTTCTTTCTTGCTGGCTGCCATCCCCCAATGTCCTTTCCATCCGACTTCATCGTTCGGCCCCATGCACGTGATGCTATTGCCCAAACAAAGGATATGATGTTCCAACGTATCCACTGACGGGGCTTGACGAACGCACATCGCCTCATAAAGATTGGCAATCTCGATTTGGGCATTCCTCGCATGGTTGTAGAATTTCGTGTACAACTTCTTTCCTGCGAAGAAACCAATCAGCAGGACGAGAAGGGTTATCGCAAAAAGAACCATTTTTTTCATGTTGATGACGGGAAAGGCTTGTTGGAAAAGACTGAAATGGCTGAACTAACGAAAAGCATTGATTGCACTCACGACCTGCTCGGCCTCCTCCATCGTCATCACGGGACTGATCGGCAGGCTGAGTTCCTGCTGGTGGATTTGCTCGGTGATGGGGAAAGAGAGTCTGTTCCACGCCTTGTAACACTGCTGCTGATGCGGCGGAATGGGATAGTGGATGAGGGTTTGGATGCCGTTTTCCGCCAGATGGGCCTGCAACGCGTCGCGCTTCTCGCACAATATCGAGAAAAGGTGATAGACGTTGTGGGCGTCGGGCAGGCGCGTGGGCAGCGTGATCAGCGGATTGTCGATGTGGTCGTAATAGTAGTTGGCGATGGCCTGCCGATGGGCGTTGTCGGCGTCTAAATGACGAAGTTTCACGTCCAAAATGGCGGCTTGAATCTCGTCCAATCGGCTGTTGCGACCCGTGTATTGGAACACGTACTTCTTCTGTGAGCCGTAGTTGGCGAGGGCGCGGATGGCTTCGGCCAATCGGTCGTCGTCGGTGGTGACGGCACCGCCATCGCCTAATGCACCGAGGTTTTTGCCCGGATAGAATGAGTGGCCGGCGGCGTCGCCAAGGGAGCCTGTTCGAGCCCCTTTAGGGGGCTGGGGGGCTTTACACCCATGCGCCTGCGCATTGTCCTCGACGAGTTTCAGGCCGTGTTTCTGGCAGATTTCGCCGATTTTCTCGGTGTAGGCGCAGCGACCGTAGAGGTGGACGAGCAGAATCGAACGAGTGCGTTCGGTGATGGCGGCTTCGATTTTCGAGTCGTCGATTTCGAGGGTGTCAAGTCGCGGCTCGACGAACACGGGCTTCAGTCCGTTCTCCGTAATCGCCAGAATCGAGGCGATAAACGTGTTGGCAGGCACAATCACCTCGTCGCCCGGCTGCATCACGCCGAGTTCGATGTAGGCGCGATAAATCCAGATGAGTGCATCGAGGCCGTTGGCACAGCCCACGCAATGCTTCGTGCCGATGTACTCGGCAAAATGTCGCTCGAACTGCTCGTTCTCCTTGCCTTGGAGATACCAACCAGAATCCACCACGCGACGCACGGCTTCATGCAGTTCGTCGGCATACTGGGCATTCACCTGTTTCAGGTCAAGAAACTTAATTGTCATCGAAAAATCAAAATTTTGGAGGCACATATCTTCCCCTCCCCTAAAATCGCACTTAACGGGTTAAAGGGCACAACCACGCAGAACAATCAAGCGCGGCACATGACTATTGAGCCTCCGCATTGGAAAACCTATGGTTTTCGCAGATTTTTGAAATAATCAGTCTTATTTTGTTAATTAACGATGCAAAGGTACAATTTTTTGGAATAATAAATGCATTTTTAACAAAAAAAATGAAGCAAAAACAATACTTTTCCTTTTTTTTGTCATTTTAGGTCACGGAAAGAGGGTTTTCAAGGCACAAGAACCGCTCAAAACTCCCTTTTTCCGATTCTTTTGGCTAAAAAAACGAGCGTTGTCTTGAACACACGCCAGTTGAAGATGCTGCAAAGGCAGAATCCGAGGGTTTTCCAGAAACCATTTCTATCATAATACACCCACAGGTAGGAACTTGTGAGGCAGCGCGTTGTGCGGTATCCGTTTTTCTTCATCCATTCCTCCGTTTTGACTGATTCTATCAGCCTGACAGCCAGTTCTTCACCCGTGGCACAGAGGTCGTAGGTCAAAGAGCCTTCGCGCAGTGTCACCACGTAGGCCTCCTTCCCACTCACAGCAATCGTCTTCGCCAAACAGCCAGCTTGAACGGAGAAAAACAGGTCGTTGTTCCATTTCACCTCATGGAATCGGATGCGATGATGCTCAATCAATTCCCTCTTGATGAATTTGCACCACGGAACGAAGAAATAAATTCGCAGGTCCGACTCCGACTTGTCGCCGTCTAAATAGGCAGAGATGAATTTCTTATAGCGATTCCTGTCCGTCACTTGCTGTGTCGGTTTTTTTGACAAGACATTGATGTAGTCGAAGAAAACGATGTCCTCCTCGGCATCCACCGTTTCGTCGAGCAAGCCGTTGAAATCCTCTGTGAAGAAATCGTCGGCATCGGCGAAGACAATCCATCGGCCTCGAGCATGGTCGAGACCCACGTTTCGCGCATGACCAGCCCCTCCCCCATCCTTCGAGAAAATGACACGGGTATTATCCCTTTCCAAGCCTGGAAAATGCTCGAAATCCACCTTCTTGGGGTCGCTGTTGTCATCCACAACGATGACTTCCACATCGTCGCGCACGGGAATCGAGTCCAAACAGCGCTGCAGCAAGTCGGGAATGTCCTTATGAGGAATGATAATTGAATAGTTAGGTTTCATTTAATTGAGATATTTTTTCGGAAGATTCTCTTTCCGTTTGTTCAAGATTTCATAAAACATTTTTTTTTCGCAATTTTTGTCAGTAAAGAAGCTGTCGGCCAAAACACGCGAGGATAGAAAACATTGGCGATGCAGAACCAAACGCAGCGCCAGAAGCCTTTTTTTCGACAGACATAGTTCAGCCATGGTCTCGACCTTGCATTGTTTCCAAATTGGGCTTTGAGCAAGTCGTCACATTTCAGGGTCTCGCACAACCTAACTCGAAACTCTTGAGCGGTGCCACAATAACCGTCCGTAACCGATCCTTTCCTTGATGTCACCACATAGCCGATTGTGCCGCTCACCATGATGGTTTTGGCTGCCTTTCCGACTTGGCAGGCAAAATAAATATCTTCTCCCCACCTCACTTCGGTAAAATAAATACGGTGCCGCTCTATTAATTCCCTTTTGATAAATTGGCACCATGGCACGCTGAAATAACATCTCAGCCGTTCCTCAGAGGTGTCATTATTTTTCAAACAGGCCGCGATCAAAGTTCTGAACCAGACTCGCTCTTCCAACTGATGGGTTATGTCATCGGAAAGAACGTTGATATAGTCGAAGAAAATAAGGTCTTCCTCCGCGCATTTAGTTTTATCCAACAAAGCGTTGAACTCTTCCGTGAAAAAGTCATCGGCATCGGCGAAGACAATCCATCGGCCTTGGGCGTGGTCGAGCCCGACGTTACGGGCATAGCCCGGACCTTTTCCTTCTTTGGTAAGGATATATTGGTAATGCTTTCCCTTCCATTGAGGGAAATGCTCGAAGTCCACTTTCCGAGGGTCGCTGTTGTCATCGACCACGATGACTTCCACATCGTCGCGCAGCGGAATGGAATCCAAGCAACGCTGCAGCAAGTCGGGAATGTCATTATGGGGGATGATAATGGAGTACGCGAGGGCCATTGTCAGATTAAAGTGTTTTTTTTATTACATTGACAACCTTTTTTGTCAGAAAAATGAAAGTTCGACAAAACACACGTGGATGGAAAACATTTGCCACACAGAACCACGCACACCGCCAAAAACCTCTTTTACGGCAAACATAACCCAAAATTCGCTCTGTCCTAACATGAGGACCGTATTGGGATTTGAGCAATTCGTCACATTTTAAGTTACCTTCCATTCTTACGCGAAACTCTTTGGCGGTTTTATATATATTTTCAGTTATCTGTCCCGCCCTAGAAGTTACGACATAACCTATTGTTCCACTCACCTTAAGCGTTTCGGCATAATATCCAATTTGAATGGCAAAATATACGTCTTCACCCCACTTTACTTCGTCGAAACGGATGTGACGCTGCTCTATCAGTTCTCTTTTGACGAGTTTGCAACATGAAATTACAAAACTCGTTCTAAGGCCAAATTCTGACTTGTCACCACTCAGGTAATCCTCAATAAAATGCCTATACCAAACTCGTTTTTTCAGCTGTTGGGAGACATTTTCGGAAAGGACATTGATGTAGTCGAAGTAAATGAGGTCTTCCTCCACATCAACCATCTCGTCGAGCAAAGTGTCGAAATCTTTTGTAAAAAAGTCGTCGGCATCGGCAAAGACAATCCAACGGCCTTGAGCGTGGTCGAGTCCCACATTGCGGGCGTAGCCTGGACCTTTTCCTTCTTTAGTCAGGAAATACTGGTAATGCTTTCCTTTCCATCGAGGAAAACGGGCGAAATCCACCTTCCGAGAGTCGCTGTTGTCATCGACCACGATGACTTCCACGTCGTCGCGCACGGGAATCGAGTCCAAACAGCGTTGCAGCAGGTCGGGAATGTCCTTATGGGGGATGATGATGGAATAATTCAATTTCATACCTTTTTTTTCAAAAAATCGACCACACGTTTCAAGCGTATTCCTTTTCCTTTTAAAAGCACTAACAAAGGAAGACCTTTCCATCCTGAGCGTACAGCCTTTCGAAAGGCAGAAATTTCTTCAACTGGGTATTTTTCCCGTTCCATCTCATCGAGAAATCCCTTCATATCATTCAAGAAAGACCGATATCCATAAAGATATGTTGTTTTGCAATCAGGATGTTTGGCAAAAAACTCCTTCCAATTCGACTGCATCTGCAAATAATCTGACGTTTGGCGAAATTCCTCCCAAAGCCGAGCCCTCAATCCTAAACCATAATCATAAAGCGACCGCACCTCCACTTCCTGTGAGCGTTTTGCCCATGCCTCAATCTCTGGAGTTAAATACAAGAATTGTTTCAAATATTGAATCATCCTATTTGCCTCATCCTCATTGTTGTTTGTTTTATATCGGTTGAACAAGTTCAAATGATTCTTGACACAATTAATGAGGTCTTTTTCATCCCAGATTTCCTTGCTTGAAGCTGGCAAAATGGGTTCTCCGACCGCTTGCTTCAAACAATGGAGAATGACGTCCTCTCCGTCTTTTTCGTAGTGTCTCCGAATTGCAGCGACAAGGTTCGTCTTAAATGAGACCGGTTTTGTTATCCACAAGGCAGAAGTTTGGGTTTCGGCAATTTCTTGATGCAATATGTCTTTCGATGCCAACACAACGGGAATGCCGCAAAGTGCCTCATGCATTTTCAACCACAAATCGTCTCCGCTCGTAATGTGATTACTCGTACACAGTTTGAGCATCAATTTCTTATCAAATACACGAACATCCAAAACGTGCGGTGGGTACAGAATGCCATTTATACCAATTGCCGTCAATTGCATCGTCGGCCTCTCAACCATTTTCACAAAAGGAGAGAACCAAAAAAAATAGGGCAAAAGTTTACCATCGTCGTCAAACAAGCATAAAGCCGTCCTTAAAGCTGAAACAGCCTGTGGAAACTTCAGATATGAACGATATAGTGTTTGAATGGTATGTGGATGATAAATGATATCGTCATCCACCGTAACGATGATGTCGTCAGGAAACTCCTGCATGGCATAGAAGTATTTCTTGTGCGAGCCTAAATCGTCGCACCAGCGCAATTCAAACTTGCCGGCGGCAGCGTCGTCCACAAGTTGTTGAGGCAAGTCTGTCTCTCGATTGGGGAACTGCTCTTCGGCCAACCAAAACAGGATTTTATCTGGTTGCATACTTTGCGCATACAAGCTTTCCAACACTTTCGGCACCGCATGGATGCGGGCTGGATAGGAAGTAAAAGAAACGATGAGTCGTGGATTCATGACGGAATCAGTCTTGCATTGGTTGTATATGACTTTTTTCGCTCCATTGATGTACTGCTTTATACAATGGTCTTGCCAAGGGAATCTTGGCGACGAGAGCTCGGATCTTTTTCCCCTTATTGTCATTGTTTATTCGACAGATTTTCTTCACATCGTGAACCAACGGACGAGGCAAATGGGTGTCCTCCTTGATGCACAAGGCTTCCGCCTCACGATACAATCTGCACAAGTCTTTTTCAGCTACATTCGCACACTCGGGATGTCCTTTGATGAAACCAGCCCATTTTTGGATTGTTTCCACATAGTTCTCAACCAGAAATCCCTCCCATGGCAATTTGAAAGGCCTGTGCGACAAAGCAACACCATAATCACACAAGACTCGGACAATGAAAGACTCGTTTTTCAGGTTTTCCAATTGTGGGAAACGAAGTACTTGCTGTCGAAGGTCAATTGCGAAATGGTTGGCAGCCTCTACGCATCCCTGTTTTCTGCTAAAATAGTTACATAGCCTAAGAGCATAATATACCTGCCATTTCACGAATTCCGACACTTTGTCTTCATCGGCCATCGTTTCCACAATATAATCCATCTGTTCCTGAAAACCGTGAAGCATTCTTTTCAAAGTGTGAGGATTGGTATCATGCATCAGCGAGTTGTTATGTTCGCAGAAATGATATTCTGCAGTATCCTCGAGATCGAAACGCTCGGCCCGATGACAAGCCTTTAGAAGGAAAGTGGTGTCTTGTGTCCTGCGTGAAGTGCCATAGCGGATGTTGTTGTCCATGACAAAGGCCCGGCGATAAATGGCACTTTGATGTTGGTAATTAAACAAACAGAAAAGAGGCTTGTCCAATTGGATACCCTTGCGAATTTCATCATTAAGTTCCAGATGTTCCGCTTGGGCTCCGTTTTCCTTGACATAACAAATTCTCCCTTTCACTATGTCCAACTGGCCTGCAACTGCCTTGGCAAACAAACGTTCCAGAAAACATGCATCCACATAGTCGTCAGCATCGACAAAGGAGAGGTACGCTCCGCGTGCCGCTTCAATTCCGGCGTTTCTTGACGAACCAGGTCCCATGTTCTCCGCATTGGCGATGATGCGGATGCGCGGGTCTTCCGCCGCTGCTGCCCTAACGATGTCCATTGCACCGTCGGTACCGCAGTCGTCCACGAAAATCATCTCGATGTCCTCAAGCGTTTGGCCGCGCAGTGACTCCACGCAACGATTGATGCCTGGACCGGGATTCCAAACGGGGACAATGACGGAAACTTGGGGAGAAACAGTTTGTGTCTGGTTCATTTGCAATTTGTTTTGACTTCTGTCAATCTTTTAGGATGTTTAGTCTGACCCTTCCCCTAACGACTCCGCCATCGTTTGGCGGCACGACACAGTGGTTCGGACAAAGGAAATTTGGCGATGAAAGCTCGAATTGTTCGCTTCATAGCGTTTTTTCTGAAGATTCTCTTTACATCGCGTACCAAAGAGGGAGGCAAATGCGAGTTGTCGCTATGGCACATGGACTCCGCCACTCGATACAGTCGGCGCAAGTCTTGTTCCGCTGCTTTTGAACACTTGGGGTGCTCTTTTACAAAGTCGATCCATTCTCGTATCGTTTCCACTGACCTCTCGACCTTCAATCCTTCCCAAGGCATATTGAATGGTTGGCGTGCCAAACCAACACCATAATCGCACAAGACACTCACGATGAAAGACTCGTTCTTCAGTTTTTCCAAATGTGGAAAACGAAGCACTTGCTCGCGAAGGCCTGTCGTAAAACGATTGGCGGCCTCTCTACTTTCAGGCTTCCGTCTCAAATAGTTACATAGCCTAAGGTCGTAATGCACCCGATCTGCCACAAACAAAGAAGCGTCTTGCTCGTCCTCCATATATTCCACGATGTAATCCATCTGCTCCTGAAAGGCATGAAGCTTTCTTTCCAATGTATAAAGATGCATGTCATGTATGAGCGAATCACTTCGTTGGCAATAATGGTATTCGGCGCTTTCCTCAAAATCGAAACGCTCTGCCTGATGGCAGGCCCGTAAAAGGAATGTAACATCTTCCGCCCGCCGTGAAGTACCGTAACAAATGCCTTGCTTCAAAAGCCAAGCCCGTCTATAAAGGGCACTTTGATGCTGGTAATGAAACAAACAGAAAAGAGGCTTGCCCAATTGGACTCCCTTGCGTATCTCATCGTTAAGTTCTGGACGATTCACTTGAGTTACATCTTCCTTGACATAACAAATCCTTCCTTTCACGATGTCTAACTGGCCGGCGATAGCCTTGGCATACAAACGCTCCAGAAAACACGCATTCACGTAGTCGTCGGCATCGACAAAGGAGAGGTACGCTCCGCGTGCCGCTTCAATTCCGGCGTTTCTTGAAACACCTGGCCCCATGTTCTCCGCATTGGTGATGATGCGGATGCGCGGGTCTTCCGCTGCTGCTTCCCTAACGATGTCCATTGCCCCGTCGGTGCCGCAGTCGTCCACGAAAATCATCTCGATGTCATCAAGTGTTTGGTCGCGCAGCGAATCGATGCAACGGCAGATGCCTAGACCGGGATTCCAAACGGGGATAATGACGGAAACTTTTGGAGAGGCTGATTGTGGCATGTCCATCAGTAATTTGTTTTAATACAGTGGTTCTGCCAATGGAATCTTGGCGATATAAGTTCGGATTGTTTGTATCATCTTCAATTAACAAATTATCTTGTTTTCATATTGTCGGAAGCCATTTCACTTAAAAAGTCTTGTTAAAAACAACCATTTATGTTCGTGCTTTTTTTTGTAAATAGCCCTTCTTTTTGTTGTACGCTCACACAGCCATTGGTAGTCATTCTTCATAAAGGCATCTACCACCATTTGAATCTGAGGCGTATCAACCTGCTCTTGTGTGTATTGATCCAATATGCCTGGTTCAACATTTGGGTTGCGATCTGGTGAGTTTCCGTATGACCATTGCAAATCATCAAAAATTAGATATCCGCCATCACGGACGAGTTTCTTGAGCAAAGCACATGCTAAGCCGGAAAATAAGAAAGAGTGTGCTCCGTCAAGATAAACCAGATTGAACAAACCACCTTCATTTTTCGGGTCAATTACTTGCTTCCCAAGATTCCAGCAAAATGAATCGTATAAAGCATGTGAGTTTCCTAACGGTACAAGATTACACCTGCAATACTCCTGGCTTTTCAAGTCTTCAAACAACTCATCCACTTCGTCTTGAAAGGAATAGAAGTAAAAAGTATCTTCTTTTCTAAGACGCTTCACGATTTCAACCGAAGTGGCACCGAAACCAACTCCCACCTCTGCAATTGTTAGCGGAGGCGGGGTTTTACTGAGCATCTTCTCGAGGTATTCAATCATTTCCTTGCAAGGTTGAGAAACATACCTCGCTTCTTCTGTTCCAATTTTTTCAATCATAATAATACACCTTTCTTTTTAATCATTGTCCTGACAATTGCGCATGAGTTTTTTTTGTTCCAGCCTTTTTTCTTCTATGAACTTCTGTGCGGCTACAGGTGACCTAAATTTGGGAATGCGGAGATTTTCGGCGCATCCACACATGGCTTTCGTACAAACCACACCATGCATCCAATCTTGACGCAAAAAAGGATTCTCCTCAAAAATATTACACATTGACGGATTGAGACCACAAGTCATGCCCTTCACCTTTCCATTTCCAAGTATCTTGACAATGCTTGTCCCAGCGCAGCAAGTCATACCCGTAAAGACATTTCCCGTCATCTTTTTGAGTTCAGTAGGGGAAATCCGTTCATATTTCTCGACAGAACCATTCTCATCTCGCTCAACGAAGAACTCACATCCGATGTCTTTTGTTTTTAGTTTATTTGGCCATTCTGGGTCTTCTGTGTGAACGATGCCAAACCTCTCCTTTATTCTTTCCGCACAGTTGAAATGCTCCTGCGTATAACGGCTGTCAAATCTGTCGTATAGCGGAGGTTCCCTCAACATAACGGGATACATCCCAAAAGTATAATCTCTCCTGAGGGCTATTAAAGCATCTGCCACGGACATTGCTTTGTCAACCAACTCTGGATGGAACATGAGGTGTATATTCAAGTCCGTACACAACGAATACTGTTTCACCAATTCAACAACACGTTCAACATCCATATATTCCAAATGGACGGAAATAATCAATTTTACTCTGACCTGCTCCCCCGCCTTTAAGATGGCTTTCATTTGGCTTTCACTAAACGAACCATTCGTTGTAATCCCCAACTGTTCCAAACGATCGCCGAGATATTGGCACAGCAACATGATGATTTCTGCAAGATGAGGATGGGTTGTCGGTTCTCCACCAACCAAACTTACTTGATAGCTCGGCCGGTTAGCAGAGGCAATGTGCCTTATAGCCGTTTCGGCTTGTTCAAGGGTGCAAAAATCCTTCTTGTATCCTGTTTTTGCGTCAAAGCAGTATGAACACCTGAAATTACAAAATGAAGTAACATTCCAGCTCACAAGAAGAGGAAGACCCTCAATACATTCGGGAGAGCCTTGCCGGATGATAGGTTGCTTCTTTCTCAATTGAGCGTGCACACACTTCATGCGTTGTTCCTCTCGCCTTTGTTTAACGGCTTTATACAATGATTTCGCCAAAGGAATCTTGGCGATGAACGATCGGATCGTGGATCTTTTTAGAAAACTTCTAACACCTTGTTTGGACTTTGTTTTTTCCTTTCCACATCTCTTCATCTGCTCTTCAAAAATAGCCAACCCTTTTTTTCTCTCCTTTTGACTGGAATAATGGTTTGATTTGCTAACAGCAGTTTCTGTTTGCCTAATGATTTTTTCCAAATCATGGGATAAAACTTCCCTTTCTCCCGGATTAGCCAAATAAAAGTCAACCCAATGTTTAAGAAGCAAAGCGTTGCGAACAGGCGACTGGGGATCGTCCCATGCGGTTTGGAATACTTGTGTGGGCAGTAAATAGTCATATTTTTGCATAACATGTAAAGAACAGTAATCACTTGCCCACTCTTCATGCTTTGGCATACGCAACCATTGCTCACGAAGAACGCTCAAATAATACCTTGAATCATTCTCCATGCCTGGAGTATCTTTATAGCGATATATTTCTTTGATACCCGCGAGGAATAATTCTTGGAGGTAATCTTTTGTATATTCATTATCAGGCAAACAATTCAAACAGTATTCAACCAGTTCGCGAAAGGAATCAAAATAATATCCTAACGGTTTTGAACCAATGCGATATACTGTGGACGTTTTCCTTTCGCAGTAGTAATAATGGGCATCGTCAGTAAACGATATACTATTTGTATTAGAACAAACCTTAAGAAGAAACACTACATCTTGTCCACGTCGCGCTAAGCTATATAGAATGTTATTTGAGAGTATGAATTCTTTACGATAAATTGCAGTTTGATGCCCTCTGGTAAAAGCTCTATACAAAGGGATTCCGTTGGAAAGTTTTATCCGAAGCCGTTTGTTTGCTTGTGGGTTTTTCCACATAGGAGACCCATCTGTTTTTTCGCAAATCATCAGACCTTTGGCAATATCCGTTTTTTGCTCTTTAACTTTTCGGTACAGCAATTCCAAGAAATCGGTCGCCAGATAATCATCAGGATCCACAAAAGACAAATATTCACCTTGTGCCACCTCAATTCCTCTGTTCCGCGAGTAGCCCGGCCCCATATTCATTTCGTTAGTCAGTATGCGGATGCGCGAATCCTCGACTGCAGCCGCCCTGACAACTTCCATCGCGCCGTCGGTGCCGCAATCGTCCACGAAAATTATCTCGATGTCCTCAAGCGTCTGGCTGCACAGCGATTCCACACAACGGCTGATGCCCGATCCGGGATTCCACACGGGGATAATAACTGAAATTTTGGGTGAAAAAGATTGTTTCTGGTTCATATAATTCTACTTTTAGCACCACTCCAAGAAACGGAATAATCCAAAATGGTGTGTCCAACGAAGGAAACATTTTTAATTGGCACTTTCCCAGTACCAAAATAGTCATGGTAGAGGACCTCCAATTGAGCGGCATCAAAGATTTCATCGGCGGCTTCGTCATCCACATACGCGTATAATTTGATTTGGTAAACGGCTTCTGAGAGCATCAGTTGGGGAATACGAAACTGAATAGTCGAGGAATTGGTGTCTATCTTGTCAGCAAATATAGAAGAACTCAGCCAAGCCACGACATGCTTGGTGGAAGAAGACATAATTGAAACTGTAATTCTTGATTGGTTGCATACCTTCAGCGCCTCGGTCGCTTGATAACCGACTTCAATGATACATTCCTCACCCACTTCAAAGACGCTTCGTTCCACCCCATTCTTGCTCAAAAGGCGGATGTATTGAAACCTCAGAGCACCATTTCCACCCCTTACTGTTGCTTGAGGAAAGGCAGCATCCATCTCTAATACTTGGTTTCTCATCAAATAGTGGTCGATGGCACCGTCGATGTTTCCGATGTAATCCATTCTTCCATTCTTGAGCACGACACCTGTCTTACACAATTTTTTGACACTCGCCATGCTATGGCTCACGAACAACACCGTGCGACCTTCGGTTCGGCTGAGTTCTCGCATCTTGTCGATGGCCTTTTCGCGGAATTCGGCATCGCCCACGGCAAGCACCTCATCAACGACAAGTATTTCGGGATCCAAAGTGGCGGCCACGGCGAAGCCCAAACGTGTTTTCATACCCGAACTGTAGCGCTTGACGGGCGTGTCGATGTATCGCTCGCAGCCCGAGAAATCGACAATTTCGTCCAGTTTCTTGGCGATTTCCTGACGCCTCATGCCGAGAATGGCACCATTCAGAAAAATGTTTTCGCGGCCTGTCATCTCGGAATGGAAACCTGTGCCGACTTCCAACAGCGAACCGATGCGACCATTGATTTTGATGGTTCCCGTGGTGGGCGAGGTGATTTGGGAGAGGATTTTCAGCAAAGTGCTTTTGCCCGCGCCGTTCTTGCCAATGATGCCCACCACGTCGCCTTGCTCTACTTTGAAATTGATGTCTTTCAATGCCCAAACATAATCGCTTTCGCCCTTGTGGGAACAATCATTGGTCTCACCTACTTTCAGAAGCGGGTCTTCTTTTCGGCGCACTTTCATCGTCCACCAACGCGAAAATTCATCGGAAAAATACTGGCTATTGATTCTTCCTAAATGATACAATTTGCTGATATCGTTGAATTCCAATGCGGTTGGCATATCTTCTTTTTAAGTTAAACGGTGTCCATAAAATTGCGCTGCACCTTGTTAAAAATCAGGATGCCGATGGTGAGAATCACGAACATGAAGGCGAAACTATAGGCCAACCAGCCCCATCCGACGAACTCGCCTGCGCCCAAAGCACCGTGCTTGAAGGTATCCAACAAAGGCGTGACGGGATTGAGGCACATCAGCGTATATAGGTCGATACCGCCCACTATCTTGCCTTTCACTTGGCTGAGTGGATAGACGATGGGGGTGGCATACATCCACAACGAGACGAGAAACGCAAAAAGTATCTGAAAATCGCGGTATTTCGTGGTCATCGAAGAGATGATGATGCCAAAACCCAAGGCCAGCCCTGCCAGCATCACCACAAGCAATGGGAGAAGCAACAGATAGCCGTTGGGCGAGACATTCGCTCCCGAAATAGCGTAGAGAATATAGACCACGACGAACAATCCGACCTGTATGCCGAATCGCACCAAATTGCTGATGACGTACTCCAGCGGCATGATGAGTCGTGGGAAATAGACCTTTCCAAAAATGCCCGAATTGCTCACGAACGTGTTGGAGGTCTTGTTGAGGCAGTCGGAAAAATACTGCCACATGCAGACACCACTCAGATAGAACAAAGGTTTCGGAATGCCATCGGTGGGAATGCCGGCGATGCCTCCGAATACGACCATGTAGATGATGACCGTCATCGAGGGTTGGATGATCCACCAGAGCGGTCCGAGTATGGTCTGCTTGTAACTGGTGACAATGTCGCGTTTGACGAACAACATCAACAGGTCACGATAATCCCATATTTCCTTAAAATTCACCTCGAAAAGTTTGTTTCGGGGTGTGATGATCGAAGAATATTTCTCTTCCACGGTTGATTATTGATTGAATGATGACCACACGCTGATGAGAAGGCATAGAAAGTCTTCCTCCTGAAAAATGGAATTCTCAGGAGTGATGTTTGACTTGACTATCAATGCCTCCCGCTTTGGAAACCGTGTGATTTCGCAGGTTCACGGACAATCAGACGTGTTGAATTCATAAAAACGTACAAAGGTAAGAAAAAAAATAAAAGAATGAAAAATTCTTAAAGATAATTAACTCAAAAAATTTTACATTCGATAATTTTCTGGGTTTTTGAAGCCATTGAGGAAGTCGCGGGCCGACATTCGTTTCTTACCAGCCAACTGGAGTTCGAGGATTTCGAGCCATTCGTCGGTGGTAGCGACGAAAAGTTGTGATTTTTCAACGCTCAACGTGCCTGCGGAAGCGGTGCAAGGATGGTATGTCTTCTGCGTCTTGTAAATTTTTAGGTCAATCGGCGCGGTGTTTTTCTCTTTTTCTGACAAATCTGACGAAAGATTCGGAACGAGGGTTGTCCATGCGGTGGGAATGGGCGAAAGTCCGCGAACGAAGTTGTAAATATTTTTCGCAGACTGATTCCAGTCGATTCGACAAGTTTCCTTGAAGAGTTTGGGGGCGGATTTTAATTGAACATTGAACATTGAACATTGAGAAGAAGAAAGGATTTCTTCTTGAGAAATCGTTTCGATTTTTCCATCATTTTCGATGACCAAATCGACGGTTTCGAGGGCGATTTCGGCACCGAGATTCATCAGTCCATCATAGACGTATTCGACATCGGCATCGTCGGGAATCGAAAACGGTTTTTGTAAAATAATTTGACCTGTGTCAATGTCGTGGTCGAGGAAGAAAGTTGTCACGCCAGTTTCGGTTTCGCCGTTGATAATCGCCCAGTTAATCGGCGCAGCACCACGATATTGCGGAAGCAGAGCGGCATGGACGTTGAAAGTGCCGAATCGGGGCATCGCCCAAACGACTTCGGGCAACATCCGGAATGCTACAACCACCTGCAAATCAGCCTCATAGCTTCGCAACTGCTCGACAAATTCGGCATCTTTCATTTTCTCGGGTTGCAACACGGGCAGTCCCACCGACAGGGCATATTCCTTCACCGCCGGTGCCCGCAACACCGAGCCGTGCCGTCCGACAGGCTTGTCGGGCTGCGTCACCACCGCCACCACGTTGTAGCCACCTTCCACCAGTGCGCGAAGCGTCGCCACGGCGAACTCCGGCGTGCCCATAAACACGATTTTCAGGTCATTTTTCGTCATTTTTCCCATTTTTTGCTTGCAAAGTTACAAATTTCTTCATCAAGATGGATGCATTTCAATAAAAAGTTGTACCTTTGCAACAAATTTAGTTAAAAAATCAATATTTAGTATGAAAAAGAGTCTTTTATTTGCGGTGTTGCTCTCGTTTACGATCAACACCACTGTTCAGGCACAATTGAAAGAAGAAGCCTACGATTTGTGGGACCTGCTCCTTGGTGGAAGAGTGGGTGCATCGGCATCCACGCTGACGAAAACGGGTGGCGACATCAAGATTTGGCCCACTGCCACTGTGTTCACGGAAGTGTTTGTCAATCCGCATCTTTCGATGACGTTCGAGGCATCTTACGTGCGCAAAGGTGCAAACAATGTGATTGTCGATGAGTCGAGAATCACGCCGGAAGCCCGCCAACGCTATCAGGAAGAGGGTATCGAGATTCTGCTCGGTCCGAACAATCCTTATACGTACAACCTCGACTACATGAATACGACCTATTTGTTGAAATATTACCTCAAACAGGACGTTGACGTGCCCGTTCAGGTTGCTTTCTACACGGGTCTGAACTTCGGAACATTGGTGAGTGCAAGGTCGAAGGTTCAAGACATCAGTCGCGACATCAAGAAGCACCTCCACGGTGGCGATTTCAGCCTTCCCGTTGGTGTGGAAGTCATTCTCGGCAGAAAATTCACGATTGATGGCCGTTGGAACTGGTCTCCGCGCAAAATTTCGGATAGTGAATTTTCTGAAATGATTCTCGGAAAGGCCCGTAACCAGTCGTTCTCACTGACTGTGGGTTATAAGTTCCTCGTTTTCTAAGCATTTTGAAACAAGAAGACGACATCAGGAAAGCGGTGGAGGTGATGCGTCGGGGCGGCGTAATCCTCTACCCCACCGACACCATTTGGGGCATCGGCTGCGATGCCACCAACGCCGAGGCTGTCCGCCGTGTCTATCAACTGAAACAGCGCGAGGATTCCAAGGCATTGATTTGTTTGGTCGATAGCGAGAGCCGTCTGAGCCGCTATGTGCGCAATGTGCCCGATGTGGCGTGGGACTTGATGGAACTGGCGACGACGCCCATCACCGTCATATTCGACGATGCCAGTGGACTGGCCGACAACCTCATCGCCGACGACGGCAGCATCGCTATGCGCATCACTCGCGAACCTTTTTCAAAAGAACTCTGCTACCGATTCCAAAAGCCCATCGTGAGCACGAGCGCCAACATCAGCGGCGAGCCTGCGGCACAGCATTTCCGCGACATTTCACCGGCATTGTTGGAGGCGGTCGATTACGTTTGTTGGAGTCGGCGACAGGAGCACAAACCCCAGAAAGCCAGCAGCATCATCAAGATCAGTGCGAATGGAGAGTTCAAAATCATCCGCCAGTAGTGCCTCTGCGACGAGTTGGGGACAGGAACGGCTGCTGAAATGGACGTCCAACATCCCCGAAAAGCAGCTCATGATCATTCTTGCGCTGCTGATTGGTTTCTTCGCGTCGGTCGCGGCCTTTGTTCTCCACCGTCTCATCCACCTCATCCAATCGCTGCTCACATCGAAATTCTCGGAGAGTTCGGCCAACCTGCTCTACCTTGTTTTTCCCGTCATCGGCATCTGGCTGACGATGGTTTTCGTACGCTATGTCGTCAAAGACAACATCTCACACGGCATCACGCGCATTCTCTACGCCATTTCGTCGCGAAAATCGCGGCTCAAAGGGCATAACTGCTGGACATCGGTCATCGCGTCGGCCATCACCATCGGATTTGGCGGTTCGGTCGGTGCCGAGGCTCCGATTGTGCTGACGGGTTCGGCCATCGGCTCGAATCTTGGTCGTTATTTCCGTTTCGACAACAAAAAACTGATGCTGCTCGTCGGAAGTGGTGCTGCGGCAGCCATCGCAGGCATTTTCAAGGCCCCGATGGCAGGTCTCGTTTTCACGTTCGAAGTGCTGATGGTCGATTTGTCGATGGCTTCGCTGCTGCCAATTCTCACGGCGAGCGTCACGGCGACCTGTTTCACCTATATTTTCATGGGTAGCGACGCCCTTTTCACATTCCAACTCGACAGCGAATGGCAACTTCGCACGCTTTTGCCCGCCATATTGCTCGGCATCGCCAGCGGACTGGTCAGCCTATATTTCATTCGAACGATGGCCGTCTGCGAGCGCGTTTTCAGTCGGTTTAGCGAGAGGCGATACCTGCGTCTTGCCCTCGGCGGCTCGCTTCTGAGTCTGCTGATTTTCCTGTTTCCCGCGCTCTACGGCGAGGGCTACACCGCGCTCAACATCCTGCTTAACGGCAAAAACGAGGGCGATTGGGGGCAGATGCTCAACAATTCGCTGTTCTACGGCCACGGAAATATGCTGCTGTGGTATGTCGCGCTCGTCGTGCTGACGAAAGTCTTGGCGACCTCGGCGACCAACGGCAGTGGCGGTGTCGGCGGAACGTTTGCGCCGTCGTTGTTCGTGGGCGGTTTCAGTGGTTTTTTGTTTGCCCGACTTTGGAATATTCAGCAATTCGGCCCCGTCGTATCTGAAAAGAATTTCACGCTGCTCGGTATGGCGGGCGTGATGGCTGGCGTGATGCACGCGCCACTCACGGGCATCTTCCTCATCGCCGAAATCACGGGCGGCTATCAACTTTTCATTCCGTTGATTGTCGTCAGCGTGGCAGCGGTCATCACCATCAGTCTGTTTGAGCCGCACAGCATCTACGCCATCCGACTCGCCCGACAGGGCAAACTGCTCACGCACCACGTCGATCACTCGGTGCTGACGCTGATGAGCCTCGACAGCATCATCGAAGAGGAATACACCGCCGTGCCGCCTGAAATGCCGCTCGGACGACTGGTTCACGTCATCAGCCAGAGTCGTGCCGACTTCATTCCCGTGGTGAATCCGGCGAACCATCTGCTTGGCGAAATCGACGTCACACAGATGCGCCACGTGATGTTCCGCACCGAACTCTACGGTCGTTTCACCGCCAGCGACGTGATGACACCCATCGCCGCCACGCTCACGATGGGCGACCCGATGACCGAGGTGATGGAAAAATTTGAAACCGTCAACGCCAGCAACCTTCCGGTTGTCGATGTTGACGGCACTCTGAAGGGCTACATTTCTCGCGCGCGTACATTTAATATGTATCGCAAAATCGTAGCCGACTATTCAGCCGAATAACTTAATTTTGGAACATTCGCGTCTCCGTGTGCGACTTGAAAAGCATCGCGCCCGGATTCACGCCGCAGTCTAACTTCGTGATAAAGTCTCCGATAGGCGTATAGCAAGCGACATAGCCGTCCTTCGTGTAACTCACGGTCGGAACGCCTTCGGCATTGGGATATTTCTTACGCGAAGTGATGAGCACCAAACCCGTAATCGGATCGACACCGATGGCGCAGGGCGATTCGATGTCGTGACCATTGATGAAGCGATACTGCGTTCCGGTCGATAGATCCATCATCGTGTAGGTGTTCACCTCTTTCCAATTCTCGTCGTAACTCGAACTGATAAGGTAGAGCACGCCGTTTCCAAGGGCCATATACGTGGCATCGGCAATCGGTGTTACGTCGTCGTTGCTGTTGATGAACTGAATTTTTGCTGGCACGTCGCCATAGTTGCCCCAAGACGCGACAAAGAGGCCGTTTTCGGTGGCAATGAGTTGGTTGGGGTTCGCCACTACGGTGATGTCCTTCTCTTTTTCGAGCGTTTCAGCACTCAGTTTCACAACATTCGTGTTGTAGGTATAATCGGGATTCCACGCATTGCAAACGTAAATCGAGCCGTCGCGAAAGGCGATGCCCTCAAGGTTTGCGCCGATTTTCGCCGACTTTCTGACCACCTTGAGCGAAGTCGTATCGACTTTCGACACCTCGCCCGTGTAAGACGAAACGAAAACTGATTTTCCGTTGGTGCAAAGTTCACGCGGAGCCGTGATTTCGATGGGCGTGAGCGCCTTCAAATTGCTGGCATCAAGCACCTCGACGCGATTTTCATCGGTCGTGGCGATGTAGATTTTTGAGCCACACTGAATGATGTGGTTGGGCGTGCCGCCGAGCGTCCGACCATTGACCTGCTCAAAGATGTTGCGGTTTACGGAAAGTGCGCCGGTGGTGTAACTGATGAAGTCCATTGTGCCATTGATTTGGCTGAAATAACTGCCTTCGTTGAGGATAAAAACGCCGTCGGCAACGGTTACTTCGCGAGGTTCCCAATTGTCGTCCGAAGACAGACACGAAGTGAGAACAAGTGAGCCTACAAAAAGGCTGAACCAGAATTTCATTGTTTTTTTCATTGTTTTTGATGGTTTTAATTGTGTTTCTGATGATTCAAGTCGTTTGACACGACAAAATTAGTTCAAAAATCGGTTTTAAGGGGTTGAAGTCGATGGAATTTAACGAATATTATGATTTTTTCGATGCGAGTCGGTTGAAATGGAGATTTGGAATTGCACGGAACGCCCTGGCATCGGATAATGGGCGACGATGTCGTATTGTCGGTCGAAGAGGTTTTGCAGGGTGAGGCGAAGGGTGAAATCGGGGGATTTCGGGTGATTTTTTGCCGAAAAATGACGCCAGAGCGAAAGGTCGGTCACGGAAAAGCCATCGATGCGCGTTCCGGCAGCGTGATCGACGGTCGTCCATCGTTTCGACTGACCGCTGGTCGTGGCCGCGAGGTTCACCCACGGATTTTCCCACGAAATCGTCGCGGAAAAGGCGTGCAAGGGCGTGTAGGGCAGTTGGTTGTGGTAGTCGGGTGCCTCTTTCACCGTTCCATTCATCGCCCGCAGCAGGCTGTAATGGCCGTTGAACGTGAGCGTGTGGCGATGGGCGATTTCGCAGGCGATTTGCGTCGTCAGGTCGGTGCCGAGAATCGTGGCGCGGTTGAGGTTGGCGATGCGCCAAACGAACATATTGAACGGCACCGCGACTATTTTGTCCGTTACCCGATTCGCGTAGAAATCGGCCGTCGCCGAGGCGCTGCATCGTCCCATTTTCCGCGATGTCCACGACAGTCCGAGGTTCAGTTGCGCGGCGCGTTCCGGTCGCAAATCGGCGGCACCGATGTGGTAGAAATAGAGTTCGTTGAAGGTCGGCAGACGGAAAATCCGCTTCGCCATCAGCCGCAGATAGAGGTTTTCGTGCGGAAAAAGGCGGTAGGACAGGCTTAGAGAGGGGTCGAGCGACGATTTTTTCGGGTCGTTGGGCGATTTTTCGGGTT
>CACYQZ010000002.1 GCA_902776665.1 uncultured Prevotellaceae bacterium
CATGCGTGCAATGATGTCGCCCTTGCGCTCCTCCGAGAAAAATCCGAGCGACAGCGACGTGATTTTCTGGTAGAGTTGGTTGCGAATGTCGCGCACCACGCCCGTGCGAATCGGCACAATCGTCGCCGACGACAGGAAGTAGGCCCCCGTTTTCAGGAATGTCAGCACCGCCAGCACCAGTCCGATGATGAGCAGCGTCGTCGTCGCACCCGTCGCGTCGATGAGTTGGTTCACGTAGTAGTTCATGTTGTTCATCGCCACCGTGTCGATATGGCTCCAGTCCCACGCCATCAATTGCGTGGCCTCTTCCGCGTCGTCCGTCTTAAACAAAATGCCAAGCATCGGCACGAGCGACATAAATGAAAACACGTTGAGGATGGCCGACAGGATGTTGAACACCACCGACAGCACCAAATATTTTTTGTAGGGCGGCACAAATCGCCGCAGCACTTGCAGAAAATCTTTCATACGGCTGCAAAGGTAAAAGGCAAGAACTTCGAGTCTTGCCTTTTTCTTGGATTAAAAATTTTTAGAGATAGATGCCGAAGCCGACGCGCAGACCGATTTTCGAGAACTCGCTGTGGTCCTTGAACGACTGCTGGTAATAGACCGACGGCTCAATCGTCACCGTGCGGCTGATGAAGAAGGCATAACCCACTTCCACGCCCGGCATCACGTCGTTGTAACCGCCATTTCCGTGCATATACTTCACATTGGCACCGAGGAAGATACCGTTTTGAAGAATGTAGTAGCGGCCACCAGCACCCAGTTCGATGGCATCGCTCTTCGCGCCACCCAGATGGTTCCAACCAGCCTGACCGTAAATCAGGATGTTGTCGGCCATGAAATAACCGCCCTGCCCCTGCAGTCCGAGCGACAACTCCTCCTGACCGCTGTAGCTGAGATTCAAACTTGTGAGACCTGCACTGGCATAGATTTTACCTTGTTCAAACTGCGCGTGTGCGACGAGTGGCAAAACAGCCACTGCGATGATTACTAAGATTTTTTTCATTGTTTTTATCAATTGGTTTTGTTGTTTTCGACTATTTCTTTCGTCATTTCGACCGACAAAGATAAGCATTTCTCGCGATTTCACCATCATATTGGCTCAAAAAAAATCTTAAATCACCGTCGAATTTCACCATTTCTGTTTTTTTTTGTACCTTTGCCGTCGGATTAAAAACGGAAATTATGCAAGAAACAAGACAAAACAAGGTGGCGAGACTGCTGCAAAAGGAACTCGCACAGATATTTCAGGAGCAGACGCGGGCCATGCACGGCATGATGGTGTCGGTGACGCGGACAAAGGTGTCGCCCGACTTGAGCATCTGCACGGCCTACCTGAGCGTTTTCCCGAGTGAAAAGGCTGAGGAAACGGTTCAGCACGTGAACGAGAACACGAAAACGGTGCGCTTCGAATTGGGCAAGCGCATCGGCAAGCAGGTGCGAATCATTCCCGAATTGCGCTTCTTCCTCGACGATTCGCTGGATTATATTGAACGGATTGATGAGCTTCTGAAGAAATGAGTTTTCCGTTCTACATTGCTAAGCGCTATTTATTCTCGAAGAAATCGACGAATGCCATCAACGTGATTTCGGCGATTTCGGTAGTGGGCGTGGTTGTGGCGACGATGGCGCTGGTCATCGTGTTGAGCGTTTTCAACGGTTTCCACGACCTCGTGGCATCGTTCTCGACACAGTTCGACCCACAACTGAAAATCGTGCCGACGGAAGGCAAAACTGCCCCTGCCGACGACCCGATTCTGACCGAATTGAGGCAATTCCCCGAGGTCGATGTGGCGACAGAATGTGTCGAAGACCAAGCACTGGCGATGTTCAACGGCAAACAGGCGATGGTGATGCTGAAAGGCGTCGATGACAATTTCGACGAACTGACGCACATCCGCGAAATCGTCTATGGCGAGGGCGATTTTCAACTCCACACTGCCGACCTGCAATATGGCACCATCGGCATCCGACTGGCGCAAGACCTCGGTATGGGGGCACGTTTCGGTGACTATCTGCGCATCTACGCGCCGCGTCGCGACGGCCAACTCGACCTGACGAACCCCTCCGACGGTTTTGTGGTCGATTCGCTGATTACGCCCGGCGTTGTTTTCTCGACGCGACAGGGCAAATACGACAAAAACTACATCGTTGCGCCGATTGGCTTCGCCCGACTCCTTTTTGAGCAGCAGGGAATGCTCTCGTCGCTCGAAATCCGCCTGAAAGACGGCAGCAACCTCGACAACGTAAAGCGGCAGATGCGGCGCGTGGCAGGCGAGAAATACAAGGTCCTCGACCGCTTCGAACAGCAGGCCGACACTTTTAAGATTATGCAAATCGAGAAGTTGATTGCCTATATTTTCCTGACTTTCATCCTCGTCGTGGCGTGTTTCAACATCATCGGGTCGCTTTCGATGCTCATCATCGACAAAAAAGACGACATTGCCACGCTGCGCAAACTCGGTGCCGACGACCGCCAAATCACGCGGATTTTCTTGTTTGAAGGCCGTATGATTGCCGCGCTCGGTGCCGTTGTCGGCATTCTTCTCGGATTGCTGCTCTGTTGGCTGCAACAAGAGTTTGGACTCGTCGGAATGGGCGGTTCGACGGGAATGTTCGTCATCAACGCCTATCCCGTCAGCGTGCATTACAGCGACATCCTCGTGATTTTCCTGACGGTCATCGCCGTGAGTTGGCTGGCCGTGTGGTATCCCGTGAGGTATTTTTCAAGGAAATTGTTGTAAAAAAAGCCGTTCAAAGGCTAACGTGCTGAACGGCAACGGTTTCGTTGAGGAAAATCCGCGCATTTTCTTGGAATTTATCGGGATTTTCGGTTGTAAAATAGCGCGTTACGCCATTTTTCGAGCATTGACTTTCGATTTCGGGATGGCGTTGCAAATAGTTTTCAAGGCTTTCGGCAACGTGGCATCCCTGCGAAATCACTTCGACGTGGTCGGGCATAAAACTCTTGATTTTCGGCAGCAAAAGCGGATAGTGCGTGCAACCGAGGATGACGGCGTCGATGTTCGGGTCGGCACTGAGCAATTGGTCGATGCGCTTCTTGACGAAGTAGTCGGCACCGGGCGAAGTTGCCTCGCCAGCCTCAACGAGCGGTGCCCAAAGCGGACAGGCGACGCTGGTGAGGGTGATGTCGGGGAAAAGTTTCTGGATTTCAAGTTTGTAGCTCTCGCTGCGCACGGTTCCCTCGGTGGCGAGCAGCCCGACGTGGCGCGACTGAGTTTTGTAGCCAATGATTTCGGCGGTGGGACGGATGATGCCAAGCACTCTTTTGGGTGATGGGTGGTGGGTGGTGGGTGATAAGTCGTTCAGAAGCGGCAAATCGTGCTGCTGGATGGTTCTGAGGGCTTTCGCCGAGGCTGTGTTACAGCCGAGAATGACGAGTTGGCAGCCCATCGAAAAAAGTTTCATGACGGCCTGTCTCGTAAACTCATAGACCACCTCGAAAGAGCGGCCTCCGTAGGGCGCACGGGCATTGTCGCCCAAATACAAATAGTCGTATTCCGGCAATCGGCTACGGATGCTGTCGAGCACGGTCAAACCACCGTAGCCAGAGTCGAAAACGCCGATGGGTGTCATTGCAGTTCGTTGAGGACGGCGGCGGTGACATCCTGCCCGAGCGTCGTATCAACATAGGGCAAAGCGTCGTTGTCGGCATTGAGGACAAAGGCCAGCGCGAGGTGTTTTCCGACGGCTGCCACAGCCTCTGAAAGTCGCTTTTTCAGCGGTTTCATCGCCTCTTCCTCAGCCTGTGCGAGCAGTTTCACGGCCTCTTCCTTGAACGCCATGTTCTTCTGCATCATATCGGTGAGTTCGGCCTGCCGTTTCTTGAAGATCGACGGCTCGAAACTGCGCTGTCCTTCGAGGAAATCCTCGTATTTCTTGTTGAATTCGTCCTCTGCCCGCTTCATTTCCGCGTCGTATTGGCTTTTGAGCCGTTGCATTTTCGCTTTCACGGCAGCCATCTCGGGCATTGCGTTGAGCACCTTCGCGTAACTGAAATAGCCGAAAAGGGCTGTTTTCTCAGCGTTGGAATCAGCATCGGTAGCCGTCTGTGCGAGGGCTACCGTGCTGAAAATGGCGCATACTGCAAGGATGCAGAGTTTTTTCATGATTAAAAATGTTTATTTCAGTTTCAAAACTTCCGTTTTGCATTCGCTGGTGACGTCGGTGACGAGCGTCGAGCTGATGAACGGCAGCGAGTTTTTCATCAGGATGATGGAATATTTGCCGTTGTTGCCGACGTTTTCGATGGCCTTGGCGACCTTCGACTGAATCGGCGTGAGCAGTTCTTCCTGCTTCTTCTGAAGAGCCTGACCGTTGTCGGCGTAAGCCTGCTGAATCTTCTGGTTGAGGTCCATGAGGCTCTGCTCGGTCTCCTGCTGCTTCGTAGCGTTCATGGTCGATTTCGTCTTGTCGTACTCCTCGGCCTTGCGCTGAAGTTCCTTCTGCATTTCCTGCAACTCGTTTTCATACTGCTTGGCGAGTGCCTGCAATTCGCCCTGTGCCTTGGCGTATTCGGGCAGATTCTGAGCCACAGCGTCCATATCGACGCATCCGATTTTCTGTGCCTGCATAGCCATCGGGGCCAGCAGCATCAATGCTAAAAAGATTTTTTTCATTGTTTTAAAAATTTAATATTGATTTGATTTGTTAATAAAAAATTTCTAAGTTAAACCGTTCCCCCCTCGCCCTTTGGAGAGGAGGTGAGGCCCTTAATAGCCCAACTTCTGCAACACCTCATTGGAAATATCCACCGTCGGCGACCCGAAAATGATGCCGGCAGCCTCGCTCGCACGGTCGAGCACAAGGCTGTAGCCGCGCATTTCAGCGATTTCCTTCACCGTGTTGTAAATTTCCTCCTGGATGGGTCCCATCAGACTCTCACGTTTCTTGAAAAGTTCGCCTTCGGGGCCGAAATACTTGCGTTTCAGGTCGCTGGCCTCCTTTTCCTTCTGCATGATGGCGTCTTGCTTGTCCTTTTTCTGCTCTTGCGAGAGGAAAACCACCTCGTTCTGGTAGTTTTTGTACATCGTTTGCGCCTCGGTGTTCAAGGCTTCCACCTCGGCCTGCCACTTTTTCGACACCTGATTGAGTTGTTCGTTGGCACGCTCGTAGGCGGGGATGTTTTTCAGAATGTACTCCATGTCGAGCAGGGCGAACTTCTGTGCGCCCACCGACGTGAAACTGCAGATTGCGCAGATTGCGCAGATGATGATTTTTTTCATATTCTTCGTTTTTTATGGATTACACATTTCGTTTGACTTCTTTCAACGCTAAAAGTTGCTCTCCGTTTTATATTTTTAACATTTTAACCTTTTAACTTTTAGAATTCCTGTCCGAGAATGAAGTGGAACTGCGAACCGCCGCGCTTCATCACACCGTTTTCATAGACTTTGTCGAAGCCGTAGGCCCAGTCGATACCCATCAGTCCGACCATCGGCAGGAAGATGCGCACACCGACACCTGCCGAGCGCTTCATATTGAACGGATTGAATTTTTTCGTCTCAGCCCACGCATTACCTGCTTCGAGGAAGGTCAGACCGTAGATTGTCGTATTGCCGAGCATAAACGGATACCGCAGTTCGAGCGTGAAACGGTCGTAAGCGTAGGCATTATAGTAGCTGCTCGTGCCAGCCTCGTAGGCTGCCGTGTTCGAAATCGAGCCGTTTTCGTAACCGCGCAGGGCGATGGTTTCCTCGGCGTAGCCATAGCTGTAGCCGCTCATACCGTCACCACCGACGTAGAATGTCTCGAAAGGCGATTTTTTGTATTGGTTATAGGCTCCGAGAAGACCAAATTCGACGCGCGTCATCAGCACCAACGGCTTCGAACCGCGAATAAGTGTCGTGAAGGTGCGGCTCTTGAATTTCCACTTGTGATACTCAATCCAGCGGTATTTTTCTTGTTGTTCGCGCGAATAGTTCGGCGATTTCGGGTTGGTGGCAAGGTTTTGATAGTCTTTTCCGTCCCACATTGACCATGGCGGCGTGAGTTGCACCGATGCCGAGAAGTCTGAACCGTTGCTCGGGAAGAGCGGGTTGTTCGTAGAACTGCGGCTCAGCGTGAGGCTCAGATTGACGTTGTTGGCGTTTCCGTTGCTCATGATGGCGAAATACGACCAGTTTTTCAGCGAATAGCGCGTGAAGGCGAGTTGTGCCGAAAGTGTAAAATAGTCGTCGGGCCAACGCAGACGCTTACCCCAACCGACCGACACACCGTAAAGTTTGATGTATTTGTCGGGGTCGTAGTAGCTTTCGTAGTTGTTGTAATAATAGTTGTTGCCGTAGCCGTAGAGCATGTTCATGTAGTTGTTCATGTAACCGCTGTTGTAGTACGAACTCGACACGTCGGTCTGCTTCGAGTAGTAGGCACCGACGGAGAACTGAATCGGACGCTTGTTGCCGAACCAGTTGGTCGAGTAACTCGCGTTGTACGACTGGTAGTAGCGACCGTTGGTCTGTGCACTGATTCCGAGTGTTTCGCCGTCGCCGATGGGCATGATGCCGCGGTGCTCCTTATTTTTATTAAAGAGGTTGGCGATGGAGAAGTTGTTGAGTTTCAGACCGACGCGACCGATGACACCCGTCTGTCCCCAACCGAGCGAAAACTCGACTTGGTCGTTCGATTTCTGTTCGAGATTCCAGTTGATATCGACCGTTCCGTTTTCCATATTGGGTTTCACGTCGGGATTCAATTTTTCGGCATCGAAATGTCCCGATGCAGCGATTTCACGCGCCGAGCGCATCAGAGCCTCACGCGAAAACAGGTCGCCGGGCTTCGTGCGCAGCTCACGACGGATTACGTTTTCATAGAGTCGGTCGTTACCGTTGATTCGCACGCGGTTGATGTGGGCTTGCGGACCTTCTTGAATACGCATTTCGAGGTCGATGGAGTCGCCTTCGGTCTGCACTTCCACAGGGTCAATCTGGTGGAAGAGATAGCCATTGTTCCAATAAGCATTTCCGATGGCATCGTCGTCTTCCGACAGGCGTTTTTTCATCAGTTTCTGGTTATAGACATCGCCTTTTTTCATGTCGAGAATATCGCTCAATCCCGGAACATTGCCCATTCTGTAAGTCGGATAGACCGTGTTTCCGACCCACGTAATGTTACGCAGGTAGTATTTCGTGCCCTCATCGACCTTCACATACACGTTCACATGCTTCGGATCGACCGTCCACACGCTGTCTTCGACAATGACGGCATCGCGGAAACCCAGTTCGTTGTATTTTTCGATGAGTTTTTTCTTGTCTTCCTTCCAGCGGTCGGGCGTGAACTTCTTGGCTTTCAAGAAACTACCGAGTTTACCTGCCTCGTGGGTCTTCGCCAGTGCACCCTTACGCAAAAAACCACCCTTGATTTTCTTGTCGCTGAGTTGGTCGTTGCCCTCGATGATGATGCTGCGCACCTTCATCTTCTCTTTTTTGTCGATGACGATGTCGAGAATCACGTGGTTTTTCTGCGCCACGTCGTCGCGCTGCATCATCGCTATTTCGGCATTCTTAAAGCCTTTTTCGTCGAAATATTTCTGTGCAATCAGTTTCGCACGGTCGAGCACATTCGGGTGGATGCTCATTCCCGTCGTCATTCCGAGGCGCTTTTCCAATTCCTCTTTTTCCGACTTCTTCACGCCGACGTAGTTGATTTCCGACACGCGCGGACGACTGGCCAGCGACACGTGGAGATAGATGCGGTTGCCCACGATGGAATCGGCTGAAATGGCGACCTGCGAGAAGAGTCCGTGACGCCAATAGCGCTTCACGGCATCGGTGATTTGCGTGCCGGGCACTTCGATTTCCTGTCCGATGGTCAGACCCGAGATGCCTGCGATGGCAAAGTCTTCATAACCGTCCATTCCCGACACGTTGATGCCGCCGAGAATGTAGGTGCGCGGCGTTCCAGCGTAAGAAATATCGGGAAATTCGATGACATCTTGTGAAACTGCGGTTAAAGGTAAAAAGGTAAAGAGGTAAAGAGGTAAAAGACCTTTTACCCACCTTGTTGCCTTTTCTGTGATATTATTTCTCATTTTTCTATTATTTTTCACTTTTTTACCTTTTTACTTTTTTACCCCTTCTTCCACCTGTTCGCCAGTCTTACCAAACCGACGTTGCCGACTTTCAAAACTCTCGATGGCGCGATGCAGGTCGGCTTCGTTGAAGTCGGGCCAGTAGGTGTCGCAGAAATAGAGTTCGGAATAGGCGATTTGCCAGAGCAGATAGTTCGAAATGCGCAACTCGCCGCCCGTGCGAATGAGCAGGTCGGGGTCGGGCATAAAATACGTCTGAAGATGCTGGGCGACGGTTTCCTCGGTGATTTCCTGAGGTGCTTCTGCCACGATTTGCCGAACGGCCTCGGCAATTTCCCAACGACTGCTATAACTCAGCGCGACAACCATCGTCATCGTCGTGTTCTGAGCCGTGTGGTCCATCGTTTCCTGCAACTTCTGCTGCACATCGTCGGGCAGTCGTTTCATATCACCAATGACGCGGAATCGCACGTTGTGCTTCATAAAAATCTCGTCTTCGAGCGACGACAACACCAGTCCCATCAGCGCCGACACCTCGTCGGCAGGACGGTTCCAGTTTTCCGTCGAAAACGTGTAGAGCGTCAGGTATTTCACGCCCATTCGCACACACTCCGCCGTAATCCGACGCACGGTTTCCACTCCAGCCTGATGGCCTGCGTTGCGCGGTAGCCCCTTTTCCTTAGCCCACCGTCCGTTGCCATCCATAATAATTGCTATATGTTCGGGTATCTTCATATTCTTTTATTCTTTCCAGCACGTCACGCACCGCGCCTTGAAACTATAGGTCAGCGTCACCAACAATGCCGAGTAACAATCCGTATTCTTGAAAGGGCCGCTCGACTTCACGTAGTAGGGGTCTTTCACGCCGTCGAGTTCGTCGCTCAACGAGAAGTGGATGCCCCATTCCACGCCCAAATTCAGGCGGTCGGCCAGTTTATATTTCACACCAATGCCCATCGGCACATTCGCCGTAAAGACGTTTTTCGGACCTCCCGACACGTAGGTCGCGCCCACGCCTCCGAAAATGAAGGGTGTCAGCCGCTTCGCGCCGCGATAGTCGCGCCCTGTGCCGTAGGGCCAGAAATTATACTCAAAGACGCAACTGACATCGACGAGCGTGTGGCTGAAGTCGTAGTGCAGCCGACCGTCGCCCTCGGGATTCCAGATGCCGTCGTTTTGGTTCGGGTAGAAGGTTTCAACGTCTTTCGACGAACCTTTCAATTTGCCCCACGAGCCCGTGAATTTCAGTCCGGCGTGGGGATTGAAAAGCGTGCGGAACACGCCTGTGGCCATCGGCTGCAACTCCTTCGTCAGATTGCCGTTAAAGTCGCCCAAATAGCCTGTCAGACCAGCTCCAGCGCCGATTTCCATCATATATTCGGGGTCGCTTTGGGCGTGGGAAGTCGTGGTGAAACTGAAAAGCATCACCGCCACGATGAATTTCATCGTTCTACGCTGCCCGTTCGCCTTCACAACCTTCATTTTTCTTCCCATTTCATCTTGTTGAGATAGCCGCGCCACGCTGTTCCACTGGCCTCGTCGATGAGCCAGAGGTTCTTGTCGTTGTCGGCCACGAGGGCGTAAGTTCCTTCAGCCGTGAAGCCACTGGGGAAAACGATGCTCGCCGAGCGATGCCACGTCAGTCCGTTGTCTTCGCTCACGTAGAAATGCTTGTAGGGCTGCTGGGTGCAGGCTCCGAGACCTGCTCCGCCAATCGCCACGAGCCAATCGCCGTAAACAGCGACCTGCAAATTTTTCATTCGCGGCAACTGATAGCGGTTGCTCGACGTTGGCGTATAGAAGAACCAAGGCTGATTCAGCGCGTCGGGATCGACAATTTTGCACCAAACCATCGCCGCCGTGTCCAACGGATGGGTTTCGACGCTCCGATTGCCCACGAGCACTTTCCGAAGTGCGTCGGCATTCGTCTTCAACGGCATCGAAACAAGGTTCAAATCGCTCGTCGGAAGCCATTCGGCAGCCGTGTCGAGGGCATCGCCGCCAATCACACTGCTCACGTCGGTCGGCTGTGTGCGCTGAGCCAGCAAGGCAGCCTTTTCGTCGGCGGTCAGCGTCACCTGCTTCCAACGGAAAATGTTGCCGTTCTGCTTGTGCGCCCGAACCTCGACCATATACTTCCGATAGGTCGTTCCAGACTGGTTATACACGCGAAATTCCACGGGATTCGTGAAGTCGATCGAGTCGGTCGTCGAATAAACCTTCAAACTGTCGCGTTGTCCGTCTTTCGTGCGAAGATTCAGCACCAAAGAACCCGAATTTTTCGTCGAAGCCGTGAAAATCACCTTCGACACATCGGTGCCAACGGGCAGCGAATCGACGTTATAGACCAAACCCTTCTGCTGGTCGATGGTGAAGGCATAGGCGGCGCCCAACACCGTCGATGAGTAGGTGCTGTCCTCGCCCGACGAACTCGTCGTGTGCAGGATGCGCTTCAGCGTTCCCAACTTGAACGAGGTCAGTGCCGTGTCGTGATAATAAACCTGTTCCTCGTCATCGTTGCTCTTCAGGCACGACGACAAGGCCAAAAGCAATAAGGCTGAAAGCCACAAACTCTTATTCATCGAAAAGTCCTTTTTTTCAGTTTAACGTCAGCAAATGCCTTTCTTGGGTCGCTTTGACCCGGCAAATTGCGTTTCAGCCTGCAAATTTACGCAGAAAAACGCAAAAACACATATTTTTTCGCGTTTTATTATGCAAAATATTCAATAATAAAGACTTTTTAATGCTTTGAAAAGCAAAACTGGCATCCGTCACGGACACCAGTTTCGACTTTTAGATTCCCAAAAGAGAATCTAAACAACATAATCTTTACCTTAAATCTATCAAACTACTAACCTAATGAAAACCTTTAAAACGATGTATTCTCACGAACACGGGTGCAAAGGTAGAGGGTTTTTCGATTGTGACAATGAATCTTGTCGAAATTTTCTCGAAAAGACCGTTTTTATTGACGCAAATCAATGTTTGTCCTCATTTTTCATCAGGAAAATAGTTTTTTTTCATTTCTGCCCTACTCCAGAATCTTGATGGCGACGGACTTGAGTTGCTGCCATCCGGCGCGGTCGGTGACGCGAATCATGAAATGATAGTCGCCAGGCGTGGCGTCGGCAGGGATTTTCAGGTCGTTGCGAGCCACGAAGCGTTTCACTTGGTAGGGAATTTCATACGTGAATGTCGCTTTCCACGGGGTTCCCTCGTCGTGGTGGTCGTCGCCATGATCATCGTCGTCGTCACATTCATGGTCGTGGTCGCCCTCGGTGCTGTGGCTGTGGTGGTCGAAATTGCTGTGGATTTCGAGGGCATAGCCGCCCAGTCCGCCATTGTCGGTAAACACGTAGTTGAAAGCGATAACCTCGCCACGATGGTAGGTCTGGCAGTTGATGGGATTGGCGGTGATGCCTTCGTCGGTAATGACGGGCGGTGTCATGTCGCGGAGGTCATCGCCGTTGTTGTCGCAAGCCGTGAAGGCAATGACGGCTGCACTGATCAGAGCCAGTGTAAGGCTCAAAAATGTCATTTTTTTCATATCGTTTTAATTTTAAAATTTTACTTTTTTATTTTTTCATTTTTTCAAAATTCCATTCCAATCATCAGCGACACATTCCGCCCGGGTTCGGGCACGTCGATGAGTCGATAGTAACTGGTGTGGTCGTAGTAGCGACGATTCAGCAGGTTGTCGGCGTGAAGGGTAAGTTTCAACGTCTTGTTGCGCAACGAAAAGTCTTTTCCTGCCGAGAAATTCAGTGTCCAATAGCCTGCCGTGGGCTTTTCGGGCGGCACAATTTCGTTTTGCGCGCCTACGACGTGCGCGTTCAACTTGAAAAATCCCTCACCGTGCCAGTCGTACGAATATTTCACGTCGGCATCGACCGACCAAGGCGTCGAAAATGGCAGTGTAAAGCCTTTTTTCTCGCCCGAGCGTTGTCGTGCATAGAGATATTCGCCCTTCAACTCGGTTTCCCAATGACGATTCATCCGCCAACTGGCCTGCGCCTCGACGCCGTAGCGAAGCACTCGTGCCTGGGTGTAGTGGTAGAGTTGCAGTCCCTCGACGAAGGTGGGCGTGGGGTTCAGGTAGATGTAGTTCGGGAAATAATTGAGATAGGGATCGACTTGGATGCAGAAGATTTCATTGTCCCAATGGATGCCGACATCGACCTGATACGACTCCTCGGGATCGAGTTCGGCATTGCCTCGCTCGTAGCGGAAAATGTGGTAGTTCACACCATTGGCACCGAGTTCTTTCGGGATGGGAACGCGGAAACTCTTTCCGACATTGGCCTTCACCACCCAGTAGCCCGTGGCGTAGTTGATGCCTGCCGACCACGTGATGCTGTTGAAATGGCGATGAAGCCGTGCCGAGCGCTGCAAATAGGCCGAATCGGTGTCGGAAATCGGCGTTTGATACCAATCGTGATAACTCTGAATCTTCGTCTGGGCGTGGTCGTAGCGCATTCCGGCGTTCAGTTTCAGATGTTCGCAGACGGTAAAACGGTCGAAAGCATAGGCTCCGAGGCTCAGCGTCTCGAAATCGGGAATAATAAAACCCCATCCACTGCGCCGGTTGTGCTGATATTCGGCACTCGCACCGACGTTCAGTTCGTGACGCTCGCCGAGTTGCTGGCTCAAACTAAGAATCGCCGTCCACGTGCTTTTGTCGAATCGTCGTTCTAAAGTGCCGTCGGGCGTAGGCATATAGCCGTGGCTGATGGGTTCGGAATGTTCTTCGCGCAGGTTGCGCTGGTAAGCCAGATTCGCCTTCGCGGTGGTCTTTTCGGTGTGCCAAACGGTATGACTCGTAACTTTCAGATGGTTCACCCACTGATACGGCAGGTCGATGTCGCGCCGCGAACGGTCGTAGTCGATGTCGGAAAGTCGCACCTCCAAACCATGGGCATTGGCGAAAAATCCGCTCTTCGAATAACTGTCGGAAATGCGCACATCGGTGTGGAAATGGTAGCCGGCATAGCCGAACATCACGCTACCGTCGCGCTCCAGACCGGCAGTGTTGCGCAGTCGCTGGTCTTTCAGACGGATGTAGTACGAATAATATTGTATGCTGTCCGTCGGCACGCGATAGTCGGCATAGTCGATGAAAGTGGCGTTGGCACGGTAGAAAAAGCGACCGTGGCGACCGCCGACCTTCGCCGAAAGGCCGATTTGCTCGTTGTTCGTGCGACCAAACAGTTGCACGGCACTGCTGAACGGCTCCGTCGGCACGTGGTTGGTGTAAAGATTGAGCACGCCGCCGATGGCATCGCTACCGTAAAGCAACGCCGCCGGACCTTTGATGACCTCGGCGCGATCGACGGCAAACTGGTCGATTTCCAGTCCGTGGTCGTCGCCCCACTGCTGTCCCTCGTGCTTGATACCGTCTTCACTGACAGCCATTCGGTTAAAACCGAGTCCGCGAATCG
Source organism: uncultured Prevotellaceae bacterium (assembly GCA_902776665.1). Lineage (GTDB taxonomy): Bacteria > Bacteroidota > Bacteroidia > Bacteroidales > Bacteroidaceae > Prevotella. Next base: position 13,495 of record CACYQZ010000002.1, read on the forward strand.
TGGGCTTCGACTGCCCCGACCCGATGCTCATAGCCTTCACACCCGGAATGCTTTCGAGCGTCTGCATCAGACTGCCGGCGAAATGTTGTTGAAGGTAGTCGTGGCTAACCTGTACTGACGACTGCGATGAACGCATCTGATAGTCGCGTTGCCGCTGTCCCTTCACCGTCACGTTTTGAAGCGTTACGGTGGTGTCGGGCGGACTCACGACCGTCAGCATAGCAGCCAAAAATAAATTGATCATACTGAATGTCTATTTGAAAAAACAATAATGAGGTGGAAAATTGATTTTTCAAACGACGGGAGGGGCTCTCGGCACGAGAACGCCGCAAATTCGGTGGGTTCGATGGTTGATTTGGATGCTGAAAAGCGGTGAAACTCTTCGAAAACAATGGACGATTGCCACAACGGCAGCCAACAGAATCGGCAGCGAGAGAAATTCGCAGAGCAGACACGGGTGCATCGGCAAGGTCTGTTGTCCGAAATGTCCGCCACAATGGTGATCGACACAGGCTTCGCAACTGTTTTGCGTGCCCGTCGGAGTTTCATGAACATGGAGCGACGACAAAAGCAGCATTGGCAGAAACACTGCCAACAGCACCCAAGAGGCTATGCGTCTTTTCGTTTCCATGTTCTTTTTAAATTTTTTCGGCGCAAAATTACAGATATTTGCGTGAAGTTCAAAATAAAATGCAAATATTATTACGTTTTTTATTCTTTTTTAGTACCTTTGCAAACGTAAAAACGATTTTGACGGGAACACGATGCTATTCAACTACGACGTCATCATCATCGGAGGCGGTCACGCGGGATGCGAGGCGGCCACCGCTGCGGCACGCATGGGCGCGAAAACTTGTCTGATTACGATGGACATGAACAAAATTGCGCAAATGTCGTGCAATCCGGCTGTGGGTGGAATCGCTAAAGGCCAGATTGTCAGGGAGTTAGATGCACTCGGCGGCGAAATGGGTCGCGTCACCGATGCCACGACTATCCAGTTTCGGATGCTGAATCGGGGCAAGGGGCCGGCAGTGTGGAGTCCACGAGCGCAGTGCGACCGCGAAAAATTCATCGGAAAATGGCGTGAAACGCTCGATGGAATCGATGGTTTGGACATTTGGCAAGACCAAGTTGAAGAATTGCTCGTGGAACCTTTTGGTCACGAGAATGGCGACGGTTGTCGCGGCACAGCAGTGGGTGTTCGGACGGTTTGGGGCGTGGAATTTCGCGCGAAAAGCATTGTTGTCACCGCTGGAACCTTCCTCAACGGCCTGCTACACGTGGGTCGGCGGATGGTGCCAGGCGGTCGGATGGCCGAGCCTGCCGTCACGCGCTTCACCGAGAGCATCACGCGCTGGGGCATCCGCTCCGACCGAATGAAAACGGGTACGCCCGTGCGCATCGACCGCCGTAGCGTCGATTTCAGCCTACTCGAAGAACAACCCGGCGAGAATGATTTCCACCAGTTTTCCTATATGAAAAAAAACGCGGTGGAATCGGCAGGAATCGACACTCGCACACTGCCGCAGTTGTCGTGTTGGCTGTTGAACACCAATGCCCACGTCCACGAAATTCTGCGCACGGGACTCGACGATTCACCTTTATATAATGGGCAGATTCAGAGCATCGGACCGCGCTATTGTCCGTCGATTGAAACGAAACTCGTCACCTTCCCCGACCGCGACCAGCATCCGCTCTTCCTCGAACCCGAGGGAATTGACACGAATGAGATGTATCTAAACGGTTTTTCATCGAGTATGCCGATTGACATTCAACTCGAAGCGTTGCGACAGATTCCGGCACTTCGCGATGTGAAAATCTATCGTCCGGGCTATGCCATCGAATACGATTTTTTCGACCCGACACAGCTCTATCACTCGATGGAATCGAAGGTTTTGAGCGGACTTTTTTTTGCTGGACAAGTCAATGGAACGACAGGCTACGAAGAGGCCGCCGGACAGGGTTTGATGGCAGGTGTGAACGCCGCCTTGCACAGCCAATCCACCACCCACACTCCACACTCCACACTCCACACTTCACAATTCACCCTCGCTCGCGACGAAGCCTACATCGGCGTTCTCATCGACGATTTGGTGACGAAGGGCGTTGATGAACCCTACCGAATGTTCACCTCGCGTGCCGAATATCGAATTCTTTTGCGTCAAGACGATGCCGACGCCCGATTGACTGAGCGTTCCTACGAACTCGGACTGGCGTTGCGTGAACGATACGATTGGTGGTTGGAAAAGAAAGAAAACATCGAAAAAATCGTGCATTTTTGCGAAAATACACCCGTAAAACCTCGCGACATCAACAGTGCGCTAGAAAATCTTGGCACTACCCCACTCCAATTTGGCTGCAAAATCGCCGATCTCATCGCGCGTCCACAACTATCTATCGCGAAACTCGCTGAGGTGATTCCCGAACTGAAAACCGCGATACTTTCGCCGAAAAATCGACGCGAAGAAATCGCCGAAGCTGCTGAAATCAAAATCAAATACAAAGGTTATATCGAGCGCGAAAAACTCGTGGCAGAAAAGATGCACCGATTGGAAAACATCCGCATCAAAGACCGATTTAAGTATGCCGAACTCCACGAAATTTCCACCGAGGCACGACAAAAACTCGAACGAATCAACCCTGAGACGCTGGCACAAGCGAGTCGCATTCCAGGCGTGTCGCCGTCGGACATCAACGTGCTACTGGTGCTTCTGGGACGTTAGGTTTCACGTGAAACTATTTGGTGGGGAGTAAGGAGTTGGGGAGTAAAGGAGTAAAAGAAAAAATAGTAAAATATAAATTGAAAAAAGTATGAACAACCAAATTTTGATTGACAACCTGCGTTGCATTCCTGATTTCCCGAAAAAAGGAATCAATTTCCGCGACGTGACTACGCTTTACAAAAACGCTGAGTGTGTGAAGATTATGCTCGACGAACTGTATGAAATCTACAAAGACAAGGGCATCACGAAAATTGTCGGTATCGAAAGCCGCGGTTTTGTGATGGGCTCTGCCCTCGCCGCGCGCTTGGGTTGTGGCATCGTTCTGGCTCGTAAACCCGGAAAATTGCCCGGAACGGTCATCAAGGAACAATTTTCGAAGGAATACGGCGTTGATACTGTCGAAATGCACATCGATTCGATTACACCCGACGATGTCGTGCTGATTCACGACGACTTGTTAGCGACCGGCGGAACGGCCAAAGCCACGTGGAAGTTGGTGAACCATTTCCACCCGAAAAAAATCTATATGAATTTCATCATCGAAATTCACGACGAAGGACTTCACGGACGCGACCTGTTCGAAGGCATCGACCTCACGACGTTGATGGTTGTCTAAACTTTTATTGCCTCGCGAAATCAAAACAAAAACGTTTCACGTGAAACGCAATTTTTGAGAACCTGCTAATATAGGGGCTTTGCAGCGATGACGAAAGAAGAAAACGAGAAGCGATTGGCACATCTGAGAACGATTGTGCGACGGTTGCCAGAGAAACCAGGCAGCTATCAATTCTATGACCGCGAACAGACGATTATCTATGTCGGCAAGGCCAAGAATCTGAAAAATCGCGTCTCCTCGTATTTCCACAAAGAGGTCGATCGCTTTAAGACAAAAGTGCTCGTCAGCAAAATTTGGGATATTTCCTATACGGTTGTCAATTCGGAGGAAGATGCGTTGCTGCTGGAAAATGCGCTCATCAAAAAATACAATCCGCGTTACAACGTCCTGCTGAAAGACGGGAAAACCTATCCAAGCATTTGCGTGACGAAAGAATACCTTCCGCGTATTTTCAAGACGCGCACCATTAATAAAAAGGTTGGAACGTATTTCGGGCCTTATTCGCACATAGGGAGTATGTATGCGATTCTAGAACTCATCAAAAAACTCTATAAACCGCGAACTTGTCGGCTTCCGATGACAAAAGAGGGCATTGAACAAGGAAAATACAAACCTTGTCTGGAATTTCACATTCATAATTGCGATGCACCGTGTATCGGGAAGCAAAATCACGATGAATACGTGGAAAATATCGCTCAGGCGAAAGAAATTCTGAAAGGCAACACGCGCGATTTGAGCAAGAAAATCTACGAGGAAATGATGAGAAAGGCCGAAAAATTGCGCTTTGAAGAGGCGGAAGAATTGAAGAAAAAGTACGTTCTCATCGAGAATTTCTGCGCAAAAAGCGAGATTGTCAGCTACACGATTCAAGATGTCGATGTTTTTACGATTACCGATGACGACGCGAATAAAAACGCCTTCATCAACTATATTCACGTCAAAAACGGCACAATTAACCAGAGTTTTACCTACGAATACAAGCGAAAACTCGATGAAACCGACGAAGAATTGCTTTTGACGGCGATTCCAGAGATTCGAGAGCGATTCAAATCGACAGCGAAAGAGGTAATTGTTCCGTTTGAACTGTCGTGGAAATTGCCCGATGCGGAATGGTTTACGCCGCAGCGAGGCGACAAAAAGCACCTGCTCGATTTGTCGGAAATGAACGGGAAACAATACAAGTTCGACCGATTGAAACAGGCGGAAAAACTGAATCCTGAACAAAAACAGACGCGGTTGATGAAGGAATTGCAGGCGAAACTCAAACTGCCGAAACTGCCCTACCAAATTGAATGTTTCGACAATTCCAACATTTCTGGCACCGATGCGGTGGCTGGATGTGTGGTGTTCAAGGCGATGAAACCGTCGAAAAAGGACTATCGAAAATACAACATCAAGACGGTGACAGGTCCCGACGACTACGCGTCGATGCAGGAAGTGGTGCGCAGACGCTACAGCCGTATGATGGACGAGGGCGCTACCCTACCCGACCTCATCATCACCGACGGTGGAATCGGGCAAATGTCGGTCGTGCGCGAGGTTGTCGAGGGTGAACTTGGCCTGCAAATTCCCATCGCTGGACTCGCCAAGGACAAGCGCCACCGTACCAACGAATTACTTTTCGGAAATCCGCCGCAAGTCATTGGTTTAGAGACAAATAGCGAACTTTTCCATTTCCTCGCCCGCATTCAGGACGAGGTTCACCGTTTCGCCATCACCTTTCATCGAGACAAACGCTCTAAACATTTGCTACACAGTGAGTTAGACGACATTCCGGGCGTTGGACCAAAGACTCGCGATCTACTTTTGAAACATTTTAAGAGCGTCAAGAAGATTAAAAGTGCTGAAATTCAAGAACTTACGGCGGTTGTCGGAACAAAAAAATCAACGCTCATCTACGAGCATTTTCATCAATAAAAGGCGGAGAATTTTGTCATTACAGTTTTTTCCCGTATCTTTGCAAACAAAAAACTGATGAGAGCAGTTATTCAGCGAGTAAACAGCGCGAGCGTGACCATTGCGGAGCGCGAGAAATCGGCGATTGACAAGGGTTTGCTCATCCTTCTGGGCGTGGAAGAACGCGACACACAGGAGGATGTCGATTGGCTCGTGCGCAAAATCGCCAATCTGCGCATCTTCGACGATGACGCAGGCGTGATGAACAGGAGTATTATCGATATGGGCGGCGAGGCGTTGGTCGTCAGCCAGTTTACGTTGTTTGCCTCGTACAAAAAGGGAAATCGTCCGTCGTGGCTTCGCGCTGCAAGGCACGAAATCAGCATTCCGCTCTACGAGTCATTCTGCTCAGAACTCGGAAAAATCATCGGAAAAGCCGTTGGAACGGGCGAATTTGGAGCCTATATGCAAGTGAAACTTGAAAATGATGGGCCTGTAACGATTTGTATGGACACTAAAAACAAAGAATAATGGAAACAGAAAAGAAAATTGATAAAATAACCATCTATACGCCAGTTATATTATTCGTAAATTGGTTTGCAAGTTTGCTAATAGGAAACGAATTTTACTGGCTGTTAAATTTAAATATATGTGGATTGTTTGCTTTGTTCTGCCTATATTTCCTTCTCATTCATAGAAAAGGATCACGATTAGCTAAGGTCTTTGCTGGAGGATGGCTATTTTTGACTTACATTTTTTTAGCAATATCATATGGAGGAGCTTAGAATTATGACTCTCATTATCATATACGTTATTTAATTCAGATAAAAATGAAAAGGAATATTATCAATATAGTATTTTATTTAGGTATTTTGATGCTTATTCTGGCAATTAGTATCCCAATTATTCAATGGATATTACTTCTATCATTATACTACACACAAATATCTGGATACAACATTTTAGGTATAAGTATTTTTAGAATTTTATATTGGGGCGGATTCATACTAATTTTACCGAAATTGATCTGGGAATCAAAAATCATAAACATATTTGCAAAATTATTATTGATTTCTAGTATTCTATTCATAGGATATTTATTCTATTCTGGTGAGTGGAAGATTGGGTGTAAGATGAAAAAACAAGATTATATTAGCAATTATAATTATGACCATCAAAGAAGCACAAAACATTGTGAATCAATGGATTAGCGAATACGGCGTTCGCTATTTCTCGGAACTGACGAATCTGGCGGTGCTGACGGAGGAAGTCGGCGAACTGGCGCGTGTGATGGCACGACGCTACGGCGACCAGTCGTGGAAAACGACCGACCCTCGCAGCGAAGACAACGGACAGCAGGCGCTCGGCGAAGAAATGGCCGATATTCTGTGGGTGTTGCTCTGTCTGGCGAATCAAACGGGCATCGACCTCACGGACGAACTCAAAAAGAGCATCGAGAAAAAGACGAATCGCGATTCGCTGCGCCACATCGAGAATCCAAAACTAAAAGCATAAAATGACGATGAAACCGACCATTTTTAAACATTAAATAAGAAAATTATGGCAAAAGAAAGCATCAATTACAGCAACAAAATCGAGGATATTCTGAAGAAATACAACCTCGAAGTGGATGACGCGCAGGTAAAAGCCGCCGTCACGAAACTCATTGCCGAGAAAGTGCCTGAAAACGACACGCTCGACGTGAAAAAATTCCTTTTTGGCAGCATCGAACTGACCACGCTGAAAACCACCGACTCTGACGAGAGCGTGATGGCTTTCACCGAGCGCGTGAACGACTTTGCGGCGCAATACCCTGCCCTACCCCACGTGGCTACGATTTGCGTCTATCCCTGCTTCGCCCGCACGGTGAGCGAGACGCTCGAAGTCGAGGGTGTCGAGGTGGCTTGCGTGAGCGGTAGTTTCCCCTCGTCGCAGGCGTTGATCGAGGTGAAAATTGCCGAAACCGCCCTTGCCGTGAAAGATGGCGCAACGGAAATCGACATTGTAATGCCAGTCGGAAAATTCCTCAGCGGCGATTATGAGAGCGTTTGCGAGGAAATTTCGGAGTTGAAACAGGTCTGTGGCGACGATGTGGCGATGAAGGTGATTTTGGAAACTGGCGACATCGTGACAGGCTCGAACATTAAAAAAGCGTCGATTTTATCGATGTATGCCGGTGGCGACTACATCAAAACTTCGACGGGAAAAGAGAAAATTTCGGCCACGCCCGAAGCTGCATACGTGATGTGTCAGGCCATCAAGGAATACTACGACGAGACGGGTATTCAGGTTGGTTTCAAGCCGGCTGGCGGCATCAACACCGTGAGCGACGCACTGATCTACTACACGATTGTGAAGGAAGTTCTGGGTGATAAGTGGCTGAATAACAAATGGTTACGACTCGGCACATCACGTCTTGCCAACCTGCTTCTCAGCGAAATTGAAGGTCAGGAAATCAAGTTTTTCTAAGTTTTCAGCGGCGGAAAACAACTATTTATTCCGCTTGATGACATAATCGAGATAGGCGTGGAGGGCTTCGCGAACAGCGGGGTCCTCTACCCTTTTCTCGATGAATCCGACGGCCTCGGCGTGGAATTCCCACATCCGTTTTTCAGCGTATTCAATACCGCCCTGTTGCTTCGCAAATTCCACCAAAACGGCGATTTCATCGGGATTGATGGTGCCTGCTTTCACTTTTCGGGCGAGTTTCGTCATCGAGTCGAACGACGAATGGTTGAGCGCATAAATCACGGGCAGCGTCAGTTTTCCCTCGGCCATATCGTTGCCTGTCGGTTTACCGATTTCGGGCGAATCGTAATAGTCGAAAATATCGTCGCGAATTTGGAAAATAATGCCCAAATTCTGGCCAAACCGCTTCGCCTCTTCCACCACTTCCTCGTCGGCTCCAACGGAAAGCGCTCCAATGCCGGCACAAGCTTCGAAAAGTGCCGCTGTTTTTTGGTTAATCACCTGATAATAAACCTCTTCCGAGAAGTCCTCGTTCTGAATGTTCGTCAGTTGTAGTATCTCGCCATTCGAGAGCGTTCGACCCAGTTCGGCGAGGTTTTCCACGATGCGTTGGTCGCCCGTTTTCGCCACGTTCAGCAGCGCGGTCGAAAGAATGAAATCGCCCACCAACACCGCCACCTTGTTATTATAGGTCGCATTCACCGAGGCCTGTCCGCGCCGTTCTGAACTCTCATCGACCACGTCGTCGTGGACGAGCGAGGCCGTGTGCAGCAGTTCCAAGCCCACGGCAGCGTGCTGTGTCACGGGCGAAATTTTGCCGAAACTCTTCGCAATGAGCAGAATCAAAATCGGTCGCATCCGCTTGCCCGTGCGCTGTCGAATGTGTTCGAGAACCTGTCCGAGCATTCCGTCTTCGTGGGTCAGCGATTGGTTGAAAATCTCGATGAAATCGGCAATTTCTGTCGAAATCGGCTGTTTGATAATCGATGAATAATCCATAAAATTTATTTTTTCAGGACAAAATTACAGAAAAAATCGGGATTTTCTGCAAAAAAAGTTGTAATTTTACGCGATAAAATTGAAATTCGTATGAAAAAACTGTTTCTATTCGACGCTTACGCGCTGATTTACCGCGCGTATTACGCTTTCATCAAGAACCCTCGCATCAACTCGAAAGGGCTGAATACATCGGCTGTGATGGGCTTTGTGAACACGCTCAACGAGATTATCACCAAAGAGCAGCCGACGCACATCGGCGTGGCTTTCGACCACGGAAAAACTTTCCGCAACGAGGCATTTCCCGAGTACAAAGCACAGCGCGAGGAGACACCCGAGGACATCAAACGCTCGGTGCCGATCATCAAGCAATTGCTTGAGGCGTGGCACATTCCGTGCTTGCAAGTCGATGGGTTCGAGGCCGACGACGTGATTGGCACACTCTCGATGAAATCGGGGAAAATGGGCGTTGAAACCTATATGCTGACACCCGACAAGGACTACGGACAACTCGTTCGCGACAACATTTTCCAGTTCCGTCCGCGTCACGGCGGTGGCTACGAAAAAATGGGACCGAAAGAGGTTTGCGCGAAATATGGCATCGAAAATACCGACCAAATCATCGACCTTTTGGCGCTGATGGGCGACTCGTCGGACAATTTCCCGGGCTGTCCAGGCGTAGGCGAGAAAACCGCCGTGAAACTCATCGAGGAGTTTGGCAACATCGACAATCTTTTGGAAAATTCCGACCAAATCAAGGGGAAATTGCGCGAGAAAGTCGAGGCGCACGTCGATGATATTCGGATGTCGAAATTCCTCGCGACGATTCGAACCGACGTTCCAATTGAACTCGATTTGGATTCGCTGCAACTTCGCGAACCCGACGAGGAAAAATTACGTGCCCTCTTCGCCGAACTCGAGTTCAAGACCTTGGCCGACAAAATTCTTAAAAAACCGACACAAACACCAAAAATTGTTAATGGACAGCTCGATTTGTTTGGAAATTTTGCGCCCGAGGTTACGGAAATCCAAAAAAATCCCGATTTTTTGACCCTTCAGACGACCCCTCACAATTACCAACTCATTGATAATCAAGAAGAAATGCAAAAACTTTGTGATTTTTTCTTGACAAATGAAATTCTCAGTTTAGACACGGAAACCACCTCGACGAACCCGATTGAGGCGGAATTGGTCGGTTTGAGCTTCGCCGTCGAAGAAACGAAGGCATTTTACGTTCCCGTGCCAGGCGAACGCAACGAGGCGCAAAAAATTGTCGAAATTTTTAGACCTGTCTATGAAAATCCGAAAATTCTGAAAATCGGACAGAATCTGAAATATGACCTCGAGGTGTTGGCTCGCTACGGAATCGAGTTGAAAGGCCCGATGTTCGACACGATGATTGCCCATTACCTGCTGCAACCCGAACTGCGCCACAATATGGACTATATGGCCGAGACGCTGCTGAACTACCAGACCATCCACATCGACCAACTCATCTGCGCGAAGGGTAGGGGACAGCGATCGATGCGCGACCTACTGCCGTCGCAAGTTTATGAATACGCCTGCGAGGACGCCGACATCACACTGCGCCTGAAAAACGTGCTTGAGCCGCGCCTGAAAGAGGCTGGTATAGAGTCGTTGTTCCACGACATCGAAATGCCACTGATGCCCGTCTTGGCCGAAATGGAGATGAACGGCGTTTGTTTAGACACGAAAGCATTGTCAGAAACGTCAAAACTTTTTACCGAAAGAATGTTGCAACTCGAACAACACATTTACGAGTTGGCAGGCGAGCCGTTCAACATTTCAAGTCCGAAGCAAGTGGGCGACATTCTCTTCGGAAAAATGAAAATCATTGAGAAACCGAAGAAGACGAAAACGGGACAGTTTGTCACGTCGGAAGAAGTGCTGATGCAACTGCGCTCGAAGAGTCCCATCGTCGGAGAAATCCTTGATTATCGTGGTTTGAAGAAATTGCTCGGCACCTATGTCGATGCACTTCCAAAACTCATCAATCCGCAAACGGGTCGTATTCATACCTCGTTCAACCAAGCCGTCACAGCGACTGGACGACTTTCGTCGAGCGACCCGAACCTGCAAAACATTCCCGTCAGGGGAGAAGACGGAAAAGAAATCAGAAAATGCTTCGTTCCAGAAGAAAATTGTCAATTCTTTTCAGCAGACTACAGCCAAATTGAATTGCGCGTGATGGCCCATCTGTCGGGCGACGAAAATATGATTCGCGTCTTCCGCGAAGGCAAAGACCTGCACGCCGCCACCGCCGCCACCATCTACAAAAAAAATATCGACGACGTCACCCGCGACGAGCGCACGAAGTCGAAACGCGCCAATTTCGGCATCATCTACGGCATCACCATCTTTGGACTGGCCGATCGGCTCGACATCAGCCGCGACGAGGCGAAAATGCTTATCGACGGCTTTTTCCAGACCTTCCCGCGTGTGCACGACTATATGGAACAAGCGAAACAGACGGCTCGCGAGCGCGGTTATGCCGAAACACTGTTCCACCGTCGGCGCTATCTGCCCGACATCAATTCGCGCAACGCCACCGTGCGCAATTTCGCCGAGCGCAACGCCATCAACGCACCGATTCAGGGCTCAGCCGCCGACATCATCAAGGTGGCGATGATTCGCATTCACGAGCGATTCAAAGCCGAAAAAATACGCTCGAAAATGATTCTGCAAGTCCACGACGAACTCAATTTCTCGGTCGTTCCCGAGGAAAAGAGTAGGGTAGAGGCCATCGTCTTAGAGGAGATGCAGAATGCCTACAGCCTCAACGTGCCGCTCGTGGCCGACTGTGGCTGGGGCGACAACTGGCTTGAGGCACATTAAAGGCTCAAAAACCGCGAAAAATCGGTTATTTAAACTCAAAAAGATTGATGAAACCCGTCATGGTGAACACCTGACGAAGGTCGTCGTTGAGTCCCGTGATATAGACGTGGCTTCCCTTTGGTTTGGCGGTTTTCAGCAGACCGAGAAATAGTCGCAGACCACTCGACGAAATGTATTCCATTTCTGTGCAGTCGAGCACGACATCATGGCCATCGCACTCGTAGAGTTGCTGCATTTCCTTCTCCACCTGCGGAGCGGCTGCGGTGTCGAGACGCCCTTCAAACTTCATTACGAAATTACCGTTTTCCTCTTTGAATGTTGTGTTCATATTTCTATTGAATTTTAGTGATTTTAATGCTTAGATGAATCATTTTTCAGATGGTTTAATCGACGATTTCATTCGACGTGAGTTTTTTGCGAAGCGTCAAGACGTTTTTGTTGTCGATGCGCTCGTAGTTGATGCTGTCCATCAGTTGTCGCACCAAGTAGATGCCCAGTCCGCCGATGGGTCGTTCCTCAGCCGAAAGCGTCGTGTCGGCCTCGGGTCGGGCGGTCGGGTCGAAGGGTGTGCCTGAGTCGCTGATGGTGAATTTCAGGCAAAGGTCGTCGGCCTGCGCCACGATGTCGATATCGCCTTGTGTACCAGGCAGATAAGCGTAGTTCATCACATTGACCACCGCTTCTTCGATGGCGAGGTTCATCTGCATCGTTTCAGTGGCTTCGAAGCCCATTTCTTCGCACACTTCATCGACGAAAGCCGAGAGTTTCGGCACGTCTTGAACGTCGTTGGTCAGGGTGATGCTGCGCTGCATGCGCACGGCTCGCTTCGTCTTGGTATATTGGATGGCGAACATCGTCAGGTCGTCGCTTTGTTCGGCCTCGCCAACAAATGCCTTGACCGCATCGCCCATCGCCGGCAGCAGTTTGTCGGGTGAATGTTGGCCTTTTTCATACATGGATTGGGCCGTTTGCATCATTCTTTCCATGCCAAACTGCGTTCTGTTGATGTTTTCGGCCTCGGTCAGTCCGTCGGTGTAGAGGAATATCGTCGTTTGCGGCTCGATGATGACCTCTTGCAAAGGATAGCGCCATCCGTTCATCACACCGAGCGGAATGTTCGACTCGACGGGCAACATTCCGACGCCTTGTCCGACGAGCATCGGGGCGTTGTGGCCGGCGTTGCTGTAGCGCAGACGACCCGTTGGCAGGTCGAAAGAGCCGAGGAAACAGGTGACAAACATATTCGATTCGTTCATTTCCGCCATCGAGTCGTTCATCAGGGTCAAAATGCGGCTCGGGTCGGACTCGTGGGCCGAGTGGGTGCGGAACAGCGAGCGTGTCACCGCCATCACCAACGAGGCAGGAACGCCCTTTCCACTGACGTCGCCGATGATGAAAATCAGTTTTTCGTCGCGGAGATAGAAGTCGTAAAGGTCGCCGCCCACTTCCTTCGCTGGCGTGAGCGAACCGAGAATATTGAGGTCGTCGCGGTCGGGGTAGGGCGGAAAGAGTTTGGGCAACATGCTCATCTGAATAGCACTGGCGATGTGGAGTTCGCTACCGATGCGCTCTTTTTCTGCTGAGATAGCCTGCAAATTCTTATAACCGCGAATCGTGCGGAAAAGGATATACGACATCAATGCCAAACCCACGAGCATCAGCAGCAGCAGGTTGAAGGCGACTTGTCGCAAACTCTTGAAAATATCGCGGTCGCTGCATACGACAGCCATCGACCAGCCCGTTTCGCCCTCCACAGGCGCATAGTAAACGTAGTCTTTCTCGCCTTGTTCGTTGATGACGGTTGCCTGACCGCTGATTCCCGACATGATCTGCTGGTTGATGCGATTCACGGTCGTGTCTTCGACGCGGGCGGTTGCCTCATGGATGTTGGCGTTCAAAATCAGGCTTTCCACAGGACAAGCCATCAGTTTTCCCGTACGCGAAATCAGCAGGTTGTAGGCCGAAGGATAGATGGGGTTCGCGTTGAGGAGGTCGCTCAACCAGTCGAGCGACACATCGGCACCGACCACACCCACCGTGCGACCTTTGGAATCGTGGATGGGAACGGCATAGGTGCAGAGCATTTTCATCGCGCCAACTTTGTCGAAATAGGGTTCCGACCAATAGCCTTTACCCAGTTCTTTTGGCTTGGAATACCATTCCATTTGATGGTAGTCATGCTCTTCGGAACCAATTTGCACCACTTCGATAAAGCCATCTTCCGTGCGCGTGGCGTAAGGTTCGAACCATCGTCCGTATTTCGGATAGAAATTCGGCTCAAAACCTACGGCAGTGCCAATAATCATCGGATTTTTCTTGACGATTTGACGAAGGATTCCCCGCAATGAATCGGGGTATGCCAATTGTTGCTCAATCATCCAAACCGAGTTATCGACGGCAGTTTCGACGGCGGTCATCACTCGCTGAATTTCGAGGTTTTTCAATTGGAGTTCTGTCTTGGCACGATGCTCCACACCCTCGCGAATGCCTTGACGGGCATAGAAATACTGCACCAACGAGGTCAATTCGATGAGAACGGCTGCCAAGACGAGCACAATGATGGTCGAGCGTGTCTGAAGCGACTTGCGCCAGCGGTTAAATTTATCTAAATTCATAAGGTCCAATCGTTAAATGTTTTACTGATGTCTAACAATTTTTCTTTCTGATTCAAGACTTTCACGACGAAAAGTTCCTGGCACTCGCGAATGACTTCCTCGGGGAAGGAGTCGCTCAGCGAAAGCCAACTGAAGTTGCGCACGCGGCTGACCACGTTGATTTGCTCCAAGCGATGGGCGATTTCGGCGGCGCTCAAACCCTCGAAATAGTAGTTGGCCATGCGCATCCACAAATCGCTGCCCAAGGGCTTCGGCAGACCGATGACCGCCTCGTAGTCGCCCACGAGTTCGACCATCGCCGAATAAGAATGGCCTAAATCCATCAAGGGATGGCCGCTGCAAACCTCACCCATGTCAATCAGCATCGGTTCGGAACCCTGCATCAAGATGTTTTTGGATTGTAAGTCGCAGTGTAACAGCCGATTAGCGTTTGGAATATTGCCGGCAATTTGCAACAAAATGTCGATGCTCGCGGTGTCGAAATAGCGTTCGAGCGTGCGAATCGACTGCTCTTCTTGCTGCGCGGCGTTGGGAATCGGACTATACGACGGCACTTCGATGCTGTGCAGATGGCGGAACATATTGGCATAGAGTCGGGCGAAATCATCGACTCTTTCGGGTTCGCGACCGACTATCGTGCTCAGCGTATGCGCTTTCAGCAGTTCATAAATCAGACCGTACTGGTTTCCCACTTGCACGCAGTCGAACGAAATGGCGGTGGACATTCCCAGCACGAAAGCCTCTTTTGCCATCGTGATTTCGCGCTTGACTTCGTCGAGGCTGGTTCCCTCGCGGAAAACCTTGATAATCGTCTCGTCGTCGATGCGATAAACGATTCCGACACCGCCACGACCGATTTCTTCGAGTCCGTCGATGCTCAGTCGTCGCAAAGCACGCTCGACGGTCATCATTTTCGTGAAACCCGTCATGTCGAAAACCTCATAGACGTTCTGGGTGGCATTCGTCACGCGAAAATTGCAATATTTCTTGGCGAGCATGAGAAAAATTCGCAGTCCGGCACTGGAAATATACTCCAAATCCTGCGCGTCACAGACAAGGTCGCTGATGGGTTCGTATTCGGCCAAACCCTTCTCAATGAGCGTAGTAGCAGTGGCGGCAGCAGTAGAATCGAGCCGACCCGTAAGCAAAATCCTCACACAGTTTTTTTCTTTGCAAATCCTAACTTCCATGACTATCTTTTTTTTTCATAGATACCCTGCAAAGGTACACTTTTTTGTTGAAAGTCCAAATTTCCGACGTTGTTTTTTTGCAAGAAATGTATTTTTTCCGATTTTTATTCGTACCTTTGCTTCTCGTAATTCGATTGTTGAAACATTTTTAGGAAAAATATGGCTACGAAAGATAAAGGCTTGACGCCGATGATGAAACAGTTTTTCGCTTTCAAGGAGAAATATCCCGACGCGGTGCTGCTGTTTCGCTGCGGCGACTTCTACGAGACCTACGGCGAGGATGCTGTCGTGGCATCGCGGATTCTGGGTATCACGCTCACGCGGCGCAACAACGGCGGAAATTCTGGCGACACAGAGATGGCGGGCTTTCCCCATCACGCACTCGACACCTACCTGCCGAAACTGATTCGCGCAGGGCGGCGCGTAGCCATTTGCGACCAACTCGAAGACCCGAAACTGACGAAAACGCTCGTGAAACGCGGCGTGACCGAACTGGTGACGCCGGGTGTGGCGATGAGCGACAACGTGCTGAACTACAAGGAAAACAACTTTCTGGCTGCCGTGCATTTCGGGAAAACGGCCTGTGGTGTGGCGTTTCTCGACATTTCCACCGGCGAATTTCTGACGGGCGAGGGTGCCTACGACTATGTCGATAAACTTCTGGGCAATTTCCAACCGAAGGAAGTGCTTTATTGTCGCGAAAAAAAGGCCGATTTCGAGCGATATTTCGGGGCGTCGGGTAGGGCAGTGGCCTCGTTCTCGACTTTCGAACTCGACGACTGGGTTTTCACCGAGCAAACCGCCAACCAGAAACTGCTGAAGCACTTCGGAACGCACTCGTTGAAGGGCTTCGGCGTCGAACAACTGCGCAACGGCGTGATTGCGGCTGGAGCAGTGATGCAATATCTCGAAATGACGCAGCACACGTCGGTCGGCCACATCACCCACCTACAACGCATCGAGGAAGATCAATACGTGCGACTCGACAAATTCACGATTCGCTCGCTCGAACTCGTACAACCGATGCAAGACGGCGGCATCTCGCTTTTCAACGTCATCGACCGCACGACTACACCGATGGGAGGCCGAATGTTGCACCGTTGGCTGGTGTTTCCATTGAAAGAAGTCACGCCCATCAACCATCGGCTCGACGTGGTGGATTATTTCTTCCGCGAACCAAATTTCCGCGAACTCATCGACCAACAACTGCAGCGCATCGGCGACCTCGAACGCATCATTTCGAAAGTGGCCGTCGGGCGCGTGTCGCCGCGTGAGGTCGTGCAACTGAAAAATGCACTGTTGGCCATCGAACCCATCAAAAAAGCGCTGGAACCCAAGGGTGGCTTGCCTGCTGCACTGACCGACATCGGCAATCGCCTCAACCTCTGCGAAACCATCCGCGACCGCATCGCCCGCGAAATCCAGCCCGACCCACCGCAACTGGTGTCGAAAGGCAACGTCATCGCACGCGGTTTCAACAGCGAACTCGACGAACTGCGCAACATTTCGTCGAACGGACGCAGTTATCTTCTTCAGATTCAGGAACGCGAGAGCCAACAAACGGGCATTCCGTCGCTGAAAGTCGGCTACAACAACGTTTTCGGCTATTATCTCGAAGTCAGAAACACCTATAAAGACAAAGTTCCGCAGGAATGGATTCGCAAGCAGACGCTGGCGCAGGCCGAGCGCTACATCACGCCCGAACTGAAGGAATACGAGGAGAAAATCCTCGGTGCCGACGAGAAAATTCTCGCGATGGAAGAGCGACTGTTCAACGAACTGGTGGTGGCGATGCAGGATTTCATTCCGCAGATTCAGGTGAATGCCGCGCTCGTCGCCCGACTCGACTGTCTGCTGTCGTTTGCGAAGATTGCCGAGGAAAACCGCTATGTGCGACCCGTCATCAGCGACGACGACGTGCTCGACATCCGACAGGGTCGCCATCCCGTCATCGAACAGCAACTGCCACTCGGCGAACACTACGTTCCCAACGACATCGAACTCGACACCGAACAACAGCAAATCATCATCATCACGGGTCCAAATATGGCGGGTAAATCGGCTCTTTTGCGCCAAACAGCCCTCATCACGATTCTCGCCCAGATGGGCTCTTTCGTGCCTGCCGAGAGCGCGAAAATCGGTCTTGTCGATAAGATTTTCACGCGTGTCGGTGCCAGCGACAACATTTCACTCGGCGAATCGACGTTTATGGTCGAAATGACCGAGGCCGCCGACATTCTCAACAATGTCACACCGCGCTCGCTCGTGCTGTTCGACGAACTCGGACGCGGCACCTCGACCTACGACGGCATCAGCATCGCGTGGGCCATCGTCGAGCACCTGCACGAACACCCGAAAGCGCGTGCGCGAACGCTTTTCGCCACCCACTACCACGAACTCAACGAGATGGAACGGTCGTTCCGCCGCATCAAAAACTACAATGTGTCGGTGAAAGAGGTCGATGGAAAGGTGATTTTCCTGCGCAAACTCGAACGTGGCGGCTCGGAACACTCGTTTGGTATCCACGTGGCCGACATCGCCGGAATGCCGAAGTCGATTGTGAAGCGGGCCAACGTGATTCTCGGGGAATTGGAGGGAAAGTCGAAGGGAACTCAACACCCATCACCTATCACCCACCACCCGTCGTCCGACACCCGCGAGGGAATGCAACTCTCATTCTTCCAACTCGACGACCCCGTACTCAGCCAGATTCGCGACGAAATCCTCGGTCTCGACATCAACAACCTCACACCCGTCGAAGCTCTCAACAAACTCAACGACATCAAGAAAATCGTGGGAGGGAAATAACATTCCACCCAAAAATGGGGAGGAGACAAAAAAGTCCGAACCGCCAATCGATTCGGACATTTTTTGTTTTTAAAGAGGAAAATTGTCGAACTGAATTGTATCATCCAACTTGCTACTCGTCAAAGTTTCCGAACCTCCAAATTCGTCACGCGACTCTTGAAATTGCCTGCTTTTTCGAGCGGGAACACGAGCGTGGCGACGTAGAACATTCGACGCGTGGGCACATAGACGGTCGTGTGGTAGGGCGCGTCGGGCATCGTGTTCAGCGGTTCGCCAACGGAATAGGCATCGCGCTTGCGAAGGGTTTCGCGGTGGCGATTATTGACGAAAAGACGGGTTTCTGCGTTGGTTCCCTCGACTCGGATGCTGACACGACCGGTTTCGGGCAGTTTGTAGTTGAATTTGTTGAGATAGCCGTCGCGACTGAACGCCAAGCGACCCGTTTCGGGGTCGCCGAGGTAGAACGTGGCATTTTCGCCAGTGGTCAGAATCGTGCCATTGGCCTCGGTTGCGCAGTCGATGTCGAAAGAAACGGCGTAGTCGTAGCCGGCTTCCATCATTGAATTTTGAATTTTGAATTTTGAATTTTGAATTTTTAGATTCAGTGGCTGACCAGCCTCCACAACATCGAGTTTTACGGGGGTTTCAGGCAGTCTGCCGAGTTCATTCACCGCCGGCCCTTCGCTGAGTTCGAGTCGTTTTTTGTCGAATGTTTCATAGGGCAACGATGTCAATTGGCCCGTCCAACACTTCGTCGAGAAGGTGTGCATCGCGGGATAGAGGCGATGGTGGATGTCTTTCGTGGAAATGCCGTTGCCGTAGTGGTCGTTCCAGACGGCAAACATACCGCCTTCCAACTGCGGATGTTGCTCGGCGACAGGCTTTCCGAAGAGCGTCGCAGGCGTCCACGACTCGTAAAGCCATTTGCAATTCAGGTAGTCGTAATAATAGCCGGCGGCAGGCACAATGTAGTTGTAGCGGTCGGGAATGGAAAGAATGCGATAGCCGAGTTTCATCATCGAGTCGGGCTCGGCGTAATCGGTTGACCAACAAGCCATTAGCACGTTTTCGTGGCGAATGGGCGTTTTTCCCTTTGCGTGGGTGAGCGAACCCCAGACCATCGGCTGTTTGCCATATTTTTCGATGAGGGCGAGGTAATAATCGGTGTAGGCACGGAACTGCTCGACCACCTCTTTGTCGCGGTTGGAATATTCGTCGGTGCCGATATTCACACGCGGACCACGGAACACAGGGTTCTTACCCGTGAGATATTCGGCGAAAAGACCGTCCATAAACGTGTAGATTTCGGGATTCGAGAGGTTGAAATGGTCCATTCCATACTCTTTCGAGCCGAGTTCGGGACGATATTGCGTAAAGGCGAGAACGTGCGCCGGTGCGTCGATTTCGGGGATGATTTCCACGTACAACGACTCGGCGAGTTTCTGCAATTCGATGAATTCGGCCTTCGTATAGTGACCGTCTTTGGCGGCGAGACCGGGATAGGTGTCGCACTCGAGGCGGAACGCGGCTGAAGTCTTCATCCAGTCGTTCTCGAAATACTGCGGAAAACCGTTGTCGTTCAGGTGCAGTTGCAGCGTGTTCATCTTATAATACGCCATCACTTTCACGAGGTTGCGCAGGTAATGCATCGGCACGAATTTACGGCCTACATCGAGCATAAAACCGCGCATTTTATATTGCGGAATGTCGGAAATTGTTCCTTTCGGGAGTGTGGAGTGTGTTTCGAGGATTTGCAGCAGCGTGCGCGTGGCCCAGAAAGCGCCGATTTCGGCAGGCGACGCCACTTCGACAATGTCGCCAATCGTCATCTGATAACCCTCCGACGGCATCGTGTCGAGTTTTTTCAGCGTCAAAACGATGTCGCCTTTCTTGGCTTTTCCACCGACGAGGGTCAGTTTTTGGCCAAACATCACTTCATAGTCGGCGGCAAACTGCTTGGCGACGGTTTGCAGCGCTTTCGACTTGACAACGACGCGACCGCTGAGCGTGGTCGAGCCCTGTCCACCCGTCCATTGCGTAATTTCGGGCACCGTAAAAGGCTTTTCGTTGGTTGCCGACTGTGAAAAAACTTGCGTGACAGCCCAAAAACAGGCCATTGTTAAGAATACGATTCGTTTCATAGGTCTAAATTTTATGTAATTGTTTGATTTTCAATGTTTTATTTCACCAATTCGCCGATGAGCGTGGCGGCAGTGCTGCTCGTGATTCTGACGCGGACAATTTCGGAAGGATGATGGCCGCCCTTGTCGAAAACAACCATTTTTCCCTGTTCCGTGCGACCGCAAAGCTGCTGTCGCGAACGCTTCGAATAGCCCTCGACCAACACGTCGAACTCCTTGCCGACATCGCGCAGGTTTGACTGTGCCGAAAGGTCGTTTTGCAACTGAATCACCTCGTTCAACCGCCTCAATTTCACCTCTTCAGGCACATCGTCGGGCAGGTGTTTCGCCGCATAGGTGCCCGGTCGTTCGGAATATTTGAACATAAAAGCCGAGTCGAAATGCACCTCGCGCATCAGCGAAAGTGTCTGCTCATGGTCGTCCTCGGTTTCGCTGTGATAGCCCACGAAAACATCGGTCGAGAGGCCACAGTCGGGCACGATTCGACGAATCGCCGCCACGCGCTCCAAATACCATTCGCGGGTGTATTTCCGATTCATCAGTTCGAGAATTCGGTTCGAGCCCGACTGCACGGGCAGGTGAATCTGCTTGCAGATGTTCGGTTCCTCGGCTATGACATGCAGCGTGGCATCGCTCATATCTTTCGGATGGCTCGTCGTGAAGCGCACGCGCAGTTCGGGCGCAGTTCGGGCGACAAGCCGAAGCAGTTCGGGGAATCGAATATCTCCTCGTTCCTCGTTCCTCGCACAATAAGAATTCACATTTTGACCCAACAGCGTCACCTCCTTGAAACCTTTTTCCTTCAAGTCGCGCACCTCGCGCAAAATGCTCTCCACATCGCGACTGCGCTCACGACCTCGCGTGTAGGGCACAATGCAATAATGGCAGAAATTGTTGCAGCCGCGCATGATGCTGACATAGCCCGAAATGCGGTTGCCACTGATGCGCTGCGGCACGATGTCGCGGTAGGTTTCGCTCGTCGAAAGGTCGATGTCGATGGCTTTCTGACCCGCTTCGACCTGCGCAATGAGGTCGGGCAGTCGTAGATAGGCGTCGGGACCAGCCACGAGGTCGGCGTGGTGGTTTTCAAGCAGGTCTTCTTTCACGCGCTCGGCCATACAACCCAAAACGCCGACTATCAACGAACCTTTTTTCTTCCGCGTCGCATTCAGTTCGGCCAGTCGATGGTAAATCTTGTTTTCGGCATTTTCGCGCACCGAACAAGTGTTCAAAAACACCGCATCGGCCTCATCGGCATTGTCGCAAGGCTCGTAGCCCGCCATTTGCATCACCGACGCAACCACCTCAGAATCAGCCACATTCATCTGGCAGCCGTAGGTTTCGATATATAATTTTTTCATCTTTTTACCTTAAAAAATCGTTTCGACTATTGTTTGAAATATCTTGACAGATAACTGAATAACATAAAGAATGCGATTCCTGCGAAAAGTCCTGCTACGCTATCGACAACGTAATGTGCCTGAATATAGACCGTTGCGAAAAACATCAACACAGCGAAAGGCAGTAAGCACCAGAAAAGCAGTTGCCGATGCGACTGCGCTTTCCACGCCAAAAACAGCAAAACAACTGTAATGCCGACGTGCGACGAGGGGAACGCCGCCGTGGGTCGCTCGCCTGCCTGATGGGCATTCTCAACCATTCGATAGAAAATTCCCTTCGACCACCCCGGACTGGCGATGCGCTCGGTGTGGTGGTAGAAATAGTCGCCCACCGAGTCGAACTGGGCGGCAAGCACCTTATCGGGACCGATGGCTAAATAGTAATATTGCGGACCTGTGACGGGCAGGAAAATGAAAATCACGTAGAAGAGGAAAAACGACGCCATCAAGATGAAGGACATCGTGGTGAAGTCGTTGTAACGATAGAAAAAATAGTAGAATGTCACGACAGCAATCATCGGGAAATACGAGGCGTAGCCCAAATCCATCAGTTCGCTGAACCACGGCCACGGCATTCGCTGCGAAAAGAGTAGGGCAGGCTGGTAGCCGAAGAAATTCTGGTCGGCCTGCGCGAAAATCGGGTCGAGATTCGGCAGGATTCTATTGAGTTCGTAGGTGTCGGGATACCACCACGCCAACAATGCCAACTGCGCCACCACACGGGCCATTCGCGTCAGTGGACAGGGTGCGAGGCGATAGACAAACCAAAGCGCTACGATGATGGCGAGGATGCGCACGCGACCGACAATCATCGCGTGGGCGTGGGGCAGTTTCGTGTAGGTGAAAAAAATGAACAACAGGGTCAGCAGCGTGTAGGCCACAACCACCCATTCAAAGGCCAGCAAGCCCTTCACTGGTTTTTTCTCCAAACAGAATATCTTTTTCAACCCAAGTGCCTTGTTTTTTGCCATATTTTTTCGATTTTTCTTTGTCAAACCTCGTTTAAAGCCATCCATTCTCCTTGTACCACGCAATGGTTTCCTTCACGCCACGCTCCAGTTGATAGTGCGGTTCGTAGCCCAATTCGCGACGCGCCGGATCGATGTCGCAACGCCAGTTTCGCTGTTTCAGAATGTGGTATTTATCGTTGTTCAATGCCGTTACGCGACCTGTCAGCCGACCGACCAAATCGCCGCACGACGTGATGATTCTCAACAGCCAAATCGGGGCTTTCAGCCGCAGACACCACGGATTGCCGAGTTCTTTTCGAATCAAGTCGCTGAATGCTGACGACTGATAGACGTTGCCATCGCTCAAAAAGTAACTCCGACCCGTTTCACCGCGGTCGAAAGCGAGAAAAACAGCCTGCACCACGTCTTTCACATAGACAAACGTGAGGTCCTGCTGCTTGAAACCGGCTGCAAAATCGACGTGGCCGCGAATCGACTTCGCCATCATAAAATAGTCCTTTTCACGCGGTCCATAGACGCCCGTCGGACGCAAAATCACGTATGGAAAACCCATTTGCTTGCCATTTTCCTCCAGAAATTTCTCTGCCAAAAGTTTGCTTCGCCCGTAGGCTGTGTTCGGCTGCGGCTCGTCGGTGTCGAGAATCTCCGTGTAGGGCTGACCTTCGCGAATCGGTCCGAAAATACTCAGCGAACTCAGGTAGATAAAGCGTTTCAGCGGCATTTTCGTCGCCTGCAACGCCTCCACGAGAAACATCGTTCCCCGCGTATTCACAAAGAAAAATTGGTTTTCGTCGGTCGTTTTTGTCAGTCCTGCGGCGTGAATCACGTAGTCGAACCTATGCTCGCCCAACTGCTCAACCAAACGTGCCTTT
This sequence comes from uncultured Prevotellaceae bacterium, assembly GCA_902776665.1. Classification (GTDB taxonomy): domain Bacteria; phylum Bacteroidota; class Bacteroidia; order Bacteroidales; family Bacteroidaceae; genus Prevotella. Next base: position 37,048 of record CACYQZ010000002.1, read on the forward strand.
GAATTCAAGTCGAGTTCGATGAAACGGATGCGTTCGTCGCACAGAAATTGCCGCGAACTGCCTTTTCGCACGGCCGCCCACACCTCAAAGCCTCGCGCCAATGCTTCCTCGACAATAAAACTGCCGATAAATCCGCTGGCTCCTGTGACAAGAATTCTTTGTTGTTCCATATTACTTTTCATACGCGGCTGCTTCGGCCGCTGCAATGATTTCTTCGCGGGATTGTTCGCGAGCGGAAATGTCGCTCAAGTCAAATTCTTCGTCATCGAGAATCGACACGGGGATTTTGTCGTCTTCGGTGACGATTTTTTGCTTCTTTTCGGGCATTTTCGGGGTCGATTCTTCTTGATTCATGGCCTCAACAGAACCTTCTTCCTCGATTTTCGGCACCGCCGTGGCTGGTTCCTCTTCCATCTTCGTGCGATTGCTCTTGGCAGCAAACACCTCGTCGATGAATTGGGGTTTGCGACGCAGTTGTTCGAGGGTCAATTTCGAGGCTTTCTGTTGACTTTCCTTCTTGCTGTAGCCCGTCGCCGAACAGCCTTCGACACCTTCCAACAGCACCTGATATTCAAAAACAGGACTTCCTTTGTCGCTTTTCTGGCTGAGCAGTCGAAATTCAATTTTCACGCGGTTTTTCTGCGTCCATTCGAGCAGTTTCGACTTGAAATTCACTTCCTTGTAAGCCACTTTGTCGATGTTAATCATCTGTTTCAAAATGCGCTTTTTCATAAATTTCATACAAGCATCGTAGCCTTGGTCGAGATAAATCGCGCCGACAAGTGCCTCGAAAGCGTTGCCGCCCATATAGTTGTTGTGGTTTTGATTCTGCGCAGCGGCTTTAATCAACTCGTTGATTCCCATTTCGTTAGCGAGTTTTCCGAGTGTTTCGCGTTGCACGAGTTTCGAGCGCGTGTTGGTCAGGAATCCCTCGCGTTTTCCGGGGAAATGTCGATAGACGATGTCGCCCACGACTGCCGAAAGAATTGCATCGCCAAGGAATTCCAACCGCTCGTTGTTGACGGGTTTTCCCTTGTCGTTGCGCTTCGCTGCACTGCTGTGGAGCAGGGCTGTCCGATAATAGTCAATGTGGTTCGGATAAAAGCCCAGAATCTCGTAAAGACACGAATAAAGCTCCTTATCCTTGCGGAAAGGGAGCTTTACACGTGCTATCAAATGACTAATCTGCATATTTCTTGAATACTACGCAGGCGTTGTGGCCGCCGAATCCAAACGTGTTGCTGATGGCTGCCCTCACTTCGCGCTTCTGCGCCTTGTTGAACGTATAATTCAGATTGTAGTCGATTTCCGGGTCGATGTCGTCGTCGGCATGGTTGATGGTCGGCGGAACGATGTCGTTTTTCACCGCCAACAGTGCCACGATGGCCTCCACTGCACCGGCTGCGCCGAGCAAATGGCCTGTCATCGACTTCGTGGAAGAGATGTTCAGTTTGTAGGCTGCCTCGCCAAAAACGTCCTTGATGGCTTTCACCTCGGAAATGTCGCCGACGGGCGTACTCGTGCCGTGAACATTGATGTAGTCGATGTCTTCGGGCTTCAAACCGGCATCGCTGAGGGCATTTTCCATCACAAGTCTCGCACCGAGACCTTCGGGATGGCTGGCGGTGATGTGGAAAGCATCGCCGCTGAGTCCTTCACCCACCATTTCGGCGTAAATCTTTGCGCCGCGAGCCTTCGCGTGCTCCAATTCCTCAAGGATGATGCAACCGGCACCTTCGGCCATCACGAATCCGTCGCGAGAAGCACTGAACGGACGACTGGCTCCAGCGGGGTCGTCGTTGCGCGTCGAAAGGGCGTGCATCGCGTTGAAACCGCCGACGCCACACATACAGATGGCACTCTCGGCACCACCGGCGAGAATGGCGTTGGCCTTGCCCAAGCGAATCAGGTTGAAGGCATCGGCCAAAGCGTTGCTCGACGATGCACAGGCACTCGTCGTGGCGAAATTCGGACCGTGGAAACCGTAGTAGATGGAAATATGACCGGCGGCAATGTCGCTGATCATCTTCGGGATGAAGAACGGCGAGAATTTCGGCCCGTCTTCTACGTGCTGGGCATAATACATCACCTCGTCTTCAAACGTCTTGATACCGCCGATTCCAACGCCATAGACGACGCCGATGCGGTTCTTATCGACCTTTTCCAAGTCCATTCCGCTGTCGTTGACGGCCTGCATCGCCGAAATCATGGCGATTTGCGTATAGCGGTCGAGTTTGCGGGCTTCCTTGCGGTCGAGCCATTCATTGATGTCCAAATTCTTGACCTCACAAGCGAAATGGGTCTTGCATTTGGAACTATCGAAATGCGTAATAGGCGCGGCTCCGCTCACACCGTCGAGGAGGTTTTTCCACATTTCCTCCACCGAATTTCCGACGGGTGTCACGGCTCCAAGGCCTGTTACAACTACTCTTTTCAATTCCATAGTATCAAAAATGAAAAAATGAAAAATTGAAGAACTGAAAACACCAAGGTCTCATTGTAACCTCAATTTTCAACTCTTCAATTCTTCAATTCTTAACTATTTTTACTTCGCATTCTCCTCGATGTAAGCGATGGCATCGCCAACGGTGGAAATTTTCTCAGCCTTGTCGTCGGGGATGGAAATGCCGAATTCCTTCTCAAACTCCATGATGAGTTCGACGGTATCCAGCGAATCAGCACCCAGATCGTTCGTGAAACTTGCTTCGGGCTTAACCTCCGCTTCGTCAACACCAAGTTTGTCTACGATAATAGCTTGTACTCTGCTTTCGATTTCTGACATAATTTTTCTTTTTTTAAGTTGTTAATAATGTTATTCTGATTCAAAATCGGGTGCAAAGGAACAAATTTTTATTCAATTACCCAAACTTTTTTTGAAAAAAAGCGCATATCTTTGCACAAACCATACTACATTGTGCAATTTTTCGAGCCTTTTTTTTGCTCATTTCAAAATAAATGATTATTTTTGCCGAAAATATGAACATTACTACTAAAAAATAGAAAGAAATTATGGCAACATTCACTGAAAAATGCAATGATATTTTCATTCGCGTCATCAATGATTACCATCTGACCGACAACGTCGATGCCAACATCAACAACCCGTTCGAGCGCGACTCGATCGAGAACAAACTCTACCTGAAATGCTGGATCGACACGGTGCAGTGGCATCTCGAAGACATTATTCGTGACCCGCACATCGACCCCGTCGAGGCACTGCTGCTGAAGCGCCGCATCGACCGCTCGAACCAGGAGCGTACCGACCTCGTGGAGCAAATCGACAGCTATTTCCTGCAACGCTACCACGGCGTTGAGGTACTGCCCGATGCGACCATCAACACCGAGAGTCCGGCGTGGGCCCTCGACCGACTGAGCATTCTCGCGCTGAAAATCTATCACATGCGCGAACAAGTCGAGCGCACCGACGCGTCGGAAGAACATCTCGACCGCTGCCGGCAGAAACTCAGCGTGCTGCTCGAACAGCAAATCGACCTTTCATCGGCCATCGACCAACTTCTGGCCGACATCGAGGCGGGACGGAAGTTCATGAAGGTCTATCGCCAGATGAAAATGTATAACGACCCTGCGACAAATCCAATATTATATAATAAGGAGTCGAGGAGTAAGGAGTAAAGGGAGTTGAGAAGTGAAGATTGAGCATCTGTTGATCATCCGTTTTTCGGCAATGGGCGACGTCGCCATGACGGTGCCGATTGTCAGTTCGTTGGCGCGACAATATCCAAACATTCGCATCACCGTGCTGAGCAAACCGTTTGCACGCGCCTTTTTCGACGGATTGGCCCCGAATGTCAGTTTCATGGGAGCCGACATCAAAGGCGAATATCGCGGTGTGAAAGGACTGAATGCACTCTATCGACGACTGTCCGCCAAGCATTTCACGGCGATCGCCGATCTCCATGACACGCTTCGCTCGAAATACTTGCGGATGCGCTTCAACCTCAGTCGCAACAACGTGGAACACATCAACAAACACAAATCTGGCCGTCGCCGACTCTGTGCGCAGCACAACAAACTACTTGAACAGCAGCCCACTCCCTTCGAAAACTATGCCGAAGTGTTCCGAAAACTTGGTTTTCCCGTCGAATGTCGCTTTGCTGATGTTTACGAGCATCACGACCCCGATTTCTCGGTGCTCCCAACCGAATTCCAACGGCAAAAATCGGCTGAAAAATGGATTGGAATTGCGCCCTTTGCCGCCCACATCGGAAAAATCTATCCGTTAGAGCGCATGGAGCGCGTCATTCAATTGCTCAGCCAGAGAAACGACCTGAATATTTTCCTTTTCGGCGGTGGAAAAACCGAAAAAATACAACTCGACCAATGGGCGGCGAAATATCCGCAATGCACCAATGTCACGGGTCGACTCGACGGTTTGAAACAAGAATTGCTGCTCATTCGCCAACTCGACCTCATGCTGACGATGGACTCCGCCAATATGCATTTGGCATCGCTCGTCGCCACGCCTGCCGTCAGCATTTGGGGTGCCACCCATCCCTTTGCCGGTTTCATGGGTTGGAACCAGTCTGCCGACAATGCCGTTCAGGTCGATTTACCCTGCCGTCCCTGTTCCATCTACGGCAAAAAACCGTGTCATCGGGGCGATTATGCGTGCCTGAATGAAATTCAACCAGAAACCATTGTGAAAAAAGTTGTGGAAAACTTTGTGGAAAAAGTGGGATAAAAATTGTGGAAAAATATTTTCGGTGAATTTACGTGGAAAAGTGGGAAAGAAATTAGATTTTTTCCTGCTTTTTTCAACAATATCGACGGAAAAAAAGTTATGAAATTATCAACAATCGGCGATTTTTCAATTTTGTGGATAACTATATAATTATCTGATTTTCAATTTTTATATTATCATAAAATGTGGAAAAATCAAATTGGAATGTGGAGAACGAAAAAACAAAAATATTTGAGGAAAAGTTATCAAATTTTCAACGGGATATCATCATCACCAAAGTTTTTTTAAATTAAAAATAAAGAAATAAATAATAATTGATGATTGTGGATAAAACTCAAGGAAGCACTTCGATGGTTCGATGGTTGATAATCCAAACGGCATCGAATTGTTGGGAGTCGAGTTGGCGTCGCGCTAATTCTTGTGCCGTTTTTTGCGCCATTGCGTTGCGCTGAATTGTGGTGTCGCTCACCATTTTTGGCCATTCGTCATTCGTTTCAAATTGCACGGCACGACCCCATCCGAGTGCGTCGGACGGTACCACGCAAAACGATGAAAGTCGCGGATAATCGTCTTCGATGATAATCAAAAAAGCATTTTTCGGTGGTTGCGCCGTTTTTACGATGATTTCACGTGCCATTTCTCGTCCGATAAGTCCCGATTGATAGGATTTCCACCAAAGGTGAACATCGACGAAAATGGCCGCAATGAAATATGAAATAAAGGTAATTTTGAGCCATTTTCGATGTTTTGTTTGTTCGATGATGGTTCCAATGATCATTGCTGCGAGCGCCAATCCCGCGTAGGCGTGCATCATACTGAAAACGGTGAAAAGATGGGGTGCAACGGCGATGAAAAGGCTGAAAACGAGGCAAATCAGCGATTTTTGTTTGAAAAAAGAAACATTTTTAAAAAAAAGAAAGTAGAGTAGTGGGAGCGACAGCAAAATCGTGGCTGAAGCAATGAAAATGTTTCGACTTGGCGCGTGTAGCAGTGCCGCAAAATCCACCGCCATCCACGTTGTCAACAGGAATTTAAAGAAACTGGTGACGATTTTTGAACCTTCGGGCACGTATTCGGGATGGATTTCGATGTTTTTCGGTAAAATAAAGATGGCTGCGGCATAAAAAAGCATCAAAACAAAGCCGATGAAGAGGTCTTTTCGACATGTTCGGAAGTCAATTTTATCGAATCCGAAGGCCAAAATCGGTACGATAATCGCCCACATTAGTGCATTTTCCTTGCAGAGCGTTCCAATCGCCACGAAAACGAGCCAAAAAACGTATTTTTTTTGCCCTCTGAGCGACAAATATACCAGTGCCGATGCCAATGCCCACAGGTTCGCGTAAGTTTGATTCAGACCATCGACAGCGAGCACTGTCGCCAACATTCCAGGCGAAAGGAAAAAAAACAGCGTCGCAAGGTTTCGAGATGTTTTTCCAAAGCCGAGTTTCAACAAAATTTGATACAAGAGAATCGTTCCACCAACGTGTCCGATGACGACGCAAATGTGGTTCAACAGCGGGAAAAGCGACTGCGGATTTCGTCCGACGATGTAGCCGAAAATCGAGTCAAACGGTCGCCAATGGTAACCGAAAAACAAAAAGCGTTCTTTCGTGTAAAATGGTTCTTGCGAGGGCGAAACAAGCGATGTCCAATCGTCGAAAGTGGGCAAAATCGGAATGGCTCCAGTCAAAAGCAGCGGAAAAAACAATCCGACAAGCGCAATGCTCCAATGCTCTTTTAATTGACGATGGCAATTTTGCATACCGTTCCTTTATTTCCGTCGGCAGTAGCCGCCATCACCATATAAACGCCCGAAGCCACGCGCCGACCCGTCGTTTGGTCGCGTCCGTCCCATGTGAAAGTACCGCCATTGCTACGACCTTCTGCCACGAGTCCACCATTGGCCGTGACGATTTTTACATCAGCGTCGTACGACAGTCCGACAACGGTGATGATGCCCGTATAATCGGGTTTGACAGGGTTCGGATAGGCATAGACATGGTCTTTGTCCATCGTTTCGTAGGCCGTCGTGGCATCGCTCATATATGAGCAAAGACCATCGGAAGTCGAAAAGAAAATTTCGCCACTTGTTTCGTCGATAGCCAAATCTTCGATATAATCCGAGAGAAGTTCGCTGTTGTTCGCCGTGAAATGGTGGATTTGCTCCATATTATCGGCACTGACGAGATAAACGCCGTTGCCGTAGGTTCCGAACCATTTCCTACCTGCTGCATCGACCTTGATCGCCGAAATATTCACACCGCTCAGCAGGTAGTCGGCATAGTTTGTACCATCGTTGCGAGGCACTTTCACCTGTGTGAAAATGGGGTCATCGACGCCAAATTGTTTCGGGTCGAGATAGAACGGACCGAGATTTGTGCCCACCCAGATGTTTCCCGACTTGTCTTCTTCGACGCAATGCACCTTTCCGACGGCATAAGTCGTCATGTCTTGGTTGGTGAAAGTAGTGTAGGCATCGAGTTTGTCGGTGGCGGGATTGTAGCAGTAGAGCGACGGAATTCGCCAGTGGTCGTTGACGAACCAAAGTCGGTTGTTGCTGTCTAAAATCATGCGTTCCAACGAACCCAGACTCTTATTGATGAAACCTCCGTCGTTGAGTTGCATCAGTTCGCTGTGGGGATGGCTCGACCAGTTGCCTTGACGGTTCATTTCGATGATGGATTGCGTTGGCGCCTGACTGTTCAAACACCACAAATTGCCGTCTTTGTCGAATTTCACGGTGAAAATCAGTTCGTATTCCTCGTGGATTTTATCGAAAATTTCGATGGGCGAATTTTTGTGGTTATAATGTTTGACAAACTCGCCATTTTTAAATTCATAGACACCATTTCGCGAACAGGCAAACACGCGGTTCGGGTCGAGTGGATCCACGTCGAGTTCAACGATTCCAGGGAAACTCAAACCCGTCGTTTGACTGATGTTTGTGGTATTAAAATTGCCCCATTCATCGTTTTTTAAAGTCTGGATGATGCCTGCATCGTCGGTGAGTCCGTTCGTGGCGTAAAGCGTTCCATCGACAAATTTCAAGTATTCATAACTGTTGAGTTTCGGTCCGTCGGGATTCACATCTTTCACCTTTTCGAGCAGTTCGGGATCGATGATTTTCGATTGTGGATGGTAGTCGCCGACGCGGTTCCAATTGGCTTTGTCGAGCAGGTTACTGTTGAGGTTGGCGGCGTAGAGTCCGTTCGTTTCCGACGAAGCGAAAATTTTCCCATTTTCGATGTAGCAATGGTTCACCTTAAAACCGAGTTGATAAGTATCGCTGATTTCGCCCTTGGAAACGTTGATTTTCAGGATGCCGAACCCCGTGGAAATATAGGCGAACTGGTCGTAATTATAGATGTCGTTCACGGTTTTGTCGCCCGTCACCGATTTCATATAGTATTCGGGCATATTCGTGCAGTTTCCGTTGGGTTCAAGCAGGTCGATGTTCTTGTTTTCATAGACGACGACGAGTCGTTTCGCCTTTTGGTTCCACGCGATATGGGCAATCGAGCAGTCGCTCAGTGCATCCATTTTACTGAAGGTTCGGACGCTGTGGTCTTGCGTGTTATAGAGATAGAGATTTTTACTGGCGAGCACGAAAAGTTCGTGGCCGGCCTGCTCGATTTCGGTGATATGGGTGTATGCCAAATATGCCTTCCACGAACCGATGCTGGCGGCTTGAATCGCGGTTGTAGCCAGAAAAATGGCGAATGAAACAAGAATTTTCTTCATTTTTTTATTATTTAAAATATTCTGCCAACTTTTTCACCGCTCTCGCTCGATGCGAAATCGTGTTTTTGATGTCGGCACCGAGTTCGGCAAACGATTGGTCGTAGCCGTCGGGCACGAAAATCGGGTCGTAGCCAAAACCTTCCTCGCCGCTTTTCTCGTGGGCGATGCGACCTTCGACGATGCCCTCGAAGAGTTTGGCGACCTTGTTTCCGTTGCCGTCCGACTCTAATAACGCGATAACGGTACGAAATCGTGCCTTGCGATTGTTATTATTTCCTAATTTCCGCAATAATTTCTGCATATTGGCCTCGCTGTCGTGACTTTCCGAGCCGTCGCCGTCGAGGGCGGCATAGCGGGCACTGTGAACGCCAGGTTCGCCACCGAGTGCATCGACTTCCAAGCCCGTGTCGTCGGCAAAGCAGTCGTAGCCGTATTTTTCAGCGATGAATTGCGCTTTTTGAAGGGCATTTTCCTGCAATGTGTCGTGGTCTTCGGGAATGTCGTCGTGGCAACCGATGTCGTTGAGCGACAAAACCTCGAATTTATCGCCGAGAATCTGCCGAATTTCCTCCAATTTATGCTGGTTGTTGGTCGCAAAAACAATTTTCATCATCTTCAATCTTCAATCTTCAATGTTCAATCTTCAATCTTCAATCTTCAATGTTTAATCTGGTCAAATCCTTCGCCATAGACACCGATGACAGCACTTTGCGACACGAAAGCCCTCGGGTCGATGTTCTTGATGATGCGGAAAATGGCAGGACTCTCGTTTTTCTTCGCCAGAATACACAGCACGTTGCGCTTCTGACCCGTGTACCAGCCGTGTCCGTCGAGAATCGTCACGCCGTGTTCCATCTTCGTACCGATTTCGTCGGCGATTTCCTTCCATTTCTCTGAGAAAATCAGGAACTGGACGCTGCTTCGCTGGCGGTTATAGACGTAGTCGAGCATAAAATTCTCGATAATCATCGTGCAGAAACCGAACACGACCATATAAAGCCTTTCGAGCATCGTGCCGAACTGCGGAATGAACAAACAGCTGCCGATGACGACGAAATCGACGAACACCAGCACCATTCCGAGCGACATATTGTAGTATTTGTTCACCGATGCGGCGATGATGTCGCTACCGCCCGTCGAACCGTTGTTTACGAAAATCAGTCCCATTGCCGAACCCGTGAGCATACAGCCGATGATGAGTGACATAAAATCCTGTCCTTCGCCGAGGATTTTTACCATTTCGCCGGCCTCGTCGCGTGGCACAAATTCCTTCATCAAACCGAGCAGGAAGGTCAGCACGATGATAGCGTAGATGGTTTTCATCAGGAATTTCCAGCCGAGAATCTTCAATCCGACCAACAACAGCGCAGCATTCACGAGGAAATAGGTGTATTGGTTCGGAATGTCGGTCGCATACTGCGTGATGGCCGCGATACCAGCCACGCCGCCCGTCACGATTTCGTAAGGCATCAGGAAGAACGTGAAGCCAAACGCATACATAATGAGGCCGAAAGTGATGCCGATGTAGTCTTTTGCCTCGGCTCGGATGATTTTTTTATCCATAGTTTCTCAATTTTTTCTCACTTCACACTTCACACTTCACGATTATTTTAAGACAACATTCACCATTCGTTTCGGAACAATGATAACCTTGACGATTTGCTTGCCGTCGGTGTATTTCGCGGTGCGCTCGTCGGCGAAAACAGCCTTTTCGATGGCATCGTTGGCAGCATCGGCGGCAAATTCCATATCGAAACGGGTTTTTCCGTTGAACGCCACGCCCAGACGCACGCTGTTTTCGACCAAATACTCCTCGTTCCACTTCGGCCACGGGCTGTCGCAGACACTGTTGGGTGTTGGGTGTTGGGTGGTAGGTGTTAGCATTTCCCAGAGTTCCTCGGCGATGTGCGGTGCGAAGGGCGCAATCAGCGTGACGAGCGTGCGCATCACGTCGCGGTTTTTGCACTTCAGTTGCGAAAGTTCGTTTACGCAAATCATAAAGGCCGAAATCGACGTGTTGTACGAGAACATTTCGATGTCTTGCGTCACTTTTTTGATGAGTTTGTGCAGCGATTTGAGTTCGTCTTTCGTCGCCTCTTTATTCTCTGATTCCTCGACTCCTTGCACCAAATTCCAGAACTTTTTCAGGAATCGGTGGCAGCCGTCGATGCCGTTCGTGTCCCACGGTTTCGACTGCTCGACAGGTCCGAGGAACATCTCGTAGAGGCGCAGCGTGTCGGCACCGTATTTCTCGACAATCATATCGGGATTGACCACGTTGAACATCGATTTCGACATCTTTTCGATGGCCCAGCCGCATTTGTATTGGGTGTTGGGTGTTGAGTGTTGGGTGTTAGTCAATATGGAACCATCTTCCATCACAAAGGCTGCATCGGCATATTCGGGTCGCCACGCTCTGAAGGCTTCGATGTCGAGAATATCGTTTTGGACAATGTTCACATCGACGTGAATCGGGGTGACGTGATAATTGTCTTTTTGTCCGAAACTGACGAATTTTCCCTTGTCGGGGCCGTCGTTTTCGATGCGATACACAAAATTCGACCTTCCCTGAATCATTCCCTGATTGATGAGTTTCTGGAACGGCTCTTCGACGCGGCTCACACCCAAATCATAGAGGAATTTGTTCCAGAATCGGGCGTAAATCAGGTGGCCAGTGGCATGCTCCGAACCGCCGACATACAAATCGACGTTTTTCCAATATTCAGCAGCCTCGTCGGAAATCAACGCTTGGTCGTTTTTCGGGTCCATATAGCGCAGGTAATACGCCGAACTGCCTGCAAATCCAGGCATCGTACAAAGTTCCAACGGAAAGACGGTCACGTTGTCGATGAGCGACTTATCGACCACCTCGTTCGTCTCCACGTTCCACGCCCATTTCTGTGCATTTCCGAGTGGCGGTTCACCCGTCGCCGTCGGTTGGTAGGTCTTCACTTCGGGCAGTTCCAACGGCAGACATTCCTCGGGAATCATATAGGGCATTCCGTCCTTGTAATAGACGGGGAACGGCTCGCCCCAATAGCGTTGCCGCGAAAAAATGGCGTCGCGCAGGCGATAATTCACTTTTACTTGGCCCAAACCCTTTTCGGTGACGTATTCCTTCGTCTTTTGAATCGCCTCTTTTACGGTCAGTCCGTTCAGCGAGAATTCGCCGTTGGAAGAATTGCACATCACACCTTCTTTCGCGTCGAAACTCTCTTCCGAAACGTCGGCACCCTCAATCAATGGGATAATCGGCAGGTTGAAATGCTTCGCAAAGGCATAGTCGCGGCTGTCGTGGGCAGGAACGGCCATAATCGCGCCTGTTCCATAGCCTGCGAGCACGTATTCGGCAATCCAGATGGGAATTTCCTTTCCCGTGAGCGGATTGATGGCATACGAACCCGAGAAAACGCCCGTGACGCGATGGTCCATCTGACGCTCGCGCTCCGTGCGCTTTTTCACGTAGGCGAGGTATTCCTCGACCTCCTGTTTTTGTTCGGGTGTCGTCAGTTGGGCGACCAGTTCACTTTCGGGTGCCAACACCATAAAGGTCACGCCGAAAATCGTGTCGGCACGAGTGGTGAAAATGGTGAAACCTTGGGTGTTGGGTGTTAGGTGTTGGGTGTTGGGGGCCACCTTAAATTCCATTTCCGTACCCTCCGAGCGACCAATCCAGTTGCGCTGCGTTTCCTTCAGCGATTCGGTCCAGTCAATGGTGTCAAGACCGTCGAGCAACCTTTGGGCGTAGGCCGAAACGCGCAAACACCATTGCCGCATCTGTTTCTGTACGACGGGATAACCGCCGCGCACCGAAACGCCATCGACCACCTCGTCGTTGGCCAACACCGTGCCGAGTTCAGCACACCAGTTCACCATCGTTTCGCCGAGGTAGGCAATTCGGTGTTCCATCAGCAATTCGCCCTGCGCCTTTTCGTCGGCAGGCCAAGTGCCTTCAGCCTTGAATTTTTCAATCAGTTTTTCGATGGGCTGCGCCTTCTGCAATTCCTCGTCGAAATACGAGTTATACATCTTCTGAAACGCCCACTGCGTCCATTTGTAGTAATCAGGTTCGCAAGTGCGCACCTCGCGGCTCCAGTCGAAGCAAAAACCAATCTTGTCCAACTGACTTCTGTATCTGTCGATGTTCTCGAACGTCGTTTTTTCGGGGTGCTGACCCGTCTGAATCGCATACTGCTCAGCCGGCAGTCCGTAGGCATCGTAGCCCATCGGATTCAGCACGTTGAACCCCTGCTGACGCTTGTAGCGGGCATAGATGTCGCTGGCGATGTAGCCCAACGGATGTCCCACGTGCAGTCCCGCACCACTCGGATAGGGGAACATATTTAGAACGTAAAATTTCTTTTTCTCAGGGTCTTCCACGACGCGATAAGTCTGGTTTTCCACCCATCGCTGCTGCCATTTTTTCTCGATGTCTCTGAAATTATATTCCATAAAAAGCAAAATTTTAGAAAAAAATTCAAATAATTTAGGTGCAAAGGTACAAAAAAAATGCAGAAACATGGATAATTTCCTCTAAAAAGATGGAATTCGTAAATTTTTTCGTATTTTTGCAGCGTATTATGTGCAAATTTTAGTCATTTTAATCAGGAAAACGATATGAATAAACGAATGATGTTAGCCATTTTGATGGTTTTGGGAATGAGTCTCGAATTGAGTGCACAACTGCCCTCGGTGACCTTGAAGGACATCAACGGCAAGACCGTGCGCACCGATACGCTGTCGAACAACGGAAAACCGATGATTATCTCGTTTTTCGCGACATGGTGTAAGCCGTGCAACCGTGAACTCGATGCCATCAGCGAAGTTTATGAGGAATGGCAGCAGGAAACGGGCGTGAAACTCGTGGCGATTAGCATCGACCAAGCCCAGAACATCAACAAAGTAAAACCACTCGTCGATCAGCACGAATGGCCTTACGAAACGGTGTTGCTCGACCCGAACAGCGAACTGAAACGGCAGTTGGGCATCCAGATGATTCCCTATGTGCTCATCGTCGATGGCGAGGGGAAAATCGTCTATAAACACAACGGCTACACCGAAGGAGCCGAAGAAGAATTGATTGAAAAAGTCAGGGAATTGGTGGAGTAAATGATGAAAAAAGGTATTTTTATATTGTTTTCGGCGTTTTGCTGGACGACGGGAAGTCATGCCCAATCCGACAAAATCGTGGTGACAGGTAGCGTTCAGAGCGACGTTCTCATTCCGCAGAACGACGATGCCATCGGCACGGAAGAAACCAGCGACTGGGCACTGACAAACACCTATGTGGAAGCGGCTTTGCAAAGCAAATACGTCGATGCCGGAGCGCGTTTCGAGTTTCTGGAACATCCGCTGCCAGGCTTCGAAAAGGATTTTAAAGGCTGGGGCGTGCCGTATTTCTTCGTAAAAGGGCGTCCAGCGAAGAATCTCGAACTCACCGCCGGCCATTTCTACGAGCAATTCGGCTCGGGATTCGTTTTTCGCACCTACGAAGAGCGGTCGCTGGGCATCGACAACTCGCTGTTGGGCGGTCGGGTGGTCTATAAACCCGTCGAAGGTGTCCAGTTGAAGGCCGTCACGGGCCGACAGCGCCGTTATTGGTCGCACAACAAGGCTTGGGTGACGGGCGGCGATGTCGAACTGAACATCGACAAATGGATTCACGCACTCGCCGAAGGCAACACTTACGTGACGCTCGGTGCATCGTTTGTGAACAAGCACGAAAAAGCCTCCGACGACGAGATTTTTGCCACGCCGACCTATCAACTGAACCTGCCCGAAAACGTGAATGCATGGGATGTGCGGGCGAGTGTGTCGCACGGCGGATGGAACATTTTGGCGGAATATGCGCAAAAAACGCAAGACCCTTCGTTCGACAACGGCTATATCTATCGAAAAGGCTATGTGGCAATGCTCTCAACATCGTATTCGAAGCGCGGATTGAGCCTTTTGTTGCAGGCAAAACGCTCCGATAACATGTCGTTCCGCTCGCGTCGCTCGATGCACGGAACGTCGTCGTTTTTGAACCATCTGCCAGCCTTCACGATGGACCACACCTACGCGCTGGCAGCGATGTATCCCTACGCCACCCATCCCGAAGGCGAATGGGCCTATCAAGCCGAATTGGGCTATACGTTCAAGAAAAACACGGTGCTCGGCGGTAAGTATGGCACGGGTGTCAAAGTGAATTTCTCCCACGTCCACGCCATCGACCAGAGTCCGCATCCCACAGAAATCTTCCCCGGCGAATTTTTTCTCGGCGCAGGCTCCAACGGCTACGGCTCGGCTTTCTGGAAATGGGGCGACCAAACCTATTATCAAGATTTGAACATCCAAATCGACAAGCGTCTGAGCCGCGATTTCAAGTTGAATTTGATGTATATGAACCAACGCTACAACAAAACCATCGTCGAGGGTGAAGGCGGTATGATTCACAGCGACATTTTCGTGGCCGAAGGCAAGTATAAAATGAACAAAAAACTGACTTTGCGCGGCGAATTGCAGTATCTGACCACCAAACAAGACCAAGGCGACTGGGCTTTTGCACTGCTCGAACTGTCGGTGCTGCCCAACTGGATGTTCACCATCAGCGACCAGTGGAACTGCGGCGAAACCGACCTCCATTACTATCAAGGACTCGTCACCTGCCATCTGGGTTCTCATCGCATTCAGGTGGGTTACGGTCGCACCCGAGCCGGCTACAACTGTTCGGGCGGTGTTTGTCGCTATGTGCCTGCACAAAAGGGTTTTACGTTGTCGTATAATTATAATTTCTGAGCTTATGAAAAAAATTCCTCTATACCTTCTGACTTTCATCCTATTATCCTGCTCCGACATCGCCGAATCGGAACGATTCATCATTGTGGACCGAGGTGAGGTGCAGCGTGCCGTGCTCATCGAGGATTTCACGGGTCAAGCCTGTGTGAATTGTCCCGCGGCCAGCGATGTGATTCACGAATTGCAGCGAACACTCGGCGAGGAAAACATCATTCCCGTCGCCATCCACAGCGGACCCTTCGCCCACAAGCGTTCGAACATGAGTGCGGCGTTTCTGAGCGACCTCGGAACAGCCGAGGGCGACGAATTTTTCACCCACTGGGGCATCGAGGCACAGCCTGGCGTGAAAATCAATCGTGGAACACCGATTTACGACCCACAGCAATATGCTGCCGCCGTGACTGCCGAAATGGCGAAGATTTCGCCCGTCGTTTTCGAGAAAATGCTGGCGAATAGTGCCGATGGCAAGACGATTGATGTCACCATTCAACCCTCGACCCCCATTGAGAATATCGACGCACGGTTGCAGGTGTGGATCATCGAAGACAACATCAATGCCGAGGGTGGCAACAGCAACTATGTGCAACTGATGGGCGACGGTTCGCCCAACGAAAACTATGTTCACCACCACGTTTTCCGCGCCTCGATGACCAGCGATCTCTATGGCGAAGCCTATCGTCAGGGTGCAGGCGAGAAAAAACAGGTGGAATTCAACTATTCGAAGGCCGTCGAAAGCCATTGGAAGGTCGAGAATCTGTCGATTGTCGCCTTCCTTTGGAACGAAAAAGACGGTGTTCTCTGTGTAAGTCGAACAAAGGTAAAAAGGTAAAAAAGTGAAAAGGTAAAAAGTCAAATTTAAATAAAAACGCTTATGAAAAAAATTTTTACTTCCATTCTGATGTTGCTTTTCGCAACAAATTTCGCCCTCGCAGACGAAGATTTTCCAGTTCAGTTCGTCGATAAAGACGGAAAAGTAGTGGCCGACGGTGCCACGGTGAATGTCGCAGAAGGCGAAAAAGACGTTTTCGGCGACCTCTTGTTTAAAACGGGACTGTTTGTGACGAATGCCTCTGAAGACGATGTTTACGTAGGAATCGACTACGAAATCAAGTCCATTCCCAACGGAGCATTCCAGATTTGCTTCCCGCAGAACTGCGTGCAGAAAGACGCTGCGGGCAAGTATTCCACACCGCAAGGTCCGCTGGTGGCCGCCGACAAAAAGGACATTCAGGCCGAATGGATTCCCGACGAGGATGGTTTTGGAACGTGCACGGTGGAATTGCAGGTGAACCTCTACATCTACAACGCACTGACGAAGGTTTACACCCTCGACGAAGAAGGTCCGAGAATCACGGTGAACCTGATTTACAAAGACCCGGCATCGGTTGATAACCTTGAAAACGACGAAGCGAAAGAAACGGCACGCTACAACACCGCCGGACAGCGCATCAACGAAGGTCAGAAGGGTGTGAACATCGTGAAATACGAAAATGGAAAGACCGTTAAAAAGGTGAAAAGGTGAAAAAGTAAAAAGGTGAAAAAACGATGATGAAAAGATTATTCTCAGCCATTGTTGCTCTGACTTTTGTCACAGCACTTTCGGCACAAATGATTCAGAAAAATCCTGCCGAAAAATTCGGTCAGCAGAGTGTGGAATCCGCGCAAAAAACTCCGATGCTCGCAGGAGAAGACAATATTGTCTATTGGAGTTATTTCAACGGTAGCGCCAGTAGTTGGAACTCCATCGGAATTGGTCAGGCCGCCACATTGAGCGTGGCTGTGAAACTGCCCGATGTTCTTGCCGGAGGAACGCTGAAAAGCATCAATATTCCCATCAAGTCCTCTTCGATGACAGAGGTCACGGCATGGGTTCGAACCAACCTCGACGGTGAAAACCTCGTATTGGTGAATGTTCCCAGCAATTCGTTTGTGCCAGGTTCCTATGTGAAGGCACCGCTCACCGAAGACTTCACGATTCCCGCCACCGATGTCTATGTTGGCTACACGTTCACTTCTACGGCACAATTTCCCGTTGCCGTGGGCGCTGGTTCTCAGCCCAATTCCCTCTTCCTGAAAATCAACGACGACGGTTGGGGCGACTACTCGAACCAAGGTTTTGGCATTTCACCACTGCAACTGTCCATCGCCAACTTGAATTTGTCTGAATACAACGTGAAACTCAGGGATTTGGAATCCTTGATACTGTCTCCCAACAAACCTTTCAAGGCTCGTCTTACGGTCGATAGTAATGGTAAAAATGCCATTAAAACCATTGATTACACCATCGAAATCGACGGAAAGAAGGAACAGAAGCAATTCACGTTCAAAACCCCGATTCCAGCCGGACTGAATCAAAGCGGAATCGCCGAAGTGGAGGGCACCAGCCCGTCTGACCACAAATATTATACCGTCAAAGTGACGCTCGACAAGGTGAACGGTCAGAACTACGACAAAACGGCCTCTGTTTCTGCCGAATTTATCAATATTTTGCGCAATGCGCCCCGTCGCACGGTGGTCGAGGAATACACGGGAACTGGCTGCGGCTGGTGTACGCGTGGATGGGTCGGCATGGAATTCATGAAGGAGCATTATCAAGACCAGTTTGTCGGCATCGCTTTTCACCAATACAACAACAACGACCCGATGTATGTGGCGAACTATTTTTCAAGGACATCGCTGGGCCTCGATGGTGCTCCGAGTTGCAGCATGAACCGCAAAATGGTGATGGATCCCTTCGAAGGTAGCGGCGCTGGAATTTGGCAAGACTTGCTGTTGATGAATGAAGAGCCTCCCCTTGTCGATGTCAGTGCCACAGGCGTTTGGAACGACACCAAGACAGCCGTCGATGTCACGGCGAACATTGAACCGCTGACCGACGGACTCGGTTTCACGGTGGCATACGTGCTCACAGCCGACCAACTTTCGGGCACGACTGCCGAATGGCGACAGTCGAACTATTATTACCAGTATTCATCGAGTTCGCTGCCGACGAATCCCGATTTGGCACAATTCGGAAGTGGTGGCAAGAATGGCCAGTCGTCGGTTTACCTGACCTTCAACGACGTGATGATTGGCAGTTCCTACAATTCGATGGGAAGAAATCTCGCACCGGTCATCGATGGTTCCACCAATGCCGTTGCAGGAACGGTTTACGAAGGAAAATATTCGGTGAAAATGCCGACGAAAACGGTGTTGAAAAACGCCATCAAAATCGACCAAGTTTTCGCTAATGTGCTGATTATCAGTAATAAAACAGGAGAGATTCTGAATGCTGTTCGTGTGAAGGTGGGCGAAGACACCAACGCCATCGACGATGCGAATGTTGCCGAGGACGTTCACGAGGTGGCTTGCTACAGCCTCGACGGTCGTCGCCTCGAAGCACCGCAAAAGGGTGTGAACATTGTGAAATTCAGCAATGGAAAAACCATGAAAAAGGTGAAAAAGTAAAAAGGTAAAAAAGTAAAAATCAATTATGGCATTAAAATGTGGTATTGTAGGACTGCCGAATGTGGGCAAGTCCACACTGTTCAACTGCCTGTCAAGCGCGAAGGCGCAGGCGGCGAATTTTCCGTTTTGCACGATTGAGCCGAATGTCGGTGTCATCACCGTGCCCGACGAGCGGCTGACGAAGTTGGCCGAACTGGTGCATCCGGGGCGAATCGTGCCAGCGACGTGCGAAATCGTCGATATTGCAGGACTCGTAAAGGGTGCGTCGAAGGGTGAGGGATTGGGCAACAAATTCCTTGGAAACATCCGCGAAACCGACGCGATTATCCATGTTCTGCGCTGTTTCGAGGACGATAACATCACCCACGTCGATGGCACCATCGACCCGATTCGCGACAAGGAAATCATCGACACGGAACTGCAACTGAAAGACCTCGAAACCATCGAAAGTCGCCTCGCCAAGACCGAAAAAGCAGCGGCGGCAGGCAACAAAGATGCGAAAATCGAGGCGTCGGTGCTGAAGGCATATAAAGAGGTGCTCGATCAGGGCAAGAATGCGCGTGTCGTCGAGTTCGAGACGAAGGACGAGCAAGATTGCGCCCGCAACCTCTTCCTGCTGACGACGAAGCCCGTGCTCTACGTCTGTAACGTGGCCGAAGGCGATGCGAAGAACGGCAACGATTTTACCCGAAAAGTGGAGGCTTTGGCTCGCGAGGAAGGTGCCGAAATGATGGTTATCGCCGCGAAAACTGAGGAAGACATCGCCGAACTCGAGTCGTATGACGACAAGCAGATGTTTCTCGAGGAACTCGGCTTGGAGGAAAGTGGCGTGAACCGCCTGATCAAGAAGGCGTATGCGCTGCTGAACCTCGAAACGTTCATCACCGCTGGCGAAATGGAGGTGAAGGCGTGGACCTACAAGCGCGGTTGGAAAGCTCCGCAGTGCGCCGGTGTCATCCATACCGACTTCGAAAAGGGTTTTATCCGTGCCGAGGTCATCAAGTATGCCGACTACATCCAATATGGCTCGGAGGCTGCCGTCAAGGAGGCAGGAAAAATGGGCATCGAGGGCAAGGATTATGTCGTGCAGGACGGAGATATTATGCACTTTAGATTTAATGTTTAGTTATGAACTTTGAACTATTGTATATCATTTGGAATCCGAGCGAAGTCATTGGTCACATTGGACCGATAACGCTGCGGTGGTACGGCACATTCTGGCTCGTGGGCATCGTCGGCGCGTATTTTATGGTGAAATGGCTGTATAAAGACCAGAAAATCAAGGACGAACTCTTCGACCCGCTCTTTATTTACTCGTTCATCGGCATCCTCGTCGGTGCACGACTCGGCCACTGCCTGTTCTACGAACCCGACTATTTCCTATCGTCGGGCACGCATTTCTTGGAGATGTTCGTGCCGATGCACAAAATGGCCGACGGCACGTGGAAATTCACAGGCTACGCTGGACTCGCCTCGCACGGCGGTACGCTCGGTCTGATGATTGCGTTGTGGCTCTACTGCCGGAAGACGAAGATGAACCTCTGGCACGTGCTCGACAACATCGCCATCGCCACGCCCATCACTGCCTGCTGCATCCGCCTCGGCAACCTCATGAACTCGGAAATCATCGGCAAACCCACCGATGTGCCCTGGGCATTCATCTTCGAGCAGGTCGATAACATTCCGCGTCACCCCGGCCAACTCTATGAGGCCATCGCCTATTTCTGCTTCATTTTCGTGATGCTGGGATTTTATTGGAAAAGTCGAGGAACGAGGAGCGAGGAACGAGGAACGAAAGAACTGTCAACTCTCAACTCTCAACTCTCAACTAAAAAAGTCGGCAGCGGTTTTTACTTTGGCCTCGTCCTCACGCTGATTTTCACGTTCCGCTTCTTCATCGAATACACGAAGGCCGACCAAGTCGATTTCGAGGCTGGAATGCCCTTCAACATGGGACAACTGCTCTCCGTGCCTTTCGTCATCATCGGAGTGGCGAGCATGATGGGTGGAAAATGGATGGGAAAACGAAAACAATAGTCTGCAATTGACTGGCGAGAAAATCTGAAAAAATATCGAAGTTACTCAATTTTTTCGTAACTTTGCAGGGAATTACAGAAAAAAATCGGTGATTGTGGCACAGAAACTCATACAAACCCAACGGCAGGAACAAAAACTGCAGCAACGGCTTTCGCAGCAACAGATGTTGCAGGTGAAGTTGTTGGAAATGCCTTTGGCGGAGTTTGAGGAGAGCATCGCGATGGAAATCGACGACAATCCGGCGCTGGAAACGGTATCGACCGATGACGCTCTGTACGACGAGGAAAGGACGACCGACGAACAGGAGAGTTTCGAGGAGCAAACCGAGCGCGAGGAGCGTGAGGACGCGCTGGAAAAGGCGTTGGAGAACATCGGTCGCGACGACGAAATGCCCGCGACGTTCCATTCGGAGAACAATCGGAACGCCGACTACGAGGAGATGGTCTATGGCGACACAACCTCGTTCTACGACAAACTGAAAGAGCAAATCGGCGAGCAGGAACTGAACGAGACGGAGCACGAGGTGATGGAATATCTCATCGGCTCGCTCGACGACGACGGTCTGCTGCGGAAAGACCTCGAAACCATCAGCGACGAGTTGGCGATTTACCATAACATTTACGTCTCATCCGACGATATTCTGATGATTCTCAAGAAGTTGCAAACGTTCGACCCACCCGGCATCGGAGCCCGTTCGTTACAGGAATGTTTGCTGTTGCAAATCGACCGAAAGCCGGCGAGTTGGGTGAAAACGCAACTCAAAAAGGTGTTTCGCGACCATTTCGATGCCTTTACGAAGAAACATTGGCGGAAAATTCAGGATGCGCTCGACCTCGGCGACGAGCAAGTGATAGAATTACAGGACGAAATCCGCAAACTGAACCCGAAACCTGGTGCTTCGCTCGGCGAAACGATGGGGCGGAGTCTGCAACAAATCACGCCCGACTTCATCGTCGATACGGCCGACGACGGCACGGTGACCTTCGCGTTGAATCGCGGCAGTGTGCCCGAATTGAAAGTGTCGCCGTCGTTCACCGAGATGGTCGATGCCTACAAAAACAACCGCGATGGAATGAGTCGCCAGACGAAAGAGGCACTGCTCTACGCGAAAGAAAAGGTCGATAAGGCGCAAGGCTTCATCGAGGCCGTGAAACAGCGTCGCCATACGCTCCACACGACGATGAAGGCCATCATCGACTGGCAGCGCAGTTTTTTCCAAGAGGGCGACGAGGCCGACCTGCGCCCGATGATTCTGAAGGACATCGCCGACAAGACCGGCCTCGACATTTCGACGATTTCGCGTGTGTCGAACCAGAAATACGCCCAGACACGCTGGGGAACGTTTCCGCTGCGTTTCTTCTTCAGCGACGGCTATGTGACCGACTCGGGCGAGGAACTTTCGACGCGGAAAATAAAGGTGGCGCTCAAGGAAATCATCGACGGCGAAGACAAGAAAAAACCACTGAGCGACGAGGCCCTCACGGCAAAAATGACCGAAAAAGGTTTTCCGATTGCCCGTCGCACCGTGGCGAAATATCGCGAGCAAATGGGAATCGCCGTGGCGAGGTTGAGGAAAGAATAAAACAGGGAAAGTATGCAAGAAAAAATATTGAACGAAAAGCAGTTGATGATAGCGGCGAGAACCGTGAGTATGGTTTTCACGCCGTTCTACCTCCCGTTGGTGGGATTGGTGGCACTGTTTGTGTTCAGCTATTTGAAGATGATGCCGTGGCAATTCAAATTGCTGGTGCTCTTGCAGGCCTATATCTTCACGATTCTCTTGCCGACGCTGCTCATCCGCTTCTACCGCTTCACGCAGGGTTGGCATTCTCACGAAATCGGCACGAAAGAGCGGCGAATGGTGCCCTACATCATCTCTGTCATCAGCTATTTCACGTGCTACTACACGATGAACGCCATCCACATTCCGCACGTCATCAGCGGCATTCTCTTGGCGGCGCTTTCCATTCAAATCGTCTGCGCCATCATCAATGTCTGGTGGAAAATCTCGACTCATTCGGCGGCCATCGGCGGTTTTGCCGGCGCTCTCATCGCCTATTCGTTCAAGTGGTCGTTCAATCCCGTGTGGTGGCTCTGCTTGATTCTCATCGTGGCAGGATTGGTCGGCACGTCGCGGATGATTCTCCGACAGCACACGCTCGGGCAGGTGGTCGGCGGTTTTGGCGTCGGACTGGTTTGTGCGTTTGTGATGATATTGAGATTTTAAAGTGAAGAGTGAAAAGTGTAGAGTGTAGAGTGAAGAATCTAATTTATAAATTCAAAATTCAAAAATCAACATTCAAAATTTAAGAAATATGACAGTAGATTTCCAAAAAATCCTGCCGCAGTTCAAACTGACGGGCGAGGTGGCCGAAGTGAAGCCTTTGGGCAACGGCCTGATTAACGACACTTACAGAGTGAAAACCGCATCGGCTGACACGCCCGACTATGTGCTTCAACGCATCAACAACGCCATTTTCACGAATGTCGATTTGCTGCAGCACAACATCGAGGTGGTGACGCGCCACATCCGTAAAAAACTTGAGGAACGCGGTGAAGAAGACATTGACCGCAAGGTGCTGACATTCGTCGAAACCAACGACGGAAAGACCTTTTTCCACGACGACGAAGACCGCTATTGGCGTATGATGGTGTTCATTCCGGGGGCGCAGACCTTCGAGACGGTGAACCCCGAGTACAGCTATTTGGCCGGTGTGGCTTTCGGCGACTTTGAAAAGATGCTCGTCGATGTGCCGGAGCCGCTTGGTGACACGATTCCTGACTTCCACAATATGGAATTCCGTATGAAGCAGTTGCGCGAGGTCGTGGCGAAAGATCCTGTGGGGCGCGTGGCTGGTGTGAAGGACATTCTCGACTTGTTCGAGCGCGATGCCGAGCGGATGTGTCAGGGTGAACGGCTGTTCCGCGAGGGAAAACTGCCGCGTCGCATCTGCCACTGCGATACGAAGGTAAACAATATGATGTTCGATGCCGAAACAGGAAAATTCCTGCTTGTCATCGACCTCGACACGGTGATGCCGAGCCTGTTTTTCAGCGACTACGGCGATTTCCTGCGCTCTGCGGCCAACACGACCGCCGAGGACGACCCGAACCTCGACAATGTGGGCTTCAACGAGGAACTTTTCAAGGCATTCACCAAGGGTTATGTCGAGTCGGCAGGCGAATTCCTCACGCCGCTCGAAATCGAATTGCTGCCCTACGCCGTCGAGCTGTTCCCGTTCATGCAGTCTGTCCGATTCATGTGGGACTACCTCTCGGGCGACCACTATTGGAAGTGCAACTATCCCGAGCATAACCTCGACCGTGCGAAGAACCAGTTGCGACTCTATCAGGAGGCTTGCAAGCGTGAACCGATGATGAAAGAGTTTATTGAAAGTTTGAAAAAATGATTGTAAAAAAAATCCAGAATCAGCATGGGTTGCGGGCCGAAGAAGTGCCGCAACTCATGCTCACCCACGGCGTGGAATACCAAAAAGTGGCGTGCGTGAACTGGCCGAAGGAATTTCCTTATGCGCCGAAGATGGAGGTGGCACTGGCGCACACGGGCGACAGCCTGCTCTTGCACTATCGTGTCGAGGAAGATTGCATCCGTGCCGCTGCCGAGGCCGATGGCGGTCGCGTTTGGGAAGATTCGTGCTGCGAAATATTCCTGCAACCCTCATCACCCATCACCCATCACCCAACACCCAACACTCATCACCCAACACCTTATTTTAATATAGAATGCAACTGCGCCGGCACGTTGCTCATCGGCAAGGGCGAAGACCGTCACGACCGTCAGCCCGCCACAGCCGCGACGTTGCAGTCGGCCAACCGTTGGTCGTCGCTGATGAAAACGGCTGTTTCGGGTGAAAATGGTCGCTATACGATTCCCTTGAAAAACGGAAAATTCACGTGGCACATGGCACTCGTCGTACCTGCCACCGCCCTGTTCGACAGCGGCATCACCGATTTTTCGGGTCAAACCCTGCGCGGCAACATCTACAAATGCGGCGATTGCCTCACCACGCCCCATTTCCTGTCGCTGTTCCCCATCGACACGCCGCAGCCCGACTTCCATCGACCCGAATTTTTCGGGGAATTAACATTTGAATAATGTTTCTAACAAGGCAATTTTTCTATCAACAACAAAAAGACGAATATGCAACGAAGAAAAAGTACATTGGTTCACGTTGGAAACCTGACGATTGGCGGCGATGCGCCTGTGCGCGTGCAGTCGATGGCGACGGTTTCGACGCTCGACACGGAAAACGCTGTGGCTCAGGCGATTAGAATCATTGAGGCAGGTGGCGAACTCGTGCGTTTCACCACGCAAGGCACACGCGAGGCGGAGAACCTGCGCAACATCAAGGCCGAACTCGTGAAACGGGGTTACGACACGCCGATTGTCGCCGATGTGCATTTCAACGCGAATGTGGCCGATGTGGCGGCGCTGTATGCCGACAAGGTTCGCATCAACCCCGGAAACTACGTCGATCCGGCCCGAAAATTCGATAAAATCGACTATACCGACGAGGAATATGCCGAGGAATTGATGAAAATCGAGCATCGCCTCGTGCCGTTTTTGAACCTCTGTCGCGAGCACAAGACGGCCATTCGCATCGGTGTGAATCACGGTTCGCTTTCAGATAGAATTATGTCGCGCTACGGCGATACGCCCGAGGGCATCGTCGAAAGTTGTATGGAATTTCTGCGCATCTGCCAGCGTGAGCGGTTCGACGATGTGGTGGTGTCAATCAAGGCGTCGAACACGGTGGTGATGGTTCATTCGGTGCGCCTGCTCGTCAAGGCGATGGACACGGAGGATATGCACTATCCGCTGCACCTCGGCGTGACGGAGGCTGGCGAGGGCGAAGACGGGAGAATCAAGTCGGCGGTGGGCATAGGAGCGTTGTTGGCCGACGGCATCGGCGACACGATTCGCGTCAGTCTTTCCGAAGAGCCGGAGGCGGAAATCCCCGTCGCTTACGCCATTCTACAAGCCGCTCGTCTGCGCATCACGAAGACCGAATACATTTCGTGTCCGGGTTGCGGTCGCACACTCTACAATCTGCAGGAAACCATCGCCCGTGTAAAAGCGGCGACGAGCCATTTGGTCGGTCTGAAAATCGCCATTATGGGCTGCATTGTGAACGGTCCGGGCGAGATGGCCGATGCCGATTATGGCTATGTCGGGGCTGGACTGGGGCGCATCAGCCTCTACAAAGGAAAAGAATGTGTCGAAAAGAATATTCCGGAGGCAGAGGCCGTAGAACGACTGCTGCAACTCATCGAAACAGATCAGGAAAATAACAATAATGCAATAGCATGATGTTTTCTTCATATATTCCCAATCCGCATCGCTATGACCTCAGCGACCAAATCTATCGTCGTTGCGGTCGTTCTGGCGTTTTGCTGCCCAAGGTGTCATTAGGATTTTGGCATAATTTCGGGTCGGAAGATCCCTACGACCGCAGTCGTGCCATCACACATTATGCCTTCGACCACGGCATCACCCATTTCGACTTGGCCAACAACTACGGACCGCCATACGGTTCTGCGGAGGAAACTTTCGGGCGACTGATGCAAGACGATTTCCGTGGGTATCGCGACGAACTTTTCATTGCCACGAAAGCAGGTTACGACATGTGGTCAGGTCCTTATGGCAACTGGGGTTCACGCAAATATCTCATGGCTTCGATAGACCAGTCGCTCAAGCGGATGAAACTCGACTATGTGGATCTTTTCTACAGCCATCGCTATGACCCTCTGACACCACTTGAAGAAACGCTTCAAGCCCTCGTCGATATTGTGCGTTCTGGCAAGGCTCTGTACGTTGGTATTTCACGATGGCCACTTGAGGCATTGCAGTTTGCCGATGAATATCTGCGCAAGCGCGATGTGCCGCCACTCGTCTATCAAGGTCGGTTGAACATGCTCGACCGCGAACCGCAAGAAAGCGGCGTTCTCGACTATTGCGAAAGGCACGGCATCGGATTTATTTCTTTCTCGCCACTTGCACAAGGACTGCTCACCGACCGCTATCTCACGGGCGTCCCCGACGATTCGCGCATGGCAAAAAATCGCTCTCTGAAGCCCGACAGACTCACACCAGAACTGCTCAAAAACTTGCGTGAATGGAATGCGGAGGCAGAAAGTCAGCACCGCACGCTGGCCGAACACGCCATCCGATGGACACTTGACCAACACGGTGTGACATCGGCACTCGTCGGAGCCAGTAGCGTAAAACAACTGGCGCAAAACCTTCAAGCAACCCTCGGATAAACCATTTTACCCTGTTAGTGATGAAAAGAATCCTTCTCCTGCTCACCATTTGCCTCGTCGGAATGACTTCTGTCGCTCAAAACAATCGTCAGGAAAATCCCGAAGACCGACGAGTCGATATGGACTCGCCGACCTTCCAGCCGATGGTGAAGGTAGGAAAGGCGCTTGTCGAGGGCGATTCGATTCAGTATGTCGAGATGCAGAACATCTACGTCTATCCGACCACGACCTTCAAAAACGAGAAGCAGCGACAGCAGTACAACCGATTGGTGTATAACGTGAAAAAAGTGCTGCCGATTGCGAAGGAATGTAACGTGATTATCCGCGAAACCTACGAATATCTGCAAACTTTGCCCGACAAAAAGGCTCGCGACGAACATTTGAAACTCGTTGAGGCCGACATCAAGCGCACCTACACGCCGCGAATGAAAAAACTCACTTATTCGCAGGGCAAACTACTCATCAAACTCGTCGATCGCGAGTGCCACAGCACATCCTACGGCCTCATCCAAGCCATTCTCGGCCCCGTGAAAGCCGGTTTCTACCAGGCTTTTGCGTGGCTCTACGGTGCGTCGCTCAAAAAACAATACGACCCCGAAGGCGTCGATCGCCTCACCGAGCGCATCGTGCAGCAAGTCGAGAGTGGGCAACTTTGAATAAAAATTACTTTTCGCTGATTTTTTCCATAAATTATTCGTACCTTTGCACCCTGAAAATCAAAAATGCAAAGGAAATATGGAAAAAAGAAGTTATAAGCGGACGACCGTGACGGCTGCGTTGCCTTATGCAAACGGCGGCGTACACATCGGACACCTCGCGGGCGTTTACGTGCCTGCCGACATTTATGTGCGCTATCTGAGGCTGAAAAAACAGGATGTGATGTACGTTTGCGGAAGTGATGAACACGGTGTTCCCATCACGATTCGTGCCCGAAAAGAGGGCATCACGCCGCAGGATGTGGTCGATCGCTACCACGAACTCATCAAGAAGAGTTTTGCGGATTTCGGCATCTCGTTCGACATCTACAGTCGCACGACGAGCAAAACCCACCACCAATTTGCCTCTGATTTCTTCAAAAAACTCTACGAAGAGGGCAAACTGACGGAGGAAACCACGACGCAACTCTACGACGAGGAGGCGAAGCAGTTTCTGGCCGACCGTTACGTGACGGGCGAATGTCCGCACTGCCACAACGAGGGTGCTTACGGCGACCAATGCGAAAAATGCGGTCGCGACCTCTCGCCGACGGAATTGATTAACCCGAAATCGACCATCAGTGGCTCGACACCCGTGCTGAAAGAGACGAAAAACTGGTATCTGCCGCTGAACGAATACCAGACGTGGCTGCGCGAGTGGATTCTCGACGGTCACAAGGAATGGCGCTCGAACGTTTATGGACAGTGCCGTTCGTGGCTGGATATGGACTTGCAGCCGCGTGCGATGACGCGCGACCTGGACTGGGGTATTCCCGTGCCCGTCGAGGGTGCCGACGGAAAGGTGCTCTACGTGTGGTTCGACGCGCCCATTGGCTACGTTTCCAACACGAAGGAACTCTGCGAAAAAGAGCCCGAAAAATGGGGTTCGTGGCAGCGTTGGTGGCAGGATGAAGACACGCGACTCGTCCATTTCATCGGTAAAGATAACATCGTGTTCCACTGCATCATCTTCCCCGTGATGATGAAGGCGCACGGACAGTATATTATGCCCGACAACGTGCCGTCGAACGAGTTTTTGAACCTCGAAAACGACAAAATTTCGACGTCGCGCAACTGGGCGATTTGGTTGCACGAATATTTGGTCGATTTCCCTGGAAAACAGGACGTTTTGCGCTATGTTCTGACGGCCAATGCGCCCGAAACAAAGGACAACAACTTCACTTGGCGCGATTTTCAGGAGCGTAACAATTCCGAACTCGTCGCCATCTATGGCAACTTCGTGAACCGTGCCCTGCAACTCACGAAAAAATACTGGAACGGCGTTGTTCCCGAGTGTGGCGAACTGACCGACGTGGAAATTCGCACCATCGAGGAATTCAAGGATGTGAAGCAGAAAGTGGAAACGCTGCTCGACCAGTTTAAGTTCCGCGAGGCGCAATTCGAGGCGATGAACCTCGCCCGAATCGGCAACCGCTACATCACCGAGTGCGAGCCGTGGAAGGTGTGGAAGGAAGACCCGAAGCGTTGCGAAACCATCCTCAACCTCTCGCTGCAACTGACGGCCAATCTCGCCATCGCGTTCGAGCCGTTCCTGCCGTTCTCGTCGAAGAAATTGCGCGAAATGCTGAATTTGGCTGATTTCGATTGGAACCAACTCGGACAAACCGACATTCTGAAGCCTGGTCATCAGTTGGCAGAGCCGGAATTGCTCTTCGAGAAAATCGAGGATGAGGCCATCGAACGACAGTTGCAACGCCTCGAAGACATCAAGAAAATGAACGAAATGGCGCAGCATCAGCCCGAACCCGTGAAACCGAACGTCACGTTCGACGATTTCGAGAAACTCGACATTCGTGTGGGTCGCGTCGTGACGTGCGAACAGGTGAAAAAATCGAAGAAACTGCTGCAATTAAGCATCGACGACGGCACTGGCACGCCGCGCACGATTCTCTCGGGCATCGCACAATGGTGGCAGCCCGAGCAATTAGTTGGCAAAGACGTGTTGTTCATCGCCAATTTCGAACCCCGAAAAATCATGGGCATTGAAAGTCAGGGAATGATTCTCTCGGCCGTCGATGCCGACGGTTCGCTGGCCGTCACGTCGCTGTTGCGCGAGGTGAAGCCCGGCTCGCAAGTCGGATAACTTGACAGTTG
This sequence comes from uncultured Prevotellaceae bacterium, assembly GCA_902776665.1. GTDB lineage: Bacteria > Bacteroidota > Bacteroidia > Bacteroidales > Bacteroidaceae > Prevotella. The sequence continues at coordinate 66,850 of CACYQZ010000002.1, forward strand.
TTAATTGTTAATTGAAAATTGAAAATTAAAATGGCATATTTATTCACATCAGAATCAGTTTCGGAAGGCCATCCCGACAAGGTGGCCGACCAGATTAGCGACGCAATCTTAGACCAGTTTCTCGCCTACGACGAGAACGCCCGTTGCGCCGTGGAATCGTTCGTGACGACGGGTCAAGTCGTCATCATGGGCGAAGTTCGTTCGGAGGCTTACATCGACTTGCAGACGATGGCCCGCCGAACCATCAACAAAATCGGCTACACGAAGTCGGAATACCAATTCGACGGCAATTCCTGCGGTATTCTCACCGCCATTCACGAGCAGAGTGCCGACATCAATCGCGGTGTCGATCGCGCCAACGAGGAAGAGCAGGGTGCAGGCGACCAAGGTATGATGTTCGGCTACGCGACGAACGAAACCGACACTTACATGCCCGTTTCGCTGCATCTGGCGCATTTGCTGATGCAGGAACTGGCTGAAATTCGTCGCGAAGGTCGCGAAATGACCTATCTGCGCCCCGACTCGAAGAGTCAGGTGACGGTTGAATACAGCGACGAAGGCATTCCGCAGCGCATCGACACCATTGTCGTTTCGACGCAGCACGACGAATTCGACAGCGACGACGAGCGCATGCTGGCGAAAATCAAGGCCGACGTCATCAACATCCTTATTCCGCGAGTGAAAGCGAAGTGCGAGGCGAAAATTCTGGCCTTGTTCAACGATGAAATCGTCTTCCACGTGAACCCGACGGGCAAGTTCGTCATCGGCGGACCCCACGGCGACACGGGTTTGACAGGTCGAAAAATCATCGTCGATACCTACGGCGGCAAGGGCGCTCACGGCGGCGGTGCCTTTTCGGGCAAAGATTCGTCGAAAGTCGATCGCTCGGCGGCATACGCAGCGCGTTGGATTGCGAAAAACATGGTGGCAGCCGGCGTGGCCGACGAAATGCTCGTGCAGGTGAGTTACGCCATCGGCGTGGCCGAGCCCGTGAGCATCTACGTGAACACCTACGGACGCTCGAAAGTCGGTATGAGCGACGGCGAAATCGCCCTGAAAATCAAGGAACTATTCGACCTGCGCCCGAAAGCCATCGAGCGACAGTTGAAACTGCGCCAACCGATGTATCTCGAGACGGCAGCCTACGGTCACATGGGTCGCAAGAACGAAATCGTGGAAAAAACCTTCACGAGCAACTATCACGAGACCAAAACCATCCCCGTCGAACTTTTCACGTGGGAAAAACTCGACTGCATCGACACCATCAGAAAGGCATTCCAACTGAATTGAGCGCGACGGCACCATGCGGCAGGATTCGATAGCGGTACATAGCAATTCGGGCAGTGGCGACAGCGTGAAAACCGCCGCGACTGCCCACCACGAACTCACTCCGAAGGAAGTGCTCTCGTGGTTGCCTGCCGATGCCACGCCGGCCCAACAAGATTCCGCCATTCAGCGACACATCAAAATTTCGGAAATCCATTGGAGCCAACAGCCCGACACGCTCCACATGCCTGGTCATCCGAAAGGAAAAAGCATTTACGACATCAGTCTGCCGCAGTATTACCGCGAATCATTTTTTTCGGAAAAACCCTATTTCCACCCCGAAGTCAGCGGTGGCAGGCAGGGCGTGGCAGGCGATCCCGTGCCCTACACGGTGGCGGGCGACAACCTTTTCACGGCACTGCTTTTAGGCTGTTTCGTGCTGACCGTCATAGCCGTGGCGCGACTCAGGGAGTTTATTGTTCGCCAGACACGCAGTTTTTTCCGCGTACAACGAGGCAACACCACCGAATTTTCCGAGACATCGAACGAACTGTGGGTGCAGCTCTTCCTCATCGTGCAAACATGTCTGCTCGCCTCGTTGTGCTACTTCCTCTACACCTGCATGGATGCCCACGACGCCTTCCTCTTCGAGCAACCCGTCATCATCGGCATTTTCGCGGCCATTTTTCTCGTCTATTTCCTGTTGAAATTCGTCTTGTATGAAAGTGTCGGATGGGTGTTTTTCGATGTGAAAAAAAACGAACAATGGGGCAAGTCCTACCTGCTGCTCATTTCGTTTCTTGGACTGTTGCTTTTTCCGCTCGTGCTGTTGCTCACCTATTTCGATTTATCGACCGAAAGTGCCGTCATTTACGTCATCGCAGTGGTCGTTTTCGTTAAAATATTGGCATTTTACAGGACTTATATCATCTTTTTCGTCCAGAAAAGCTCGTATTTGAAATATATTTTGTACCTTTGTGCGCTCGAAATCGTACCCCTGTGTGCCCTTTGGGGCATTCTGACGGTGGCGAGTCAGTATTTGAAAGTAAATTTTTAGGACAAAATGATAAAGAAAATCTTGGTTTCCCAGCCGAAGCCGTCGAGTGACAAGTCGCCCTACTACGACATCGCCAAAGAGTCGGACGTAGAGCTCGTTTTTCGCCCGTTCATCAAAGTGGAGGGTCTCACGGCCAAGGAATTTCGTCAGCAGAAAATCAACATTCTCGACCATAGCGCCGTGGTGTTCACCTCGCGCCATGCCATCGACCATTTCTTCCGTCTCGCCAAGGAAATGCGCGTGAACATTCCCGAGACGATGAAATATTTCTGCGTGACCGAAACCATTGCCCTCTACATTCAGAAATACGTGCAATACCGCAAGCGCAAGGTGTTTTTCGGCACGACCGGTAAAATTCAAGACCTCGTTCCGACGATGGCCAAGCACAAGACCGAGCGTTATCTCGTGCCGCTGAGCGACGTCCACAACGACGACGTGAAGAACCAACTCGACGAGAAGAAATTGCAGCATACCGAGTGCTATATGTATCGCACCGTGTCGAACGACTTCAGCGAAGAGGAAGTGAAGAATTTCGACTACGACATGCTGATTTTCTTCAGTCCAACTGGTATCGAGGCACTGACGAAGAACTTCCCGAACTTCGATCAGGGCGACATTCGCATCGGAACTTTCGGTCCTTCGACGGCGAAGGCAGTTGAGGAAAAAGGCCTGCGGCTCGACCTTCAGGCTCCGTCGGTGGAATATCCCTCGATGACGGGTGCGCTGAAAGCCTATCTGAAGGCTCAAAACAAAAAAAGTAAGAAATAATGTTCAGCAAAGAGGAGCGTCTCTGCAGCCGGTTGCTGATTGAGAAACTCTTCAATGGCGACCGTTCGAAATCGGTGATGTCGTTCCCGCTCAGGGCGATTTTCATGACCGAGGAACGGGACGACTCGTGCGTGCGTGCGAAGATTTTGGTGAGTGTGCCGAAAAAGAATTTCAAGCATGCCGTCGATCGCAACCGCGTCAAACGGCAGGTGCGCGAGGCCTATAGAAAGAACAAAACGATTCTCGACAGCGTTTTACCCGAGAAAATGCTCGTCATCGCGTTCGTCTGGACCGATTCGAAGCATCGCGACAGCGACGAAGTGGAGCGTCGCATCAAAGGATTGCTCCATCGAATCGTGGAAAAATTGTCGGAAAATCCGTCGAATTTATCGGAAAATCCGTCAAAATCAATCGAAAAACGATCAGAGGCATGAAAAAAATCGTCCGTTTCATTTCGCGAGCTCTCGTTTGGCTGTTGCTGCTGCCGATTCGCTTCTATCAAACCGCCATTTCGCCCTACACGCCGCCCTCGTGCCGCTTCACTCCGACCTGTTCGGAATACGCGCGGCAAGCCCTCATCAAACACGGACCAGTGAAAGGTCTCTACCTCGCCATTTGGCGACTTCTCCGATGCAATCCGTGGGGCGGTAGCGGCTACGACCCTGTGCCATAACCTCGAAAAATCACTCAAAAAATATTATATTATGAAAAAAAACATCTTCATCGCCTTACTGCTTTCATCTTTCCTCCTTTCTCCTTCCTCGATGAAAGCCCAGTCGCCACGCGAGGAATTCAAGCAAAACATCTTCAAATCGGGCAGTAACTACTACGCCTACCCGGGTCCCGAACAGCAACGGCTCACGCCAGCGCCAAAGGGCTATACACCTTATTATATTAGCCACTACGGACGCCACGGCTCGCGCTATCTCATCGGAAAAAGCGACTACGACCGTGCTTGGTCGGTGTTGCTGAGGGCCGATTCGCTCGGAAAACTGACCGACTACGGCAAGGACGTGTTGCGGCGCGTCATTCTGCTGCGCAACGAGGCCGACCAACGGCGCGGTGAACTCACGCTACTCGGTGCGGAACAGCATCGCGACATCGCCCGACGGATGTACGAGCGGTTTCCCGAGGTGTTCAAGGGCGCCACCGACATCGACGCGAAGAGTACGGTGGTGATTCGCTGCATTCTCTCGATGGAAAACGCGCTGCAAGAACTGAAAAGCATCAACCCGAAACTGCGCATCCGCCACGATGCTTCGGAACACGATATGTGGTATATGAACCACGACGACAAACGGCTGAAAGACCACATTTGGAACCCCGAACTGCGCAAAGTCTATAACGATTTCAAGGCTCGCCACGCCAACTACGACCGCGTGATGCAGACGCTGTTCAACGACACGGCCTATGTTCGCCACGAAGTGAACGCCGAGAACCTGAACTACCATCTTTTCAAACTTGCGTCGAACATCCAAAGTTCCGAGTTGCGCCATTCCGTGACGCTCTACGACCTGTTTACGGCAGATGAAATCTACGACAACTGGATGATTGAAAATGCCGGTTGGTACATCGGTTACGGTCCTTGTCCGATGAACGGAGCCCTGCAACCTTTCTCACAGCGCAATTTGCTTGGAAAAATCATCGAGGAGGCCGACCAAAACATCGGAAAAAGCCACCCCGGAGCCACGTTGCGCTATGGCCATGAGGTTTGCGTGATGCCGCTCGCTTGTCTGCTCGAACTGGACAATTGCGGCAAGCAGATTTACGATTTAGAGAAACTGCCCGAAGAAGGTTGGTTGAATTACAAGATTTTCCCGATGGGCTGCAACATTCAGTTGATTTTCTACAAGCCGAAAAAGCGCACGGGCGACATTCTCGTGAAAGTTCTGTTGAACGAAAACGAGGCCACCCTGCCGTTGAAAGCCGTTACAGGACCTTACTACAAATGGACGGACTTCCGCGACTACTTTTTGCGGAAACTCGCCAATTTCAAGTTGGCAGATTAGAATTCGGAAAAATTTCCTCGATTTTTTTGCATTTTCGACAAAAAATCATTATTTTTGCGACGATAATGGGATGTTTATTCACCTTAAACAAGAGAAAAATGGCAAAAAAATTTGAGTTGATGTCGCTGCCCTATGCGCTCGACGCGCTGGAGCCGGTGATAAGCAAGCAGACGCTGGAGTTCCACCACGGAAAGCATCTGGCGGCGTATGTTAACAACCTCAACGGCCTGCTGCCCGACAGCGGTTTCGAGGAGGCTGAGTTGGTGGAAATCGTCTGCAAGGCCGAGGGTGGAATCCTCAACAATGCCGGGCAGATTCTGAACCACGAGTTGTATTTTGGGCAATTCTGCGCTCCGAAAGCCGAGAATCAGCCCGTCGGAAAGGTCGCTGAGGCCATCGTGCGCGATTTTGGCTCGTTCGAGGCGTTCAAAGACGAATTCCAGAAAAAAGGTGCCACGCTGTTCGGCAGCGGATGGGTTTGGCTGTCGGCTGACAACGACGGCAAACTAGTCGTCACGCAAGAGCCGAATGCCGCCAATCCCGTGCAAAAAGGACTGACACCGCTGCTGACCTTCGACGTTTGGGAGCACGCCTACTACCTCGATTTCCAAAACCGTCGCCCCGACCATCTCGCCGCCCTTTGGCAGATTGTCAATTGGAACGTGGTCGAAAAGCGCTATGGCAAATAAGGACGATTTCGAAAAAAATGAAAAAATGAAGAATTGAAAAAATGAAACAATTCACCCTCGACGAACTGCAAAAAGATTGTTCCGTCAAACAGAAAAAAGGACTGCATTTCATCGTGTCGTCGGTCTTCATTTGGGCCGTGATACTCGTTGTTCATCTTTCATCGCTCGACATCATGCAGAAAAATCTTTTGACTTTCTGCGCCACAGCCCTGCTCTTTCCTTTGGCTTGGATGCTGTCAAAATGGTTGAAAATCGACTTCCAAAACAAGGAAAATCCTTTGACAAAAGCAGGAATTCTTTTTTCGGTCAATCAAATGCTCTACATTCTGATAGCAATGTGGGTTTTCAATGCCGTACCCGACAAAATGCTGATGGTTTTCGCCATGATTTTCGGTGCCCACCTCATGCCGTTCAGTTGGCTGTATTCCTCGAAAACCTACCTGATTCTGTCGATTTTCATCCCCATCATGTCACTCGTGCTCGGCCATGTTGCTCCGATTTACGTCTTAGCCCTTGTCATGATTGTCATTGAAATCGTCTTTTCGTTTTGCCTTGTTTACGAATGTAAAAAACTATAAAACCTTATTTTCGTAAAATCATTTTGTCTGCCCTCGTTTTTTCGTACCTTTCAAGAAGGTACTTTCGTTCGGAAATAAAAATAAAATAGGTTTTATTTTGTATTTCCCTCACTTAATCGTACCTTTGCACCCGCAAATTAAAAAAGTAACGATTCGATGAGAAAAAATTTCGTAGAAGAACTGCGCTGGCGTGGGATGCTGGCACAGATGATGCCGGGAACGGAGGAACTCCTGCAAAGGGAGATGGTTACAGCATATTTGGGTACGGACCCGACGGCTGACTCGCTGCACATCGGACACTTGTGCGGCATTATGATGTTGCGCCACTTGCAGCGCTGCGGCCACAAGCCGATTATCCTTGTGGGCGGTGCAACGGGAATGATTGGCGACCCGTCGGGAAAATCGCAGGAGCGCAACCTGCTCACCGACGAGGCTCTGCGCCACAATCAGGAGTGCATCAAGGCACAGGTGGCGAAATTCCTCGATTTCGAGTCGCAGGATGCCAACGCTGCCGAAATGGTGAACAACTACGACTGGATGAAGGACTTCACGTTCCTCGATTTTGCACGCGAGGTCGGAAAGCACATCACCGTGAACTATATGATGGCGAAGGACAGCGTACAGCAGCGTCTCAACGGAACGGCTCGCGACGGCCTCAGCTTCACCGAGTTCACCTACCAGCTTCTGCAGGGCTACGATTTCCTCTATCTCTACCAGCACAAGGGCGTGAAACTGCAATTGGGCGGCAACGACCAATGGGGCAATATGACGACCGGTACGGAACTGATTCGTCGCACGCTCGGCAACGAGGTCGAAACCTTCGCCCTGACCTGTCCGCTCATCACGAAGTCGGACGGCAAAAAGTTCGGAAAAACCGAGTCGGGCAACATCTGGCTCGACCCGAAGCGCACCACGCCCTATCGTTTCTACCAGTTCTGGCTCAACGTGTCGGACGACGACGCGGAACGCTATATCAAAATTTTCACATCGCTCGAAAAAGACGTCATCGACGCACTTGTTGAAGAGCACAAGCAAGACCCGGGCCGTCGCACGCTGCAACGCCGTCTGGCTGAGGAAGTAACAGTGATGGTGCACTCGCAGGAAGCCCTCGACGCCGCTATCGAAGCCTCGAACATCCTCTTCGGAAAAGCCACGAAGGAAGCACTCGAAAAACTCGACGAGCAGACGTTCCTCGACGTGTTCGACGGTGTGCCGCAGTTCACGATTACGAAAGACCAACTCGGACAAGTCGCCAGCGAACTTTTCACCGAAACGACGAAGGTGTTCCAAAGCAAGCGCGAGGTGCGCGAGTTCCTCAAAAACGGGGCGCTGAGCCTCAACAAAGAGAAACTTGGCGACGACCGCGCCATCACTGCCGACGACCTCATCGACGGAAAGTATCTCTTGGCACAAAAAGGCAAGAAAAACTACTATCTCATCACGGTGAAATAGGGAATTTTCGACGTTTGGGAGGGTAAAATTCAAGTTTTTTGAAAAAAAATAAGCCGCAATCGTCGATTTTCAATTTTTCTTTGTACCTTTGCAGCCGCAAAACGCAGATTGGGTGATGGTGTAATGGTAACACTACAGGTTTTGGTTCTGTCATTCTGGGTTCGAATCCCGGTCACCCAACACGCAAAGAGTTAGACATTGTCACCGTTTCAGACGTGAGTTTGGAACGGTTTTTTTGTGTTTTCAATCGATTTTTTCGGGATTCTGACCGTAAAAATGGCGGGCAAATTCCCAAATGACGATGCCGGCGGCGACGGAGACGTTCAGCGAATGTTTCGTGCCGAACTGTGGAATTTCCAAACAACCGTCGCAAGCATCGACAACGCTCTGGCTGACGCCCTTGACTTCGTGGCCGAGGACGAGGGCAACGCCTTTTTTCGATGAAGAATGAAGGATGAAGGATGCAGGGGATTTTTCGAGTTTCGAGGAAGGATTTTCGATAGAAAAAGGAAGTTTGACGGAACCTTCGGCTTGTTCGACGGCATAGATGGTGAAATGCTGTCGTTTCAGTTCGGCGACGGCTTCGTCGGCAGTCTTGAAATAGCGCCACGCGACGGAATCCTCGGCTCCGAGGGCAGTTTTGTGGATTTCGTTGTGGGGCGGTGTAGCTGTGATGCCGCAGAGATAGACCGCCTCCACGCGAAAAGCGTCGCAAGTGCGGAAAACGCTGCCGACATTGTAGAGCGAGCGCACATCGTCGAGCACGACCACGAGCGGCAGTTTTTCGGCCTCGTGGAACTCATCGACTGTCAGCCGGTTCATTTCAAGGATGTTCAGTTTGCGCATTGTTCTACATTCTCTAAAGCAATCGTTCGAATCCGTTTCACCATCGACAACAGACCGTTGGAGCGCGTCGGCGAAAGGTGTTCGTGGAGTCCGATTCGTTCGATGAAATAAAGGTCGGCGTTGAGCACGTCCTCGGGTCGTTGGTCGTTGAGCACGCGCAACAGCAGCGCCACGATTCCCTTCACGATGAGCGCGTCGCTGTCGGCCTGTAAGTGCATCACTTTCTCGCCATTTTCCTCGCTGCTCGTTTCACACTGCACCCACACGCGGCTTTGGCAACCGTCGATCAGGTTTTGTTCGGTTTTATACTGCTCGGGCAGCGGTTCGAGTTCGCCACCCAAGTCGATGAGCATCTGGTATTTGTCCATCCAATCGTCGAGGCACTCAAACTCCTCGATAATTTCGTCTTGTCGTTCGTTAATTGTCATATTTTTCCGTTTTTCGAGCGCAAAAGTACGACATTTTTTAAGAATATCATCATTTTTTAGTGCTTTTTTGCGAAAACATTTGCCCATCTCATCATTTTGTGCTAACTTTGTTCGCTGAAATGGATAAACATACCTGAAAATAAGTATTTAACATTTAATAATTTATTTAAAATCAATCATTTATGTGGTTAATCAATTCATCAATTGGTAGAAAAGTTGTAATGTCCGTCACGGGCGTTGCGCTGATTCTGTTCTTGACCTTTCACGGTTGTATGAACGTGGTGGCGCTGTTCTCGAAAGACGGTTACAACATGATTTGCGAATTTCTGGGTGCCAACTGGTATGCCGTCGTGGCAACGATTGGCTTGGCGGCACTCGCAGTGATTCACATTGTGTTCGCCTTCATCCTGACGATTCAAAATCGTCGTGCACGTGGTGGAGAGCGTTATGCGGTGACGGACAAGCCGTCGAAAGTGGAATGGGCCTCGCAGAACATGCTTGTGCTGGGTCTGATTATTCTGCTCGGACTGCTGCTCCATCTCTACGATTTCTGGTACAACATGATGTTTGCCGAACTGTTCCCGGGTCTGGTGACTCCGATGGTGAATGCTGCCGGCGAGGCCATCAAGCCTCACGATGGTTTCGAATTCATCAAGGTGACGTTTAGCAATCCTGTCATGGCCGTGCTTTACATCGTTTGGCTCGTGGCCATCTGGTTCCACCTCTCCCACGGTTTCTGGTCGGCAATGCACACGCTGGGCTGGAACGGTAAGACTTGGGAATGCCGTTGGAAACTCATCGGTCTGATTTACACGACGCTGCTGATGTTGCTGTTCGTCGTGGTGGTTCTGGGCTTCGCCTTCGGCTGTGCGCCGTCGCTCTGTGAAGCCTGCAACGGTGCTGCTGCCTGCGGTGCTTAACCATTTAACTTTTTAATTTTTCAACGATTTAATTTTGAAAAAAATGGCAAAAGTATTAGATTCAAAAATACCTGCGGGACCCGTCGCCGAGAAGTGGAAAGAGTATAAGGCTCATCAGCGGCTTGTGAACCCGAAAAACAAACTGAAGCTCGACGTGATTGTCGTGGGAACGGGTCTGGCCGGTGCTTCGGCAGCCGCTTCGCTCGCTGAAATGGGCTTCAACGTCTATAATTTCTGCATTCAGGACTCGCCGCGTCGTGCCCACTCGATTGCTGCACAGGGCGGTATCAACGCGGCCAAGTGCTATCAAAACGACGGCGACTCGGTCTATCGCCTGTTCTACGACACGGTGAAGGGTGGCGACTATCGCGCCCGCGAAGCCAACGTCTATCGTTTGGCAGAAGTGTCGAACAACATCATCGACCAGTGCGTGGCACAGGGCGTTCCCTTCGCTCGCGAGTACGGCGGAATGTTGGCCAACCGTTCGTTCGGTGGCGCACAGGTGAGCCGCACGTTCTACGCCAAGGGTCAGACCGGTCAGCAGTTGCTGCTCGGTGCCTATTCGTCGCTGAGCCGTCAGGTCGAATTGGGCAAAGTAAAACTCTTCACGCGCTATGAAATGGAAGACCTCGTGATTGTCGATGGTCGCGCTCGTGGCATTATCGCCAAAGACCTCACGACGGGCAAACTGGAGCGTTTCTCGGCCAATGCGGTCGTCATCGCGACGGGTGGATACGGCAATGCCTACTTCCTCTCGACCAACGCAATGGGCTGCAACTGCACCGCCGCCATCCAGTGCTATCGCAAGGGCGCTTACTTCGCTAATCCTTCTTACGTTCAGATTCACCCGACCTGCATCCCCGTTCACGGCGACAAGCAGTCGAAACTGACGCTGATGTCGGAGTCGCTGCGCAACGACGGTCGTATCTGGGTGCCGAAGAAAATCGAAGACGCCAAGGCATTGCAGGCAGGCACGAAGCAGGGCTATGAGATTCCCGAAGAAGACCGCGACTACTATCTGGAGCGTCGCTATCCGGCTTTCGGAAACCTCGTGCCGCGCGATGTGGCTTCGCGTGCCGCCAAAGAGCGTTGCGACCACGGTTTCGGTGTGAACAACACGGGTCTGGCTGTGTTCCTCGACTTCTCGGAGTCGATCAACCGCCTTGGCATCGACGAAATTATGCAGCGCTACGGCAACCTCTTCGAAATGTACGAAGAAATCACCGATGTCAATCCGGGCAAGTTCGCCAAGGAAATCAACGGTGTGAAATACTACCATCCGATGATGATTTTCCCCGCCATCCACTACACGATGGGCGGCGTTTGGGTCGATTACGAACTGCAAACGACCATTCCGGGACTCTTTGCCATCGGCGAGTGCAACTTCTCTGACCACGGTGCCAACCGCCTCGGTGCTTCCGCGCTGATGCAGGGCTTGGCCGACGGCTATTTCGTACTGCCTTACACGATTCAGAACTACCTCGCCGACCAGTCGCTTTGGGGCAAGATCAGCACCGATCTTCCCGAATTTGCCGAGGCAGAAAAGGCTGTCAGCAGCGAAATCGACCGTCTGATGAACATCAAGGGCAAGCGCAGCGTCGATTCCATCCATAAGGAACTCGGCCACATTATGTGGGAGTATGTCGGTATGGGTCGCACGAAGGAAGGACTGCAAGAGGGTCTGAAACTGATGAAGGAACTTCGCAAGGAATTCGAGACCAACCTCTTCATCCCCGGAACGAAAGAAAGCGTGAATGTCGAACTCGACAAGGCCATCCACCTGCGCGACTTCATCCTGATGGGCGAACTCGTTGCCAACGATGCCCTCCACCGTGAGGAATCCTGCGGCGGACACTTCCGCGAGGAGCACCAGACCGAGGAAGGCGAAGCCAAGCGCGACGACGAAAACTTCTTCTACGTGGGTTGCTGGGAGTATCAGGGCAACGACGAAAAAACGCCTGAACTCATCAAGGAACCGCTTGAATATGAGGCTATTAAGGTACAAACGCGTAACTATAAAAATTAATTTCAGGTTTTAAGGTTGTATGGTTTAAAGGTTTTAAGAGATGGGACCGCATAAGAATTTGGTAGTCTGGCAAAAGAGTATGGAACTGGTCGAAAACATTTACCAGTTAACGACTCGTTATCCGAAGTCTGAGACTTACGGACTCGTCAGCCAAATGCGTCGTTGTGCGGTATCAATCCCATCGAATATTGCCGAAGGATATGGTAGAGGCTCAAATGCCGATTTAGTTCATTTTCTCTACTTCGCTTTAGGTTCTTCTAATGAGTTGGAAACACAGATTATCATATCAAGGACCCTTTCTTACATAGATGATTCTGAAGCTGATAAATTAGAAAATATGAACAATGAAGTGATGAAGATGCTGAATTCTCTTATTTACAAAAGAACGCATTCGGATACTTCCATCCAATCCTAATAACCTCACAACCCGATAACCTCAAAACCTTATACAATTATGGCAAAGAATATCAGTTTTACAATTAAGTACTGGAAGCAGAACGGCCCACGCGAAAAAGGCCATTTTGAGTCCCGCGAGATGAAGAATATCCCCGACGACACCTCGTTCCTCGAAATGCTCGACATCCTCAACGAAGAGCTTATCAACGAGGGCAAGGAGCCGTTTGTCTTCGACCACGACTGCCGCGAAGGAATCTGCGGTATGTGCTCGCTCTACATCAACGGCACGCCCCACGGCAAAACCGAGCGCGGTGCCACCACCTGCCAGCTCTATATGCGCCGCTTCAACGATGGCGACGTCATCACCGTCGAACCGTGGCGCTCGGCAGCCTTCCCCGTGATCAAGGACTGTATGGTCGATCGCGGTGCCTTCGACAAGATTATCCAGGCCGGCGGCTACACCTCGATTCGCACTGGTCAGGCACAAGACGCCAACGCCATCCTCATCCCGAAAGAGAATGCCGACGAGGCAATGGACTGCGCCACCTGCATCGGTTGCGGAGCCTGCGTCGCCGCTTGTAAGAACGGCTCGGCCATGCTCTTCGTATCGTCGAAGGTCAGCCAGTTGGCACTGCTGCCGCAGGGTCGTCCCGAGGCCGCCCGTCGCGCCAAGAAAATGGTGATGCGAATGGAAGAACTCGGTTTCGGCAACTGCACGAACACTCGTGCCTGCGAAGCCGTCTGCCCGAAGAGCGAATCCATCGCCAACATCGCCCGACTGAACCGCGAGTTCATCAAGGCTAAGTTGGCGGATTAACATCCATAGCCCCAGTCTCCATCTCAAAATAGAGGCTGGGGCTACTTCATTTGTAATAAAATTTCAAAAGTAGAACAATGAAAAAATTTTATCTTTCAGCCATCGTTCTGATGATGGCTTTTGTATTTGTTTCGTGTAACAATGATGATGACGACAACCCAACAGTAGATAAAAGACTGGTTGGTACATGGTATAGCACCACTGTCGAATTGTGGGAATATAAAAAAGATGTGCTTGTTAGCCATTGGAAATACATTGATGACGGTAAATCGACACGAATTTACGAAATCAAAAATGGTAAGGATACAGGAGAATATCACGATCAATTAAATTATGAAGTTTGGTGGGATGAACTGACATTCCATTCAAATGGCGTAGTTACTGTCAACGGTAGTTATGGTGAAAGTTACAGTAGTACATTCGTTACCTCAGATGGTGTGATAAAAAATACCGATAGTAGTAATGGTGAGGTATTTCAGATCCCATATGAAATCAAGGACGGGATTCTGATTTTTACGAACGACAAAAGAAAGGACTACGACGAAGATGGTTATTCCTATTATTCAATCACTCATTATCAGAGGGGAAGTTATCCCGGTAAATAATTGAAGTGAAAACGTCATTTCTCAACCTCGAAAATATGGCGCGAAGCACGGCGGAAGTGGAATTTCATCCGCTCAAGCCGTTTTTGCCGAAGAACGCGAAGGTGCTGTTTCTCGGCAGCTTTCCACCGCAGCGGAAACGGTGGTCGATGGACTTCTTCTACCCGAACTTCATCAACGACCATTGGCGCATCGAGGGACAGATTTTCTTCGGCGACCGCAACCATTTCGTCGATGAGCGCGAAAAACGGTTCCGACAGGAGGAAATCGTGGCATTTTGCCAAGAAAAAGGTATCGCTTTTTTTGACACTGCGACCGCCATTCGCCGAACGAAAGACAATGCGTCGGACAAGTTTCTGGAGGTGGTTGAACCCACCGACATTCACGCTCTGTTGCAACAGATTCCCCATTGCCGCGCCATCGTCACAACGGGCGAAAAGGCGACGGAAACCATCTGCCAGACGCTTGGGATTTCCGACATTCCGAAGGTCAATTCCAGCGTTGCCATTCCTGGCGGTCGTTCGCTCGTGCTCTATCGACTTCCGTCGTCCTCTCGCGCCTATCCACTCGCATTCGACAAGAAAGTGGAGGCATACCGCAAAATGTTTGAATCAATCCACATCAACGATGAAAGATTTTCCCCATCAAATGACGGCTGAACAGGCGCGGAGGTTTCGCGACGACGTGCTGAACATCGTCGGCCAGATTCCGCGTGGAAAGGTCACAACCTACGGCATCATCGCCGCGTGGACGGGGTGGCCGAGCCACTCGCGAATGGTCGGTCGCACGTTGGGCTACACGCCCGAGGCCGCCGAATTGCCCTGCCATCGTGTTGTCAATAAAGAGGGTCGAACGGCACCCGGATGGGGACAGCAGCGCCCGTTGTTGGAGGACGAAGGTGTCCGTTTCAAGGCCAACGGGCGCGTGGATATGAGTCGATTTTTGTGGGAACCCAATGTATAAATAAAAAATTCTGATGGCATACTTAGGTGAATTGATTTCCATCGGCGTGGCGTTTTCGTGGACGGCAACGGCATTGCTGAGTGAATTTGGCTCGAAACGGTTGGGCAACCTGACGCTGAACGTGCTGCGAATGGCATTGGCACTGCTGTTTTCGATGGCGATGTTCTGGGTGGTGACGGGAGTGCCGTTGCCCTCTGGTGGCACGATGGAAGCCTACGGGTGGCTGCTGTTGTCGGGACTCGTGGGCTATGTCATCGGTGATTTCTGCCTTTTCCAGTGTTACATCATCATTGGGTCGCGCTACGGACAACTTTTCATGACGCTTGCACCCCTTGCCGCCGCATTCATGGCATGGATAACGTTGGGACAAGAGATGACGATGATGAGCATTGTGGCGATGGTGGTGACGCTGTTCGGTATCGGAATTTCGGTACTCGGACGGGGCGAACGCCACAAAGTAGCGCTAAAACTGCCCCTCAACGGCGTACTTTTCGCCATCGGAGCGGCTCTTTGTCAAGGAATTGGACTGGTGTTGAGCAAAATTGGTATGGACCATTACGAAACATCGGCTGTGGCCAACACACCTTCGTGGATGATTCCTTTCAGTGCGAATTTCTTCCGTTGCATTGCTGGAATCGTTGGTTTTACGCTGTTGCTTTATTTCCGCGAGGGTTTCTCGCCACTTCGCGATGCCCTGCACGACCGCAAAGGACTTTCCGTCGCCACCGCCACCACCATTTTTGGTCCATTCGTTGGTGTGGCCTTCTCGCTGATGGCTCTTCAATACACCGCCGCCGGCATTGCCTCGACGCTGATGGCGATGACACCCATCATCATTCTCCTGCCGTCGTATTGGCTTTTCCACACGAAAATCACGTGGCGATCCGTGCTGGGTGCCGTCATTTCAGTGATTGGCGTTAGTTTGTTTTTCCTTTCGAAATAATTTTTTTCAAATTCCCCGCTCTGCCCAATCGCCTCGGTCGAGTTGGCGGTAGCCGATGGCTTCGGCGATGTGATGCGACAAGACTTTTTCGGAATTTTCAAGGTCGGCGATGGTGCGGGCGACTTTTAAGATGCGGCTGTAGGCACGGGCACTGAGCGACAACCGTTCCATCGCCATTCGCAGCATCTGAACGCCGGCGTCGTCGGGCTCGGCATAGAGGTGAATCATCTTCTCGGTCATCTGCGCGTTGCAATGCACGGCCTTGTGGTCGCGGAATCGTTCTTCCTGTCGCTGACGGGCTTTTACGACACGGTCGCGAATCTTTTCGCTGGGCTCGCCGGGCGCAATTTTCGAGATGTCCTTGAACGGCACGGGCGTGATTTCAATCTGGATATCGATGCGGTCGAGCAGCGGACCGGAAATGCGCGACATATAACGCGCTCGTTGGCCGGGCGTACAGACGCACTGGTGGGTTGGGTCGCCGTAGTAGCCGCACGGACAAGGGTTGCACGAGGCCACAAACATAAACGAACAGGGCAAATCCAACGAATATTTGGCGCGGCTGATGGTGATGTGGCGGTCTTCGAGCGGTTGGCGCAGCACTTCGAGCGTCTGTTTGTTGAATTCTGTGAGTTCGTCGGCAAAAAGTACGCCGTTGTGGGCGAGGGAAATCTCGCCAGGCTGCGGATTCGAGCCGCCTCCGACGAGTGCGACCTCCGAAATCGTATGGTGGGGCGCACGGAACGGTCGTTGCGAAATCAACGTGGCATTGCGACCGAGTTTGCCGGCAATCGAGTGGATTTGCGTGGTTTCAAGGCTTTCGGCCAACGACAACGGCGGAAGAATGCTCGGCAATCGTTTCGCCATCATCGACTTTCCCGAGCCCGGACTGCCAATCATGATCATGTTGTGTCCACCTGCCGCTGCCACTTCGAGAGCGCGCCGCGCCGCTTCCTGACCGCGCACATCCGAGAAATCGAGGTCGAAATGCGCCTGTTGCTCGTAAAATTCGCGTCGCGTGTCGATGTGAAGTGGTTCGAAAGCCTGTCGGCCCGACAAAAAATTGATGACATCCTGCAACGACTCCATGCCATAAACCTCAAGGTTATTGACCACGGCGGCCTCGCGCACGTTCTGAACCGGCACGAGAAGCCCTTTGAACTGCTCTTTCCGCGCTTTGATGGCGATGGGCAGGGCACCGCGAATCGGCTGCAACGACCCGTCGAGGCTCAGTTCGCCGACAATCATATAGCGTTCCAGTTCCTCGCAGACGATGCTTCCACTGGCAGCCAGAAGTGCGACGGCGAGGGGCAAGTCGAACGACGAACCCTCTTTGCGCAGGTCGGCAGGTGCCATGTTCACGGTGATGTCGCCGTGCGGAAACTTGTAGCCCGTCTGCTGCAACGCGGCGGCGATGCGGTCGCGACCCTCGCGCACGGCCTTGTCGCCGAGTCCGGTGAACCGATACATCACCCCCGGATTCATACTCACTTCGATGGTGACCGTTGTCACCTCAAGGCCGTTCACTGCCGCGCAATAGGTCTTTACCAGCATAATCTACCCGTTTTTTCAGTTCGTTTTGTGCTTGAATTTCACTTCGCTGAGGTCTGCGTTGGCTTTTTCGATTTTTTTCTTGAGATTTTCTTTGTAATCCACCATTTTTTGATGCAATTCCGCGTCGCTCAGGGCGAGCATTTCGGCGGCGAGAATGGCAGCATTAAGCGCACCGTTCACCGCGACCGTCGCCACGGGGATTCCAGGCGGCATCTGTACGATGCTGAGCAGTGCGTCGAGACCATCGAGCATCCCTTTGATGGGCACGCCGATGACGGGCAACGTGGTTTGTGCGGCGATGACGCCAGGCAATGCGGCAGCCATTCCGGCGCCTGCGATGATGACTCGAACACCGCGTTCAGCGGCATTTTTGGCGTATTGTTCGACGGCGTCGGGCGTGCGATGGGCCGAAAGAGCCTGCATTTCAAACGGAATCCCCATTTCGTCGAGGAAAGCGGCAGCCTTTTCCATAACCGGCAGGTCGCTGGTGCTGCCCATGATAATACTAACAATCGGATTCATGGTTTTATTTGACAATTTGACTATTTTACGATTTGACTATTTTACGATTTGACAATTTCACTTTTTCACCTTTTCAATCAACTCCCTCATTCCCTCGCTGGCACCTTTTTGGATATGCGTCAGATTCGGGATGTTGCTGGTTGGTACATCGTCGGGGTCGATGAGGAAAATCGGTGTTCCAGCCTTGACATAATGCGCCAGTCCGGCAGCGGGATAGACGTTCAGCGATGTGCCGATAATCACCAAAATATCTGCTTCGCTGACGACCTCGGCGGCAGGGCCAATCATCGGGACACTCTCACCGAAAAACACGATGAACGGGCGCAACAGCGAACCGTCGCCAGCCTTTTCGCCCTCAGCCACTTCGCAATTGTCTTCCGTCAGTTCGCGCACATAACGCTCGTCGAATTGATCGTCGGAAGAGCAGACTTTCGTCAGTTCGCCATGCAGGTGAATCACGCGCTTCGAACCCGCCTTTTCGTGCAGATTATCAACGTTTTGCGTCACCACTGTCACGTCGAAATCGTCTTGTAACGCAGCAATCAAACGATGCCCCTCGTTCGGCTCGGCGGCGAAGAGTTTTTTACGCAGTCGGTTGTAAAATTGATTGACCAAAACAGGGTCGGCCAGCCATCCTTCGTGGCTCGCCACCTGCTCAACGGGGAAATCCTCCCACAATCCGCCGGCTCCGCGAAAAGTCTTGAATCCGCTTTCCACCGACATTCCGGCACCCGTCAAAAAAACAATCTTTTTCATACGCTGATAGAATGGTTTTTAGGTACTATTTTTCCCGATTTTCGGGTTGATTCTGCTTAATATTCCACAAAAATAATCATTTTTCCCGAAATAATGCACAACAATCACAGAAAAATTGTAACTTTGCACACATATTTTTACAGATTGACGAATTTTAAGCAAAATTTTGAACGAAAAATCAAGAAAATGGACAAAGTTAGCTACGCATTGGGCATGGGCATCGGTCGTCAGTTGAACGACATGGGTGCCAAGAGCTTGAACATCGACGATTTCGCACAGGCCATCAAGGACGTTCTGGCTGGTGGAAAAACGCAGTTGGACGCTCACGAGGCGCAGGTCGTCGTGCAAGAATTTTTCCAAAAACAGGAAGAAAAACAACGTGCTTCGGCTGCCGAGCGACACAAGGCATTGAAGGCGCAGGGAGAACAATATCTGGCTGAAAACGGCAAGAAAGACGGCGTTGTGACGCTGCCGAGCGGCCTGCAATATCAGGTACTGCAAGAAGGTAACGGTCGCAAGCCGAAAGCCACCGACCAAGTGAAGTGCCACTACGAGGGAATGCTCGTCGATGGCACGCTGTTCGACAGTAGCATCCAGCGCGGTGAGCCCGCCACGTTCCCGTTGAACGGCGTGATTGCCGGATGGACGGAAGGCCTTCAACTGATGCAGGAAGGCGCGAAATACCGCTTCTTCATCCCCTATCACTTGGGTTATGGCGAGCGCGGCGCAGGCGCGTCGATTCCTCCCTTCGCAGCGTTGGTGTTCGACGTTGAACTGATTGAAGTGATTTAATAAATTTATAATTAACAATTAACCATTAACAAAACAATGAAAAAATTGACATTTGTAGCCGCTATGGCTATTGCTGCCGCCATGTTCACATCGTGCGGCAACGGAACCCCGAAAGCCAATCTGAAGAGTGATGTCGATTCGATGAGCTATGCCATCGGTCTGACGCAGACACAGGGTCTGAAAGAGTACCTCGTCGATCGTCTGCAAATCGACACGGCCTACATGAACGACTTCATCAAGGGTCTCAACGACGGTGCCAACGCCGGCGACGACAAGAAAAAGGCTGCTTACTACGCCGGTATTCAAATCGGTCAGCAGATTTCCACGCAGATGATGCCTGGCATCAACCGCGAAGTGTTCGGAAACGACTCCACGAAGACCATCTCGCTGAAGAATTTCATGGCTGGATTCGTTGCTGGAACCACAGGCAAGAACCAAATGATGGACATGGACAAGGCTCAACTCGTCTCGGAATCGCTCATGCGCAAGGTGAAGGCTGAAACCGCTTTGCAGGAGTTCGGTGCGAACAAAGAGGCTGGTGAGAAATTCCTCGCTGAAAACGGCAAGAAGGAAGACGTGAAGACGCTTGAGGTCGAATACGACCAACTCGACGGCACGAAAGGCAAGTCGTTCATCCAGTACAAAGTCATCAAGGAAGGTAGCGGCGCCATGCCGAAAGACACTTCGATGGTGAAGGTTCACTACGAAGGAAAGACCATCGACGGCAAAGTTTTCGATAGTTCTTATGGTAAAGAGCCCGCCGATATGCGCGTGAATCAGGTTATCAAGGGCTTCACGCAGGCTCTCGTCCACATGCCCGAAGGTTCGATTTGGGAAGTCTATATTCCGCAGGAACTGGCTTACGGCGAGCGTCAGGCACGTGAAATCCAGCCGTTCTCGGCCCTGATTTTCAAGATTGAACTGCTGAAAGTCAATTAATCGTTAGACATTCATGAAAAAAATCGCATTATTGGCCGTTGCCTTCGTGCTGAGCGCATCGTTCTGTATGGCGGACACGACCAAGAAAAAAACAAAGAAAAAGCAATCGGAGGCGGCTACCGTCTCCGACTGCTGTGTTGTGCCGCCCCTCGTGCTGACCAACCCCGACGACTCGCTGAGTTATGCCGCAGGAAAGGCCGCCACGCAGGGACTTCTTCCCTATCTGCAACAGCAGATGAAGGTCGATACGGCTTACATGGCCGACTTCGCAAAAGGCTATGCCGAGGCAGTCAAAAAGGCCGAAGACCCGAAATTCGCCGCCTATCTCGCAGGAACGCAAATCGCCCAGATGGCGAAACAGCGCATTTTCCCGGGTATGAAAGGCGAATTTGAGGGTTCGAAGGTCGAAATCAACGAGGATTTGTTCCATCGCGGTTTTGTCGCTTCGCTCACGAAAGACAACAGCGTCTATACCGATTCTGCCGCCCAAACCTTTTTCGAAGAGAACCTCAAGAGGGTGAAAGAAGAGATGAATGCGGCCTACAAGGCTGAAAATGCCGCGTGGATGGCTGAAAATGCCAAGAAAGAAGGCGTTGTGACGCTGCCGAGCGGTCTGCAATACAAGGTTTTGACGATGGGAACGGGCGAAAAGCCGCTGGCCGAGCAGACGGTCGAGGTGAAATACGAAGGAAAAACCATCGACGGCAACGTCTTTGACAGTTCCTACAAGCGCAATCCGCAGACCTCGAAATTCCGCTGCAACCAAGTCATCAAAGGCTGGACCGAGGCATTGCAACTGATGCCCGTCGGTTCGAAATGGGAACTCTACATCCCGCAGGAATTGGCCTATGGCGAGCGTCAGGCAGGTCAAATCAAGCCGTTCTCGACCCTGATTTTCACGGTTGAGTTGGTGGACATCGTTTACGATGACGATGCATCGCAAACAGCCATCGGAAGCACTGCAAAAAAGAACGATTCAAAGAAAAAATAAGTTTTGAAACCTTTTGATTTAAAATCGAATCTGCAGGCGGTTCACGAGCACTTTCCAGCCTCCGACTACCGCCCGCTCATCGGCATCACGGGCAACCACATGGATGGAAATGCTGCCTTGTGCGACCCGTACTACGAACAGGTCATCAAGGCAGGTGGAACGCCCGTGGTAATTCCGCCGACTGCCGACAAAGGGGTTCTCGTCAATGTGTTGGAGCACATCGACGGCCTTTTGCTCAGCGGTGGAGCCGACTACAATCCGCTTTGGGGCGGCGAACAGCCTGCGCCGAAACTCGGTGGCATCAATTCACGGCGCGACTTGTCGGAACTGCTGCTGACGCGCCTTGCCTACAACCGCCAAATTCCGATTTTCGGCATTTGTCGGGGTATGCAGACGCTTGCGATGGTCCTCGGCGGCCACGTCGCGCAGGACATTTCTTCCACAGCGACCATTAAGCATTCGCAGGAATGTCATCGGTCGGAACCGACGCACTCGGTCGTCATCGAACCCGACAGCGAATTGGCCGAGATTTACGCCTCCGAAAAGACTTCTGATGCGGAAAAAACGACGATTTTTGTCAATACACTCCACCATCAGGCCGTCGATAACGCGGGCGATCGCTTCCGCGTTACGGCGAAGGCTCCCGACGGCACCATCGAGGCGATGGAAAGCACCGAGCACAAGGCGATTCTCGGTGTGCAATGGCATCCGGAATGGCTCGAAGAGGAAGGTCGGAAATTGTTCCGATGGCTCGTCAATCAGGCGTATAACTATCACACTGCCAAGCGGTTACACCATCGCGTCTTGACGCTCGACACCCATTGCGACACGCCGATGTTCTTCCCACAAGGCATCCATTTCGAACAGCGCGACGAGCGCATCCTTGTCGATTTGCACAAGATGACCGAGGGCAGGATGGACGCTGTGATTATGGCGGCTTATCTGCCGCAGCCGAAAATGGGCGAGACTTTCTCTTCGATGGCACCGCACACCGCCCGATACACGCCCTGTTCCTACGCTCACAGCATTTTCGACCAAATCGAAACCATCGTCGAGCAAAACAAGCAGTATCTGAGCCTCGCCCGCACGCCTGCCGACCTCTACGAAGACAAGCGAAAAGGCCGCAAATCCATCGTTTTGGCCATCGAAAACGGTCTGGCGCTCGAGCACGAACTCGAAAACGTAAAACGGTTCGCACAGCGTGGCGTGGCCTATATCACGCTCTGCCACAACGGCGACAACGATATCTGCGACTCGGCGAAGGGTTGCAACACGCACAACGGCGTGAGCACTTTCGGCGAACAGGTGATTCGCGAAATGAACCGCCACGGTATTATGGTTGACCTCAGCCACGCGGCAGAAAAGAGCTTTTATGACGCTTTGGACATCAGTGCGACGCCCATCGTCTGCAGCCACTCGAATTGTCGTGCGCTCTGCGACCATCCGCGCAACCTCACCGACGACCAACTCCGCCGACTCGCCGAGAAGGGTGGTGTGGCGCACACGACGCTCTATGCGGGGTTCCTCCGCAAAGACGGTCAGGCGTCGATTCTCGATGCCATCGACCACCTCGAACACGCCATCAACGTGATGGGCATCGACCACGTCGGCATCGGCACCGATTTCGACGGCGACGGCGGTGTCACGGGCTTTGCCGATGCTTCGGAAGCCCTGAATTTCACGCTCCACCTGTTGCGTCGGAAATACAGCGAACAGGATATTCGCAAAATCTGGGGCGGCAACTGGCTGCGCGTGATGGCGGAAGTGCAGAGGAAAGGTTAAAGGGTTAAAAGGTGAAAAAGTTAAAAGGTTAAAAAGGTGAGAAAAATTTTTCTGATACTCCTCGTTGTCGCTTTGGCGGCGCTTGCCATTGCGATTTATCTGCCTGCGATTCTCTCGATGTTTCGCGACGAAGAACCGCTTGTTGAAGATGTTGCGCCCGTCGGTCCGTCGTTTTCAGCCGATTCTGCCTATGCTTTTTGTCAGGCGCAGTGCGATTTCGGCTCTCGTGCGATGAACACCGAGGGCCACGAGCGTTGCAAAGATTGGATCATCGAGAAATTCAAGCAATACGGCTGTGTTGTCACGACGCAACAGACCGACATCAAGGGTTACGACGGCACCGTTCTCCACGCAACGAACATCATCGCCCGTTTTCGTCCAGAACTGACGACGCGCATCCTGCTCTGCGCCCATTGGGACAGCCGTCCCTGGGCCGACAACGACCCCGACGAAGCCAATTGGCGCAAACCGATTCTCGCCGCCAACGATGCCGCATCGGGTGTCGCCGTGATGCTCGAAATCGCAAGATTGCTCTCCTCAGAAAACACTCCAACACCTACCACCCAACACCTACCACCCAACACCCAACACCCAACACCTACCACCCAACACCCAACACCCACCATCGGCATCGACTTCATCTGCTTCGACGCTGAGGACTGGGGCACGCCGCAATGGGAAGAAAACCACGCAGAAAGCGATAACAGTTGGGCTTTAGGTTCGAATTATTTCGCTCAAAACCTGCCCGAACGCTATGAGGTGCGCTATGGAATCTTGCTCGATATGGTTGGCGGACAGGGTGCGAAGTTCTATCAGGAACAAATTTCGCTGCATTTCGCCTCGGCCATCGTCGAAAAAGTGTGGCGAGCCGCCGAACAAGCCGGTTTTGCGAGTTATTTCCCGAAAACAACAGGCGGTCAAATCAACGACGACCATTTCCCGTTGAACCGCTATGCGCGGATTCCCACCATCGACATCATTCCCTACTATCCCGACTGTCCGCAAAGCACTTTCGGTCCGACGTGGCATACCCTCAACGACGATATGCAGCACATCGACCGCAACACCCTCAAAGCTGTCGGACAAACCATCGTACAAGTCATCTGGACAGAACAATAACACTCCACACTCCTCACTCCACACTTCACACTCCACACTTCACACTCCACAAAATGCCCTACACCCCCCAAGAAGAACATTGGAACGCCCGAAGCCACGCCATCGGCATCGTGCTCGCCATCGTTGTGGGCATCGTGTTTTTTAGGAAATCCATCGAAAATGGCGATTCGTGGGTAGTTTTCGGCGTTGCGCTCTACCTGTTCGGAATGTTGTCGAGTTACATTTCCTCGACGCTCTACCACAGCACACCGCTCGAATCGCCCCGAAGAGAACTCTTGCGCCGTTGGGACCACGCCGCGATTTATTGGTTCATCGCCGGTTCTTATTCGCCCATCGTGCTCGGTCCGATGCGTCACGAAGGCGCATGGGGCTGGTCGGTATTCGCTTTCGTGTGGACAGCCGCCATCGTCGGCACCATCGCCACCTTCCGCCGACTGAAAAGCCACAGCCACCTCGAAACCGTCTGTTTCTGTCTGATGGGACTCAGCATTCTCGTCGCCTTCAAACCCCTTCTCCACTGCGTTTCCACCGCCACCGTCGCGTGGATCATCGCCGAAGGCGTCTGCTACATCACCGGCGCTGTTTTCTATTCGACCCGCCGCCGATTCATGCACACTGTCTTCCACTTTTTCGTCCTCGCCGGCACCATTTGTCATATTCTTGCCGTGTGGAACATTCTGAAATAAAGATTTTTATTCCTGCTTCTTTAACTTGTTCTGCATGACAACGGCGCAAGAAGCATCGCCCGTAATCGACATGACCGTGCGACCCATATCGACAATGCGATCGACACCCGCCACAATCGCCACACATTCCACAGGAATCTGCGCCGACGCAAACACCATCGCCATCAATGCCAGCGAACCGCCTGGAATGCCCGGCGTGCCAATGGAAGCGATGGTTGAGGCAAAGGCGATGGAAAAATACTGATGGAGCGTCAGGTCGATGCCACAGCAAGTCGCCATAAAGACCGATGCCACACCGAGGTAAATCGCCACGCCGTCCATGTTGATGGTCGCACCCAACGACAACACAAAATTGCCAATATCCTTGCGAACACCCATCTTCTCCGTGCATTTCATCGTGTAGGGCAGAGTGGCGACCGACGAATCGCTCGAAAAAGCAAACAACATCGCAGGCTGCAACTCCTTGAAAAACCTGATGGGCGACAGTCCACCCAACAGATAGACCAGCGAGGAATAGACACAAAAGGCATGAACGCTGAAACAGAAATAGGCCAGAGCGATGAGTGCCGCGTAAGACCCCAAGACACTCGGTCCGTTGGAAACGACCACAGGCGTAAGCATGCAGAAAACCCCGTAAGGAGCCAGCGCCATGATATAAGAAAGCACCTTCGAAACAACAGCATTGCTACTGAGCGTAAGTTTTCGAATCGGTTCCCCAACCTCACCCACATGCACCATCGCCACACCAAAGAAAATGGCAATCACAATGACTTGAATCATCGTCATGTTGGTCAGCGGAAGCATGATATTCTCAGGAAACATGTTCACAATCTGATCCATGATGCTGAAATCAGGCACTTCAACCGTCGTCGTGTTTTTGCTCAAATCGACATGAATGAGGGGAAGAAAGCCTTTCATCAACGTCGAAGTCACCAGTCCGAGCGTCACGGCAATAATCGTTGTAAACATGAAATAGAGCAACGTCCGCAATCCCAGCCTGCCCACCTTCGACACGTCGTTCATCGACAAAATGCCGGCCATGATGGAAAACAACACCAACGGCACCACGATGAACTTCAGCAAGTTCAGAAAAATGTTTCCAAACGGCTTGATGTATTCATTCACGAAATCGGCATGGCCCTGCAGCAAAATGCCGGCGAAGACAGCCAAAACAAGTGCAATGGCAATCTGGTTGGTTAGCGATAGTTTCTTCATGTTGGTTAGTTTTATGGTGCAAAGATACAAAAAATCCGCGCAACTCTTTCGAGCCACGCGGATTTTTCTGTTGATGATGTCGAAGACTTGATTACTTCACTTCCTCGAAATCAGCGTCTTGCACTTCGTCGTTGGGATTCGACTGGGTCTGCTGACCGCCTTGGAAGCCGGCACCGCCGTTGAACGGGTCCTGGCCGCCGAATCCTGCACCGCCGGGCTGTGCGCCTGCCTGCTGATACATCTTGGCTGAGGCTGCCTGCATCACGGTGTTGAGGTTGTTGATGGCGTTGTCGATGGCGGCAATGTCGCCCGACTTGTGAGCGTCTTTCAACTGCTGCACGGCGGCTTCGACATTGGCTTTCTCGTCGCCGAGTTTGTCGCCATTCTCGTTGAGGAAGGTCTCGGTCGAGAAAATCATCGAGTCGGCCTGATTGAGCTTATCGACGCGCTCGCGCTCCTTCTTGTCGGCCTCGGCAAACTGCTCGGCTTCGGCCTTCATACGGTTGATTTCGTCTTCGCTCAAGCCGCTGCTGGCCTCGATGCGGATGGCTTGTTCCTTGCCGGTCGCCTTGTCCTTGGCCGACACGTTGAGAATACCGTTGGCATCGATGTCGAAGGTGACTTCAATCTGGGGCACACCACGACGTGCGGGGGCGATTCCTTCGAGGTTGAACTGGCCAATCGACTTGTTCTGAGCTGCCATCGGACGCTCGCCTTGCAACACGTGGATGGTGACGGCGGTCTGGTTATCGACGGCGGTCGAGAAGGTTTCCGACTTCTTGCACGGAATGGTCGAGTTGGCATCAATCAACTTCGTCATCACGCCACCGAGCGTCTCGATTCCGAGCGTCAGCGGAGTCACGTCGAGCAGCACGATGTCGCCCACGCCGCCTTCCTTGTTCAGAATAGCACCCTGAATCGATGCACCGACAGCCACCACTTCATCGGGATTCACACCCTTCGACGGCTCTTTGCCGAAATAGTTCTTCACGAGCGTCTGCACAGCAGGAATACGGCTCGAACCACCCACGAGAATCACTTCGTCGATGTCGCTGGTCGAGAGTTTGGCGTCGCGCACGGCGTTCTGGCAGGGCACGAGGCAAGCCTGAATCAGCGAGTGGGCGAGTTGCTCGAACTGGGCGCGTGTGAGCGTCTTTACAAGGTGCTTCGGCACACCGCCTTCTGCCGAGATATACGGCAGGTTGATTTCGGTCGTCGTGGTCGAGGAAAGTTCGATTTTCGCCTTCTCGGCAGCCTCTTTCAGGCGTTGCATTGCCATCGGGTCTTTCGACAGGTCGATGCCTTCGTCAGACTTGAATCCGCCGACGAGCCAGTCGATGATGACTTGGTCGAAATCGTCGCCACCGAGGTGGGTGTCGCCATTCGTCGAGAGCACTTCAAACACGCCACCGCCGAATTCGAGAATCGAAATATCGAACGTACCACCACCGAGGTCGAACACGGCGATTTTCATATCCTTGTTGGCCTTATCGACACCGTAGGCCAGGGCTGCAGCCGTCGGCTCGTTGACGATGCGCTGCACGTTCAGACCGGCAATCTGTCCAGCCTCTTTCGTGGCCTGACGCTGCGAGTCGCTGAAGTAAGCAGGCACGGTGATGACGGCGTCGGTCACTTCCTGTCCGAGGTAGTCTTCAGCGGTCTTTTTCATCTTCTGGAGCACCATCGCCGAGATTTCCTGCGGCGTGTATTTGCGTCCGTCGATATCGACACGCGGATAACCTGCCTCGTTCACAACCGTGTAGGGCACGCGCTCGGCCTCTTTGCGGGCCTGCTCGTAGGTTTCACCCATAAAACGCTTGATGCTGTACACCGTGTTTTTCGGGTTTGTAATGGCCTGACGCTTGGCAGGGTCGCCCACCTTGCGCTCGCCTTCTTTCACAAAACCAACCACCGAGGGAGTTGTGCGCTTGCCCTCGCTGTTGGCGATTACTACTGGCTCGTTGCCCTCAAACACGGCAACGCAACTGTTGGTAGTTCCTAAGTCAATTCCAATAATTTTTCCCATAATCGTATGATTTTTAATTGTTTATATTTCATTTTTTTTCTTGATTTCGACGATTTTTCGAATCATCGACAATTCCTTGATAACAAATGCCGTGCCAACTGACACGTTTGGCTGAAAATGGTGACACAATTCTGACATTTTGACACGAAAACACGAAAAAAGAGCGACTTTTCAGCCGCTCTTGTCATTGGATTTTGACGGAATTTTATTCGGAAATGGCCGCCATAATCTTCGTTTCGAGTTCCTCGCAAAGTTCGGGATTGTCTTTGAGCAGGGCTTTCGTGGCATCGCGACCCTGCGCGAGTTTCGAGTCGCCATAGCTGAACCACGAACCCGATTTCTGGATGATGCCGTATTCCACGCCGAGGTCGAGAATCTCACCGATTTTCGAGATGCCCTCGCCGAAGGTGATTTCAAATTCTGCCTTGCGGAACGGCGGTGCCACCTTGTTTTTCACGACTTTCACGCGCACCTGATTGCCCACGACTTGGTCGCCGTCTTTCAGCGACGTGACGCGACGGATGTCGAGGCGCACCGAAGCGTAGAATTTCAGGGCATTTCCGCCCGTCGTCGTCTCAGGATTGCCAAACATCACGCCGATTTTCTCGCGCAACTGGTTGATGAAAATGCAGGTGGTGTTCGTCTTGGCGATGGTCGAGGTCAGTTTGCGCAGGGCCTGACTCATCAGTCGGGCGTGCAGACCAACGGCCGAATCGCCCATGTCGCCCTCGATTTCCTTCTTCGGCGTGAGCGCAGCCACCGAGTCGATGACGATGATATCCACAGCCGAGGAGCGAATCAGTTGGTCGGCAATTTCGAGCGCCTGCTCGCCGTTGTCAGGCTGGGCAATGTAGAGGTTGTCAATATCGACACCGAGTTTCTGGGCATAGAAACGGTCGAAAGCGTGCTCAGCGTCGATGAATGCGGCGATTCCGCCCGTTTTCTGACATTCGGCAATGGCGTGGATGGCGAGCGTCGTCTTACCGCTCGACTCCGGACCATAAATCTCGATGATTCGGCCTTTCGGATAGCCGCCCACGCCCAGCGCAGCGTTCAGTCCGAGGCTTCCCGTCGGAATCACATCAACGTTTTCTATCTGTTCGTCGCCGAGTTTCATAATGGAGCCTTTTCCGAAGTCTTTTTCAATCTTCGACATCGCGGCTTGCAACGCCTTCAGCTTCTCGCTGTTGGGGTTCACGGTGGTGGTTTCTTTTTCTTTTGCCATAGTGGTTGGATGTTTTAATCAGTTAAAAAAAATCTCTCGCAAAATTACGAAAATTTTGTCGATTGGCAAAAAATATTTTCGTTTTTTTATCTTTTTAAGCCGAAAAACCGACGAATCAAAAACCTTGTAAAATTTATTCGAGATATTTTTGCCTGTGTATCAAGAATTTTTTGTACCTTTGCACCCTGAAAATAAAAAGATTCAGATTTCAGGATATACATTCACTTAAAAAATAAAAAAAATCTATGGTTACATTCGACAAATCAGTATTGGAGAAGTACGGTATTACCGGTACTACTGAAGTGGTCTATAACCCCTCGTACGAGCAACTCTTCGAGGAGGAGACCAAGGAAGGACTTGAGGGCTTTGAGATTGGTAAGAACACCGAACTCGACGCTGTGAACGTGATGACGGGCATCTACACGGGTCGCTCGCCTAAGGACAAGTTCATCGTGATGGACGAGAACTCGAAAGACACCGTTTGGTGGACTTCCGACGAATACAAAAACGACAACCACCCCGCTTCCGAGGAGACTTGGAAGGCCGTGAAAGACATTGCCAAGAAAGAGCTGAGCAACAAGCGCCTCTTCGTCATCGACGGTTTCTGCGGTGCCAACGAAGACACGCGCATGGCCGTTCGCTTCATCATGGAAGTGGCTTGGCAGGCTCATTTCGTGAAGAATATGTTCATCCGTCCGACGGAGGCCGAACTCGAAAACTTCACACCCGACTTCATCGTCTATAACGCTTCGAAGGCGAAGGTTGAGAACTATCAGGAACTCGGCTTGAACAGCGAGACCGCCGTTGTCTTCAACGTGACCTCGAAAGAGCAGGTGATCATCAACACTTGGTATGGCGGCGAAATGAAGAAGGGTATGTTCTCGATGATGAACTACTTCCTGCCGCTGAAGGGCATTGCTTCGATGCACTGCTCGGCCAACACCGATATGAAGGGCGAGAACACCGCTATCTTCTTCGGTCTGTCTGGTACTGGTAAGACAACGCTCTCGACCGACCCGAAGCGCCTTTTGATTGGCGACGACGAGCACGGATGGGACGACAACGGCGTCTTCAACTTCGAAGGTGGTTGCTATGCAAAGGTCATTAACCTCGACAAGGACTCTGAGCCCGACATCTACAACGCCATCAAGCGCGATGCCCTGCTGGAGAACGTGACGGTGGCCGAAGACGGCAAAATCGACTTCGCCGACAAGAGCGTGACCGAGAACACCCGCGTTTCCTACCCCATTGAGCACATCGAGAAAATCGTGCTGCCCGTAGCCGGCAAGAGCGCAGGTCCCGCAGCGAAGAACGTCATCTTCCTCAGTGCCGACGCATTCGGTGTGCTGCCTCCCGTGTCGATTCTCGACCCCGAGCAGACGAAATACTACTTCCTCAGCGGTTTCACGGCTAAACTCGCCGGTACCGAGCGCGGTATCACCGAGCCCACTCCGACCTTCTCGGCTTGCTTCGGTCAGGCATTCCTCGAACTGCATCCCACGAAATATGCCGAGGAACTCGTCAAGCGCATGGAAAAGAGCGGTGCAAAGGCTTATTTGGTGAACACCGGTTGGAACGGCACAGGCAAGCGCATCTCTATCAAGGACACGCGCGGCATCATCGATGCCATCCTCGGCGGTGCCATCCTGAACGCACCTACGAAGAAGATTCCTTACTTCAACTTCGAGGTTCCCACGGAACTTGAGGGCGTTGCCACTAACATCCTTGACCCGCGCGACACTTACGCCAACCCCGCCGAATGGGAAGAGAAGGCGAAGGATCTCGCTGGCCGCTTCATCAAGAACTTCAAGAAGTACGAAGGCAACG
The DNA here is from genome assembly GCA_902776665.1 of uncultured Prevotellaceae bacterium. GTDB lineage: Bacteria > Bacteroidota > Bacteroidia > Bacteroidales > Bacteroidaceae > Prevotella. Next base: position 98,044 of record CACYQZ010000002.1, read on the forward strand.
ACGCTGGCAAGGCTCTCGTGGCTGCCGGTCCGCAGTTGTAAAAAGAGTAGTTGGATTTATCAAAAAGGAGGTCGTGTCTGTTATTTTTGACACGACCTCTTTTTGTATGATGTCAGAGTAGAATTTGATTAAAAATGGATGTTTTTGTCCTCGATATTTTTAAAACTCGCCACATACATACCCTTATAGAAATAATGGTATAAAGCATAGCTTATTTCCTTTTGGGTTTTGCCCAACAAAGAAATATAAAAGGCATCAATGTACTTCGATCTCCTTTTTGTACCATGCTCATCTGCGTCAATCATCAACATCGGATAATGCGGACTCAATGACTTAAAAATATCATCGTAAATGTTGGAAATCACCAACAATTCCAAGCCTTTTTCATGGCAAAATTGCTTCAGTCTAATGGGAGAAACACAATTGTCTGAAGTGCAAAAAGGCGTATAGTCATACACGATGACTTTCTCGTGTGTCGAAAGAAATTCCTTCACTTGCGCCACCGTCACCTCATAAACGTAAGAATAATCTTGAATGTCAGAAATCCGTCCGTCGCATTTGACAACTCTTTCCTGCTGCTTTTGCGACAAATGGGAATAGCCCGATGTCAAACCTGCCAACTGTATGCAAGATGTAATGGTGAGCACCATGAAAACGATGGATAAAAAATGGCATTTCATGACGGCACTGTTATAGTCGGCAACGAACTGAAGTCGCTGCCGCATCCGCTTCCCTCTGCAACTTGCAAGTAGGGCGAGCAACAGAAATAAGCCGAGATATGTCTTCCGATGGTGCTTCACGGTACAGAGATTATTTCAACGGTACTTAGTACTCCCTCCGAGAATCGAACTCGGATCTAATCTTTAGGAGAGACTTGTTCTATCCATTGAACTAAGGGAGCAGTGTTTCTGGGTGCAAAGGTACAAAAAAAATATGCAAAACGCAAAATGATTGACCATTTTGCGTTTTGCACAGATGTTTTTTTACTTTACGACGACTTTACGTCCGCCGACGATGTAGATGCCCTTCGGCAACTTCGTGGAGAGGATTTTCCTTCCTTGCAGGTCATAGACGTTCTGGTCGTTGGGTGTCGTTTCTTCGTTCAACTCAATGCCTGAAGGCGTCCAATCGGTTTCCTCGGGCGAGCGGAGGATATAGAGTTCTTCGATGATTTCGGAACCGGTGGGATGCGTGCCGTAGATGGCATAGATGTTGAAACGCTTGTCGGTGAGGTCGCTCGGAACGGTGATGCCCTTGACGCCCAGCACGTTGTAGAGTCGGGCGATGCGGTTCTCGTCATCGTCGAGCACGAAGATGTTCTTGTCGCGCAACAGCGGTGTCTTTTCCACAACCACATAGTCGGCATAGTAGCGCGGCGAGAGGTCCGTAGCCTTCAAGGCCGTCGGTTGAACTTCGCTGCCCTCGGTGACGGTGAGGTCGGAGGCCGGTTTCGTCGGCGAGAACTGCGGCATGTTGTTGAGATGCTGCAATTTTCCGATGAGTTTACCACTGACGATGTCGTTTTGCTTAAGGCTGAGGCCCGTCTTGTTGAGGACGATGGCACCCGTTGCGTCGCGGACGTAGATGTCGTTTTGATAGACATAGAGCACTTCCGCATTTTCGAGTGAGAGAATCGACTCCTGACCCTCGTCGAAGGCTTTGAAGGCGGCGATTTGGTTGGTTTCGGGCAGTGTCGCCACGGTGACCTCGCACGAGGCTGTAACGCCGTTGTTGCTCTCGACGGTGATGGTCGTTGTGCCTTCGCTCACGCCGTGGATATTGCCTTCCTGATCGACGGTGACGATGCTTTCGTCAGCCGATTTCCACGTGAGTGTGTAACTGACGTATTCGGGCACAGCCTTGACAGGGAGTTGCTGTGTGATGCCAGTGGGTAGAGCATAGGTTTCGGGCAGAATCAGTTCGCGCAGCACATAGGTGTTTTCAATGCCGAAACTGATGACGCCATTTCGCTCTGTGATGTTGATCAGACCGAATTTTGTCTCTTTTCCAGCCCAAGTCAGCAGATTGGCGGGCGAGGTGACGTTGTTGAGCGTGGTGACTCTTCCAGTGCCAGGGTAGGGATCGGCAGCCGCAGCACCATTGTTTCCTCGTGCGCGTACCAATACATAATAGTTGTGGGCAGGATTGTCATTGACATTGTTTTGGCTCCACACCGACGTGTTGGTGGAATCGACGCGGAAAACGAGCAGGCCGTGCCCTGGCAGATAGGTGTCCCAACGCGTATTCTGTCGGTTTTCAAGAATGAAAAACTCTTTATTGACAGGTGTGTTGATGCGGAAGCCCGTGTTGCTTTCGTTGACTCGTTCGAGCGAATACTCGCCTTCCTCTTCGATGACTTGGGGTGTAGCCCAACCTGCCATGTAACGCTCGAAAAGCGAATAGCCGGCAGGTGTGCGCGAATTGTTCAGATAGCCGCCACCAGCCATCAGCGACCAGTTGGCCGGATGGACGCTCTGTCCGCCACCCTCGGCATAGTCGGTGTCGTAAAAGTCGGGCAGTCCAAGCACGTGGCTGAACTCGTGGCAGATGGTTCCGATACCATCGATGTCGCGACCAGTTTCGCGTCCACGAAGTTCCGTCGAACAAGCATAGCGGTTCAGATAGACGCCGTCTTTCCTGATTTTATAGCCTGTCGAAGGGTTGTAGATGTAGTAAGCGTGAGGCCATACGAGGCGGCTGTCGTTGCCAGTGACGTGCGAGCCGTGACCGGCGAAAATGAAGTAAATCATATCGACATTTCCGTCCTTGTCACCGTCGTAGTCGGCAAAATTGACATTGGCATCAATCGCATTACAAGCATCGACCGTCATCGTCACTGTTCTTTTCGTACCATTGGAATAATACTTGCTTCGGTCTATTTTCACAGGACCGACAATGTCGAACTGCGGTGTGAAAACGCCCATCGAATTGTCGCGGAAATAATCGACAACGGAGCCCGTGCAGGGTATTCGCGTGTTCTTGTAGTCGTAGTAGCCCGTGAAATTCTCCTTTTTAATCAAGTCTGTGACGACTTCGGTGTAGTTCTCCTGATCGAACTCGCAGTCGTTGAACTCGACGAGCACGACCAGTCCGCGAAACTTCGTGTAGTCGTAAATTGGTGCGCGATGCTTTTGCGAAGCCTTTCGGCGAAGGGTATATTCCTCGTTTTTCACCTTGACGGCCTGCTCCGTCATCTTTGGTTTCAGGTATTTCCGCGTAGCGGCGAGGAACGCCCGTTCCTTGCTTTGGCGCATCGGCTCGTCGTGTGCGATTTGGTTGCTCGGAACCAGTTCGCCCTCGGCATTTTGCTGGGCATAGACGTAGAAACCCTGTTCGTTGCGCACGATGGAATAACCATCTTCGGTTACGTTGAAATGGAGGAACTCATCGCCAATAAGGCGGATGGTGAGTTCTGTGCCGTCGGGCTGTTTCACCTTGGCCGTAGTGCCTTCGGCGGGGATGGCCTTCATTTGCGAACAGACGGCAATCGTCAGTAGAATCAGTAGAAGTCGTTTCATTTTTGTCAAAATTTTTGTTGTCGGTTATTAGTTATTGTTTACGGTTTAATTTCTAATGATTTTAAAAAAAATACGGCGACAAAGGTACTGATTATAATTGAAATGTGCAAATTTTTGTAGATTTTTTCGTTTTTTCTTTTTTTGTAGATTTTTTTTGGAGTTGAAATTAAACGATTCGCCCGTTCTTACGTCTTATGTTGGATATGAATCGATTGATATTTTCTTCGATGCTGCTGTTGTGGACATTGGTGGCATCGGCTCAGAGTGTAGTAAAAGGTCGTATTTTAGACAAGCAGACGCTTGAACCGTTAGGGTTTGTGGCCGTGAAAGTGTTGCAGCAAGGCAATGGAACCCTTGTGAAAGGTTCGGTTTCCGACACCGAAGGCAATTTTTCGATTGACGGCCTTGCAACGGGTAGTTACGCGTTGGAAGTAACGTATGTCGGCTACAAGCCGGTCACGCGACAGTTTTCGCTCAGCGACCGCAATCGCACGCAAAATTTCGGCGTCATCCACCTCGCGGAAGACTCGAAACAGTTGAAAGAAGTGACGGTGACGGGTCAGCGGTCGTCGATGAAGTTGGAGGTCGATCGCAAGTCATTCGACGTGTCGCAACTCGTCACGAATGCCGGTCAGTCGGCATCGGAGGCGTTGGAAAACATCCCGTCGGTCGAGGTCGATAACGACGGCAACATCTCGCTGCGCGGCAATTCGAGCGTCGAAGTTTGGATCAACGGTAAGGCCAGCGGTCTGACCACCGACAACCGTGCCCAGATTCTGCAACAACTGCCTGCCGAGAGCATCGAGCGCATCGAGGTCATCGACAATCCGTCGGCGAAATTCTCGGCGGAAGGCTCTGCCGGCATCATCAACATCGTGATGAAGAAAGACCTGAAACCAGGCTATTACGGCAGTGTGCAGGTCGGTGCCGACACGCGAGGCGGTGCCAACACGAGTTTCAACATCAACTATAATTCGCCGAAATGGGACGGCTACGCCAACATCGGCTATCGCCATCGCGAGGGCAAGGGTCGCAGTCAGAGCGAGCAACTTTTCCTCAAGACGAACCAGTATCAGTGGTACGAGGGCGAGAGTTCCAACAAGGGAAATGGTCTGTTCGGACGTGCCGGAGTGACGCTCCACGCCACGAAAAAAGACGATTTTTCGCTGTCGGGCATGATGATGCGAGGCCGACCCAGCGGACATGAGTTCACACCCTATCACTACGGGGTGCTCAGCGGTTCGGAAGGGCTGAATCCATCGACGTTCGACGATTTCGACTTCGGCAGCCTGACACCGACGCATATCATGACCCGCGAAACCAGTTCGAAGGGCAAAATGAATATGCTTTATGGCGAGTTCAACTACCGCCATTCCTTCGCCGACCGCCATTATCTCGACTTCGTCGTGGGCTATCACAAATGGAAGGCCGACAACGACAATTTCTATCGCGACTCGACGCAATATTTCAACACTTTGCCGCCGATTCCGACGACCTATAGCTACCAAAGCCGTCCGATGCACATGAACAACCGCACGTGGGAGGTGAAACTCGACTACGAGAACCCGATTTCCGAGCGATTCCAACTTCAGGCAGGCTATCAGGCACGTTTCTCGCACGAAAACACGCCGCAGGAGTCGTTCATCGACAAAGAGAACTGGGACGGACACGCTGCCGTTGAGGATAAGAAATTTTTCAATCGCTTCATCTACGACATGGACGTTCACGCCCTCTACACGACACTGACTTGGAAGTTAGGAAAGTTCGGCGTGATGGGCGGACTGCGCGGCGAATACTGGCGCGTGAACACCGAGAGTTACACGTGGGAACAGGAATACCAGCCGACCGCCGACAACCGTCCGACACCCTTCAAGAAGGACTATTTCCAGTTGTTCCCGTCGCTGTTCCTGTCGTACCAACTCACCGACAACGACCAATTGCAACTGAACTACACGCGCCGTCTGCGTCGTCCGTGGGGCGGACAACTCAACTCGTTCCGCGACACCCGCGACGCCACCACCGTGTCGTTTGGTAACCCCGAACTCACGCCGGAATACAGCAATTCGTTCTCGCTGAACTACCTGAAAACGTGGACGGAACACTCGATGATGATTTCCGCCTACTATCGTCCGACCACCGACGTGATGCAGCGCATCAACTGGCAGAATCCCGCCGACGGACTTTTCTATTCGACCAGCAAAAACGTGGCGAAGAGCATGTCTTCGGGCTTCGAGGTGACGGTGAAGAACAAACTTTTCCGCATTCTCGACCTCACGACTTCGGCAAACGCCTATTATTATAAACTCGATGGTTTCCAGTATGTCATTGACGGTCAGACCGTTACGGGCGAAGAACAGTCGCGATTCACGTGGAATGCACGCATGATTGCCTCTGTGATGCTGCCCTACGACCTTTCCGTCCAACTCACGGGTAACTATCGTTCGCGTCAGGTCATCACGCAGGGTTATCGCAAGCCCGGCTACGGCCTCGACTTCGGTCTGCGCAAGCATTTCCTCGACAAGAAGTTGATGCTCGCCATTTCGTGCCGCGACGTGCTCGACTCGCGCCGTTGGGAGAACATCACCGAGAGCGAAACCTTCCTGCGCCACCAGTTGAACCGTCGCCGCTCGCGCACGGTGAACTTCACGCTGACCTACAACTTCGGTAACATGAAGCCCAAGCGCAGACCCGGACAGGGCATGCAGGGCGAGGAGATGGACGACCCGTCGAGCAACTACAGCGGGGCCGGCATCGAAGATTGATTAAAAATGATGTAAAAACTGCTCAACAAGGATACCTCGATACTTGTCATCGAGGTCTTTGTTGAGGCTGATGAGGCGCGAAACGGCGTCCATCGTCTGTCGTGTGGCTTCTTTCAAGGGCTTTCCGTTGAGCAGGTAGCCGATGAGAAAAGCAGAGAAGAGGTCGCCCGTGCCGTGGAACTGACCGGGGATTTCCTCGTAGTTGAGTTGGAAAAATTCGTTGTCGAGATGGTTGAAACCGACAACGCAATGCTGTCCGTCGATGATGCAACTGGTAATCAACACCGATTTCGCACCGATTTCCTGCATTTTTTTGAGCATCTGGCGCGCCTCGTCGGCACTGATGCCGCTTTTCTGGTAGGGAATGCCCGTAAGCAGGGCGGCTTCAGTGTAATTGGGGAAAGTGAGGTCGGCCACTGCCACCACGCGCCGCATAATCTCGACTTGTTGCATCGAAAGGCCGTTGTAGAGGCTTCCGCCGTCGCCCATCACGGGATCGACGAAGATTTTCGTTCCTCCAGCGGCCTGCTCGCGGCAGTAATCGCTGACGAGTTGCGCCTGTTCCTCAGAGTACATATAACCCGTGCAAATGGCGTCGCTGCGGAATCCGAGTTGTTTCCAGACGGGCAGCGTGCCACGGATGTAGTCGGTGGTGTCGAGTACGTTGAAAAGGCCGTAATTAAAGGTGTTCGAGACGAGCGCCGTCGGCAATCCATAGGCCGAATGACCCAGATACGACAGCACGGGCATCATTGCTCCCATGCCGACCTTGCTGTGTCCGACCATGTCGTTGATGAGAAGTACTTGCATCGTTTAGAAATTCTCCCGAATTTTCGCAGCCGCCTCTTCGAATTGCTCAGGCGTGAGTTTCAGTTTTTCGCGACGGAAATCGGCATCGCCTTCCGACTGCATCGGAATCAGGTGGATATGGGCGTGGGGCACTTCGAGTCCGAGCACCACCTGCGCCACTTTCTTGCACGGAAAAGCCTTTCCGATGGCCGTGGCGACGCGCTTGGCGAAAATTTGCATCTCGGCCAGTTCCTCGTCGTCGAGGTCGAAATAGTAATCAACTTCGCGGCGCGGAATCACGAGTGTGTGACCCACGACGAGCGGATTGATGTCGAGAAAAGCGTAGAATTTCTCGTTTTCGGCGCATTTGTACGAGGGAATCTCGCCTGCGGCAATTTTGCTGAATATAGTCATAACAATTTACAATTTACAGATGTACTAAGTACAATTTCAAATCGAAATATTGTCAATTCTGAGTTTGATGGTTCCACGCGGCACCTGGATTTCAGCCGTGTCGCCCACTTTCTTGTTGAGCAGACCCTGTGCGATGGGCGTGGTAATCGAGATTTTGCCCTCGCGGAGGTTGGCTTCTTGCTCGCTGACGATGGTGTACTTCATCTGCTGACCCGTCACGAGGTTCGTCAGTTCCACCTTCGAGAGAATCTGCACCGCGTCAGCGCTCAGGCGCGACGTATCGACGATTTTCGCGTCGGCAATCGTGCGTTTCAGTTGGTTGATTTTGTCTTCGAGGTGGGCCTGTGCCTCCTTCGCTGACTCGTATTCAAAATTCTCGCTCAGGTCGCCCTTGTCGCGTGCTTCGGCGATGGCTGCCGAGGCTTTCGGTCGCTCGATTTCCTCGAGTCTTTTCAGTTCGGCTATCAGTTTGTCGTAGCCTTCTTTTGACATGTATGCCATAATCTTATGCTTTTAATGTATTGATTATCAATTCGTTTTGCGCAAGCAGAAAAAAAGAAAATCCCGACAAATTCTGAATGTCGGAATCGATGCCTTTGGATATGGCTTTTTCTATGTTTCTTCTTTCGTTTTGCGCTGTTATCGTGGGCAAAGGTATGGACTTTTTTTGAATTGAGCAAGTTTTTCACGAAAAAAAACGAAAAACAGCCCGAAAACCAACGTTTCAGGCTGTTTCTATCGTATCGAAAACGACGATGTTCGTCGCTTTAGAAGTCAAAGTCGTGGTCGAGCGTGTCGTTGAAGTCGCGGGGCTCGCGCTCTTCAAACGATTCGCGGTTTTCCTCGAAATTCTTCTGCGTTTCGAAGGGGCGACCTCCCTGACGGAAGTTGTTGCGCTCGCCCTGCTGACGGCGGTCGTTGCGACGGTCGCCCTGACGGTTGTTAGGACGCTCGGGACGCGGACGACGCTCACGCTCCACATAACCCTCGGGTTTCGGGATGAGCACGCGGTGCGAGAGTTTGTACTTGCCCGTCTTCGGGTCGATGTCGAGCAGTTTCACGTTGATTTTGTCGCCTTCGTGCAGACCGGCTTCTTCGACGCTCTCCAGACGCTTCCAGTCGATTTCGCTGATGTGGAGCAGACCGTCTTTGCCGGGCATAATCTCGACGAAGCAGCCGTAGGGCATCACCGAGCGTACAACACCCTCATAGACCTCGCCCACCTCGGGAACAGCCACGATGGCCTTGACCTTGCGGATGGCAGCGTCGATGCTGTCGCGGTCGGGAGCGGAAACCTGCACCTTGCCCACACCGTCGATTTCGTCGATGACGATGGTGGCGCCGGTGTCTTCCTGAATCTGCTGGATGATTTTTCCGCCCGGGCCAATGACGGCACCGATGAATTCCTTGGGAATGTCGAACTGCTCGATGCGCGGCACGTGCGGCTTGAGGTCGGCACGCGGCTCGGCGATGGTGTCGGTGAGGCAGTTCAGAATGTGCTCACGACCGGCTTTTGCCTGCATCAGAGCCTTTTCGAGGATTTCAAACGACAGTCCGTCGCACTTGATGTCCATCTGCGTAGCAGTCAGACCGTCGCGTGTGCCGGTGGTCTTGAAGTCCATATCGCCGAGGTGGTCCTCGTCGCCGAGGATGTCGCTCAGCACGGCGAATTTATCCTCGCCCGGGTTCTTAATCAGACCCATGGCGATGCCCGAAACGGGCTTTTTGATGGGAACACCAGCGTCCATCAGTGCCAGCGTGCCGGCGCAAACGGTTGCCATCGACGACGAGCCGTTCGACTCGAGAATCTGGCTCACCAGACGAATGGTGTAGGGGAAATCTTCGGGAAGTTGGCCTTTCAGACCGCGCCAAGCGAGGTGGCCGTGGCCGATTTCGCGACGACCGACGCCGCGCTGTGCCTTCGCCTCACCCGTCGAGAACGGCGGGAAGTTGTAGTGCAGCAGGAACTTCATATAGCTCTTGTCGAGCACGTCATCGACGAGTTTTTCGTCGAGTTTTGTGCCGAGCGTACAGGTCGAGAGCGACTGCGTCTCACCACGCGTGAAAATGGCACTTCCGTGAGGCATCGGCAGCGGTTCCACTTCGCACCAAATCGGGCGAATCTCGTCGGTCTTACGACCATCGAGGCGGATGCCTTCGTCGAGAATGCATCGGCGCATCGCATCGCGCTCTACGTCGTGGTAGTAGCGGTCGATCATGGCAGCCTTTTCGTCGAGTTCGTCTTCGCTGAGCGAAGCGTTTTCGGCGGCATATTTCTCCTTGAAATCTTCGCGAATCTTCTCGAAAGCCTCTGCACGGGCGTGCTTCTCGAGCGCCTGCTTCGTCACGTCATAGACCGACTGATAGAGTTCTTTCGACATGCGCTCGCGCAGTTCTTCGTCGTTCACTTCGTGGTCGTACTCGCGCTTCACATCGACACCCAGTTCCTTCGAAAGTTCTACTTGCAGGGCGCACATCGGCTTGATGGCGTCCATCGCCACTTTCAGGGCCTGGAGCAGGTCTTGTTCGCTCACTTCCTTCATCTCACCCTCGACCATCATGATGTTTTCAGCCGAGGCACCGACCATGATGTCCATGTCGGCCTCTTTCATCTGCTGGAAAGTGGGATTGACGACAAACTCGCCATTGACACGAGCCACGCGAACCTCACTGATGGGGCACTCGAAGGGAATATCCGAGCAAGCGAGGGCTGCCGAAGCTGCAAAACCAGCCAATGCGTCGGGCTGGTCCACGCCGTCGGCCGACAGCAGCATCACGTTCACATACACCTCGGCGTGGTAGTTGCCGGGGAAGAGCGGACGCAGCACACGATCGACAAGGCGACTGGTGAGAATCTCGTTGTCGCCCGGCTTTCCTTCGCGCTTGGTGAAACCGCCGGGGAAACGGCCGGCAGCACTGTACTGTTCACGATAATCCACCTGTAAAGGCATGAAATCTGTTCCTGGGACTGCATCTTTTGCGGCGCAGACAGTGGCGAGGAGTACGGTGTTGTTCATACGGAGAACAACGCTTCCGTCGGCCTGCTTTGCCACTTTTCCGGTTTCAATTGTGATGGTTCTTCCATCAGGCAATTGAACACTTTTCGTAATTACGTTCATCTAAAAAACTTTACTTTTTTCTTATAAAACATCTAAAAAAACTTCTATTGAACCTGCGATTTTCGCAAATTCGGGCGCAAAGTTACACAAAAAAGCCTAAACCGCAAAGATTTAGACTTTTTAATTGCTTTAATTATTGTTTTTTATGATTTAAGGGTGTATTTGTAGAGAGTTACATTTTTATTGGATGACGACTTTCTTTCCGTTGTGGATATAGATGCCGGGCTTGGTCGGACGCTTCGAGAGTTTCTGGCCCGAAATGGTGTACCACGACGATTTCGTTGACTGGTTGCCGGCAGCGAGGGTGCCGATGGAGTCGGGGTTGTCGGTCATGGTCAGGGTGAAGGGCTTGGAAATGTCTTTCAGGCCTCACCACTGGTCATCGACGGCCTGAATGGTTCCCTCGATGGCATCGCCGACCTTGAATCCCTGCTGCACGAGCAGATCGCCATTCATTCTGAATTCGAGGTGGAAGGGATTGCAGTTCTTGATGGTGGACTCGAAGTTGTCGTTGTCGAAGGGAATCCATTCGCCATCCACCAGCACCTCTGTTCCGGGGAAGAGGAAGACAACGCCCTTGTACCATCCTTTCTCAAGGCTCGAAACCTGACCCGAAGCAATTTCGGCGGGCATCTGAATCGACGGCCTTTTTCCTTCCGTTTCGTTGATAGCCATACCGTATTTTACAAAGGCTCTGGCATAATTGTAGAGTGGAAGAGATACTGTCTCTGGCTGGTGAAGATAGGATCCATCACTCTGAGCTATACTAATGGTATCATTAGTATCTCAGTCTCCATTTAGGTCAAATCTAACTTTGTCTCTATCTGCTGTAGCGTATACCATCTTTAGTAGTTCGCTCGCACCATCTATATCTGCGAAGTTCTTAGCAAACGCTGATAGATTTGATGCATTATGTTGGGTTGCATCAGAATTAGCATAGTCTCAGCTTGCAGATAGAGCCCATCCAGAATATAGATCAAGACATGGAGCGGTACGTCCAGCGGCCATGGACATTTCATTAAATCCTACAGGAAATAAGGAACTTTCACCAGTTTTGTGTGTTTTATCGACATCTCCATTTTTATTTGTGGCTACAGTGACTATTATATGATTATCAGGATCGGTGTTTTTATCTGAATTAGCCCCAGATGCAGTACAAATGTAACTTCAATTTTCATCTTCCATTTCATACTCTTTATTATATATTTTATTTCTAAGTGTTCAACTTACTGGTCAAATATTTCCTCAGCTTGCAAAAATAATAAAGTTTTCTGAGGGAGATACATTAACATATTTTAACATATCTTGTATCTCTTTCTTTTTTTTAGTACTAGATATCACAGATTCTCAAAAAATATTTATACTGTTTGGATTGTCTTCACAAAACTTCTTTAAAGATTCATATGCAGTAAATCGATCTGTTATAACATACTTATCTAAATGTGAGCATGTTAATTCTCTTCGACTTCGTGGCATACCTGCATGTTTTGATGATTCTATTATACTTCATCATATCACTTCATAGTTGTCATATCAGAGTGGAGCCTCTCGTATCGTACCTACATTTATCCTACTCATCAGCTGCTGATACTGCTCAGGAGAGTAGTCTCATGCTCCATACTTGTACATCATATCACTAATCCTAACATTCTCAGCTATCCCTAGATGCTCTATAGTCTCGTACTTATCCCCAACTCTATGTTTTAACAAAATAGGCAAAATTTCCTCAGGCTTTAGGTTTGTAATCTCAACCGGTGAATACTGCTTGGTGTCAGTGTCGGCAGGCAGTGCGCACAAGCCCGTGAACATGGCAGAAGATGAAAGAATGGCTGTGCAAAAATATTTGGCTGAAAGAGTTCCTACACTCTTTCAACCACTAAAAATAGCGGAAGTTTTCAGTCCTTCTCTGGTGTGGAGAAGCAATTGGCGGAACTGGTTGCCCAGTTTCAGTTTTCAAATCATAGGCTTTTCTTTTGTCTTTTTCGAGCCTTGTCCTTTTCGTAGTGCTTGCTTTCGAGGGTTAGGAATCGGTCCTATCGCGGAACGGCGTCTTCTTTACCATGTGCCTATCTATGGATGGCAGCCTTGCTAACTTGCCTATATATCCCTATACAGCATAATATAGCATACTTTTCATTCCCCATCCTTGCACCCGTCGCTCCCTGGCCTTCCTCTTCCACCGTCGCGGGCTGTGAACGCAGATAAACGCTACCCCCGCCGTGGCCTCTTCCGCACGCTTGCGAGCAGGACTGCTCGGTTTGTCTTTTTTTTGGAAAAAGCGCAAAAACGCAATTTTCCGCCACAAAGTTACGAATTGTCTTTGATTCCGCCAAATTTTTTCGCAGTTTTTTCAAAAAAATTTTGCTTGTGTCGGTTTTTTTTGTTACTTTTGCAGACGGAAATCAAAGTTGTTTGAAAAAATGTGCAGGTATAGTATTGCAATTGACGATGCCGTGATGGAAATGGTGAGGCCCTCCATCGCAGCCGGAATGGACGAGGATACGTGGGTGCAGCTTCAGGTGGAAATGTTGTTTTCACAGATGGCGGCATCTCGCAGAAGTGCGTCTTTTGACGATGAATACATGAAGAATCTGATTCATTTGTCTGCTCCCGCGTGGAAAGGCGTCCGGGATGCCGACAAGTGGGTTCGTGAATTGAGGGGTTAGTCATGGCGAAGGCAGTTCTTCTGGATAGTGGTTTTTTGATTCGGCTGATGAATCCCGACGAGCCGCTTCATAGCGTGGCTTTGGACTATTTCAAGCAATACATCACTAGTGGTGTTGCCTGCAAGGTTTCTACCATTGCTTTGGCAGAATATGGCGTGAAGGGCGATTTGCGTTTTTTGCCTACGCGTTATTTGCAATATGTGCCATTCCTTTATAGTCATGCCGAGGTGGCAGCTAAATTTATGCGTGAGGTTGTTGAGGCCAAGCAAAAGCGTGGCGCAGTGATTCAGCCTCGCGTCGTTATTCCCAACGATACGAAAATGTTCGCACAGGCGAGTGCCGACCCCGATGTTTTCGCTTTTGTATCGGCAGATTCAGAGGCTAAAAAAGTTTATGACCTGTTGGAAAACGCAAATTTTGAATTTGTGAATATTCGAGAGAACGACAAATAATCAGTTTTTTCCATGAAAATCAAAAGTTATACTTGCGATTTTCCTGCAAAATCCAAAGTTATACTTGCGATTTTCCTATTTTTTTTCGTTTGAAAAGTATCGTTATTTTTTTTGTATCTCCAAATTTTTGCGCAGTTTTTTATGGAAAAACGACTGTGTTTTCCTGAAACACTCTACTCGTTAAGTATTTTTAACAAATGGGGGGGTAGTTTTTAGTATTTATTATTATCTTTGCAACGGAATATAAATTGTCAATTGAAAATAGTCAAATTGTCAATTGATTTGCGGGTGTAGTGTAACGGCAGCACACAAGATTTCAGATCTTGACGGAGCATTTCCATTGCTCAGGCGCGGGTTCGACTCCCGTCACCCGCTCGACGATACGGGCTTAGTGTAACGGCAGCACACAGGTTTTCGGGGCCTGACGTTCGGTTTCCAACCCGACTGAGGCGGTTCGATTCCGCCAGCCCGTGCGAGATGAGTGTAATTCAGCAACCGAACCCGAAAGATAAATTCAAGCGTTGGGAAGACCCGTTGTTCAACGATCTTCGCAAGATATTCTCGCGCTATCAACTTCGGGAGGTGATGACCCACAGCAGTTTCTATGAAGAGGAAGGCAAGGGCAACAGCCGCTATGTGTTCGCCGGGCAGTATGTGTTTCGCGGTCAGGTGGCCGAGGTGCTCTACCGCTATGCCGTGGGCGAGGGCACGCGGTTGCAGCAGATTCTGGGCAACCTGTTCCGTCAGGAGCGTTTGGAGCGGCTTTTTGGCGAGTGGCAGCTGCGGCAGTTCGTTCGCTTCGGCGAGAACTTCAAACTGGAGACCCACCGCCACATCTTCGTCTATGCCCTTTTCGGCTACGTCTCGACCCTCGACGACGACCTGCGCCAGTGGTTTATTACCAAATACATCATCAACGACGATGCGAGGCATCTGTTTCGCCATCGTCAGCGCAACGTGAACCTCTTGGCGCAGGCCGACGAGATGGTGCGCCGCACCGACGGGCGACGGTTGGCACTCGAAATGGAACAAACTGAAGAAGGCCTGCACAGGGCGAAGGCCGTACTGTCGGACGGTTCGGTGCTCTGCGAGGCCGAGAGCAAGAGTTGGCGCTACGCCCGCACGAAGGCCACGAAGATGGCGCTGAACATGCTGGCGACGCCGTCGCGTAAGATGATGCTGTCGAACCCGGCGTATCAGGCTCGCGTGCGTGCGCGATTAGAAGAGGTCAAGGCGAAGCGCAAGGCCGAGATTGAGGCTCGCGACGCTGCGAAGGAAGAACTTCGCCTGCAAAAGAAAGAAGCCCGCAAGGTGTTGGCCCGCATCCGCGATGCGAAGCGTCGTGAGAGTCAGGCAGCCGCGAAGATTCGCAAGGCCGAGAATGCTCGTCGTGCCGCCATCAAGGCCGCGAAGGAGGCTCGTCCGATGAGTGCGAACAAGCGTCGTTTTTTGGAGGATAAGAAAAAGTGATGGGGTTGGAATCATTTTAAAACATTTTTTCATCATATTTTGTCATCATTTCGTCTTTTTTCTGTATTTTTGCACCAAAATTCAAGTGGAAAACTAAGAAATGAAGAATATGAAAAGAAATTTTGCAAAGATTTTGATGGGCGCGGCAGCATTTTCGACCGCGCTGGTGATGAGTTCGTGCACGGGCGACCAGTTCCGTGTGAGCGGTGAAATCACCGAGGCGAAAGACTCGGTGCTGTATTTGGAAAATATGAGTTTGAGCGGTCCGGTGAAGGTCGATAGCGTGACGCTCGGCGAGAGCGGTGCTTTCTCGTTCAGCGGTAAGGCTGCCGACGCGCCTGAGTTCTATCGGTTGCGCATCGCGAACCAAATCATTAACCTCGCTGTGGATTCCACGGAGCAAATCGAGGTGAAGGCGCAATATCCGACGATGTCGGCGGTGTATGACGTGACGGGCTCGGAAGAATGCGCGAAAATCAAGGAACTAGCACTGTTGCAGATGGGTTTGCAGCGTCAGGTCGATGGAATCGTCAGGGCGCCCGAATTGGGCATCGATGCCGTCAGAGACAGCCTTTCGAGGGTGCTCGATGGTTATAAAAAGCATATCAAAGAGGATTATATTTTCAAGGAACCAATGCGCGCTTACGCCTACTATGCGCTGTTCCAGACCGTGCGCCTCGGACAGATGGAATCGCTGGTTTTCGACCCGCGAGCCAACGAACAGGACGTAAAAGTTTTTGCTGCCGTCGCCACGTCGTGGGATACCTATTATCCCGATGCTGAGCGCGGAAAGAACCTTCACAACATTGCCATCGAGGGAATGAAAAACGTGCGCATCGTGCAACAGCAGCAGGCCGAACTTCAACTCGACCCCGACAAGGTGAATGTGTCGAACATCATCGATGTTGCCTTGCTCGACAACAAGGGCCAAATGCGCCGTCTGACCGACCTGAAGGGAAAGGTCGTGCTGCTCGATTTCCACGTTTTCGCCACGAAGGAATCGACCGCCCGCGTGATGGAACTGCGCGACATTTATAATAAATACCACGCGCAAGGCTTTGAGATTTATCAGATTTCGCTCGACCCCGACGAACATTTCTGGAAGACGACCACCGCCGCGCTGCCGTGGATTTGCGTGCGCGACGCGAGAGGTTCGCAGAGCGAATCGGTGATACAATACAACGTGCAGAGCGTCCCGACCTACTTCCTCGTCACGCGCAACAGCGACCTGCACAAGCGCGACGTGCAAATCAAAGACCTTGACGCGGAAATTCGGGCGTTGCTGTAGCATTTTGGAGGGATGAAGAGGATTTTGATGACGGGATGGATTCTGGCGGTCTGCTTGCGGATTGAAGCGCAGACATTCAGTTTGGAAGCGGTGAGCGACAGCCTGAGTCGGCTCGTTCTCACGACCGATTCCACCTGCGACCGATGGGATTTGCCCTATCCTGTCTATCAGTTTCAGGTGGGCGACATCGACGGCGACGGAAGCATCGACGCGATGGTCGGAGTCATCAAAAAAACGCGGTTTCATCGGGAAATGGGCCGTCGATTGTTCATTTTCAAGAACCATCGCGGACGAGTCCGACCGCTTTGGATGGGGTCGAAACTCGGTGGGCAGTTGGAGGATTTCCGCTTCGTCGATGGCGTGGTTCGCGCCTTGGAATCGACCCGCGACGGAAAATACGTCGTTTCCGACTATCGTTGGGAGGAGTTTGGGCTGATTTTCGCCCATTTCATCGAGAAAAATATCAAACAAAAAGACCAAGCCTATGAAAAATTTCTTGACAATGGCATTCGTCCTGCTGATTAGCATCGGCGGCAGTGCCCAGAAAGCTGGAAAACACGTTTACATCCCTGGCAACGGCCATTTGGATGTGGAGCAATTCATCAAACCCATCGACACGCGGATGGACATCAGCCGTTTGTCGCTGGCCGAACTGCGAATTTTGCGCAACGCCTTTGCTGCACGGCAAGGATTCGCCCTGAAAGATGCCGATCTGCGCCATATTTTTATGCAAACATCGTGGTACGACTCGCTCGTTTGGAATCAATACGACATTTCTGACAACCCATCTATCCATCAGTCTTTCAGCGACTGGACTTTTTTTAGTGGCTACACCGAATACGACCAACCAGTGAAACTGACACCTGCCGAGCGAGCCTTCATTCGCAAGATTCAAGACCGCGAACAGGCGCTGAATTGGAGCGGTGACAAGAATTTGCCCGAAGGTCATCGTTTTCGCACTGACAACATCCTGAATCCCTTCCAACTCGAAACGTTCGACCCGCAACTCAAGGACGCGCTCGGTCGCAATAGTTTTGCCATCGTTCCCGGTCGGAAAGTCCAACTTTTCCACGTTTATGAGAAAAACGACTATTCCGATTTCCCGTCGTTTGTCACCACCGACCTCTACCTGCAACTTTTCCACCTTTATTTCGACTGTATGGTGCGCGAAATGGAGCAGAACGGACTGGCGCAGGCCGTCGAACGCTTCTGTCGGGCGATGAAAAGTCAGACGACGGGTTGGAATCAGGCTTATTTCACGATTGCCGAAGCACTCATCACGGGTGCTCAGCCGCAGGTCGCTGACAACGAATTTCAACAGCAAATTCTCGATGAAATCGGCAAAATTCAACGCTCAGAAGACGATTTTTCAGAATTTCTCGACTATCGACTCGTGAAATTTTCCTATTCGCTCTTCCGTCCGCGAGGCCACTACACGCGCAACGAAACTCTGGGTCGTTATTTCCGTGCGATGATGTGGCTGCAACACGTTCCTTTTGGCACCGACAAGCCCCAACAACTGCAAAATGCCCTGATTCTCGCCGATGTCATTGGAAAAAGCGATGAATTGCGCCGCGTTTATCAGCAACTTTTCGAGCCGATGACCTTCCTGTTTGGCCAACCCGACAATCTCACCATTCTGCAAGTCTATGACGAAATTCAGAAAATCGGGTTGCCCATCGAAAAGCTGTTGAAAAACAAGAAAAAAATGGCCGAAATTCGGAAAAATCTCGATGAAATGGGCGAAAATCAAACCCGAATCCGTCCGAAATTTGAATTTACAAGCCACGTGAAAATCAATCTGATGCCGCAACGCTATATGCCCGACGCCGAGGTTTTGAACGAAATGATTGATGCGACGGGAAATCCCACGCGTCGCAGAGTGCCCAGTGGTCTCGATGTGTTTGCCGCCTTGGGCGTGGGAATGGCCGAGCAGATTCTCACGGGCGAAATCAAGGTGCAGGAAGCGTGGCCCGATTTCCAACCGACCCTGGCGAAGATGAAGGCGCGAATACAGCAAATCGACTGGAACGAAACGCTGTCGAACCGCTGGCTGAGCGGTCTTGTGGCGATGCAAGACACCGCTTTCTATCTGCACAATATGTATAATCGTGAGCCCGACAACCAACTGCCCGATTTTATGCGCACCGAACAATGGGCGAAGAAAAACCTGAATACGGCGCTTGCCTCGTGGGCCGAGCAGAAACACGACGCGATTCTCTATGCCAAGCAGCCGATGGGTGCCGAATGTGGTTCTGGTGGACCGCCTCACCCTGTCGTGAAAGGCTATGTCGAGCCGAACATCGCGTTTTGGAAGCGTGCCGTCGCGTTGAACATCGCCATCGAGGATTTTCTGGAGAAATATCAGTTGAAAACGCCGAAAATCTTGTCTGCCTCCGAGCGAATCAGCGAACTGGCCGAGTTTCTGCTGAATGTCAGCCGAAAAGAGATGAAATGGGGTGGGGCAATCACCGACGAGGAATACAAACAGATAGAAATCATCGGTTCCACCGTCGAATACATCTCGCTCGACCTGATTCGCCAGCCTGACCAGTATCTTGACGGCTGGGACAATGTGGAGGGTGCCGACCGCTCGGTGGCTTGCGTGGCCGACGTCTATACCGCCAATGCCGTCAACAATCCGAACAAGTCGATTCTCTACGCCGCGACGGGACCTGCCTACGAAATCTATGTGGCAGTGGATATTGCAGGCGAACGCTATCTGACGCGTGGTGCCGTGCTGTCGTATCGCGAATTTGAGCGACCGCTTGGCGAACAACGACTCACCGACGAGGAATGGCAACAGCAGTTGAAGCAATCGCCCGACCGCGGTGTGCCAGCGTGGATGAAGGAAATCACCTTGCCGCTCGACGAAGAATTGAAAGACAATGAAGAATTTTTTTATAGCTCTGGGTGTTAGCATTTTGTTCACGGGCGACATTCTGCTCGACCGTGGCGTGCGACCCTACCTCGACCGAGGTGGAATGAGTCGTGTGATTCCCGATGAAACCGCCGATTTTATGCGCTCAGCCGATATTGTCGTGGGCAATCTTGAATGTCCAGCCACGAGCATCGAGGCCCCAGCGTTCAAGCGATTCGTTTTTCGCGCCGAACCGCGTTGGCTCGACAGTCTTCGCGCCTACGGTTTTACCCATTTGAACCTCGCCAACAACCACAGCGTTGATCAAGGACGGAACGGACTTCGCGACACACGCCAGAACATCGTCAAGGCTGGACTGGTGCCCGTCGGAGCCGATTCCACGATGGCAGCTGCCTCGCAGGCCGTTTTGCTCGCGTCGTCGCCTCGAAAAGTGTGGTTGCTCGCCAGCAATCGCCTGCCGTTGGAGAGTTTCGCCTATTTGTCCGACCGCGAAAGCGTCAGTCAGGAGCCGTTCGACACGCTGCTCCATCGCGTAAAAACCTTGAAAAATGCCGATTCCACCGCTGTTGTCATCGTTTCGTTGCACTGGGGAGCCGAGCATACGCTGAAGCCTGTGCCGCAGCAGCAACTCGAAGCCCACGCACTGATTGACGCCGGTGCCGATGCCATTGTCGGGCACCACACCCACACGCTGCAAACCATCGAAAAATACCGCGAAAAACCGATTTATTACAGCATCGGCAACTTCATTTTCGACCAAGACAAACCGCTGAATACGCAGGCCTGCGTCGTGCGATTTTTCGTCACGGAAAGCGGTGTTGAGGCCGAAACCATCCCCATAGAAATCAAAAATTGTGCCCCAATCATCCAAAAATCACGAAGAATATGACGAAACATTGTTTGGAAAAATTCCGCTACTGCCCCGTGTGCGGAAGTCCTGATTTTCAGGAGAATAACGTGAAAAGCAAGAAGTGCCGCGCCTGTGGTTTTACGTATTATTTGAATCCGAGTGCCGCGACGGTGGCGGTGATTGTCCGCGAAAATTCGACCGGTGAGCACGAGCTCCTCGCCGTGCGCCGTGCGAAAGATCCAGCGAAGGGCACACTCGACCTTCCAGGCGGTTTTTCCGACTTCGACGAGACTTCCGAAGAGGGAGTCATTCGCGAAGTTTTCGAGGAAACGGGCTTGCAAGTCGTTGAAACTCAGTTTCTTTTCTCACTTCCGAACCGTTACGTCTATAGTGGTCTCGAAATTCCGACGATGGATATGTTTTT
Organism: uncultured Prevotellaceae bacterium; assembly: GCA_902776665.1. Taxonomy (GTDB): domain Bacteria; phylum Bacteroidota; class Bacteroidia; order Bacteroidales; family Bacteroidaceae; genus Prevotella. Next base: position 118,677 of record CACYQZ010000002.1, read on the forward strand.
CCGTTGCGAAGTCGCCGAAATCGAAGGTGCCCACGCGATGGACGATGCCGCCGAACTGCTCTGGATTCCGCTCGACAACGTCAATCCCGACGATTTCGGCCTGATTTCCATTCGCAAGGGAGTCGAAATGCTTTTGCCAATCCTCAAAAACGGCTGAAAATCGTCGAATCGGAATCGTAAATAAAGTTAAAAAACCGATGAATCGGGTGAAATTCGAGGTTTTTAGACTAATTTTGCAAGACAATGTGTGCAGTCATAGAGAATGGAATGGATTAACGGACTTTTCACCACGCCATCGGCTTTGCAGACGGTGGTTGTGCTGTCGCTGATTTGCTCGGTGGGACTTGCCTTAGGAAAAGTGCGCATCGGCGGAATTTCGCTGGGCGTGGCTTTCGTGTTTTTCATCGGCATTCTGGCCGGACACCTTGGTCTTCGCGTCGATGCGCAGATGCTCGACTATGCCCAGACTTTCGGCTTGGTCGTGTTCGTTTATATGCTCGGACTGCACGTCGGCCCCAACTTTTTCGGTTCGCTGCGCCACGAGGGCATGGAACTCAACCTGTGGAGTTTCGCCATCATCGCCATCGGCACACTGATGACGCTCGGCATGGTGGCGCTGACGAGCGTAAGCCTGCCCGACTTGGCCGGTGTACTCTGCGGTGCCACGACGAATACACCGGCGCTCGGTGCCGCTCAACAAGCCCTTTCGCAACTCGGAATTCCGTCGGGTTCGGCGGCTTTGGCAACGGCTGTGACCTATCCGCTCGGTGTGCTCGGCGTGATAATCGTCATGGTGCTGATTCGTCGCTTTTTCGTGAAGCCCGAAGACCTTGAACTGCGCCACGACGAGGCCGAGGACAAGACCTACATCGCGCAATATGTCGTCGTCAATCCCGCTTTGGACGGGAAAAGCGTCGCGGAAGTGTCGGCGTTGTCGCACATGCATTTTGTGATTTCGCGTATCTGGCGCGACCGCCAAGTGCTTGTACCACAGGCAGATACGATGATGAAACTCCACGACAACATCATGGTGGTGACGAACAAAGACGACGCTTCGACACTCGAAATGCTGTTTGGCGAGAAGTCGGAAACCGACTGGAACGAAGAGAAAATCGACTGGAACCACGTCGATTCGAAGGTCGAGAGCCGAATTTTGGTGCTTTCGCGCCGCGTTTTGAATGGAAAACGGCTCGGACAACTGCAACTCCGCCACACTTACGGCGTGAATGTCAGTCGGGTGACGCGTGGCGACGTGAAACTGCTGGCGACCGACTCGCTGCGACTGCAATATGGCGACCGCCTCGTCGTCGTGGGCGAACCGAAAGCCCTCGACCAAGTGGAAAGTTTCCTCGGGAATGCCGTTCAGACGCTCCACGAGCCGAATGTGGCAGCCATTTTCCTCGGTATCATCCTCGGTTTGGCGCTCGGTACGATTCCTCTGTCGCTGCCAGGAATGTCGGCACCTGTCAGACTCGGCATCGCCGGCGGTCCGATTATCATGGGCATCATCGTCGGGTCGCTCGGTCCGCGTGTCCATTTCATCAGTTACACCACGCGCTCTGCCTCGCTGATGCTCCGTCAGTTGGGACTTTCGCTCTACCTCGCCTGCCTCGGCCTCGACGCTGGTCGCGACTTCTTCCAAACCGTGTTGCGTCCCGAGGGTGTGTTGTGGATTGGCTTGGGCTTCCTGCTCACCGTCGTGCCCATTCTGATTGTCGGTCTGGCAGCCCTGCGCACGCGTCGCTACGACTATGGTACGATTTGCGGCATTCTCTGCGGTTCGATGGCCAATCCTATGGCACTCGGCTACGCCGCCGACACAACGAAAGGCGACTCATCGAGCATTGCCTACGCGTCGGTCTATCCGCTCGGAATGTTCATCCGCGTCATCATCGTGCAAATGCTCATCGTTTTCCTCGCTTAGCGTCGTGAAAATGTTAGAGTTTGTTATATTTTGCGCCACTTTCTTTGTAAAATAGGGAAAAATACCTATTTTTGCAGCCCATAAAACATTGAATGACAAATCAATAAAAAATAAAAGACGATGAAAAAATTATTTTTGACTTTGGTCGTTGCAGTCGCCACGGTGATGACTGCCAACGCAGCCTCCATCGAAAGTCTGATTATCCAGCAAAACGATGGCACCAGGTACACGTTTAACCTTTACGGTGAAGAAGAAGACAATGTTCCCATCACCATTACGTTTGAAAACGGGAACCTGATTGCGTCGCAAAACGGACAGCAGACGACACTCGAACTGAGCAGCCTGAGCAAGATGTTTTTCGGTGCGATAACTGGCATCCAGACCATTTCCGACGGTTCGGAAACAGCCGATATATTCGATATTCAAGGCCGTCGCGTGGCAACGAAAATGCACCTGAAAGACCTGCAAAATCGGCTTCCAAAGGGCGTTTATCTCGTGAAAAATGGCGGTAAGACCGTGAAAATGACCATCAAATAATAAGAAAAATAGTCGATTATGAAATATTTCTACACCATTTTACTTGCTGTGCTGACGCTGCCCGTCAGCGCACAGACCGTGACTGTCAAAACTGGACAGGTATCTTACATTCACGACGGTTTTATTGCAGGCGATATGCCGTTTAGCACCGACGGCACAACGCTCACCGTCGAGGGAAAGGCTTACAACATTGCCGATATTACGAGCATAGTGGTCGATTTCTCGCCGGTCAAAGATGACATTGTCGAAGTCAAATACAACGGCGCGACGGCCTCGGTCGTTGTGTCGGGCGACATTGCAAAATACCTCACGGTGACGGTTTCGGGTGCCGATGTCAGCGTCGTGCAAGACCCCTCGCTGCAAAGCGAAGTGACCTACACGCTGTCGGGTTCGTCGTCGAACGGCTCGTTTACGACCAACGGCGACTTTAAAATCAACCTTATCATGCGCGCACTGACGCTGACGAGCAGCAACGGACCAGCCGTCAACATTCTCAACGGAAAGGCCAACAACGTGGTTCTCGTCGGCGATAACACATTGAGCGACGCGGCGGGCGGCATCCACTCGGCCACGCTCTATTTCGACGGTCATCCCACCATTTCGGGTGCAGGAACACTCACGCTGCGCGGATTGACGAAGCACGCCCTCGCCACCGACGAGCATTTCCTGCTCTCGGGCGGCACCATCAACGTGGCGCAGGCTGTCGGCGATGGTTTCCACATCAACGAGCGCTTCCAAATGGACGGCGGCACGGTGAACATCACGGCGGCTGGCGACGGCATCGACGTGGAATTTCGCGGTGTGAACAAAGGAACGAAAGACCTATATCCGAAAAACGGTTTCATCGAACTGAATGGCGGCACGTTGACCGTTGCGACGAATGGCATCGCCACGAAAGCCATCAAAGCCGATAGCACCATCGTCATCGTAGGCGGAAACATCACCGCCACGACTTCGGGCAATTCCACCTACGACAGCCTGAAAAAAGATACGTCGAGTCCTTCGGCAGTGAAAGCAGGCGGTGCTTTCACGATGACAAATGGCACACTCACCGCCACGAGCACCGGTTCGGGCGGCAAGGGCATCAACGCCACCGACGACGTGACGATTTCGGGTGGTAACGCCTACATCACAACGACGGGTTCACTCTACGAATATGGTTCGCTCGATTCGAAGCCGCAGGGCATCAAGTCCGACGGCAACATCATCATTTCGGGCGGTCAGGTTTTCGTTTGCGCAGGCGACGAAGACAGCAAGGCGACATCATTCAAACCTGGCAAAGACGGCATTTTCGTCATCAACGCTGGCACGCTCATGGGCGTTTCGGCCAAGATGCCGACCGTCGATTCCTCTTCGAAGCAAACTTCAACGAAATATACGAAAGTGAATGTCGTTGGCGGACAGACACTGAGTTACAATGACGTGACCTACACCGTGCCTGCCAACTACAACATTCCGTCGGCCAATGTCATCGTGTCGAAAGGTTCAACCACCGTCTTTTCAGGTGCTCCCAAGCGATAATTTATTCAAAAATCAAATAGTTAAAACAAAATTCGTATGAAAAAAGTATTGACGACGGCGCTCGTGCTCGCATTGACCAGCATGACCGCAAGTGCACAACTCTTGTACAAAATTTCGGGCAACGGCTTGGAAAAGCCCTCGTACATCATCGGTACGCACCACTTGGCCAACGTGGGCTTTGTCAACCAAATCAATGGCGTGACCGAAGCCCTGACCGAGACCGACCAAGTCTATGGCGAACTGGTTTGGGACACAATGACCAACATCGACAGTCTAAAAGCCGTGCAGAACGCCATGACGCTGCCTGCCGGAAAAACCATCAAAGACTATCTCACACCCGATGAATACAAGCGTCTCGACGCATTCATGGTCGCCAAAATGGGCACGGGCTTGAGCAATCCGATGGTGGCTTCGAAAATGGGCAACCTGACACCGATGGCACTCGTCACGCAGTTCCAACTGCTGCTCTATATGACGAAGCACATGGGCGAATTCGACCCGTCGAGCACCTTCGACCAGTATTTCCAGGCTCAGGCGAAGAAAAACGGACTGCCCTGCGGTGGTTTGGAGACTCTTCAGAAGCAAATCGACGTGCTTTACAAGGGCAAGCCGATGAGTCGGCAGGTCGAGGAACTGATGTGCTTCATCGACAACGAAAATTTCAATTCGCAGATGATGGAAGACCTCACTTCGGCCTTCTATGCACAAAACCTTGAGACGCTGAAGCAGGTGATGGATCGCAAACTCGGCGGCAAGTGCGACTCGACGCCCGAGGAAGAAGACATGCTCATCAACAACCGCAATGCCGACTGGGTGGAAAAAATGCCTGGAATCATGACTTCGAAGCCGACTTTCTTCGCTGTTGGTGCGGCTCACCTCCCTGGCGAAAAGGGCGTTTTGCAACTGCTGCGCAACGCCGGTTACACCATTGAAGGAGTGCGATAAGTGTCGAAACGGAGCGAGGAACTCTTAGCTCACATTCGTGAGGGACGGACGATGACGCGAAACGAAAAGCTTCGCCTCATCGTCAGTCTTTCTATACCTTCGATTCTGGCGCAAATCTCCGCGACGGTGATGTTTTTCATCGATGCGGCGATGGTCGGCCACCTCGGAGCGCGTGCCACGGCGGCCATCGGCCTTGTCGAATCGACCACGTGGCTCATGGGCGGCTTGGCTTCGGCAGCGTCGCTCGGTTTTTCGGTGCAAGTCGCCCATTTCATCGGTGCCAACGACTTCGAAGCCGCTCGGCGCGTGCTCAGACAGTCGTTGGTGTGCTGTTTTCTGTGGAGTCTGATGATTTCACTCGTCTGCATCGCCATCCACAACCAACTTCCCTATTGGCTCGGCGGAACGGAGGAAATCGCCCACGATGCCTCGCTCTACTTCGTTTTAATCGGTGTTTTCGGCATTTTCTTCCAAATGGAAGGCTTGGGCGGCTCGATGCTGAAAAGTTCGGGCAACATGAAAATTCCGTCGATACTGAACATCATGATGTGCGTGCTCGACGTTGTTTTCAACTACTTTTTCATTTACATCTTCGACATGGGCGTGAAAGGTGCGGCGCTGGGAACGGGACTGGCCGAACTGATTACCGCCATTCTGATGCTGTATTTCCTGCTCGTGCGGTCGGAAATACTGTCGTTGAAAGGTCGTCGCGGGTCGTTCTTCCCGAAGGCCGAAACGGTGAAAACCGCTTTCAAAATCGGTGCTCCGATGGCGTTGCAACACGTTTTGAACGGCGGTGCATACGTCGTCAGCACGATGATTGTGGCACCGCTCGGAACCATCGCCATCGCCGCCAATTCGCTCGCGATTACGGTCGAAAGTCTCTGCTATATGCCTGGATTCGGCATTGCTGAGGCCGCCACGACCCTCGTCGGACAGAGCATCGGCGCCGGTCAGCGGATGCTGACGCGGTCGTTTGCCTACATGTCGGTGGGGTTGGGCATCGCCATCATGACCGTGATGGGCGTTTTCATGTGGGTTTTCGCGCCCGAACTTATCGCGTGGATGTCGCCCGTCGATGAAGTCATTGCGCTGGGCGCACATGTCTTGCGCATCGAGGCGTGGGCCGAGCCGATGTTTGCCGCGTCGATTGTCGCCAACGGCGTGTTCATCGGCGCTGCCGACACGCTGAAACCCGCTATCATGAGCCTCACGTCGATGTGGTGTGTGCGCCTGTCGCTGGCCGCTCTGCTTGCCCGCGACTACGGACTTCCTGGCGTTTGGATGGCGATGGCCATCGAACTGACGCTGCGCGGAATCATGTTCCTCGTCCGTCTTTTCGGAGAAAAATGGAATCGTCACCATCTTCCATCGAAATTGTAATTTTTTTTCCTAAAAAAATGAAAAAAAGTTGGGAAAATTGATTTTTATGGCATTTTTTTTGTATTTTTGCAGCAAATTTTGATGAATTATGAGAGAAATGAAAAAAAATCACCCATTAGAATTGATGTCCGACGAAATTGAACGTCGCGGATTAGTAGTTCTTGACAACGTAACGAGGATGCCGATTTACAATGAGCCCTATGTCTCGCCCCACCTTGTTGTGTGCCTGTGCCATCGCGGTTCGATGCGCGGTAAGTACGACATGCGCAACATTGAATGGCACCCCCACGACATTGCCGCCATTTATCCCAACCACGTGATTGTGAGCGAAGACACCAGTTCCGATTTTCTGGTGTCGCTCGTGGTGATTTCTGCAAAGTTTTGGGAGAAATTCCGCACGCGCTATTCGTTCCGCACCCATTTTGAAGTGCAGATGAACCCCTCGTTCAGCGTCACCGACGACCAGTATTACTGTTTTACGAACATTTACCGAACGCTCAACACCATCAGCATGATTGATGCGCCCGAGCGCGACGAAATCTTGATTTCTCAAATCCACACGCTGGCGTTGCTGATGAATTTCTATAAAATGCAAAATGGTAGCAAGGAACCAGAAAGTGTCAATGCCAGCAAGCAGTTGGTGGCACGATTCTACGACGAACTCGTGAAGAATTTCCGCACGAGTCGCGAGGTGAGTTACTACGCCGACCTGCTTTGTCTGTCGCCCAAATATTTCGGCACGGTCATCAGAAAAGAGACGGGCGTGGGAGCCGGCGAATGGATTTCTCGCTACGTCATCACGCAGGCCAAAACGATGTTGCGCAGTAGAATGGACCTCTCCATCCAGCAAATCAGTTTCGACCTCGGTTTCCCCAACCAGACGATTTTCTCCCACTATTTCAGAAACCACACGGGAATGTCGCCGAAAGACTATCGGAAGAGCGATGCCATCGTTTGACAGAATGATTTCAACAAGATAAGAAAATGCCGAAACGCTTGAAAGGGAGTAGGCTCCATCTATCAAAATTGAGAAAAGATGAATACTGAAGAAATCAAGAACATGGAAGAGAAGGTTGAGGACGCTGTTGCCGAAACCGCTGAAAATGTTTGCGAATGCGCTGAAAACGCTTGCGAATGTGCTGAAAAAGAAGCTTGCGAATGCGCTGAAAACGCTTGCGATTGCGCTGAAAAGGCCGTAGAAGACGTCAAGGAAGAAGTTGCTGAAAATGTCGAGGAAACCAAAGACGCCATCGCCGATAAGGTTGAGGAAGCCAAGGAAAAAATTGGCGAGGCAGTCGATTCCATCAAGGACAAAGTCAACGACGTCATCGACGACATCAACAAGAACGAGACTGTGCAAGCCGTGCGCGAAAAGGCAGAAGAAGCCGTTGATACCGTTCGAGAGAAAGTGAGCGATGTCATCGACGACCTCAGCAATAACGAAACCGTGCAGGCCGTGAAGGAAAAGGCTGGCGAGGCAGTTGAAACCGTCAAGGACAAAGTTGGCGATATGCTCGACGACCTCAGCAAGAACGAGTCGGTGCAGGCCGCTAAGGAAAAAGTCAGCGAGACCATCGAACAGGCTGCTCAGGAGGTGAAAAAAAGCAACCTCTTCGGCAAACTGAAGGGATGGCTCGGCCTGAAGTAATTTACTAAGATAAAAATTTGACAATGAAAAAGTTTTTAGCAACCATTCTCCTGTCATTCACCGTGATAGGAGGAGTTTTCGCGCAGTCGAGCGAACCCCTTTCCGAACTCACCAACCAAATGATGAGCATGTCAACCGATTATGCTCAGACGCTGACGACGGGTCAGTGGTATGTGATGTTCGACCGTGGCACGCAGCCCAACAAGCACGGCTACGTCTATGAAAGGGCCTCGTCGCACACGCTTTACAACACAGCGACGGCTCCGAACGGCATGGCATCGGCCAATGCCCATTACCTGATGCGACTCGTCGATGCCGGCGACGGCAAATTCTACATCCAGACGGGTCTGGGCAACTACATCGGAACCATCAACCATCGTGAAAACGTGCCCGTGACGGCTCAGCCGCAGGAGAAACTCATCGTCGAGAAAATTGCCGCCACAGTCGGCCATTTCTACGTGCAAAGCAGTTCTACCAACGTGGTTCTCAATGCCAACGACGTGGGCAGCGGCGATGCCACAGTGGTGGGTTGGAACTCGACCGTTCCGACGGAAATCAATGGCAACAACGACTTTGCCTTCTTCCCCGTGACGCTGACCGAAGTTGATGAGAGCATCGCCCTGTTTGAGGGCAATGTCACCGTCAAGCGTGGCTATCAGACCTGTGGACGCGGCAACACCAATTCGCTGATGCTCCGTATGGATGTCGAACCGATTCAAACCATCACCGACGCCACCTTCACCGTGAGCCTGAATGCCACGACAAGGGCAAACATCAGCAGTCTCTACATCTATGAGACCAATTCCACGGAATTCATCGCCAACATTCCGTCGTCGCCGCTGGGCACCACCGACGAAATCGGCAGCACTGCCAGCGTCAACATCGGCAGAGTGACCGCCGGCAAGCACTATTTCTGGCTTTGCGCCACGGTGAAAGACGATGCGGAACTCGAAAAAATCCTCGAGGCCAATCTGACGAAGATTTCCTACACTTGCGCTGGTAAAACGAACGAACTCAACGTGGCGTCGGTTGGCAAACCTGCACGTCAAGGCATGAAGGTGTTCGACCAGCAGCATTTCGTGTTCCGTCCGACGAGCGACAACTGCCGTTTCTATCGCATTCCCGCGATGATTGTTGACCAAAACGGCGACATTGTCGTGTCCATCGACAAGCGCTACAACAGCAATGCCGACCTCGGCGGCCATAAAATCGACGTGATTTCGATGCGCAGTGAAGACGGCGGTCGCACGTGGAAAAACAAGGTGAACGTGGCAGTGGGCGACGGCTATACGATGGCTTACTACGGTTACGGCGACCCGGGTTTGGCACGCGCTGAAAATGGCGACCTGATTTGTTTGATGGCAGCCGGTAGCAAGCGCTGGGGTGCCGACAACACCAACGGTATGAAATACACCGGTCTGGCTATTAGTAGCAACAACGGAAAGTCGTGGACGTTGACGAAAAACCTCTTCGATTCGTCGAAATTCTACGATGAATACAGCAGCGACGGCAAGTTTAGCATGTCGAACTATTTCACGACTTCGGGCAAGGGCCTGACCACCAACGACGGTGTCATCATGTTTGCGACAAACTGCCGTAAGGTGGGCGACGGAACGAACCTCGTGTGCATCATCTATTCGACCGACAACGGAAACTCGTGGCGTCTGAGCAAATCGACGGCTTACACGGGCGGTGACGAGTCGAAACTCGAACAACTCAACGACGGCAGCCTGCTGCTCAGCGTACGCCAGAGCGGAAATCGCGGTTGGAACACCGCCACCTACTCGAAAAATGCCGATGGAACGGTGACTTTCAAGTGGGGATCGCAGTATCGCACGGACGACATTTGGGGTAATGCCTGCAACGCCGACATTCTCTACTACAAGCGCAGAACGGTCGATGGCAAGGACATCATGCTCCATTCGTACATCAACACGAACGGACGTGAAAGTCTGCAGATGACGATGAGCCTCGATGGCGGAAAATCGTGGACGAATGTCTATAACATCCAGCCCAATGGTTCGTGCTATTCGACAATGGTGAAACTGCCCAACGGCAATGTTGCCCTGCTCTACGAAGATGAGTCGTACAGTGCCGATAACGGCTACGCCATCAACTTCGTGACGATTACCGAGGAGCAAATTCTCGTGTGGTACGACGAAATCAAGGGCGATGTCGAGAATCCGACGGTGAAAGTCGTGGAACACGGCAACGACAATGGCTCGGCACCTTGGGTGACATGGCAGGAGACTATCTCTGGCAACTGGGCGAAGAAATTCACCACGACGACCGCCTCTGGTCTGTCGGGAGTGGTGGTTACGATGGGTCACAACGCTTTCAACCGCCAGACGAGCTACGGACAGCGTGTGGTGTGCATCAAACCGTCGGCTGCCGGAGCGCAAAACGACGTTTTCACGATTACCGCGCCCGAGGGCTATCTGATTGAGAGCTACAGCATCGGCGGCTATTTCAACACGAGTGCCGAAACCTACACGCTGACGGCTGAAAACGGCTCAAGCGTCGAACTCAACAAGAACAAGTCGCAGCAGAATCCGCCTAATTTCCTGACGATGGATGTCAATGCAAAGAGCACGACGGTCAGAATGTCGAACAACAATTCGACGAACAACAGCTATGCGATTATCACGCAGTTCATCGTCAAGTTGAAGTTAGACGACACCTCGGCCATCGGCGACGCAATTCGCCACGAAACCCCTGCCGACAACGCCATCTACGACCTGCAAGGTCGCCGCGTGACGCAGTCGGGCAAGTTACCGAAGGGCATCTACGTGCAGCAAGGACGGAAGTTTGTCGTGAAGTAAGCTTCGATTCTTGTAAAGAAAAAAGTCTCAGTTTGCGCTGAGACTTTTTTTTGTTGAAATCGACAGGATTATTTGATAATATCCTTCAACATCATGTCGAAAATGAGGACGGAATGACCAGGAACACCTGCCGACGAATTGCCTGCGGTTCCGTAGCCCAGATTGGCGGGAATATAGACTTCCCAGCGGTCGCCGCAGTGCATCTGCTGAAGGGCAGTGGCAAAGCCGTCAACGATGTTGCTCGAGACGCGGAAACCGCGTGCTGCAGCCGTTTTTGGGTTGAAATCATCGACAAACGATTGGTCGAAGACGAAGCCCGTCGGATAACTCGTCGAAGGCAGCAACCGACCCGAGTAGATGACGGTGACGCTGTCGGTGTAGAGCGGCGAAACGGTTCCCTCGCCCTTCTCGATGACGCGCACGACGATGTGGTCGGTGCTTTGTGCATTGTAGTCGGTGGGCAGTGACCATTTCCGAATGGCCGTCCACGGATTTCCAAGGGTTTTCTCTGTCGCCCTTTGGTAGAGCGCATTGAAATATTTGTCGTTGTTTTCCTGCCAGTTGGGGAATTCCTCGACCGTGTCGTTTTCCTCGCTACAAGCCACGAACAGCGTTGTCAGGCAAGCGAGGGAGAATAGAAAGAGGACTCTTTTCATTTGACGATTTGACTATTTACTATTTTACAATTTAGAGGGGGCTTTAATTCTTTTTCAGCAACGATGTGAGTGAAACTCTATCTTCGATGATGTTGCGGAGTTGGCTGATGTCCACGCGCTCCTGCTTCATCGTGTCGCGCTCGCGCAGCGTCACCTTTCCGTCGGTGAGCGTGTCGTGATCGACGGTCACGCAGAAGGGCGTTCCGATGGCATCGTGGCGGCGATAACGCTTGCCGATGGTGTCTTTTTCCTCGTAATGCGTGTTGAAATGGAAGCGCAAGTCATTGACGATTTCGCGGGCCTTTTCGGGCAGTCCGTCTTTCTTCACGAGCGGGAAAACAGCACATTTCACGGGTGCCAGAGCCTCGGGAAGCCGCAAAACGACGCGTGTTTCGCCGTTTTCGAGTTGTTCTTCCTGATACGAGTGGCACATAATCGTGAGGAACATTCGATCGACGCCAATCGAGGTCTCGATGACATAAGGAACGTAACTTTCGTTGGTCTCGGGGTCGAAATATTTGATTTGCTTTCCAGAGAATTTCTCGTGCTGCGAAAGGTCGAAATCGGTGCGCGAGTGGATGCCCTCGACCTCCTTGAAACCGAAGGGCATACGGAATTCGATGTCGGTGGCGGCATTGGCGTAGTGCGCCAGTTTGTCGTGGTCGTGGAAACGGTAGTTTTCGGCTCCGAACCCCAGTGCTTGATGCCATTTCATACGCGCCTGCTTCCAGTGGTTGAACCAGTCGAGTTCGGTGCCGGGCTTCACGAAGAACTGCATTTCCATCTGTTCGAACTCGCGCATACGGAAAATAAACTGTCGGGCGACGATTTCGTTGCGGAAAGCCTTTCCGATTTGGGCGATGCCGAAAGGCAACTTCATACGACCCGTTTTCTGCACGTTCAGATAGTTCACAAAAATTCCCTGAGCCGTTTCGGGACGCAGATAAACCTTCATTGCGCCGTCGGCTGAGGCTCCCATTTCCGTGGCGAACATCAGGTTGAACTGGCGCACGTCGGTCCAATTTCGCGTGCCGCTGATGGGGCAAACGATTTCCTCGTCGAGAATGATTTGCTTCAGTGCTTCGAGGTCGGGACCCTGCATCGCGGCGGCGAAACGCTCGTGCAAAGCGTCGCGCTTCTGCTTGATTTCAGCCACGCGGGGCGACGTTGCGAGGTATTGCGCCTCGTCGAAAGCATCGCCGAAACGCTTGCGGGCCTTCGCCACTTCCTTCTCGATTTTCTCGTCGTATTTCGCCATTTGCTCCTCGATGAGCACGTCGGCGCGATAGCGTTTTTTCGAGTCGCGGTTGTCGATGAGCGGGTCGTTGAACGCATCGACGTGGCCCGACGCCTTCCAAATGGTCGGATGCATAAAGATAGCCGAGTCGATACCGACAATATTCTCGTTGAGCAACACCATCGACTGCCACCAATACTGCTTGATGTTGTTTTTCAGTTCCACGCCGTTCTGTCCGTAGTCATAGACTGCACCGAGTCCGTCGTAGATGTCGCTCGATGGGAACACGAAGCCATATTCCTTGCAATGGCTCACAATTTTCTTGAAAACATCTTCTTGTGCCATAAAATTTTCTGTTTTTACGAATTACGCTGCAAATTTACTGCGATTTTCGCGATTTTCCAAATTTTACGGCCTTTTTTACATCGTTCCCGTGGCATTGGGCACTTGCTCCTGCTCCGACTTTTTCTCCATAAAATCGTTTTTGATGCGGCTCTTGTGCTCCTTCGCTTTTACGCCTTGCTTGCCGAAGGTGTAGCTGACGCTCACCATCATCTGCGAAACGGGCACGCGGATGTGCTGCATCTGCGTGTGGTCGCGATCCTTGTGGTACATGTCCATACTGATGGCACCTCGGTCGTGCAGGCCGGTGATGCCGATGATGGCGACGTTCAGGCGCTTGTCAAGAAAATCTTTCGAGAGGTTCGCCACAAGCAGTTCGTAGCCCGACATCCAGCCCTGCAACGTGTAACTCTTCGTGTTCAGAATGGCGTTCAGACCGAGTTTAAAGTCGGAGGGCAGCGTCTGTTGCAGTCCGGCCATCAGATTGGCGTGCCAGCCGCTGTTTTTCATATCGAGTGCGCTACTGCGCAGGTCGGTGTAGTCGAGTGCGCCGTTGAGCATCAGTCGGGTGTTTTTCGTGGCGAGCCAGTTCACGAAGGCCGTCAGCGAGGTGTTTCGCCACTTCGCCACGTTGCCGTAAGTTAGGTTGAGCAGGTTGTCCTTGATAAATCCGTACATCGCGATTTGATTGTTCGTGAAACTCTGTCGAAGACCGAGATTCAGCATAAATTTCTGCGAGAAACTGCTGTAGGAAAGACCGATATTGTGCATTTTCTCGACATCGAGGTTGGGATTTCCGTAAGTGACGACGGTGGGTGTGTGGCGGTCGATGTAGGGATTCAGATAGCTGATACCCGGACGCGAAAGGCGCAGGTTGTAGGTCAGTCCGATGTTTTTCGTCATCGACGGCGAGAAACTCAGCGACGCCGACGGTACAAGATTGCCGTAGTTGCTCTTGAAATCGGTGCCTGCACCGCGCTCGTACTCTACTTTCTGCCACGTGTGTTCGTAGCGCAGACCGGCCTTCGTCGCCAGTTTCCCGAATTTCGCCTCGTGCTCGGCATAGGCGGCAGCGATGTCGTTGCCGTGGTGGTATTCCATCGCCTCCGACCACGATCGATTGCTGCGCAAAATGTATTTTCCACCCAGATTCAACGTCTGATTGGCAGCGATGGGCGTTGTATAGTCGAATTGCAGCGTTTGTTCGAGCGATTTTGGCCTGTTTTCCAAGTAAATATCTGGCATCGGCGCCTCGTAATGCTGTTCGTCGATGAGTTTCTGGGGCGTATAGGAAAGTTGGTACGACAGCGTCAGATAGCGGTTGCGCTCGGGCGAGAAGAAGTGCTGCCAGTCGGCTGAGGCGTTGAACGAAGTGTTCTTCATTTTGACGCGGTCGAAGTAGGTGTATTCTACCTGATTCTGTCTGACAATGGGGTTCGACTCCATCTTGGCCGTGAAGTCCGTCACGCTCACCGCCGCACTCACCACGTTCAACGAATCGATGTCGTAAGACAGGCTGAGATTGCCCATCACACCGGGAACACGCTGCTTGGAGTTTTGGAAATAATGCGAGCGCCCCCCGTCGGCGAACGACTCGCGGTCGAGCGTGGTTTCCATTTTTTGCCACTGATGGAAAGCCATTGCGTTACCCGATGCCGAGAGTTTGCCCTGCTGCGACGAGAACCAAACACCACCGCCAACGCGTTGGTTGCCCACTTGTGCCCGCACGGTGCCCGTCGTGCCGTTGACTTGCGCTGCACCGCCGCCCGGCTGCTTCGCCAGCACGATGTTGAGCACGCCCACGGCACCCTCGGCATCGTATTTCGCACCCGGATTCGTGATGACTTCAATCTTCGCCACTGCCGCCGCAGGCATCATCTTGAAAATCTGCGACGCATTCTGCGAGAACATCGGGTTCGGCTTGCCATCGACATACACCTTGAACGCCGACGAACCGTTCACCGTGATGTTGTCCTGTCCATCGACCGTCACCATCGGCACTTTGCGCAGCATATCGAGCACGGTTGAAGACTTCGAGTCGTTGTCGGCAGCCACGTCGTAGGTCATTTTGTCGGCTTCCATTTTCACCATCGGTTTGGCGGCAGTGACCGACACTTCGCCAATCGACAGCGAGTCATACACGGCATCGAGCGAGTCGAGATTCACCTGTGCCGTGGCTGCCGGAATCGACAGCCAGAGGGCACACGAAAGAGAGAGAATAGTCTTTTTCATTGTTTTTTTATGATTTTGATTCGTTTTTTGATGATTTGACGCACGAAACCGCTGGAAAACTACACGATTTTGAGCGAAATTTCCTGTTTGACGGAAATCTCGCCCAAAAAGTTGCAAAGGTCGGTCTTTTTTTTAGTTTTTGAGAGCCTGACCTTTTTCTACGCGAATCCAGAGTTCCTTACCCTGCTTGCCATTGCCGGGCAACGTGTAGGAAACCTGCATGAACTTCCCGTTTTCCAAAAGATGGAATGTCAGTTCATTGTCTTTTCCTGTTGAACTTTCGTCCGTGAGAATCGTTTCGAGATGTTCCACAAACGTGCTGTCCGACATCACCTTCCACGAACCCGATACGTAGATGGTTGCCAGTGCGTTCTTATCGAGTGCCATATTGCTGAACGAGCCGTCCTTGTTCAGAATCTTGAACTGAGGCACCGCAAACATCTGCGTTTTTTCTTCCTGATTCATCACCACGCACTGCTGCCAGATGCCAGCCAGTTGCTCAACTTGCGGACTGCATTTTCCGCACTTCTTGTCTTTTTGTGCCATTGTAGGCAGGGCCAGCATCAACAGCATAGCCACGAAAAATTGCTTTTTCATACGATTGTAGTTTTTAAGTTGTAAATAAATGAATAATAATAATGATGATAAAAATATCAACCTTTTAACCTTCCAACTGCCACGCACGGTCGATGTCGCCGATGTCGAGCCCAAGCAGTCGCATTTGTCGGAACAGTTCGGGCAGCGTCTGTTGGCGGAAAACCTCGCGACGGCGTTGCAGAATCTGCTCACGGGCGTCGGGCGCAACGAAATAGCCCAGTCCGCGCTTGTTGTAGATGACGCCCTCGCGAGCCAAATGCTCGTAGGTTTTCACGGCGGTGTTCGTATTCACTTCGAGCATCACGGCATATTCGCGCACGCTCGGAATACGGTCGTCGGACTTGTAGGTTCCGGCGAGAATCTCGTCGCAGAGGCGGTCGGCCATCTGCATATATATTGCTTTGTCGTTGGTGAACATTTTTTCTCTTTTTATCGGATCAACTTGATTTTCTTGCACGCAATTTGCCGACGACAGAAAAGCCGATATGACAGCCAGAGGAATACGATGCTAAGGATTGATAGAACAATGCCCATAACTCTTACGAATGGTGAAATGTAGGTTTCTGTAGCGAAGTGGATGAATTCTTCTTTGCCCAAAGATTCTTTAAGTTTTCCTATACTTTCAATTACTTCAGGATGGGATTTGAAATATCCCATCATACTGAATGCGAAGCCGATGATGAGGATGAAATATATTCCTAACAAAATGAGAGCCATATAGAGCCAAGGCGTGCGACGGAAAATCGTGCCAAAAAATATTGGTGTCGCTATCGTAAATACAATCGTGATAAATCTCATCAAATGCATTTCGGTCATCGAAGAGAAAAGCCCCATTTTTATAGTTTCTATTACTACGTAATTTTCTGAATCGTAATTAAGTTGCGTCAATAATTTGAGCGGTTTGATGTCAAAAATCCATCCGATGGCCGAAGAGAATAAAATCGCTAGATTTAGGGTAATATAGACAAGCACAACGCAGACGACGACATAAACCACGCGGCTCAGCCATTTCTCGGCACTCGTCGCAGGCAACGTCAAGTAGCGGATTTCGCCACTTTGACTCGAAATGTTTGAAAAAACATAGCACGGAATGATGAGCGTGAAGAGTCCGACGATGATGGTCGGCAACCTCAGAGCATTGATGGCGATGGCCTCGTTTTGAGTGATATTTGGAAAAGTCTTTTGAATATCACCCGCTGTCGGAATGACGGAGGTGTAGAACAGCAACCAGGCAACAACGCCCAAGAATATCAGCGACAGAATCAGAAGATTTGTCTTTTTCGTTTCATCAAAATGCAGGCAGAGCAACTGCCAAAAACGTTTGATATTGAATTGATTAGTTTTCATAACGATTTTGCTTTTACTTTTTTACCTTTTTACTTTTTTACCTTTTAAATTTTCCCTTTCACCGCCGCATTAAACAGCAACTCGAGGTTCACCGTCGTTTCCTGTCCGTCGCGATTCTCCACGATGACAGCCTTGCCCTGCGGTGTCGGCTCGGCATAGAGCACTTCGTCGTCGCCCTCGCCCATCGGACGATATTGGAACGCGAAACGCTGCTGCAAATCGGCGATGGAAGCATCCAAGAGAACGCTCTGGCGCGGCTCTTCATCGACATTTGACGGCAAATCGAGAATGACAACGTGGTCGAGCAGCGAATCGACATCGTGAACCTGATGCGTCGAGACAATCACGGTCTGGTCGGGCTGCACATAGCGTGCCAGCATCTTTCGGAACAGACTTTTTGCAGGAATGTCGAGGCCGTTGGTCGGCTCGTCCATCAGCAGTACGCGGCACTGCGTCGCCAACGCGAAACTCACGAAAATCCGCTTTTTCTGACCCAGAGAAAGACCCGTGAGCCGCGTGTCCATATCCATCTCGAAGTCTGCGAGACAACCGTCGAGCACTTCCTGGCTGAAGCGCGGATAGAACGGCGCATAGAACTGCACGAAGCGGCGCAGTGTCTTGTTCGGCAATTCAAACTCGTCGGGCATAAAAAACAGGTTTTCGAGCAGTGCAGGCTCGCGAAGGCGCGGCTCGTGCCCGTTGATGGCGATTTTTCCGCCTTTCGGATGCAAAAGGCCCGAAAGCAGGTGGAGCAACGTGGTTTTTCCGGCACCGTTCTTGCCCAGCAAACCGTAGATTTTACCCTCGTCGAACGACAATGACAAACCGTCGAAAACCTTCTCCGACTTCTTGTCATACTGATAACTGATGTTTTGAATGTCAATCATAATTATATAATAATGTGTAAAACCTCATTTTAGTGTACCACTTTAATAGTATACTGCAAAGGTATGACGAAATTTTACAACCGCCAAATTTTTTAATAAATTTTAACTATCATTCTTTTTCTCGCCCTCTGAAAGTTTTTTGGAATTTCTGATGTCAGTTTGAGAATATATTTATATCTTTGCAGGCGAAAAACGACAATCAATAAACTATTAAACCTAAATTTATGGAAATACCATTTGCAGAGGCGTGGAAGATCAAGATGGTCGAACCACTCCGAAAGAGCACACGCGAAGAGAGAGAACAATGGCTCAAGGAAGCCCATTACAATGTGTTTATGCTGAAGGCCGAGCAGGTCTATATCGACTGCCTGACCGACTCTGGAACGGGCGCGATGAGCGACCGCCAATGGGCCGAGTTGATGCTGGGCGACGAGAGTTATGCCGGTGCGACGTCGTTCTACAAGTTCGAGTCGGTGGTGCAGCGCATTTTCGGTTTTAAGTACGTGATTCCGACGCATCAGGGTCGTGCTGCCGAGAATGTTCTGTTCTCCTACCTCGTGAAAGAGGGTAATGTCATCCCCGGAAATGCCCATTTCGACACGACGAAAGGCCACATCGAGTCGCGCAAGGCGAAAGCCATCGACGTGACCATCGACGAGGCGAAGGACACGCAGAAGGAACTGCCGTTCAAGGGCAATGTGTCGCTCGAAAAACTCGAGAAAGTGCTCGTGGAAAACAAGGGAAACGTGCCGTTTATGGTGCTGACGGTGACGAACAACACCGTGGGCGGACAGCCAGTTTCGATGCAGAACATCCGCGAAACGTGCGAACTGTGCCACAAATATGGTGTTCCTGTCGTGATGGACTCGGCCCGATTTGCCGAAAATTCCTATTTTATTAAGTTGCGCGAAGAGGGTTATGCCGATAAGAGCATCAAGGAAATCGCCCGCGAAATGTATAGTTACGTCGATGCGATGACGATGTCGGCCAAGAAAGACGGACTGGTGAATATGGGCGGTTTCATCGCGACGAACAACAAGGATTGGTACGAGGGCGCGAAACTTTTCTGTATTCCTTTCGAGGGGTTTATTACTTACGGCGGTATGAACGGTCGCGATTTGAACGCGCTGGCGGTGGGTCTCGACGAAAACACCGAGTTCGATATGCTCGAAACGCGCATCCGACAGGTGCAGTACCTCGCTGCGAAACTCGATGAATACGGTATTCCCTATCAGCGTCCCGTCGGCGGTCACGCGCTGTTCATCGATGCCGACAAGGTGCTGTGCAATGTGCCGAAGGAGGAATTTCCGGCACAGACGCTCACCTGCGAACTCTATCTCGAAGCAGGCATCCGAGGCTGTGAAATTGGCTATATTTTGGCCGACCGCGACCCTGTGACACGCGAAAATCGCTTCGGTGGACTTGACCTGTTGCGCCTGTGCATTCCGCGTCGCGTCTATACCGACAACCACATGAACGTGATTGCGGCTGCGTTGAAAAATGTCTATGACCGTCGCAACGAAATTACACGCGGCGTCGCCATCGAGTGGGAAGCCCCGCTGATGCGGCACTTTACGGTGCAGTTGAAAAGGTTGTGAGTAAAATTTGAGAAACACTTAACTAAAACTTTCGAAATAGTTAAGTGTTTCTTTACAAAAACCGCTTTAATTAAAATGCCCAACCCAGACTAACATAGGGATAGAATTCTGAACGACTCAAGCCGTACCTATCACCGAAATTGAATGACGGTGTAATACCTAAGCGAAACATCAAACCACGAACAGGTTGGAAACGGTAGCCGACATTTCCAAAGAGAAAATAGCCAAAAGTCTTGTGATGACCTTCTGCTTCAGCCATCAGCCCTGTCGAAGAAGGAACCCAATTGCTATATTTCTCTTGATAATAGCCGAGGCTCATTCCAAACCCTAATTCTAATTTACTTTTCCTCTGCCCCACCAGATAGTTTATCTCTGCTGGAATCGCCACGCCTTTAATGGACGAAGATCCAACTAAAAAGTTGCTGTGCCCGCTATAACTATAGCCAATACCGACACGATAGCCCCATCCCTGATTTCCCTTCAATCGGGAATCATAGTTTATTCCGACAGTATTGTGCGCGCCAAAAGCCTCTATAGAGATGTTTTGGGTCTGTGCATTTGCCAAGAGTGATGAGGCAAATAATATTAGGAAAATGAAAACATTTTTCATACTTGATATTGTTATTTATGTTTATTTATTAAAATAAAAAAGCAATTCGGACGAACAGACCGTACGTCAGTTTGTCATCAAGCCGTGAGCCGTCCGCAGAAATTTTCTTGTCAAGTCCAAGGGTCGAGAGACTGTAGCCCAATCCCAGCGACACGTGCTGAAATTTCGCTTGAAGCGACAAATTTCCACCCCAAGAAACGGCGCGACTGCGATAGGTTTTGTAAATATCGCCCTGTGGGGTGCCGAGAAATAATATCGTACGGTTAAATTTGGCATTCATCATACACGAGCCCTCTGCGCCAATGGACAGTTCCATTCGTTCTGTTTTCAGAAGTGGTGGCGTGAAAGCTATGACAGACGGTTTCAAATAGGGGCGCATCAGTAGATTGTTATCATCCTCCGTACCATCAACTTTAGACAACAGTCCATTGGAAGAGAACTGTTTCCAGTAACCGATACATCCTCCTATGCCGATGTATTCAAGCAGCATATAATGGACACCCGTTTCATAGAAATAAGTATCATTCATCGTGATTCCTGTACCGACTGACAAGACTCCCCTTATAGCATCTTGGGCAAAACAGCTTAGAATTGCAAAGTGAGATAAAATGATGAGAAAAAGCCTTTTTTTCATATACATACAAATCCTCTGCGGTGAATAATGAATTAATTCTCTTACCACTAAAAATTTTTCCATTTTAAAATTCCGGCGGAATTTGGAAAGACATTTCCTCGCCCGTTGTCGGGTGGTGGAAATGGATGCTCTCGGCATGTAGGAAAAGGCGTCGCGAAGGCATATTTCCGTAGAGGTTATCGCCCAAAACAGGGTTGTTCAAGCCCTTTATATGGGCGCAATGCACGCGAAGTTGATGCGTTCGTCCTGTCTTCGGATAGAGCGCAACGCGAGCGTGGCCGTCGGTTTCGCCGATGATTTCGTATTCGGTGACAGCCTTTTTTCCGTTCTCGTAATCCACACTCTGATACGGTCGGTTCAGCGGTTGGGAATAGAGTGGCAGGTCGATGGTGCCCTTTTTCTCGGCAAAGGCTGATGTCGGCTGTTCCAACAGGGCGACATATCGTTTTTGCACTTCTCGCTCGGCGAATTGGCGTTGCAGTTCCACGCAGGCATCCTTCGTCTTTCCGATGAGCATCACGCCGCTCGTGGGTTGGTCGAGGCGATGGACAGTCAGCGGTGAATCGGCGTCGGGATAGCGCTCGCGAACGATGCTCCACACCGAATAATAGTCCGACACGCCCGGCACGCTGAGCAGTCCGAAAGGCTTGTTCACCACGGCGATGGCCTCGTCTTCGTAAATTGTGGGCAGTTCTATGAGTTTTTTTTCGCCGACATCCTCCGTTTTTTTCTCTTTTTCGGGCATCATCCAGCGCAAAATCGGCAGACATTTTCCCCGACAGGCCGGATAGAAACGACCGTTGTGCCGAATTTCCAGACTTGGCGACGCGCCCACCCAGAACATCGCCATTTGCACGGGTCGAAGGCCGTTCTTGTAGGCGTAGTGCAGCAGTTTCGGCTCGCAACATTCGCCTGCGCCCGAGGGCGGACGACCCAACGACGTGTCCTTGAAAATGTCAATCAGATTTTTCGATTTTCCCTCGCTGTTGAGCACTTCGAACCGCTCGAACAGCCAGCGTTGCAGCGCATCGGAGAGTTGCCGACGCTCGGCCTTCATTTCGCGAATCGGCTCGTCGAACTGCGCCATTTTCGCCGTCAATTCGTCGATTCTTTCGTTGTAGCCCATTTTCACGCGGCGCGACTCGGCCTTCATAAACTGACTTTCGCGAATCAGTTCGTCTTCCTGTTCCTGCGTCAGCGGACCGGCGGCACGCAGTTCGTGGCGGCGCACTTTCGCCTTCATATTCTGGTAGTTCAACTCCGTCGCCACCTCCATATATTCGCGTTTCAGGTCGGCGAGAATTTTCGAGGTCTCCAGTCGTTCCTTGTCGTTCTGGCGCGTCTCAATTTCGCGGTTCAAAGCCGAGATTTCCGCCTCGTGCACCTTGAAAAAGCCGTCGGGCTGTAGGTAATCGTACACCGCAGGCACGAACCCCGGCCAGTCGCTCCGTCCGCGAATCTGCCCTGAGTAAGCCGCCAGATAGCCCAGTCCGTCGGAGGTTTCCACGACCAACACGCCAAACATTTTTCCCTCTTTCTCGTCCAGAATCAACTCGTTGATATGAGGCATCGCCTCGTCGCGAGCAGCCAGACAGAGCGCGTGCGGCTCGTAGCTGAACAAGTCGTTCATCTGCGTGGGAACCTCGATGTCGCCCGACTGCGCCATCGGGTGGATCGTCAGGGCTTTCCAGTCGTTCATCGCGATTTCAAAATGGCTTTACCACGTTTCGTCAGCGGTCTCCCAATTACTTTCCGTTCCCCAGACGTCGTTGTCGTTCCAAACGTCGTTGTCGAACTCCTTGGCACCAACGCCCGGTGTGACAGGGGTGGGTTCAGACAGACCACCGCCAGGTTCAAACATGATTTTTTCGGTTTCCAGCATTTTCATGGCTGGTTTCAAATATATCTTGCGTTCCATTTTCTTTCTTTTTTTTACTTTTTGATCACTTTCTTTCCATTCACGATATAGATACTTTTCTGCGTAGGTTCGCCATTGAGTTTACGACCTTGCAAGTCGTAGATGGCATTGCTTTGATTCATGGTTCCATGGTCGAAGACAGGCTTCAGAGCCGTTGTTTCACCTTGATTCCCGTCGCCGAATGCCAGCATCAGCATCGAGGCAGTGGCAGCGGTGCTTGTCGGCTCGAAATAGGCGCGGAAAGCATCGACTGTTGCAGAATTCTGGCGAGTAAAGGCCGTTCCTTCCTCGTTGAGAACGAAAATGTCGTTGAAAACTTTCTGAGCGACGACACCTTTCATTTTGTAGTTGTCGCCAGAGGTCGAGGCGCGGAAGTCGCCTGAAACGGTGACATTCTGGCCGTGGAATGTGATGGGCAGACCTGTCAGGTCATTGGCCGAGCCCCACTCTGCGCCCGGAACGGCGATGAGCAGCGGTCGGGCTGCTTTGATTTCAGCGGCGTGTGAGAAATTGACAATGCCGTTTTCCTCGCTGCCGAACTCCATTACCCAGAAGTTTTTCTTCGTTTCTTCGGCCTTGTGGAACCAATCAATCGGATAAGCTGAATATGCAGCATAAGCCGTACCCTGACTTGTCAAATCGACGGTTACTTCGCTCACATTGAAGGGCAATACGATGGTTGTCCAGTTCTTGTAGTCGCGTGTCAGACCCGTGTCGAATGTGCGTGTGTAGGAGATGTTATCAGCCGTGAACGTGACGGGCGAATAGAAGTCGCAGCCGTCTTGCAGGGTGATGTTTTCGGCATTGCCACCCTTGACGATGTTTCTTCCGTTCAGCGAAGACGGCACGTTGTCATCGGATCCGAAAATAAACAGCGTGTTGTCATTACCACCCGTTACACTCGTCACGCCGGAAACACCCGTGAGGTTCAACGCGCAAACATTTTCGTCGAGTACAATAGAAGGATTAGCTTCTATCACTTCGCGAGAGCCGTCTCTCTGATACGTTTCTACTGCGGTAACGCACGAGAAAGGATTTCCTTGATAGATTTGTGTACTACCAACATAATATCCTAACAAATAATAAGTTCCAAAATCAAGCTCAGAAAAATCATAAGTAAACTCCTTGGTTTCTCCACCTGCAATATCGACAGGTACATTAAGGCTACTGAGTCCTTTATATGAACCATATTGTTCTCCTGTTGCACTAACAAAGAGAACGACGCGAATATTGCCAACAAAAGCATCGGGGTCGTTGTTTCTAAGCGTACCCGTACCTATGAATGTCTTACCGAGGACTTTGCCATTCTGCATTTTGTTGATTACAGTGCTGACATGTGAAAGGTTGCCAGTACTGCTGCCTGTAGATTCTTCAATCACCACGCTTGATGTTCCTATAACATTGTTTCCGCCTTCGTCGGTGCAAATCCAAATGTTGTATGTTCCTGCTGTGTTGGGTTTGAATGTAAACTCCGTTGTGATGCTTCTTCCCGAGCGGATAGTCATGCCGGATGTACTTGCTGCTTTTCCTTTGTCGTTTGTCATACTGGCGAAAAGGTGGAGCGGACCATAAAATTCTGCCCCGTTGTTTTGGATGGTAGCCTCTACCACCTGCTCCACACCGGCCTTTTTATTGCCAGGGAAATTGAACGATGTAACAGACAACTCAGGGCCACCTACAAACGTAATGGTGATGTTACTACCATTGATAACCACCTCAAAATATTGCAAATTGGGATTCATACCCGGAATCCATTCGCTGGTTCCGCCGACACGGCTAATGGGAATCACTTTGTAAGTGCCGTTGCCCCATGAGGAGTTAACAGTGAAAACACTAGCACCATTTTTGGGTGAGAAATAACTTCCCGGATCACAATATCCACTATTGGTAATTTTAGCTGTAATATTTCCATTTTCGTCAATAATGCCAATACCGAAATTGAAATAGTGAGTATCTCCACCATCATTCGAAATCTTTCCGAACGTAATTGATTGGCCGGAAATGGAAGGGTCATTGAAAGTTAAATGTGCTCCAACTTCTTCTTCACCTTCTTCTCCATGATTGGGTTGAATGCCGATGACGGCATCTTGTCCGAAACTATAGCCGTCGCTGCTCGTACTGGCTCCGATGCCTGCTGTGCTGCCTGGATTTAAGACGGAAAGCAAGAAATAGCCATCTTGATGGCCGCCCCAACCCCAATTCACATGGAAAAGTTCGTCGCCATCATAACCATCAACCACGAAAGCATGGCCGCCACCCGACGACTGTCCACCATAAAGCACAGGACGACCTTCGGCCAATTCGCTGTAAATTAGGTTGTTCCAGTCATCCATTGAGTAACTTCCACGTCCGACATAGCGCGTCGTGGCACTGTAATCGAAATATTCTTTCATCGCACCAGCCACTTTGCCAGTGTTGGCTCCTGAACCGTCATTGTCAGCGTCGGCATAATCCATGTTCACAGAAGTACCGCAGCAATGCATCAAAGCTGCAACTGCTGCCCCTTGGGCGTCTGTATAGTTAGTATAATTGTCAATCATATTAGTCCAGTCGAAAGTAGTGACAGGTACGGCATTTTCTGTGAAATTCATACCCCACCTGCTGCCATAGGTGTAGGAAGGAATTGTTTTCGTGGTTTTTTCGGGATATTTGTGATAATACATAATCTGTGCCATAGCCGTAGCAACACAACCCGTTACGCTTTGAGCTCCTGTAGGCTGAAAAATAGGACAATCATTCCAATATGGTGCATTCTGATTCCACTCCGACTGCATCAGTGGGGCGACTGGATTTTTCGTCGGGGCTTTTTGAATGGTATTTTGTACTTCTGGATGCTCATTCAACCACGCAATCTGGTCGGCGTAGCCTTGCAGCCATGCGCGCATGTTTTCGGGCATGTTTTCGGGGTCGAAATGACCGTTGTCGCTATAGCCGAGGATGGGTTCGGTGCGGTCGTCGTTGGAAACGATGACGAAACCTTCGTCTTTCGCCACGTTGAACACATAGAGGCCGTTGACTTGTTTGGCCATAACCAGTCGCGACGCTGCCGTTCCCGGCGCTCGATGGGGTCGCATTCCTTTGTTTTCGCGGTTTTTCACAAAATTACGGGCTTGGTTCAAAGCCTCATCGGGCGTTACACCCTCTGCCATCATCGTCGTCACCATGACGAGCGAGAGCATCAGAAGTAAAATTTTCTTCATGTTTTTACCGTTTAATTATAATTTTAGTTTCTGTTTTCAGATGTTTATGAATGTGCAAAATTAGTGTATCTTTCGTAAAAATCGACATTTTTGGACAAAAAAATAAGATTTATTAATACATCATTCATCTTTTTTCGTACCTTTGCAGCCAAATTTAAACGACATGATTATGACAGGTGCTCTGAAAACAAAAATCTGGCGCGAAGTGCGCGACTACGCGATGATTACCATCGCCATGCTTTCCTATTGTATCGGATGGTCGGCCTTCCTCCTGCCCAACACCCTCGCCTCGGGCGGTGTGGCAGGTATTTCCTCTATTCTGGAGTGGAGTCCGCTGGCGATTCCGGCTCAGGTGAGCTATTTTGTCATCAACGCCATTCTGCTCATCTTCGCGTTGGTGACGCTGGGTTGGAGGTTCTGCGTGAAAACCATCTACGCCGTGGCCGTGCTGACGGTTGCGCTTGCACTCATCCGCGACAAGGTGGCCAGCCTGCACCTGCTTGCCGACCAGCCTTTCATGGCCGCCATCATCGGCTCTGTTTTCTGCGGTTCGGGCGTGGGCATCGGTCTTGCTTTCCGCGGTTCGACGGGTGGTACCGACATTGTGGCCGCCATCATCAATAAATATCGCGACATTTCGCTTGGCCGAATTATCATGATTCTCGACGTCGTCATCATTTCAAGTTCTTACTTCGTGCTGCGCGACTGGGAGCGCGTCATCTACGGCTACGTCGTGCTCTACGTCACGGCTTTCTGCATCGACCAAGTTGTCAACAACATGCGCCGTTCGGTGCAGTTTTTCATCATTTCCGAGCATTACAAGGAGATTGGCGACCGCATCAACAAAGAGCCGCGCCGAGGTGTCACCACTATCGACGCACACGGTTTTTACAGTGGAAAAGAGATGAAAATGCTCTTCGTTTTGGCCAAACGGCGCGAGAGCGGTCGTATTTTCCAGGTCATCAACGACATCGACCCCACGGCCTTCGTTTCTCAGAGTGCCGTCATTGGCGTGTATGGCGAGGGTTTCGACCGCTTCAAGGTGAAGCATCGTTCGCCGAAGCCGATTAAATAACGTCATTTTCGAGCGTCGATGTTGAAATCACATTATCATACAGGAGTCGTTGAGGCGGGCTGCGACGAGGCCGGTCGGGGTTGCTTGGCGGGCAGCGTGTTTGCCGCGGCTGTCATTCTGCCCCCCGACTACGACAATCCGCTGCTGAACGACTCGAAGCAACTGACCGAGCGGAAACGCTACGAACTGCGACGGCAAATCGAGAAAGAGGCCGTGGCGTGGGCGGTGGCGAGTGTTTCGCCCGAGGAAATCGACCAAATCAACATTCTACGTGCGTCGATTTTGGCGATGCACCGTGCGCTCGACCAACTTCGCGTGCGTCCCGAGGCCATTATCGTCGATGGCAACCGCTTTGAGCCGTATCGTCCCAAGTCCACCACCCACCACCCATCACCTAACACCTATCACCCAAAGAGCCTCCCCCAGTTGGGGGAGGTTGGAGGGGGCTTAATCCCCCACGCCTGCATCGTGAAAGGCGATTCGAAGTTCCAGTCGATTGCTGCCGCGAGCATTCTGGCGAAAACCTACCGCGACGACTACATGATGCAGTTGGCCGAGAAATTTCCACAGTACGATTGGCAGTCGAACAAAGGCTATCCCACGGCAAAGCATCGCGAGGCCATCCGCCGGTTTGGCATCACGCCCTATCATCGGAAGTCGTATAACTTGTTGGGTGACAGCGAGTTGTCGTTAGACTTCAAATAATTCTTTTAAAATTTCAATCGATTTAAGTTCGGGAAAATTCGGCACGTGCAGCCGATAATAAGTAAGGATGAACTCCGCAATTCGGTTGCGCTCGTGGCGGTTCATCTGAAAAAGGTGCATCGACTCGAAACTCATTCTCATCAGCGTGTTGATTCGCTCCGCCTCCGCTGGTTCCACCACATCGGCGTGCGACGGCCTGATGGCCACGAAAGTGCCGTTTCGCAGGTCGAAGCAGTCGCCGTCGTGATAGTCGTCGAGGTTCGGGAAAAATCCGATGAATCGCGACAGTCGCATCATAAAAACAAGGTGGAAATTCGCAAAAGAGCGTGACTGTCCGTCGAGCCACAAAATGCCGTTCTCGACATATTGGAAAAGTGCCTCGTTTTGTTGTTCGCCGCGCGTCGCATACAGCAGAAATTCCGCCACGAAGAGCGAAATCGACATTTTTGCGGGGTCGAAGGGAATCGACGTGAACGGCTGCGACATCTGCACGTCGCGCAACCGTTGCAAACCGCCTCCCTGACGGTGGTCGAACTCGATGGAAAGCATCGTCAGGGGTTGGAAAAGTTGTTTTTTGAGTTTTCCTTTTTGCGTTTTCGGCAGTCGGCACACGAACGACACACGACCGAAGTCAGCCGTGAGCATATCGACGATGGTTTTGTCCTCGCCGTATTTCATCGAATGGAGCACGATCGCCCGCGTTTTTGTCAGCATAACACGACAAAATTACGAATTTTTACGCGAAAAATGAAATTTTTTTGAAGAAAATTTGGAGAATTGATAAAAAAGCCGTACCTTTGCACCCGCTTACAGCATTTTGGTCCCTTCGTCTATCGGTTAGGACGAGAGATTTTCATTCTCTAAAGAGGAGTTCGACTCTCCTAGGGACTACAAAAATCGGAATCCGTCATCTGCGCAGCGATGCGCCATCGGAATAATCCAGAGGAACGGTGATGGAGAACTTTAGAAATGAAAAGTTCGCCGAGGGCAGCCGAAAAGCGCAAGACCCATAAGCTTCCGTAAAGAATTTAAAATTAACAATTTAAAATTAAGAATTAAAAATGGCAAATCACAAATCAGCTCTGAAGAGAATTCGTCAGACGAAGAAAAGAAACGAGCACAACCGCTACTATGCAAAAACGATGCGCAACGCCGTTCGCAAACTGCGCGCTATGACCGACAAGGAAGAAGCAGAAAAGCTCTATCCCAGCGTTCAGAAGATGCTCGACAAACTGGCTAAGACCAACATCATCCACAAGAACAAAGCATCCAACCTCAAGTCGAAGTTGGCAAAGCATATCAAGAGCCTCGGCGAATAAGCCACGGCGACGAAACAAAAAGACCATTTTCCTTACGGAAAGTGGTCTTTTTTTTTGTCATAAAACCGTTGGGGTCGCGGTGAAAATCCTTTTAACTTCTGAAGCTGAACTCGCAACCGCAATATTGTTGGTTGTAAAAACCAAATTCCTTGAGAAGTTGGTTGCGACGCTCGTAAAGACCGCCCTTGCGCCAGTTTTGGGACCAGAATTTCGGATAGTTGATAGTTGACAGTTGATCGTTGACAGTTGGGTGATGGGTGTTGGAATTATGAACTATGAACTGTGAACTATGAACTGAAGCCTCCGCGGCCTGGCCTGCGCGATTGATTTGTTCGATGTCTTTCCAGCGCGACGAGGCGAGGGTAGTGGTGAAATAGGGAATGCCGAGTTCTTGCGCTTTCAACGCTGTGGCTTTCAGGCGCAGAAAAAAACAGCGTTCGCAACGCCGACCGCGCTCGGGTTCGCCCTCCAATCCGCAAATGCCCCCCAGCCATTCGTCGTGGTTGTAGTCGCCGTCGATCCAGCGCACACCGAGGCTTTCAGCGTGGCGCTTGCTCTCTTGTTTGCGTATTTCGTATTCCTCGCGAGGAAAAATGTTCGGATTGTAATAGAAAATAACGGGGCGCACACCATTCGCCAGCATCCATTCGACAATGGCCGACGAACATGGGGCACAACAGGCGTGCAGTAGCACGTCTGTCAGCCCCTCAGGAACGGCAATCGCAGTTTTCAAACCTCGTCAGCGAAAACCTTATTTGTTCAGTTTGGCAGCTTTTTCAGCAGCTTGCTGTGCCTTGTGCTGTGCTTTCACGGCATCGGCCTGCGCTTTCAGTGCCTTGTGCTTCAACTTCAGGTCGCCCTCGGCAGCAGCGGCTTTCTCAGCGGCTTTGGCAGCCTTTTCCTGTGCTTTTTCGGCATCGCGGGCAGCCTTTTTAGCAGCCTGATTGGCCTTCTCGCGCTTTTCTATTTCCTTCTGCTTTTTCTTGGCAGCTTTTTCGCGAGCCTTGGCCTCTTTTTCAGCCTTTTTTGCTTCTTTCTGAGCCTTTGCCTGCTCCTTATCAGCCTTCTGACGAGCCTTCAAAGCTTCTTTGTGAGCCTTTTCTTTCTCTTTTTGCAGGGCTGTCTGCTGAGCGGGGTCAGTCACTACGGCTTGCGCCTGTGCGGTGGTTGTACCGATGACGGCCATCACTGCGATGGCGGCCAACTTCATCATCATTTTCTTCATAACTTCTTGATTTTTAATATTTTAAATGATAAAAAATTATTTCGGTAAATGAAACGCTATCGACATTTCCGTTAATTGTTCCTCGCTCATTCCCTCGGGTTCAAATCCCATCTGACGGGCGGCGATGTAGATTTTCGCACTCTTTTCGAGTACGTCGATTTGGTCGAAAGCGTCCATGGCATCGAGACCTTTGGCGAAAACGCCGTGCTTCTCCCAAAGCACCACGTCGTAGTCTTCGAGTTCGCGTAGCGTGGCTTCGGCCAATGCCGTCGAGCCCGGCAGCAAATAA
Source organism: uncultured Prevotellaceae bacterium (assembly GCA_902776665.1). Lineage (GTDB taxonomy): Bacteria > Bacteroidota > Bacteroidia > Bacteroidales > Bacteroidaceae > Prevotella. The sequence continues at coordinate 149,328 of CACYQZ010000002.1, forward strand.
GGTACAACGCCCAGTCCGAGCGGACAAAACGCTTTCGTTTCGGGAATCATCGACCACAGGAGTCGCGTCAGCACGTCTTTTTTGAGGAATTTCCGACAATGGCTCATCGCCACGAGTTCAATCGGATGGGTGTGGACGGTGGCGCGATAGGGCGATTTCTCGGCAATCAGTCGGGCGTGGACGCTCAAGTGGCTCGGCAGTTCGCTCGTGGGCCAAACCACCTCGTCGCCGACGATTTCGTAAGTCGCGCAGTCGTCGAGGATTCGGATGATGGCACCGTTTTCCATCGGCCAGCGTGCCAAGTCGCGCATCCGCTTGCCCGTGCCTTTGCAATAGAAATAGCAGCCGCGCAGTTCGGGCAGTGTCACCCCGATGGGTTTCACTTCGCTGATGGCCGGCAGTCGGCGAATCGTGTCATCGACCCACTCCGTCACGTTTACCGTGATGTTGCCGCCGTTGCGCTCGGCCCACCCGTTTTGCCACAGGTAGCCAGCCACTTCCGCCGTCTTCAAAATTTCCGCTTTCAGCGCGTCGCGTCCTTCCAAAATATGGTTCATTTTTTCAAAAAATGTTTGATAATTGCTGCAAAGATAAGGAGAATATTTCAATTATTGGCAGAAAATTTCAAAATTTATTTTGTTCGATGCTGAGATTTTCGTATCTTTGTACCTGAAATTTTCGAAATATACCGATTTTTACGCCTATTATTTAAACAATTATAAACGAAAAAACCATGAGCAAAGTACTAATGATTGGCGCCGGTGGCGTCGCAACAGTGGCTGCGTTTAAGATTGCGCAGAATCCCGACGTGTTTACCGACTTTATGATTGCAAGCCGTCGCAAGGCGAAGTGTGACAAAATCGTGGAAGACATCCACAAGGCTGGCTACAAGATGGACATCAAGACCGCGCAGGTCGATGCCGACGATGTGGAGCAGTTGAAGGCTCTTTTCAACGACTACCAGCCCGAACTGGTCATCAATCTCGCCCTGCCGTATCAGGATTTGACGATTATGGAAGCGTGTTTGGCTTGCGGATGCAACTATCTCGACACCGCTAACTATGAGCCGAAAGACGAGGCGCACTTCGAATATTCGTGGCAGTGGGCCTACAAGGAGCGTTTCGAACAGGCTGGTCTGACGGCGATTCTCGGCTGCGGCTTCGACCCGGGCGTCAGCGGCATTTACACCGCTTACGCCGCCAAGCACCATTTCGACGAAATCCACTATCTCGACATCGTCGATTGCAACGCCGGCGACCATCACAAGGCTTTTGCCACGAACTTCAACCCCGAAATCAACATCCGCGAAATCACGCAGAAGGGTCTGTATTATAAAGATGGCCAATGGATTGAGACCGAACCGCTCGAAATCCACAAGCCGCTGACCTATCCGAACATCGGTCCGCGTGAGTCGTACTTGTTGCACCACGAAGAACTCGAGTCGCTCGTCATCAACTATCCGACCATCAAGCAGGCTCGTTTCTGGATGACCTTCGGCGAACAGTATATCAAGCACTTAGACGTGATTCAGAACATCGGCATGAGCCGTATCGACGAAGTGGAATACGAGGCGCCGCTGGCCGACGGAACAGGCGTGGCGAAGGTGAAAATCGTGCCGTTGCAGTTCCTCAAGGCCGTGTTGCCCAACCCGCAGGACCTCGGCGAGAACTACGAGGGCGAAACCTCGATTGGTTGCCGCATTCGTGGTATCAAAGACGGCAAGGAACGCACCTATTACGTTTATAACAACTGCTCGCACCGCGCCGCCTACGAAGAAACTGGTATGCAGGGTGTCAGTTACACGACTGGCGTTCCCGCGATGATTGGTGCGATGATGTTCCTGAAAGGTCTTTGGAAGAAGCCCGGCGTGTGGAATGTCGAGAATTTCGACCCCGACCCATTCATGGAGCAGCTCAACATCCACGGACTGCCTTGGAACGAGGTGTTCGACGGCGATTTGGAACTGTAAAGAGCACTTTTTCAACATTTCAGTCGAAATTTAACGGAAAACGACATGAAAATCATCAATTTAAGTGAGCAAAACACGGTCGTCAATCGTTATCTTGCGGAGATTCGCGACGAAAAGTACCAACAAAACCGGTTGCTGTTCCGCAACAACATCGAGCGCATTGGAATGTGCATGGCCTATGAGATTTCGCGCCAGCTCAACTACGAAACCATCAAGGTGACGACACCGTTGGGCGAGGCCGAGGTCTCGGTGCCTGCCGATGAATTGATAGTGGCGACGGTGTTGCGTGCCGGACTGCCTTTCCATCAGGGGTTTCTCAACGTGTTCGACCATGCCGGCTGTGCCTTTATTTCGGCGTTCCGGATGTATAAAAATCGCGAACACACCGAGGTGGGCGTTCACACGGAATACCTCGCTTCGCCGAGTGTCGAGGGAAAGACGCTGCTGATTGTCGATCCGATGCTGGCGACGGGCGGTTCGATGGCTGCGGCCTACGAGGCGTTCCTGAAAACTGGCACACCGAAAAGTGTCCACATCGCTTGCGTGATTGGCACCGACGAAGGAATCGACGTGGTGCGGCAGGCCGTCGGCGAAGCCGATGTGACGGTCTGGTGCGCCGCCATCGACCCCGGCATGAACGAGCGGAAGTACATCGTTCCGGGTTTCGGCGACTGCGGCGACCTTTGCTACGGCGAAAAATTGTAGTTATTTCCTCAAATAGAGCCAAATCGAGCGCATTCCCTCGAGTTGGTCGTTGTCCTCGGTACATTCCCAATACATGGCGCCGAGCAACCCTTGTTCCTTGATGTAACGGCATTTCCACGCCAGCGAAACGGGACTGTCGTAGGCCAAGACGAGGTTGCCGTCGGCATTGGCGAGGTAGGGAACTTTTCCGACATCGTCCCATTTTCGGGTGTATTGACCGCCCGTTTCGCCCGTCTTGACGAAACGTCCCAGCACCTTGTTGTCGCCAGCGCCACGACCGTAGAGCGGCATTCCGAGCGTGAGTTTTTGGCGCGGAACGCCAGCCTTCAAATGGGCTTGAACGGCCTCCTCGACGGTGATTCTACCCGAGAGTGACGAGCGGTAGAGCGTCGTGTGGTGCTTGGGTGGATTGGCCACGTCGTAGGCCATGATGTTCACGAAATCGAGGTATTTCAGGCAGGCTCGGAAGTCGATGAATTTCGCGTCGGCGATGGTGGCGATGGTGAGGAGTTTTTGTTTGCCGATGGCAGCGCGGATGTCGCGCATGAGCAACGTGAAGTTGTCGGTGTCGTCGGGCGAACAGCTGATGCCTGCCTCGTCGCTCGTGGGATATTCCCAGTCGATGTCGATGCCGTCGAACCCATACTGATCGACCACGCGCTTGCAGTCGCGGGCGAACGACAGCCGACAACGCTCGTCGGCAGCCATTTCACTGAAATTTCCTGCCGTCCAGCCACCTATCGAGAGCACGATTTTCAGTTTCGGATTCTGTTTTTTCAGGGCCAAAACGCCGTGAAGAAACTCCGTGTCGCGCAAATCAACGCTGTCGAAGGTCTTGGAAACATTGCCGAAAGCGTAGTTGATGTGGGTCATCAGCGTGGGGTCGGGCATTCGCTGCGAGCCCCACGAAGCCACGTAGGCCACGATAATCGGTTCTTGCTGCTTTTTTGCGTCGGTCGGAAGGCTGAAAAGCAAGGAAATCAGCCATAAAATCGTTGTTTTTTTCATACATTATTTTTTAATATTCAAACGAACTACCTCCGAGGAATTCGCGAAGCAGCGAAGTGGGCGGCAGGGTGTCGAAACTGACGGGTTCGAAGTAGCGCAGGAATTTGCGCAGGCGATAGGCTTCAGCGTATTCGTCGCAGTTTTCGGGCACTTGTTCGAGGGCGGGCTCGGCCTGTGTGCGAATGACGGCGAGTTCGTAGATCATCGCTGTGTTGAACATCGCGTCGGCGTTCTCTTGGAAAGGGAAAATCCACTTGTTTTCGCCTGCACGGACGCTGGGCCAGCGCTTGATTGTGTCTTGCGCCGAGCAACCACGATACTTTACGTCGCGGATGATGCGGCGCAGCAGGCGGTTGTCGGTCGTGGGAATGTAGTTGTGGGTGTCGAGCAGAATCGTGGTGAGCGCCGAGGCATAGACGCGGAATTTCTGCTCTTCGGGAATGTGCGCCGTGAGTTCGGGATTCAGCGCGTGGATACCCTCGACGACGAGGATTTCGTGTTCGCCGATTTGCAGTTTCTGACCGCTTTTCTCGCTTTTTCCCGTCTGGAAATTATAGCGCGGCAGTTCCACCTCTTCGCCACGGAACAGGGCATTGAACTGCTCGTTGATGAGGTCGATGTCGAGTGCGTGGATACATTCGTAGTCGTAGTCGCCCTTTTCGTCGCGTGGTGTGCGCTCGCGATCGACAAAATAGTCGTCGAGCGAGATTTGAACGGGTCGAATGCCGTGCGTCATCAACTGAATCGACAGGCGTTTGCAGGTCGTGGTTTTACCGCTCGACGACGGTCCGGCAATCAGCACCATTCTTACGCCCTTGCGCTCGGCAATCATATCGCCGATTTGTGCGATTTTCTTCTCCTGAAGAGCCTCGCTGACGTTGATGATGTCGCTTGCAAAGCCCTTTTGCACGGCGCGGTTGAACTCGCCGACCGTTCCGATTTTCACGATGTCCTGCCAGCGGTGATGCTCTTGGAACACCTCAAACATCTTGTCTTGTCGCGTCATTTCGCCGAGCACCGAAGGGTCTTTCGTCGAGGGAATGCGCAGCAGCAGACCGTCGTAGTAAGGTTCGAGTCCGAACAACTTCACCGCACCCGTGTTTTGCATCAGTGCTCCGTAGAAATAGTCCACGAAGCCGTCCAAGTCGTAGTAAATCGTGTAGAGCGTGCCGAGTGTTTCGAGCAATGTCACTTTCGAGTGCGCTCCGACACCCTTAAATAGCTTGATGGCCTCGTCGGTGGGCACTTCGCGGCGATAAATCGGGCGGTCGGCATCGATGATTTCCTGCATCCGCCGACGCAGTGCATCGACATCGTGCTGCGTCACGGCGCGACCCAGTTTCAGGTTACAGTAATAGCCGTTCGACACGGGAATGTCGATGACGACAGAGCCGTCGGGAAAGAGGTCGTGAACCGACTTACAAAGAATAAAGAATAGCGTGCGCGTGTATGTGCGCATACCCGAGGGCGACGTCAGGTCGAGAAACTCCACGTCTTTGTTGCGATAGAGTCGGAATCCCATTCCCTCCACTTTGTTGTTCACTTTCGCGACGATGGGGCCGTGTTCCATTTTCAGGCCCGACAATTCATACACATCGTGCAGACTGCTACCGGTTTCTGCTTCAATCTTCGTGCCGTTGTTGCGGCAGCGCACTTTCACTTTTGGGTTCATAGTTATCGTTTTTTTTGTTGTTTTCAAAGATTTAGACTGCAAAAATACGGATTTTTTCGTAGAAAATCGACTTTTTTCATCATTTTTTCAGATTGTTTTATATCAATTTCGATTGTTTTTTATCCAGAAATGACATCAATCCCTTTGTAATTTCGAAAAAAATCTGTAATTTTGCACCGCAAAAAAAATAAAATCATGTCGATTTGGATTTTCTTTAAGCTTTTGGGCTCGCTGGCCCTGCTGATGTTCGGTATGAAGAGCATGAGCGAGGCGTTGCAGAAGATGGCTGGTCCGCAGTTGCGCCACGCCCTCGGAGCCATGACCACCAACCGTTTCACGGGACTGCTGACGGGTACTGTCGTCACAGCCTCCGTGCAGTCTTCAACCGCCACGACGGTGATGACCGTCTCATTCGTCAATGCCGGACTGCTCACGCTGGCGCAGGCCATCAGCGTTATCATGGGTGCGAACATCGGCACGACGCTCACGGCGTGGATCATGGCGCTCGGAGCCTCGTTCGACATCTCGAACCTCGTCTATCCGGCCTTTTTCATCGGTATCATCCTGATTTACATGAAGAAACGCCGTTACGTGGGCGATTTCCTCTTCGGATTGGCTTTCTTGTTGCTCGGATTGACGACTTTGCGCATGACGGGCAACGACATGGACCTCGGCAACAACCCGACGGTGACGGCATTTTTCCAGTCGTTCGACCCCGATTCGTTCCTGACGACGCTCACATTCCTGTTGCTCGGTGGCGTGATGACGTTCTGCGTGCAGTCGAGTGCGGCGGTGATGGCCATCACGATGTTGCTTTGCTCGTCGGGTGCCATGCCGATTTATCAAGGTATCGCGCTCGTGCTCGGCGAGAACATCGGCACGACCATTACATCGAATCTCGCGGCACTCTCGGCCAACACACAGGCGCGTCGTGCAGCCCTCGCCCACATGTTTTTCAACATTTTCGGCGTGATTTGGATTCTGTTCGTGTTCCGTTGGTTCATCGACGGCGTCATTTGGCTGGTCGATTATGTTGGCGGTTCCGTCGCCCATCAAGACATGGACCACATGGATTCGAAGGAAAAACTGAACTTCGTTCTGGCGGCGTTCCACACTTGTTTCAACGTCATCAACGCTGGCATTCTCATCTGGTTTATTCCCCAGATTGAAAAATTCGTCTGCTGGGTCATCAAGCCGAAGAAAGTCGATGAGGAAGAGGATTTCCGCCTGCATTTCATCACGGCTGGCTTCATGAAAACGCCCGAACTTTCGGTGCTTGAGGCGCAAAAGGAGATTCAATCGTTCTCCGACCGTATGCAGCGGATGTTCGGTATGGTTCGCGAACTGCTCAACGAGTCATCGACCGACACGGGCAAGAAAAAAGGCGAGAAGGGCGGCGAGGATTTCAACAAACTCTATTCGCGCATCGAGAAATACGAGGGAATTTCTGACAATATGGAAATCGAGATTGCCAAATACCTCGACCAAGTCAGCGATGCCCATCTTTCCGACGACACGAAGGCGAAAATTCGCGCTATGTTGCGTGAAATCAGCGAGTTGGAGTCGATTGGCGATGCTTGCTACAACATGGCCCGCACGATTTCGCGCAAGTATCAGGGCAAGCAAGACCACTTCACCGATGTGCAATACGAACACTTGCACCAGATGATGCAACTCACCGACAACGCCTTGACGCAGATGAACCTGCTGATGGGCGGTCGCAAGGAGGCGTTCGACATCAACCGCACTTTTAATATCGAGAACGAAATCAACAATTTCCGCAACCAACTCAAGTCGCAGAACATCATCGACGTGAACAACCACGCTTACACCTACGCCGTCGGCACCATCTATCTCGACATCATCAACGAGTGCGAGAAACTGGCCGACTACGTGGTGAACGTCGTCGAGGCACGCATGGGCATCCGTCAGAAATGACGGTCAGACCATCGGGTCGAAATTGTGGGAAATCTGCTGATTGATTTGCGTCGAGAAGCGCACGGGGTCTTCGATGAGTCGGAACTCATTGACGACCTCGCCCGTCGATACGGCCACCGTTCCATAGCGGAAAATGCGGCCCATAATCGACTGGCGAATGCTCACACCCTCGCAGCGGCGCAAAATCAAGTCGGTGGATTCGCGACGGATGATTCCTCGTTTCAGAATCAGGCGGCTCGTCGTCAGAATATACTTCCTTCCGCCGTAGATGTTCAACGCCCAAATCGCCGCGCCAATCAGCATCACAGCCGAGGCGATGATTTGAATCGTGAACTGCACATCCTGCGTGGGAATGGCGAAAATCGCAATGGAAGCAAGCAGCAGCAGAAACGGCTTCCAATAGATAATCCAGTGTTGGCGAGCCTCATAGACAATTTGCTCGCCGTCCATTAAATTCTTTTCAATATAACCCATAATTATTCCTAATTCACGTTATTTTCTGCTGCAAAGCTACAAAAAAAAGTTATATCATTTGCATTTTGACGGTAAATTAACAAAGTTTTTCGTATCTTTGCATCAAAATTAGTCAAAAATCAACAAAAAATCAATCGTTATGAAAAGAATTTTCGTCTTTATGACCATGGTGACCATGATGGCAACGGGTTCGATGAAAGCCCAGACTGCCCGTTACGACATTGTTCCGCTGCCGCGCAGCATCGTTCAGCAACACGCTCCGGGTTTCGTGCTCGGCGAAAAGACGGCTATCGTCTATGCCGACGGACTGGAAAAAGAGGCTCGTTTCCTGAGCGATTATGTCGCGGAAATGACGCAGATGAAGTTGGCCGTCAGGCCGTTTGCGAAGAAAAGCGACGCTCGTGGCAACATTTTGCTTTCGATTGCCGTTCCCAACAAGAAAAAAGTGGTGGTAGAACCCAACGAGGAAGCCTACACGCTGACGGTGACGGCAAAGGGCGTTGCGATTAGCGGACAGACGGCTGCGGCGGTGTTCCGTGGTGTCCAGACGCTGAGAAAATCGCTTCCGATTGTGAAGGAGTCGGGTAGCCAGATTGCACTGCCGGCGGTGGTGATTCAAGACGAGCCACGCTTCGCCTATCGCGGAATGCACCTCGACTGCTCGCGCCACTTCTTCCCCGTCGAGTTCGTCAAGCGATTCATCGACCTCATCGCCCTGCACGGCATGAACAAGTTCCATTGGCACATCACCGACGACCAAGGTTGGCGTTTCGAGAGCAAGAAATACCCGAAACTGACCTCGATTGGCGGATGGCGCTCGGGAACGGTTGTGGGTCGTAATTCCGGCATCGACGACGGTATTCGCCACGGCGGTTTCTACACGCAGGAAGAGTGCCGCGACATCGTGCGCTACGCTGCCGACCGCCACATCACCATCATCCCCGAAATCGATATGCCCGGCCACATGGTGGCGGCTCTCGCGGCCTATCCTGAATACGGTTGCACGGGCGGTCCTTACGAGGTGGAACACACGTGGGGCGTGTTTGCCGACGTGCTGTGCCCGGGTAAGGAGCAGACCTTCAAGTTCGTGGAAGACGTGCTGAGCGAAGTCATCGACGTGTTCCCCTCGGAATACATCCACATCGGCGGCGACGAGTGTCCGCGCGACCGTTGGAAGACGTGCGACCTCTGTCAGCAGCGCATCAAGAACGAAGGCATCAAGGGCGAGGGCAAACAGACCGCCGAAGACCATCTGCAGGGCTATTTCACGAAGCGCGTTGAGAAATTCCTGCACACGAAAGGCAAGCGACTCATCGGTTGGGACGAGTTGCTCGGTTGCGATGTCGATGTCACTTCGACGATTATGTCGTGGCGCGGTGCCGAACCCGGTGCGAAGGCCGCAAAATTGGGTCACGACGTGATTATGACGCCCAATTCGCCGATGTATTTCGACCATTACCAGACCGACAAAACCAACAACGAACCGCTCAGCATCGGTGGCAATTCGCCCGTGGCGAAGGTCTATGCCTTCGAACCTGTGGCTGCCGACCTCACGCCCGAGGAAGCGAAGCACATTCTCGGTGTGCAGGCGAACGTCTGGACGGAATATATCTATTCGACGCAACACGTTGAGTATCAGATTCTTCCGCGTATGGCAGCCTTGGCAGAAGTGCAGTGGTTGCAGCCCGACCAAAAGGACTTCGATGCCTTCAAAGAGCGCGTCACCCGTCTGAAAGCCATCTACGACCTGAATCAGTGGCGAGTGGCACAGCATTTGTTCAAGAAGTAAGGCCCCCTCCCAGCCTCCCCCCGAAGGGGAGGAGTTTTCGAGGAAGGAGGAACGAGGAAACTTTCAAATCGTAAAATAGTTAAATCGTCAAATCAATTGTACATTGTACATTTGTAAATTGTAAATTAAAATCATGGACTTGGATTTTTTTCTAAGAATTCTCGTTGCCGCCCTGCTCGGCGGATTGATTGGGCTTGAACGCGAATATCGTGCGAAAGTGGCCGGTTTCCGAACCCATTTCCTCGTGGCGATGGGTGCGGCCCTGTTTATGATTCTCTCGGCGCACGGTTTCGAGGGTGCTCTGACGTCGGAAAACCACCGCCTCGACGTGTCGCGTATCGCGGCGCAGGTCGTCAGCGGCATCGGTTTCATCGGTGCCGGAACCATCATTTTTCAGCGTCACGCCGTGCGCGGACTCACCACCGCCGCTGGTCTTTGGGTGACGGCGGCCATCGGTATGGCGGCAGGAGCGGGAATGTATCTCTTGGCCATCGAAACCACCGCCCTCGTGCTGATTGGCCTCGAAGCCTTCAACCACGCGTTGCGGCACATGAATCGACGTGAAAATCCATCGAAAAATGGCGAAAATTCGGCGAGTGACGCCGATTTTCCATCCAATGAGGAATAAAATTTGAAAAAAACAATGAAAATAGCACTGATCGGTTACGGCAAAATGGGCCGTATGATTGAAGAAACAGCGCGACAGCGCGGCCACGAAATCGTGAGCATTATCGATGTGGACAACCAGCAGGACTTCGACAGCGACGCCTTCCGCTCGGCGGATGTCGCCATCGAGTTTACCACGCCAAAATCGGCCTACGACAACTACCTCAAGGCGTGGGCGCAGGGTGTGAAAGTGGTGTCGGGTTCGACGGGTTGGATGGCGGAGCACGGCGACGAGGTGAAAAAAGCCTGCGCCGAGGGTCAAACGCTGTTCTGGGCATCGAATTTCTCGATTGGCGTGGCGATTTTCTCGGCTGTCAATCGCTATCTGGCGAAGATTATGAACAATTTTCCGCAGTACGACGTGACGATGGAGGAGACCCACCACATCCACAAACTCGACCATCCGTCGGGTACGGCAGTGACGTTGGCGGAGGAGATTATAAAAAACATAGATAGAAAAACCGAATGGATAAGCCTCACCCCCGACCCCTCTCCAAAGGGAGAGGGGAGCGATGGAGCTTCGGAACACCTCCCCTTTTCGGGGGAGGCTGGGAGGGGGCTTCCTATTTATTCTTACCGCGAGGGCGAAGTCCCAGGTATCCACACCATCCGCTACAACAGCGATGCCGACGAAATCACCATCACCCACGATGCCCATTCGCGCAAGGGCTTCGCGCTCGGTGCCGTTCTCGCTGCCGAGTTCACGAAAGACCACGAGGGCTTGCTGACGATTACCGATTTGTTCCCGTTTTAGCCCCACCCCCAACCCCTCCCCAGAAAGGGAGGGGAGGCAAATTTTTAAAGAAAAATGAATGTCAATATCATCGACTACATTTGGTTTGCTTTAGAATCTATTGGAGCAATTCCTAAAAAGAAAAAAATAACAATGAAAAAAGAAAAAAAGACACCCAACAAGGCCGTTCAATGGGCCAAATTCATCGTCGTTCTGGTACTCTACCTGCTGTTTCTCTATTGGGTGAAATCGTGGTGGGGACTGCTCGTCGTGCCATTCATTTTCGATGCCTATATCACGAAGAAAATCCGCTGGCAGTGGTGGAAAGACGCCGAAGGCCCCACGCGCTTCCTGATGTCGTGGGTCGATGCACTCGTGTTCGCCCTCGTCGCCGTCTATTTCATCAACCAATTCTTCTTCCAGAACTACGTCATCCCCTCGTCGTCGCTGGAAAAATCGCTGCTCACGGGCGACTATCTCTTCGTGTCGAAAGTCAGCTATGGACCGCGCATCCCGCAAACGCCGCTGACAATGCCGCTCACGCAACACACGCTGCCGCTCATCGGCACGAAATCGTATATTTCCTGGCCGCATTGGGACTATCGCCGCGTGAAAGGACTCGGACAGGTCGAACTGAACGATATCGTCGTGTTCAACTACCCCGCAGGCGACTCGATTCTGACGGAAATCCCCTACCAAACGGAGTATTATCGTTTGGTCTATGACTCGGGCGAGCAGATTTATCTGCAGAATTTCGGCAATCCCGACTTCTCGACGATGAATCAGCAGCAGATTTACGATATGTACAAGGATGTGTATGCGCTCGGTCGTAACTACTTGAAAAACAACCCCGTACAGTTCGGCGACATCAGTTCGCGACCCACCGACCGCCGCGAAAACTACGTGAAACGCTGCGTGGGACTGCCCGGACAAACGCTCGAAATCAAGAACCACATCGTTTATCTCGACGGAAAGGCCAACAAAGAGCCCCACAATGTGCAATACACCTATCGAGTCAAACTTCGCGAGCATATTCCCGACGAACTGATGAAGGAACTCGGCATTTCGATGGAACAATTGGCGCAGTTGAATCGCGACGGCGTGATGCCGCTGACGAACCAGGCCGCCGAAGCCTTGAAAAAGCGCACCGACATCGTGGAATCCATCGCGCTGAACACCGCCATCCGCGACGACGACCGCGTCTATCCGCGCAACGCCGCCTACGGTTGGACACGCGACAACTACGGTCCGATTTGGATTCCGAAGAAAGGCGAGTCGATTGCCCTGAATATGGACAATATCGCCATTTACGAGCGCCCGATTCGGGTCTATGAAGGCAACGAACTCACGGTGAAAAACGGTCAGATTTACATCAACGGACAGCACGCCACGTCATACACCTTCAAGATGGACTACTACTGGATGCAGGGCGATAACCGCCACAATTCCGCCGACTCGCGCTATTGGGGCTTCGTACCCGAAGACCATATCGTAGGCAAACCGATTTTCATCTGGTGGTCGTCCGACCCCGACCGTCATGGTTTTTCGGGCATCCGCTGGAGCAGGCTGTTCAATGTCGTGGATAGGATTAAATGATAAGAGGTGTTAGGTGATAGGTGATGATTGATTTTCCGATTACTTATTTCGGTCCGATTTCTTGGTACAGCCGTTTGCTCAGAACAGAAAACTGGCGAATCGACGACACCGAGCACTATGTGAAGCAAACCACGCGCAACCACTGCCTCATCGCGACGGCCAATGGGGTGCAGAAACTCACGGTGCCGGTGGAGAAGCCTTCGAAGAGCGAGGAAGGAGGAGCGAGGATTGAGCCGCTGCTGACACGCGAAGTCCGCCTCAGCGACCACGGGAAATGGCGCACGGAGCATTGGAACGCCATCTGCACGGCCTACGGCGAAAGTCCCTTCTTCGACTATTACGCCGACGACCTCCGTCCGTTTTTCGAGCGTCGCGACTGGGAATTCCTCTTCGACTACGACATGGCGATTTTCGAGAAAATGTTGGAGTTGGTAGCCCCCTCCTGCCTCCCCCAAAAGGGGGAGGAACCACGAAATTTCAATTCTCCCCTCCCTTTCTGGGGAGGGGAAGGGGGTGGGGCTCCCTACTGGCAAGTCTATCAGCAGCGTCACGGTTTTCTGCCCGACCTTTCGATTCTCGACCTGCTCTGTTGCATGGGACCCGAGGCCATCCTTTATCTTTGAAATCACGCTGAAAATCATAAAAAACAATAATTAAAAGGGCCAAACTTTTGCAGTTTGGCTTTTTTCGTGTATCTTTGCGTTTTTGAAACAATCAAATCAATGATCATCATTAAAACCATCTGAAAAATGAAAAAAATCAATGTGAAAGTCCTCGCCATCGCCATGGCAGGCACCCTCGTGATGAATTCGTGCATCGGTTCGTTCAGTCTGTTCAACAAATACGCCAAATGGCAGTGTACGATGAGCGACAGCAAGTTCCTCAACGCCATCGTCGGCTTCTTCTTGATGCCGATTGTGGGCAGTGTGACGCTGTTCATCGACTCTGTCGTGCTCAACACCATCGAGTTCTGGACGGGCGACAACCCCGTGGCTCACAAAGTGGGAAAAACGCAGAAAATTCTCGGTGGAGACGGTCGCTACTATGCCGTGACCAACCTGAAAAACGGCTATGAAATCACCACGCCCGACGGCGAGATGATGCAGTTTCTCTACGACCGCGAAAACAACGCTTGGATGCAGGTGCAGAATGGCGAAGTGAAGGAAATGTTCCGTTTCAACGAAGACGGTACGGTGAAAGTAAATACGCCCGCTGGACAGAAGGATGTCGCACTCGACGAGGCTGGTCTTTATCAAGTGCAGATGGCCTTCAGTGGCGGTAATTTCTGGGCTTGCCGCTAAGTCTGAAATCGATTCGGAAAAGTTGAAAAAACTTTTTAAGACATTGAAAATCAAGGAAATACAACATGAAAATCACTGAGAAAATTCACTACGTCGGTGTGAACGACCGCAACAAATCGCTGTTCGAAGGGTTGTGGCCGTTGCCCAACGGCGTGAGCTATAACTCTTACCTGATCGACGCCGAGAAAACGTGCCTCATCGACACCGTTGAGGTCGATTTTTTCACGCAATACCTCGAAAATATTCGTGAAATCATCGGTGAGCGACCTGTCGATTACCTTGTGGTGAACCACATGGAACCCGACCACAGCGGATCGATTGCCTTGCTGCGACAATTTTATCCCGACATGCAGGTCATCGGCAATAAAAAGACTTTCGGCATGATGCAGGGTTTTTATGGCGAAGAAAATGGCCGCGACATCGAGGTTTGCAACGGTTCGCAACTCTCGCTCGGCAGCGTGACCCTCGATTTCGTGCTCACGCCAATGGTGCACTGGCCCGAAACGATGATGACGTTGGCGGCCAACACCCAACACCCATCATCCAACACCCTTTTTAGCGGCGACGCTTTCGGCTGTTTCGGCGCGTTGAATGGTGCCGTCATCGACAAGGATATGAACTGCGACGGCTATTGGCTCGAAATGGTGCGCTACTACTCGAACATCGTCGGAAAATACGGTACTCCCGTGCAGAATGCGCTGAAAAAACTCGCTGGGGTGAAACTCGACTATATCTGCTCGACGCACGGTCCCGTGTGGCACGACCACATCGAGAAAGTCGTGGGTATCTACGACTGCCTTTCGCGCTACGAAACCGAGCCCGGTCTGGTCATTTGCTATGGCACGATGTACGGCAACACTGAACGAATGGCCGAAATCATCGCGGCGGCGGCTTCACGTGCCGGCGTGAAGAACATCGTGGTCTATAACGTGTCGAAAACGCATCACAGCTACATTCTCCGCGACATTTTCCGCTATCGTGGTCTCATCGTCGGTGCGCCGACCTACAACACCGCGCTCTACCACGAAATGGACGTGCTGCTCTCTGAAATCGCAGGTCGCGACATCAAGGGCAACCACCTGCTCGGTTGGTTCGGTTCGCACGGTTGGGCATCGAAGGCGGTGGCCGAAATCCAGCGTTGGAACGACGAAAAACTACATTTCACGCCCGTCGGCGAGCCTGTCGATATGAAACAGGGTCTGTCGCCCGAGATTCGCAAGCAGTGCGAGGCGCTTGGCGAGGCGATGGCAGCGGCATTGTTCTTATGAAAAATATCATTTTTGACCTTGGCGGCGTGCTCGTGGGTTTCGACCGACAGCGTAGCATCGACGCATTCGAGCGAATCGGTTGCGGAAAGGTGGCAGA
Source organism: uncultured Prevotellaceae bacterium (assembly GCA_902776665.1). Lineage (GTDB taxonomy): Bacteria > Bacteroidota > Bacteroidia > Bacteroidales > Bacteroidaceae > Prevotella. The sequence continues at coordinate 164,544 of CACYQZ010000002.1, forward strand.
CTACATTCGCGACCACCGCACCGAGGACCTTTTCTATCGCATCGAGTTGGGCGAGATTTCCACGCACGATTTTTGCGAGGAAGTGCGACTGATGACCGCCACAAACGCCGATGATGAGGCGATTATCGAGGCGTGGAATGTGCTGCTGAAGCCTGTCACGACGGAACGGCTGCAACGGCTTCGTGAACTGCGCGAGGCAGGCCATCGGCTCTTTTTGTTGAGCAACACCAACGACATGCACTGGCAGTATTGCGGTCATCAGGTCGTGGACTGTTTCGAGCGCGTTTTCCTCTCCTACGAAATGCGGTTGGCGAAGCCCGACCCGCAAATTTTCGCCGAGGTGCTCCGACAGGCCGACATCGAGGCGTGCGACTCCCTTTTCATCGACGACAATGCCGATAATATCGCGGCTGCGGCGTCGTTGGGCATCAAGACCTACCACAATCAAAACATCGACGATTGGATATTGAACATTGAAGATTGAACATTGAAGATTGAACATTGAAGATTGAACATTGAAGATTGAACATTGAAGATTGAACATTGAAGATTGAACATTGAAGA
>CACYQZ010000003.1 GCA_902776665.1 uncultured Prevotellaceae bacterium
CTATGGCAATGAGGTGACCGATGGGCGAGAATACACATTGTTGTCGGTTTACGAGGATGGCGAATGTATTTTTACCAAAGACGACTTCAACGCACAAGCTATCGGTACAAATGGAATTGAAACGACTCGGAAAAACGCTTCCAATTCCATAGACGATGCCATTTTCGACCTGCAAGGGCGTCGGCTGAAAACTGTGCCAGAAAAAGGCGTTTATATTCGCAGTGGGAAAAAAATAGTGAGTAAGTGAGCGCAGAAAAACTGATAACAAATTAATCCTAATACATAACTATGAACAGAAAAAATTTATTGATGTTGTTGTTCGTTGTATGTTCTACATACGCGATTGCACAAACTGACTATTATTATTATCAAGGAAACAAAGTTCCCCTGACCCTTAACGAAAACAAGGTCTGTGTCAGTATCTCTAAGGATTGTAATGAGGTTATTGAAAGATTTCGTGCAAATGTCAATGTTCTGTTTACGATTAAAGACGAGACTTCTGGCATTTTTGTTATTTCGCAGTCAGATTTTGAGAAATTGAGGGCACAGGATTTCTGGGAAGAAGACGCAAAGTCTGTGATATTGACTTATAGTTATTTTACAGAGAGCAACAAGGAGGTTTTTGAAACCCCATACTTGAATGTACGCCTCAAGAAAGAAGAGGACAAGGATTTGCTGACTTCGTATGCAGAGATATATAAACTCAAAATCGTGAGTCGTTCGACCTTAATGCCTGCTTGGTATATTTTAGCCATCACTTTAGACACAGAAAAGAGTACCTTAAAATGTGCGAATGCATTATATGAAAGTGGAAATTTCGCAGCATCAGTGCCAGACTTGTGTGAATTAAGTGACGAAATAAATCATGTGGATTTGATTAACGTAACCAATGAGCGTCAAGAGTTTTTCGACCTGCAAGGCCGAAAAGTCTCGAAAAAACATCTTCCGAAGGGCATTTACATTGTGAATGGTCGTAAGGTCGTAATCAAATAATCACATTCCAACAAGGCAAGAGGGCGCATCGGAAACGGTGCACTACTAAAAACTAAAAGTCTATGGAACGAAAAGAAAAAATGAAAAAGAAGAAAAGCGCTCTGCGCCTTTTCTTGGTGATGATTTTCGTCTGCCTGCTGCTGCCGGTGGGATTGGCTGCGTGTAGCAGCGATGAAGATATTATTCCTGAAGAAAAAGGAGTTCTCTCAGATTTCTTTGAAAAATCGTTCCCAATTGAAAAGGAAGGCGAAGGAACAAATGTCAAAAACGTTCCATTCTCTGGGTTTGACAATCAAGAGAACGTTTGTGTCGTCATCAATTCCTACGAAGAATTCAAGTCGGTTTATCAGGGAAATGAACCATTGCCAGAAGTCGATTTTTCGAAAAATTCGTTGGTGATTGGTCGTGCATGGCTGAATGTCGGGAAAAAATATCAGAAACTAATCGTTGAACAAGCCGATCATTATACTTTTATAACCCTTCGTTTCACAAATTTGAGTGATGCTGCTTGGGCAGTAATGACCTACTATTATTATTGGGATTTAATACCCAAATTTCTGCCCCAAACTATTGTTACAAACATCGATGGTTCCACCACTATGTCACCCATCATCGTCAGCAGTGAAGAAGTCAAATCTTTTTTTGAGGCAGAACTTCCTATCACACGATTGAAAACATAGACCAGAAAAAAAATTGAAATTCATCAGACTTACGCCTCATTTGTACCGTTTTTCTTGCAATTTCCAATAATTTATATTATCTTTGCAGCGACAAAGGCTAAACAATAGTGACCTAATGGCTACTAACACAAGGGTAATAGAATTTAAATCTTAAAACAAGCATTTATGGAGAATGCAAGAGAACGAGGTAGTTTTGGCAGCAAACTGGGCGTGATTTTGGCGACGGCGGGCTCGGCTGTGGGCTTGGGCAACGTGTGGCGCTTCCCCTATATGGCGGGCGAGAACGGCGGTGCTGCCTTCATTCTGATTTATTTGATTTGCGTGTTGTTGCTGGGCATTCCCTGTATGGTCAGTGAGTTTATCATTGGTCGTCGGGGCGGCACGAATGCGAGCCGTGTGTTTGCGAAAGTGGCGCAGCAGAGCGGTCGGAAATCGCTGTTCGGGGCGCATCTTTTCCCGAAATTCATCGGCTACATGGGCATCCTGACGGGCCTTTTGATTATCAGCTACTACGCGGTGGTGTCGGGTTGGTGTTTGCAGTATATCTACGCCTCGGCAGCGGGCGAATTGTCGGGCGATGTGAACTATGTCACGAAATATTTTGAAGATTTTTCGGCGTCAGCGACGATGCCGGTGGTTTGGACGGTGGCGATTCTTGTGATGAGCCATCTGATTATCTGTCGCGGTGTGCGCGGTGGCATTGAGAAGGCCGCGAAGTTGATGATGCCTCTGCTGTTCATCCTGCTGCTGATGCTGGTTGGCGCTTCGTGTCTGTTGCCGGGGGCTTCGAAGGGCATTGCGTTTCTTCTTCATCCCGATTTTTCGAGCATCGACGGCAATGTGTTTCTCGGTGCGCTGGGTCAGGCGTTCTACTCGCTGAGCATCGGAATGGGTGCGCTGTGTACCTATGCCAGTTATTTCAATAGCAAGACGAATTTGGTGACGTCGGCGGTGCAGATTTCGCTGGTCGATTCGTTTGTGGCGATTCTCGCCGGACTGATGATTTTCCCGGCGGCGTTCTCGGTGGGTGTGAACCCCGGAAGCGGTCCGTCGTTGGTGTTCATCACACTGCCCAACGTCTTTAGTCAGGCGTTTGCGTCGATGCCGGCAGTGGGTTGGGCGGTGGCGTTGTTGTTCTACGTGCTGCTGTCGCTGGCTGCGCTGACTTCGCTGATGTCGCTTCACGAGGTTTTGACGGCGTTCTGCGTCGAGGAACTGCACGTTTCGCGCAACCGTGGCACGCTGATGGTGACCATTGCAGCCTGCGTGATCGGTGCGTTTTGTTCGTTGTCGCTCGGTGCTGCCGACATTTCCATAGCAGGTCGATCGCTGTTCGACATTTTCGACTTCGTCACGGGTCAGATTCTTCTGCCCGTCGGCGGTTTCCTGACGTGTCTGTTCTTGGGTTGGGGTGTGTCGAAACGGCTTGTGCGCGAGGAATTTTTCACGGGTTACACCCCCTTGCGAGCCGCTACGGGGCAGTTGGTTTTCAACATTTTCCTGTTCTTGATTCGCGTGGTCTGTCCGATTGCCATTGCTGCCATTTTCTTGCATCAATTCGGCGTGATTTAAACCTCTAAAACGACTGTCGGAATGCATATCAGGGAGTTTTTCCATATCCGAAAAGGCGACCGCACGGCGATGTGCGTATTGCTGATTGTCGCGGTGGTTGTGGCGGCCTTGTTCCACGTGTTGGGCAGTCACGACAGTACGCCTTTCGACGAAGCCGACAGCCTTGACGTTGCGCAGTTCAACGATGGGGAAAATCGCTATGAAAAGGGTGGAAAACGCTATCAGAACGCCGATTTCGAGGGCTATTCGGTAACTTCAGCAGATTTATTTCCTTTCGACCCGAACACCGCCACGCCCGAGGAACTTTTGCGACTCGGACTGAAGCCTTGGCAGGTGAAAAATATGATGAAATATCGGTCGAAGGGCGGTGTTTATCGCAAGGCGGAAGATTTTGCGAAACTCTACGGTCTGACGGTCGAGAAATTCAAGCAGTTGGAGCCTTACCTGCGCTTCACGACCGACCATCGGCCTGCATCGGAGTTGTTTGCATCGGAAAAATCGTCGGAAATGACTGAAAAAAACGATTCGCTGCGCTATCCCGTGAAAATCAAGGCCGACGAACTTGTCACCATCGATATGAACGACCCCGACACGGCGATGCTGCGTCGCGTGCCTGGCATCGGGAGTTATTTTGCGCGGAAAATCGTGGATTACGGTAGGCGGTTGGGCGGATATGTCAGCCTGGAGCAGTTGTCGGAAATCGACGGTTTGCCCGAGGAGTCGCTGCGCTATTTCTCGCTCGGCAAGACGAATGTTCGCAAACTCAATCTTAATAAATTGGATATCAATCAGTTGAGGCGCCATCCGTATGTTAATTTCTATCAGGCACGTGCCATCGTCGATCGCCGTCGGTTGCACGGGTCGCTGAAAAACCTCGACGACCTGCGGTTCTTGCCCGAATTTCCCGAAGAGGCCATCACGCGGCTTGCGCCGTATGTGGAGTTTTAGGCCCCCTCCCGACCTCCCCCAGAATGGGGAGGAAAATCGAAATTCGAGGAACGAGGAGGAATAAAATAGTAAAATTGTAAATAAATTGTAAATAGTAAATTGTCAAATCGTAAATAAATATGATTCTCGCCCCTTTCAGTCGCCCCTTTTCGATGATGGCGAAGCCCGTCGGAGCCCGTTGCAACCTTGCGTGCACCTATTGTTACTACCTTGAGAAAGCCAATCTGACCCAAGGAAATGGTGTGATGGACGACAAGTTGCTCGAGCGCTTCATTCAGCAATACATCGAGGCGCAAACCGTTCCTTTCGTGCAGTTTACGTGGCACGGCGGTGAACCGCTGATGCGCAACATCCGTTTTTTCAAACTCGCGCTCGAACTGCAAAAGCGCTACGGCGGCGGTCGAACCATCGAAAACAGCATTCAGACCAACGGCACACTGCTCACCGACGAGTGGTGCCGATTTTTCGCTGAAAATCGCTTCCTCGTGGGCATTTCCATCGACGGACCGCGTGAGCACCACGATGCTTTCCGCCATACGCGACGCGGCACCTCGACTTTCGACGACGTGATGCGAGGCATTGATTTGCTCAACAAACACGGGGTCGATTGGAATGCGCTAGCGACTGTGAACAGTGCGAATGTCGAGCAGCCACGCGAATTTTACGAGTTTTTCCGCGAAATCGGTTGCCAATTCCTGCAATTTACGCCTGTAGTGGAGCGTGGAATTTTCGAGGAAGGAGGAAGGAGGAGCGAGGAAGGACTTTCTAAGTTGCCTGGCTTCGATGGCAGTGGCGAGTTGATGCCCTATTCCGTGCGGCCTGAACAGTGGGGCAAATTCCTCTGTGAGGTGTTTGACCTTTGGGTTCGGCGCGATGTCGGACGGCTTTTCGTGCAGTTGTTCGACACGACGTTGGCGAATTGGGTGGGCGAGATGCCTGGCGTCTGCACGCTGAGCAAGACCTGTGCCAACAGCGCCGTCATCGAGGCCGATGGCAGCGTCTATGACTGCGACCACTTCGTTTTTCCGCAGTATCGACTCGGCAACCTTCGCGACAAAACCATCCTCGAACTCATCTACAGCCCTCAGCATCAGCAGTTTGCACGTCAGAAAACCGACCAACTCGCTTCAACGTGCCGTTCGTGCGAGTGGCTTTTCGCCTGCCACGGCGAGTGTCCGCGCAACCGATTCCTGCCTGACACCGACGGTCGCTTCACCGTGAATTACCTTTGCGAAGGCTATCGCCAATTCTTCCAGCACGTTGCGCCGTATATGAAGTTTATGGCCGACGAGTTGCGAGAAAAACGTCCGCCAGCGAATGTGATGAACTTGTTTAAATAGAAAAATCGGCAATCGAGAGGATTCGATTGTCGATTTTGGTCGGGATGAGGCGACTCGAACGCCCGACCCCTACGTCCCGAACGTAGTGCGCTACCAACTGCGCTACATCCCGATTCCTGCAAGGCTGAAGCCCTCAATCGCAGGGCAATTTTCTAATTGCCGTGCAAAGGTACTGCAAAATTTTGAATTACGTGCAAATTTTCCGAAGTTTTTTTCTACAACAACGCTGGAAGTTGATGAAGTCGGGTGCTGTTCGAACCTTTTAAAAGGATATAAAAGCCCTCGGGATGCTCGTCGGCAATGGCGATTTTCGCCTCATCGACATCGTGGAACTTGCGGTAGTGGCATTTGATGTCGGCGTAGGCATCGCCGATGAGCCAGACGCGGTCGAAACGGCATTTTTTCAGCACTTTCACGATGTGGCGGTGCTCTTCGTCGCTGCTCTCGCCGAGTTCGCGCATTTCGCCGATAATCGCCATTTTCGGACTCACATCCATCTGATGGAAATTCTCGAGCGCGAGTTCCATCGAAGTCGGATTGGCATTGTAGGCATCGACGATGAGGCGGTTTTTGGCGGTTTCGGTGAATTGCGAACGGTTGTTCGAGGGAATATAATTCTCGATGGCGTGGCAGATTTTGTCGGGCTCGACGGCGAATTGCAGGCCGATGGTGATGGCTGCCAACACATTGTTGATATTGTAGGAGCCGATGAGATGCGTCTGGATGTCGTACCACTTCGGTTCTTCGCCGCGTTCCTCGAGGTCGAGGCCGTTTTCCTGCCAGCGGAGGTTTAGATAAGGGCTGTTAGGTGTTAGGTGTTGGGTGTTGGATGTTGAATTTTTGATGACTTCACCCACCACGCAACCGTCGGCATTGGCGAGGTTCGTGCTGTAGGGCGACACCCACGCCGTCTCGGGCAGAATCGAGGTCAGCAGTTCGTCGTCGGCATTGATGAAAACCACGCTTTCGTCGCGTGTGGCGAGGTAGTCGTAGAGCTCGCCCTTCGTCTTGAGAACGCCTTTCAGCGACCCGAAACCCTGCAAATGCGCCTTTCCGACGTTGGTGATGAGGCCGCAGGTGGGCTCGGCAGTCTCGGCGAGCGTGCGGATGTCGCCCGGATGGCTCGCACCCATCTCGATGACGGCGATGTCGTGGTCGGCGGTCAGTCGGAACAGCGTTTTCGGAACACCCACATCGTTGTTGAAATTGCCCTCGGTGGCCAGAACATTGTATTTCTCGGCAAGCACGGCACGAATCAGCTCTTTTGTCGTGGTTTTTCCGTTGGTGCCCGTGATGCCGATGACGGGAATCTGGAACTGCCGCCGATGCTCGCGAGCGAGGTCTTTGAAGGCTTGCAGCGCGTCGGGGACGAGGCAAAGTCGAGTTGAGAGTTGAGAGTCGAGAGTTGACAGTTGTGCTTTTTCAACGACATTCGGGTCATCGACCACAGCCAGCGCACAGCCTTTTTCCAAGGCTTGCAGGGCAAACTGGTTGCCGTCGAACGACTCGCCTTTCAACGCGAAAAAAATGCTTCCCTCGGGACAGTCGCGGCTGTCGGTCGTCACAACGGGATGCTGCTTGTAAAATTCGTATAGTTCGTTGATATTCATTGTTTCATTTTTATGGATTGCGTCACAAAAGTACTGAAAAACTTTCATATCCGCAAAATTTTTCGTCATTCATTCTTGATTTCCATCAGAAATTTGTATCTTTGCAAAATTATAAAGATGATGGATATGGACTTCTCTATCAACGTCGGTGGACGACTCTTGTCGCTCGAAAGCCCTTTGGTGATGGGTATTTTGAACTGCACGCCCGACTCGTTTTTCAGCGGTAGTCGGAAGCAGACGGAGCGCGAGATTGCCGAGCGGGCACAGCAGATTGTGGCCGAGGGCGGTCGGATGATTGACGTCGGGGCGTTTTCGACGCGCCCGGGTGCTGACGAAGTGCCGATGGAGGAGGAATTGCGGCGGTTGCAGACGGCGTTGCAGATTGTGCGCCGCGAGGTGCCCGACGCCATTGTCAGCGTCGATACATACCGTCCGTTGGTGGCGCGTCGCTGCGTGGAGGAGTGGGGTGCAGACATCGTGAACGACGTGTCGGAAGGCGGTCGCACGGGCATTGTCGGTGTCGCGATTCACGAAGAAGAGTCGATGTTCGCAACGGTGGCGCAGTTGGGTGTGCCGTACATCTTGATGTCGGTGCAGCCGACCATCGAAACGATGCTGAAAACGTGGGCCGACGATGTGCTGCAACTGCGCTCACTCGGTCAGAAAGACATCATTCTCGACCCAGGATTCGGCTTCGGAAAGACGCTCGACGAAAACTATGCCGTGATGGGCGAACTGGAGAAACTCGCGGTGATGGAACTGCCGCTGTTGGTGGGTGTTTCGCGCAAGAGTATGATTTGGAAACTGCTCGACGGCACACCCGACACGGCTTTGAACGGAACGACTGCCCTGAACGCCATCGCACTGCTGAAAGGTGCCAAAATTCTGCGTGTTCACGATGTGAAGGAGGCGGTGGAAACTATAGAGATTGTAAAAAGGTTAAAGGGTTAAAATATAAATTGTCAAATAGTAAATAGTCAAATAGTAAATTGAAATTATGCCATTCGATTTTGGAATCAAGGATATCATCGACATCCTACTTGTCGCACTGATGCTCTACTACGTCTATCGGCTGATGAAAGAAAGTCGGTCGCTGAGCGTTTTCGGCGGAATTATGGTGTTTGTGCTGGTGTGGCTGCTGGTGAGCCAAATCTTCGAGATGCGCCTGATGGGTAGCATTCTCGACAAATTGGTGAGCGTGGGTGTCATTGGCCTCGTCGTGCTGTTTCAGGAGGAAATCCGCAAGTTTCTCTATTCGCTCGGAGGCAGTCAGCGTTTCCGCAGCATCGCCCATTTCTTCAGGTTGAGGCACCACAAAGACGAGGTTGTCGAAGACAAGGAAACGATTATGCCGATTGTGATGGCGTGTATGAATATGGCGCGCCAGAAAGTCGGTGCGCTCATCGTGATGGAGCGCGGCGTGGTGCTCGACGATGTCGTGGAGACGGGCGACCGCATCGATGCCCGCATCAACCAACGGCTCATCGAGAATATTTTCTTCAAGAATTCGCCGTTGCACGACGGTGCGATGATTATTTCCAAGAAACGAATCAAGGCCGCTGGCTGTATTCTGCCCGTGAGCCACGATTTGCACATTCCGAAGGAACTCGGCCTGCGCCACCGTGCCGCAATGGGTATTTCGCAGGAGAGCGATGCCCTCGCCATCGTCGTTTCCGAGGAAACAGGTCGCATCAGCGTCGCCATTCACGGTCATTTCCGCCTGCGCCTCTCGGCAGAGGAACTGGAAGCGATTTTGGCGAAGGAAGTGAGGTGATTACAACAGCATCAACCCTGCGAACGCCGCGAATCCAATCATTTGAATCGGGTTGATTTTCACGTATTTTGTACCGACAAAAGTCGCGACGAAAAGTCCCACGCTAATCCAAAAATGCCACGGGTCGCCCGTCATCGTCTTAAAATTGTCAGCATTCATCAGCAGCAAGGTTGCAGCGGCCAACAGTCCGACAACGACGGGACGCAATGCCGTGAAAATGCTTTGCATCACGGGCGTGTCCATATATTTCATAAACATTTTGCTAATCAGAATCATCAGAATCACCGACGGAAGAACGAGTGCGAAAGTGGCTGTGAACGAGCCGAGAACGGCCATCGCGTCACCGAAACCGGCTTTTTCTGCCGCCGCATAGCCGCAGTAGGTCGCCGTATTGATGCCGACGGGGCCGGGTGTCATCTGCGAAATCGCCACAATGTTCGTGAATTCCGCCGTCGTGAGCCATTGGTGCTGCACAACGGTCTCGGTCTGGATGAGCGAGAGCATTCCGTAGCCGCCACCGAAACCGAAGAGGCCGATTTGGAAAAAGGTGATGAATAACTCTAAATATATCATTTTTATTTTTCAATTTGACGATTTTACCATGTACAATTGCTTTTTCAATTTCATCCTTCATCCATTTTCATTTTCCGTAGGCTTGATGAACTGTCCGTAGAGATAGCCGCCGAGCGCCGCTGCGAGGATGATGAGGATGGGATTGACACCGAGCAGCCAGATGAGTAGGGCGGTGACGATGGGAATCCAGCAGTTCGACAGGGTGATGTGGGCGCTTTTTGCGAGGTTGAACGTCGGCACGGCGATGAGCGCAACCACTGCCGGACGGATGCCGTTGAACATCGCTGCGACCCAAGGGACATCCATAAAACGATGGAAAAACAGGGCGATGAGCAGGATGATGAGGAACGAGGGCAGTGCCGCACCTGCCGCTGCGACGATGGCACCCGTGTGGCGGCGCAATCGGAAGCCGATGAAAGTCGAGATGTTGATGGCAAAAACGCCCGGACAACTCTGTGCCACGGCAATCAAATCGACAAATTCCTCTTTGGAAAGCCAGTGGTGGTTATCGACCACCTCGGTCTCAATCATCGGAATCATCGCGTAGCCACCACCGAAGGTGAATGCGCCGATTTTGCTGAATGTTTTGAATAGTTGATAGTGCATAGTGTAGAGTGCATAGTGTAGAGTGCATAGTGTAGAGTGTAGAGTGGAAAGTTTTTTACCCTTTTACCTTTTTACTTTTCCCTCTACCCATTTTCTGGCATTGACAAAGGCCTCTATCCACGGCGTCACCTCGTCCAAACGGCGATTTTGCGGATACCACGCGTTCTGCCACGGAAAAATGGCGCGTTCCAAGTGGGGCATCATCGCCAAGTGGCGACCATCAGCCGAGCAGATGCCTGCCACGTCGTAGTCCGAACCGTTGGGATTGGCGGGATAGTCGTGGTGGTTGTATTTTGCGACGATGTTGTAGTGGTTTTCGCCCTCGGGCAACGAGAATCGACCTTCGCCGTGCGCCACCCAGATGCCGAGTTTCGAACCGCTGAGCGAACGAAGCATAACGCTTTTATTTTCAGGGATTTGCAGTGTCAAAAAGGCACTTTCGAATTTCTGGGAAACGTTGTGGAGCATTTTTGAGTTTGACGATTTGCCCAATAACCCCAGTTCCACCATTAATTGACAACCGTTGCAGATGCCGAGCGACAGCGTGTCTTCGCGGGCATAGAAGCGGTCGAGCGCCTCTTTCGCTTTCGGATTGTAGAGGAACGCGCCGGCCCAGCCCTTCGCCGAACCCAACACGTCGCTGTTCGAGAAACCGCCGCAGAACACAATCATCTGCACTTCGTCGAGCGTCTCGCGACCCGAAATCAGGTCGGTCATCATCACGTCTTTCACCTCGAAACCTGCCAAATAGAGGCAATAGGCCATTTCGCGCTCGCCATTCGTGCCTTTTTCTCGGATAATGGCAGCCTTTGGCGTTGGGTGTTGGGTGTTGGGTGCTGAAGCTTTCTTCCAGCGGTCGGGACTCAGTCCGTATTGCCGCAGACTGCCCGTGAAACCGCGTGGGAAGCGCATTTCCACAGGTTGATGCTTGTAATTTTTGACACGCTCGTCGGCCATTCCGTTGAAACTCTGTTTGCGGTCGAGTTCGTGGCTCGTTTCGTACCAAATGTCGCGCAAATGGTCGATGTCGAGGGTCAGGGTGTTGGGTGTTAGGTGTTGGGTGTTAGGTGTTGGGTGTTGGGTGTTGGGTGTTGGCAAAACGATTTCGATTTCGCGACTATTTTCGACAGGATAGCCGATTTTCGCGAAGCCCACGCCCACATCCTCGAGGAATTCGCGTAGGTCGAACTTGTGTTCGTCGCTCACCTGAATCACCACGCCCGGATTCTCGGCGAAAAGTGTTTTTCTGATGTCGCCATCGCTGCAAATGTCGTGCAAATTGATGTGCAGACCGCCTCGCGTATTGGCAAAAGTCATTTCGAGCAGCGTCGTGATGAGACCGCCAGCCGAAATGTCGTGGCCGGCCATCACCCAACCGCGCCGAATCAGTTCCTGAACGGCGTTGAAGCAATCGACGAAATACTCGGGATTCTCGACCGTCGGCACGTCGCTGCCCACTTTTCCGAGGCTCTGGGCGAAGGCCGAACCGCCGAGTCGCTGTTCGCAGAACGAAAAATCGATGTGGTAGAGGCTCGACCGCTTGTCATTGACGACGACGGGGCTCACCACCTTGCGCACATCGCTCACTTCGCCGCCACTGCTGACGATGACCGTGCCCGGTGCGATGATTTTCTCGCCATTCGGATATTGTTGGGTCATTGAGAGCGAATCCTTGCCCGTCGGCACGTTCACACCGATGGAACAACAGAAGTCAGAAAGGGCCTCGACGGCTTTGTAGAGCCGTGCATCCTCGCCTTCCTGCGACCGACACGGCCACATCCAGTTGGCCGACAGCGATACGCTTTTCAAACCGTCGGCGAGAGGTGCCCAAACGAGGTTCGTGAGCGATTCGGCAACCGAGAGCACACTGCCAGCCTCGGGCGATGCCAAACCAGCTTGCGGTGCGTGACCGATGGCGGTGGCAATGCCTTTGCGACCGCGATAGTCGAGGGCAACCACGCCACAGTCAGAGAGCGGCAGTTGCAGTTCGCCTTGGCACTGTTGTCGGGCGATTTTTCCCGTCACCGAGCGATCGACCTTGTTCGTCAGCCAGTCTTTGCAGGCGACGGCTTCGAGGCGAAGGACTTTTTCAAGTTGAGAGTTGATAGTTGAGAGTTGACAGTCATAATCAATGTTTTCGAATGTCCTTTCCACCGTCATATCTTTCATCACTGTTTTCGGCGAATGACCGAACATCTGCGCCACGTCGAGGTCGAAAGGTTTTGTGTCGCCTTGTTTGAAGGAGAAATGCGCGTCGCCCGTCGTTTCGCCGACCACGTAGAGCGGAGCCCGTTCGCGTTCGGCAATCTGGCGTACGTGGTCGATGTGTTGCTCGTCGATGAGCAGCCCCATTCGTTCCTGACTTTCGTTGGCGATGATTTCCTTTGCCGAGAGTGTTTTGTCGCCGATGGGCAGTTTCGACATATCGATTTCGCCACCGCAGTCCTCAACCAGTTCCGAAAGGCAATTCAGATGGCCTGCCGAACCGTGGTCGTGAATCGAAATGACGGGGTTCTGGTCTTCCTCGACCAGTGCTCGCACGAGGTTGTAGGCACGTTTTTGCATTTCGGGGTTGGCACGTTGAATGGCATTGAGTTCGATGCCGTTGCTGTAGCGTCCCGTGTCGACCGACGACACCGAGCCGCCGCCGAGTCCGATGCGATAGTTGTCGCCACCCACGACCACCACTTTATTGCCCTTCTGAGGCTCTTTTTTCAGGCAGTCGCGCTTCTTGCCGTAGCCCACGCCGCCTGCCAGCATAATCACTTTGTCGTAGGAATAGAGAGCCCCATCCTGACCTCCCCCCGTAGGGGAGGAATGATGCTCGAACGTCAGCACCGAACCGCAAATCAGCGGTTGTCCGAACTTGTTTCCGAAGTCCGACGCGCCGTTCGACGCCTTGATGAGGATCTGCTCGGGCGTCTGATAGAGCCAGTCGCGCTGTGCCGAGCGCGGCGCAGTCATATAAACTGCCGTTCCGGCAATCGGCCACGAGCCAACGCCACCGCCCATTCGGTCGCGGATTTCGCCGCCTGTGCCCGTCGCAGCACCATTGAACGGTTCTACCGTCGTCGGGAAATTATGCGTCTCAGCTTTCAGCGAAATCACGCTCTCGATTTCCTTCACGCCGAACCAGTCGGCAGTCGATTGATCAGCAGGTGCAAATTGCTCAACCACAGGACCTTGCGCGAATGCCACATTATCTTTATAGGCCGAAAGAATTTTGTTCGGATGCTCTGCCGTCGTCTTTTTAATCATCTGGAAAAGCGACGATTCTTTTTCCTCGCCGTCGATGATGAACGTGCCACCGAAAATCTTATGTCGGCAATGCTCCGAATTGATTTGTGCGAAGCCGAAAACCTCCGAATCGGTCAATTTTCGGCCATTTTTCTGCTCGATTTCGTGCAAATAGGCGATTTCCTCTGCCGAGAGCGCCAGACCCTCCTGTTCATTGTACGCTTCGAGGTCGTCGATGTAGCGAATCGGTTCGGGCTCGATGTCAATCGTGAAAATCTCTTGGTCGAGACCCTCGTAGATTCGTTGCAGCATTGGGTCGAAAGAGGCCTCCAACCTCCCCCCATCGGGCGAGGCCAAAACGAACTCTTCTACTCGCGAAATCCCACTGAGATTCATATTCTGCGTGATTTCCACAGCATTCGTGCTCCACGGCGTCACCATTTCGCGTCGCGGACCGACGAATCGCCCTTCCAACTGGCTTTCCGACAGCATTTCCGCACCGCCGAACAGCCAGCACAGCGCATCTTTTTCCGTTTGCACAAGCTCGTGGTCCACCGCCACGGCAATCACACTCTCTTCTGGGGTTTTGAAAAACAAAATCATATTATTTCGGTCAAAATTCTTTCGTGCTGCAAAGTTACGAAATTTTCGTCAGAATTTCTGACTTATCGTTTCGGAAAAATCACGGTTCGATGGTGAAATTGAGTTGCCGTTTTTCGAGATTGGCCGAGGCCACGCGGATGTGAATCGGGTCGCCCAACTGATAGACGTGGCGGCGACGACGGCCCACGAGGCAATAGTTTTGCTCGTCGAAGTCGTAGTAGTCGTCGTCGAGGTCGCCGATGGGCACAAGGCCCTCGCAGTGGTTTTCGTCGATTTCGCAGTAGATTCCAAACGAGCGGATGCCCGAAATGTGGGCGGCGAAATCCTCGCCGATGTGCTCCGACATATATTCCACCATCTTGTATTTGATGGATTCGCGCTCAGCCGAGGCCGCGAGTTGTTCCATATCCGACGAATGTTCGCATTGCTCCTCGTAATAACGCTCGTTGCCGCTCTTTCCGCCCTGTTCGTAGCGCGTGAGCAGGCGATGGACCATCGTGTCGGGATAGCGGCGGATGGGCGAGGTGAAGTGCGTGTAGTAGGGGAATGCGAGGCCGAAATGGCCGATGTTGTGGACGGAATATTTCGCTTTCATCATTGCGCGAAGGGCGATGCTTTGGATGAGTTTTTGTTCGCGTTTTCCTTCAACATCGTCCATCAATTTGTTCAGCGACCGCGCCGTCTGACCGCTTGTTCCGGCAGTTTTCAGCCGATAGCCGAAGCGCTTGATGAACTCGCTCAACTGCTCCAATTTCTGCACGTCGGGATTCTCGTGGATACGATAGGGCAGCGTCTTCGCCTTCTTGCCGCGCTGCGGTTTTCCGATGGATTCGGCGACGGTTCGGTTGGCCAACAGCATAAATTCCTCGATGAGTTTGTTGGCATCGCGCTGCCGCTTGAAATAGGCGCGAAGCGGACGGCCTTTCTCATCGACGTCGAAGTGTAGTTCCTCGCCCTCGAACTTGATGGCACCGTTTTTGAAGCGTTCGGCACGCAGTTTTTTCGCCAGCATATCGAGCAAGAGCAGTTGTTCGGCGTTTTCGCCCTTAAGGTGATGCGGATTCAGCTTTTTCGCATTGTCGAAAAGGTTGGGCGATGGTTCGCCCGTGCCATCGACCACGCCGTTTTGCTCAAGCAACTCCTGCACTTCCTCGTAGGCGTAGCGGCGGTTCGACTTGATGACGGTGTGGACAATGCGATGCGAGCGCACTTGCGCGTCTTCGTCCATCAGCAGAATGACGCTGTAGCAGAGTTTTTCCTCGTCGGGACGCAGCGAACAAACGAAGTTGCAGAGGTGTTCGGGCAGCATCGGAATCGTTCTATCGACGAGATAGACCGACGTGGCGCGTTTTTGCGCCTCTTTGTCGATGATGGAACCCTCGGTGACGTAGTGCGACACGTCGGCAATGTGGACGCCAACTTCGAAAAGTTTGTCTTTTTTCCGAATCGACAAGGCATCGTCGAAGTCTTTCGCGTCGTGTGGGTCGATGGTGCAAGTCCATACGTCGCGGAAATCCTCACGCTCGGCGAGGTCTTTTGCCGTCACCTTGCCCGAAATCTTGTTGGCAGCCTCCTCGACCTCCTTCGGATAGCGGTAGGGCAGACCGTATTGCGCCAGAATCGCGTGCATCTCGGCGTTGTTTTCGCCCTGCTGACCGAGAATGTCGATGACTTCGCCCACCATATTGCGATGTTGCGCGTCGGGCCACTGCGTGATGCGCACCAGTGCCTTGTCGTCGCTTTTTCCGCCCATCAACTTGCTTTTCGGGATGAGAATGTCCTGCACGATGAGGTTGTCTTGCGTCACGAGGAAGGCGATGTCGCTATCGACGCGCAGCGTTCCCACAAACGTGTCCTTCGCCCGTTGCAGAATCTCCAAGACCTGTGCCTCGCGAATGTGGTTCCGACGGCGTGCCATCAACGAAAAGCGCACGCGGTCGCCGTTTTGCGCCCACAGCGAATTGCGTTCCGAGACGAAAATCGGCTTGTCGGTACCGTCGGGAACAATCGAGTTCTTGCCGTTCAACTTCCTAACGAAGCGACCTTCCTGCACCTGTCCGCCCATGTTCAGACGGAAGGCGTTGTCGCCCTCTTTTTTCAGGAAATCGTCCCATGCCATCTCGTCCAACACGCTGAGTGCCAGCATTTTCAGCGGATGCGTGTTGAGTCGGAGTTCGCGGAAAATATCCTTCAGTTTGAAAGTCGTTTGCGGATTACCCATGAACAGATTTTGCAGCATCTGTTCCACATCGGCCTTGCTATTCCTGCGTCGGCGCGGTTTTTCGGCAGCCTTGGCTGCCTGCCTCTTACTTCTTCCCATGATTTTTAGTTTTTAGTGATAAATTCGATGCAAAGATAATGAAAATTATTCAGAATCATATCGATTTTATCCTAAAAATTGCAGGGTGTAGATGTAAATAACGGCAGCTGGAATCGCCATCAACGACGAATCGAAGCGGTCGAGCATTCCACCGTGTCCGGGCAGGATGTTGCCAGAGTCCTTGATGCCGAGCGTGCGCTTGAAAAGCGATTCGACAAGGTCGCCCCAAGTGCCGAAAACAACGACGACGAGGGCGAGGCCTATCCAGTGGAGAAGCCTCTCCCCCTGCCCCTCTCCAAATAGAGAGGGGAGCATTTGAACTGTTCCGTTTTCTTTTGTAAAATGTGAAATCAGCGCAGCGACGAGGAGCACGAGCACGGCACCTCCGATGCTTCCTTCCCACGATTTTTTCGGGGAAATGCGCGGAAAAAGGCGATGTTTTCCGAAGAGTGAACCGACGCAGTAGGCACCCGTGTCGTTCATCCAAAGAAACACAAAAATGCTCATCGGCAACAGCCAGTTGTAGGCGACTTGTCCGCTTGTTGGGTCGGCTTGGAACGCCAATACGTTGATGGTCGAGAAAGGCAGGGCGATGTACATCTGTCCGAGCATCGTGTAAGCCCAGTCTTGAACGGGATTTTTCTGTTGCAGATAGAGTTCGCTGATGAACAGGTAAACCACCGTGAGCAGGTAGGGAATGAAAGCTGCCGAGGGAACAAGGTCGGTGCAATAGCCGGCGAAGGCAAGGAAAAGATAAACGCCTGCCGCCGTGGAAATGAAGCGATTGACATTCGTGTCCTTGACGTGCTGATTGACGAGGCCGGTGTATTCCCAGAGCGTGAACCCCGTAATGAGGGCGAACAGCAGAATCATCGCGTCGCCGCGAAAGCAGATGCCCGTCACCATAACGGCTACGAACAGGATGCCTGTGATGGCTCGAACGATAAAATTTTTCATTTTTCTACTCCTTAATTATATTACTCCTCACTCGTTTCCCGTTCCTCGTTTTCCGTTTCTCCTTCCTCACTACTCGCTACTCGTTCCTCGTACTCCGCCTGTGCCTGCTTCACCTCGTCGGGCATATCCTCGAGTTTGGGAGCATTGGCAGCCTCGGCAAGGGCGAGCGTTTCGTTTTCCTCGATAATCTCCTGCGAACGGCTCACCCACGGGCGTGCGCCAAAGATTCTTTCGACATCTTCGGCGAAAATCACCTCACGCGTAATCAGCAGTTCGGCCAGTTCGTTGTGACCATCTTTATGCTCGGTGAGCAGCGCTTTTGCACGCGCATATTGCTCGTTCACCATCTTCAGCACCTCGTCGTCGATGATTTTCGCCGTCGTCTCGGAATAAGGCCGTTGGAACTGGTATTCCTGATTGTTGTAATAGCAAATATTGGGCAGTCGCTCGCTCATTCCGGCGTAGGCAATCATTCCGAAAGCACTCTTCGTGGCACGTTCGAGGTCGTTCATCGCACCGGTCGAAATTTGGCCGATGAAAAGTTCCTCGGCAGCGCGTCCACCGAGCAGCGAACACATTTCGTCGAGCATTTGTTCCTTCGTCGTGATTTGACGCTCTTCGGGCAGATACCACGCCGCGCCGAGGGCTTGTCCGCGAGGCACAATCGACACTTTTACCAATGGATTGGCGTGCTCGCAGAACCACGAAACCGTCGCGTGACCTGCTTCGTGCAGGGCGATGGCGCGTTTTTCGGCGGCAGTCATCACCTTCGTTTTCTTCTCCAGACCGCCGATGATGCGATCGACCGCGTCGAGGAAGTCTTGTTTCGTCACGTTTTCAGCGTTGCGACGGGCGGCGATGAGCGCGGCCTCGTTGCAGACGTTGGCGATGTCGGCACCCGAAAAACCAGGCGTTTGACGGGCGAGGAAGTCGATGTCGAGGCTTGTATCGATCTTAATCGGCTTCAGATGGACTTGGAAAATCTCTTTGCGCTCGGTCAGGTCGGGCAAATCGACGTGGATTTCGCGGTCGAAACGACCTGCGCGAAGCAGTGCCGAGTCGAGCATATCGACGCGGTTCGTCGCCGCCAAAACGATGACACCCGAGTTCGTTCCGAAGCCGTCCATCTCGGTGAGCAGGGCGTTGAGCGTGTTTTCGCGCTCGTCGTTGCCACCCATCGCCGGATTTTTCGAACGGGCACGGCCCACGGCGTCGATTTCGTCGATGAAAATGATGCAGGGGGCTTTCGTCTTGGCTTGTTGGAAGGCATCGCGCACGCGACTCGCTCCCACGCCGACGAACATTTCCACGAAATCGCTTCCCGACATCGAGAAGAACGGCACGCCAGCCTCGCCAGCAACGGCTTTCGCCAACAGCGTTTTTCCCGTTCCCGGAGGACCCACGAGCAACGCTCCCTTGGGAATTTTTCCGCCCAAATCGGTGTATTTCTTCGGATTTTTCAGGAATTCCACGATTTCCTGCACTTCCTGCTTCGCTCCCACCTGTCCGGCGACATCCTTGAACGTCACGCCAAGGTCGTTGGCCTTCTCGTAGAGTTTCGCCTTCGACTTGCCGACGTTGAACATTCCACCGCCCAAACCGCTTCCCATACGGCTGTAGAGCAGGTACATCAGGAACACGAAAAGAATCAGCGGACCGAAATTGTAGAAAATTCGTTCCAGCGTGCTCGTGCTATTGTTGTTGTAACTGAAATCGGTGATTTTCCCGCTCTGTTGCATCTCGGTCAGATAGGCTTCCAGATTGTCGGGCGAACCGTATTCCACCGTGACGAAAGGCTCCGGCCCCGTTTCCTGCGCCGTGCGATTGAACACGTCGCGAATGTGCTCGGTTTTCACAAACATCTTCAGTTTGCGCTCCGTCGTGTTCACTTCCACCTTCTTGGCGTAGCCGCTATCGACATATTCCTTGAACTTCGTGTAAGTGGCTTCCTGTCGCACACCGCCGACAGCTGAATTGGTCAGCGAATTGCCCGCGTCGAACATAAAAACGTAAATCAGAGCGACGAGAATCAGCATATAGAGCCAGCCCATATTGAACTTGGGCATCTTCGGGTCTTTGCCCTGATTGGGCGATTTTTTATCTTTATTTTGTTCCATTTTTCGTTGATTATTTTTTTACTCCTCGTTCCTCGTAACTCCTTCCTCGAAAAAATTACTCGACATCAGGAATCTCCGTAATCGTGGCATCTTGCCAGAGGTTTTCGATGTTGTAATAATTGCGCATTTCGGGCACGAAAATATGCACGATGACATCCGTGTAGTCCATCGCCACCCACTGCGCCAGTTCCAGTCCAATCAGGTGCACCGGCTTTTCGCTACACTCCACGCGCACCGTCTCCTCCACCGAGTCGGCGATGGCCTCGACCTGCGTCGGCGTGTTTCCCTGACAAATCACAAAATAATGGGCGATGGCCCCTTCAATATTACTCAGGTCAATGACCGTGATGCCTTGACCTTTTTTCTCCTGAATACCCTTTACGATGGTATCAACTATCTTTTTTGTTTCTTCCATAGTGCAAAGGTACAGTGTTTTGTCGGAAAAACAAGTGAAATTGCTTCGATTTTGATATTTTTTATAAAAAAAACAGTGAAAAATGTTGGAGGTTCAAAAAAAAGCAGTACCTTTGCAGTCGCAAAATCGAATTTTGCACGCGCTGACTGGCGTTTCGCAGGCGTGAAACCCGCAGCACGGAAGTTTGGGGTATGGTGTAATGGTAACACTGCAGATTCTGGTCCTGCCTTTCCTGGTTCGAGTCCGGGTACCCCAACACTCAGACACGAAAAAGGCTTCCTCGAGGAAGCCTTTTTTCGTTGGTTATTTCTTGATGATACTCCGACTGACTTGCTGTCCGTTCTTCAGCCTGATTCTGGCGAGATAGACGCCGGCAGGCAGCGAATTCGCGGAAACCGTCGCCGCCTTCGACTCGCGTATTTTCACGCCCGTAGAGGTGAAAAGTTCCATCAAAGCGACCTCGTTGTCGGAAATGTTGGCCGCGCTAAAGGTTTGTTCCGAAGCGTTGTAGCGAATCTGAACCTCTTGCGAAGCATCGGAATTGACATGCTCGATGGAGGTAGTGATGTGCTTGATATCTACCTCAGTGACGAGCGTATCGACGTTGCTGGACAGACCATAGTTGCAGTACTTCGCGTAGCTCCACTTCTGGTTGGGCTTGTAGTCGTTGCCCATGTCCCAGTAGAAAATACCCTGCAGGTTGTTGTCAACGCAGAATTTCGCACGCATATACACTTGATAGGGGCCCATGAAGGTGAAGTTATAGCCGTTCCACTTGTTCGTTTCGGCTCTGCCGTCGGTGGGAGGGGTATAGTTGGAGGGAAGGATTCCCCAGTTGACACCGATGACGTCGCGCCCCCAGCTGCCATTGTCGTTGGAACCCGATGACGTGATGGTGGCGTATGAGAGGTAGATTTTGTTGTTGGGATAGCCGTAGTTGCGGAAGGCGTTGTAGCCATTGACAAAGCTGTTGTAGCTATACCATCCCGCCTGTGGGCCGTATTGCTGGAAGGTGAAGCCATCGACGGTGGAAATCTTGTTTTTCGGATACTGGTAGGCACCATATTGGTGGTGTGAAATCATCAGTGTTTTTCCCTTCGGCAGCAGTTTCAACACCTCGTCGGCCAACAGTGCGAGGTTGGTTTGCGTGCCGTCCATCCATTCGAGGTCGAATTCTATGCCGTCGAACTCCTCGGCACACTTGACCAAATCGGCTGCGATTCGTTTGCGGTTGGCATCGTTGGCAATGACTTCTTTCCAGTCCCAACCCACTGCACTGGCGGCATATCCTATCAACGAAAGGCGAATCTGATAGCCGCGGTAGCCCTTGTAGGCCTCCTCAACAATGCGTCGCCATTCGTCTTGCGAGAAAGAGTCGTGACCGGGCTTTTCTGCGCGGTCGTAGGCATAGAGGGCGATGGCTTTAGCGACGTTGCCGCTGTCAACTTTCTTGCCCAGTCCGGGCATGAAGGGGATTTCCGTCATGTGACTGCGCAGTTCACTGGCGGTGAAGCTGACGGTCCAGAATACGGTGTTGTCGAACTTGGCGTTGAGACCTTCGCCCAGGTATGCCGACAGGCTTCCCATACCGCGTGGCGTGGTGTTGCTGCTGTTGTCGGAAAGGCTTCCGTCGGCCCATTTCGTGACACCGTTATAGGTGAAAAGGAAGGCTCTTGTGGGCGAAGTTCCGTTGATGGTCGTGACAGCGAAATGCACCCATTTTCCTACACTCATCGAACCGATATTGACGAATTTCTTGCCATTGACGCGCACGATGACTTCTTTCGTGTCTTCTTGTCCCAGACTGATAGAAAAACCTTTCTTCTTGTCGGCACTTTCGCGGCGGAAAATATAGGCTCCCTCGGTCCATTCCTCCAAGTAAATCCATGTTTCGAAGGTGTAGGTGTCGCGCTCTCTGATGACGGTCGGGGGGCAGATTAGCCGCGAGCCACTCGTTCCCGTGACCGAAAGGACACCCTCGCGTCCTTGGTATTCTTCGAGGCGATGGGCATTGCTGAGGGTGGCGTGGTCGTTGGGCGTGATGGGCTCCACATGGCCATCCCTGAAGATGTCTGCGCCAATCATGATGACGTCGTTGGACAGCAGGAACTGGTCGCGCGTCAGGCCACAGTCGAAAAATCGCTTGTTGTCGGTGTAGGCACCACAGAGCAAGTAGGGCAGACCGGTGTTGTCGGTGACGATTTCTCGCACCACATTGCCGCTGATGACCCCGTGGTGGTTGTATTCGCTGGGTTTGAACAATGCCTTGTAATCGACGATGTTCGGGCATTGTTCTTGGTCGAATTTGAAGTAGGCGACGAGGTTGTCGAGTTGGGGCACGAACTTGTTGATGGTGTTGTTGATGAAGTAGTTGAACTCGCCGTTGACTGCGGTTTTCCACACGCGCAGTTCGTCGATGCAACCGTCGAAACCGCCTCCGATGATGAAGGAGGCATCGTCCTCAGCCAGCGTGAAGTTGCCGTTCGCGCTCTTAGCCTGTCGGCCGTTGATGAGGATTTTCATCGCGTTTTTGGCGTAGATGAAGGTGAGTTGAGTCCATTTTCCTGGGGCCAATCCAGAATTGGTTACCGCCAGCGAATTTCCTCCTGCTACGATTTGAATCGTGTTTGTCGTGGTGGTTTGGATTTTGAAGCCGTCGCCTCGCGAGAGAATCACGGCATTGTCTTTCCACGTTCCAGTCTTCATCCAGAACTGGATGGTGTAGGCCGACTGCCCGTCTAATTCGGGCATCGCACCGCAATCGATACTGCCGCCATTGGACAGGCGGATACAATAGTTATCCACTTGCGCCCACGCGCTCGCGCACGAAAGACACAACACGATGAAAGTCAACAACGTTTTTTTCATGCTTCTCCTTCTTCTGATTGTTTGCTGTTTTCCTCGTCGATGGCCTTGATTTTCTCGTAGGTGAGTTTCAGGTCGTCTTTGAGTTTCTGCACCTTGCGGTTCATTTCGTCGATGAGCGAACTGCCTTTCTTCGAGGCGGCATTCAGGAATCCGAGGTTGTTCTCGTAGGTCTGAATTTCCTGCTTCATCTGCTCGTAGCGACGCATCAGGCGCGTGCGCTCGCTGTCGAGGGCATCCTCGCCGCGCTTCGCCATATTCTTCAAGTTGCTCTTGAAGTTGTCGAGACGGCGGTGGGCAGCCGAAATGTTGAGGTCTTTGTAGAGTTTGTCGAGCACCTCGCGATACTCCTTGTAGAGTTTGTCTTTCTCTTTGTAGGGCACGTGGCCGATTTGGTTGTATTGCTCGACGAGTTCGTGAACCTTCTCCTGCAATCCGTCGGCGACTTCCTGCTCGGAAAGTTCCTTCAACTGCTCGATGATGGCTCGCTTGGCCTCGAGGTTGGCGCGTTCTTCGTTGCGAGTGCCTGCTGTGGCGGCATTTCTGGCCTCGAAGAACTTGTTGCAGGCGGCGAGGAAGTCGTTCCAGAGTTGGTCGCCGAGTTTCTTGGGCACCAATCCGATGGTCTTCCATTCTTTCTGCAGGGCGATGAACTTGTCGCTCGTCGATTTCCAGTCGGTCGAGTCTTGCAGTTCTTGAGCCTTTTCGACGAGGGCGCGCTTTTTCTCGGCATTCTCGGCGAATTGCTCTTTCATCGTCTTGAAATAGGTGGCTTTACGGGTGAAGAAATCGTCGCAGGCGGCGCGGAAACGCTCGAAAATCTTGACGTTCATCTTCTGCGGTGCAAATCCGATGGTTTTCCATTCGTTTTGCAACTCGATGATTTGCTTCGTATGTTTCTCCCAGTCGCCAGCACCCTTGTTTTCTTCCTGTGCGATGGCCTCGACCTTCTCGCAAAGTTCGGTTTTCTTCTGCAGATTTTCTTCCTCACGGGCGCGAAGTCCCTCGAAGTGCTGCTGGTGACGCTTGTTGATGACGGTCGAAGCGGCTTTGAAGCGCTGCCACATCTCTTCGCGCAAATCCTTCGCCACAGGACCGATTTCGCGGTATTGCTGATGCAGTTCCTGCAACTGGTGGAAGGCACTGATGACATCGCTCTCGTCGGCGAGTTTCTCGGCGGCTTCGCAGAGTTTCGTTTTCAGTTCGAGGTTTTTCTTGAAATCGTATTCGCGGGCCTCGTTGTTGAGTTTCAACAGGTCGTAGAACTGCTCGACATAGAGTTGATAGTTGCGCCAGAGTTCGTTGGCTTTCTCGGCTGGAACGGCCTTGATTTCGCGCCATTCGTCTTGCAGTGCCTTGAATTCCTTGTACGACTTGTTGGCCTCGTCGGGCGAGGTCACCATCGACTTGATTTTCTCGATGATCTCAAGTTTTCTTTGCAGATTTTCCTGTTTTTCGGCCTCCTGCGCCTGGAAAACCTTCGCGCGCTTCTCCTTGATGACGTTCATCTCGACCTTGAACATTTCTTCGAGGTCGTCGGGGCGCACTTGGTATTTCTCGGGGTCGCCACCACCGTCGAGGTATTCCTTCATCTGCTGCTCGCGCTCGGCGATGTGCAACTTGTAGAAGACGGTTTTCAGCAAATCGACCTCGTCTTTCGCGGGAGCCTCGTCGCTTTGGGCGATTTCCTTGATGCGGTCGAGCACTTCCTGCTTCGTGTTGTAGATTTTCTTCTCTACGGGTTCTTCGGCAGTCGGTTCTTCGACGGTTTCAGGGGCTTCCTCAACGATTTCGGGAGTTTCCTCAACGGCTTTTTCTTCCGTTTCAGCCACTTCCTCGACGGGAACTTCCGCTACGGTTTCCTGCGTGTTCTGTACTTCGGCCACAGTCTCGGCAGCAGCCTGTTCTTCTGCAAACTGGCCCTTTTCGAGGGCATTTTCTTGAGAGTTCATCATTTCAATCTTTAATGTTCAATGATTCGGGTTATTAACATCATACTGGACGTGGAAAACGAGATGTTTCTTTCGTCGCCCAATATTTCAACCTGCAAATTTAGAGAAAAAAAGTCGAATTGCCAAAAGATATTCTTTTTTTTTCGTAACTTTGCCGAAAATTCACGGTTTTTCGACAAAAAATAGGATATGATTTACATCAACGACCACCTTTTCGACTTCGACCTCGACGCCGCTCTCGCCCAACTCTCAGAACAGCGTCGGGAGCAGGCGTTGCGCTATCGCCACGAACTCGGTCGGCGCACCTGTGCAGCGGCCTATTTGCTGCTGTGCGAGGGGTTGAAGAAGGAATACGGCATCACCGAAAAGCCCATTTTTGAGTATGGCGAACACGGAAAACCGTCGATTGTTGGCCGGCCCGACATCCATTTCAGCCTGAGCCACTGCCGCGAGGCCGCGATTTGCGTCGTGAGCGACCGTCCTGTCGGGGTCGATGTCGAAACGATTCACCGCTACAGCGAAAGCCTCGTCCGCTACACGATGAACGACGAGGAAATCGCCCAAATCCTCGCTTCCGCCCGTCCCGACCTCGCTTTCACCCGCCTCTGGACGCAGAAAGAAGCCCTCGTGAAATGCACGGGCGAAGGCATCAACAATGACCTGAAAAATGTTTTGTCGAATTTTTTAAATCACTCCTCGCTCCTCACTCCTCGCTCCCCACTCCTCGAAACTGTCGAAAGCCCCGATGGTCGCTATGTTTATAGCATTTGCAATGGGTGAATCGACGTTAAATCAACCGCTTATACCGTAGCAGTGCCCACGACGCACCTGAAACGACGAAGGAAATGACGAGGGCGATGGCGAAGCCGAAGCGCGACGTTTCCATTCCGTTCACGAGGTTCATTCCGAAGAGCGAGGCGATGAGCGTGGGGAACATCATCACAATCGAGACCGATGTGAGCGTGCGCATCACGGTGTTCATATTGTTGTTGATAATCGAGGAATACGTGTCCATCGTCGATTCGAGGATGTTGGAGTAGATGGCGGTGGTCTCGCGGGCCTGCGTCATCTCGATGTTCACGTCTTCGATGAGGTCGTCGTCGAGTTCATCGACTTGGAGCTTGAATTTCAGTTTTTGCAGCAGGTTTTCGTTGCCTCGGATGGAGGTTTGGAAATAGGTCAGCGAGTCTTGCAGGCGCGAGAGTCCGATGAGGCTTTCGTTGTTCACCGAGTGGTCGAGGTTGTGCTTGGCCTTGTCGATGAGGGTGTTGATTTGCTTGAGTCGCTTCAGGTACCACACCGCCGACGACAGGAAGAGTCGGAAGGTCAGATCGACGTGGTCGATGAAGCCTGCGCCGCGTTTCTGGTGGAAACTAACGAAGTCGAGCATCATATTCGTCTCGTGGAAGCAGACGGTGATGGTGACGTCGCGCTTGTGGATGATGCCGAGGGGCACGGTGGTGTAGGGCGTGCGCGAGCGGATTTCCTTGACGTAGGGAATGCGCAGGATGATGAGCATCCAGCCGTCGTCGTACTCGTAGCGGGCGCGCTCGTCGGTATCGCTGATGTCGTTGATGAAATAGTCGGGAATCTCGAATCGTTCTTCGAGTTCGCGCTGGTCTTCTTCTGTCGGACAGGTCACCTGAATCCAACAGTTCGGTTCCCACTCTTGCAAGTGAGAGAGTTTGCCGGTTGTGTTCCAGTAAGTCTTCATTGTGCTAATCCTCTTTTTTTAAATTGGCAAATGCCCAGAGGATTAGCCTTTTCGGTGTGGCTTTATCCTCGGGCTACAGGTTTATAACTGTCCGCCGGATAATCGTCCATAGTTGTTGTTAATTTAGTGAATAATTGATTTTTGCGCTGCAAAGGTAAGCATTTTTTTGTGAAATCGTGCGAAAAAACGAATATTTTTCCTCTGTTTTTGAAAAAAAATGTATCTTTGCAAGGTCGTTCGACAGGAAAGTCGGCGATTTTTTCCGTGAAAAAGAGATGAAGATGTATATAAATAAGGTGTGGAGGCGAGTTCTTTTAGGGCTTTTACTCAGTGCTTCTTATATGTTGGCGAATGCTCGTGTGCCGCACCTGCTTCCTCGTCCGCAGCAACTCGTCGAGAACGTCGGCGAGAAGATGTTTCTGTTGGGTCGGAAGGTGGCGTTGAGCGACCCGACGAACTGCCAAATGCTGCGCGATGTTTTCGAGGAAAACGACTGCGAAATCGTCGAAAAGTCGAAGGGTAGGGTGGAAGTGCGGCTCGTGGATGCGATTTCGGGTGCTTTCGACTATCGGCTCGACGGCTACGAAAACGAGGCTTACCGCTTGACGGTCACAGAACATTTGATTCTGATTGAGGCAATGACACCGACGGGTGTGATTCGCGCTGCGCAGACGCTTCAGCAGTTGGCCGAGGGCTACAAGGCGCGGTCGGCCATTGAAGCCGTGACCATCACCGACTGGCCCGCTTTCAAATTGCGCGGGTTTATGCACGACTGCGGTCGAAGTTTTATTCCAATCGACGACCTGAAACGCCACATCCGACTGCTTTCGCGCTTCAAAATCAATACGTTTCACTGGCATCTGACCGAAAATCAGGCTTGGCGGTTCGAGGTGAAAAGTTATCCGCAACTCACTGCCGCCGCTTCGATGATGCGCAACGCGGGGCAGTTCTACACGCAGGACGAATGTCGCGAATTGGAGGCTTATGCACGGCAATTCGGCATCGTTGTCATTCCCGAAATCGACATTCCTGGCCACAGCGCGGCGTTTCGTCGGGCGATGGGTCACGATATGCAGACGCGACAGGGCTTGAACGTGCTGAAAAGTGTGCTTGCCGAGGTCGTCGAGGCGTTTCCGCAGGCACCTTACATCCATCTCGGTGCCGACGAGGTGAAAATTACGATGTCCGAACTCGTTCCGTCGTTGATGGCGTGGGTGCGGTCGTTGGGGCGCAAGGCGGTGGTTTGGAATCCGACCGCTATCGACGCTTCGCAGGCCGATATGGTGCAGGTTTGGAGCCGCACGGGACAGATGATTTCGGGTCGTCCGAACATCGACTGCCGACTGAACTATCTGAACCATTTCGACCTGTTTTCCGACGTGGCCGCCAACTATCTCCGTCCGATTTTCGGTGCCGAGCAAGGCTCAGAAGAGATGGCTGGAACCATCGCCTGCGTTTGGAACGACCACGTTCTGCCGTCCGTTGCCGACATCGAGCGGCAAAACAGTTTTTATGTGGCGACGATAGCCTCTGCTGCGAGAGCTTGGCAGGGCGGAAAACCCTCTTTTGAGGGACAAAACTCCTCGTTTGTCGTTCCTCGAATCTCGAAAGATTTTTCTGATTTTGAAGACCGCTTCCTCTTCCACAAGACCCATTCGCTCGAAAACGAGCCGATTGCGTATGTTCGGCAGTCGCATTTGCGGTGGAAGGTCGATTTCAAGGGCAAAACCTACGAGGCGATGGGCGCGACGGTCTATTTGAACCACACGTGGCGACAGCACGTAGAAGGGCTTTTGCCGTTGGGTCAGACGGGTGACACCGCCTACGTTTCCACCCGCGTTTTCTCGCCCGAGGAGCAGAAAGTTGGCGCCCTCATCGAATTTCAGAACTATTCGCGCTCCGATGCCGATACCGTGCCCGACTATGGCCGTTGGGATTTTCGGGGTTCGCGCATCTGGCTCAACGGCGTGGAAATCATCGCACCGCTGTGGCAACACCACGGTCAGCGTGTCGGACTTGAAACACCGCTCGCCGACGAGAATATGGCAGCAAGAAAACCCTTCGTGCTCCATCTCGACAAAGGTTGGAACACGGTGAAAATGGTGCTTCCCTATGCGGAAACGCCGAAAATTCGCCTCAATAAATGGATGTTTACCTTCGTGTTCACCGACCTCGAAGGCCGTCGCGCCCTCGACCTTGATTATGCGCCATGAAGATGTATTTTTATGAAAAATTGAACGAAAAATCGAATATTTTTCCCTTATTTTAGAAAAAAAATGTATCTTTGCAGGGATTTTTTACGAAATGAACAATTTTTATGGACGGTGGACTAAAAAATAGATACAAAAATATAAGGTACGAAAGGCTTTGGCTTCGCGTGGTTTGCGCCCTTGTCTTCGTGCTGCTGGTGTCGTGCTCTCGGAACGATAAGAAATATCTCATCGGTGTGTCGCAATGCAGTAGCGACATCTGGCGCAACAAACTCATCGCCGAGATTGAAACCGCCAACTACAGCCACGACGACGTGGCGTTGAGCATCGTTTCTGCCAACGACGACGACCAACGGCAAATCGCCCAAATCGACAGCCTCATCAGCGTGGGAGTCGATTTGCTCATCGTGTCGCCCAACCAAGTTTCGACCATTTCGCCAGCCATCGACCGCGCCTTCCAGAAAGGCATCAAGGTGATACTTTTCGACCGCAAGACCGACAGTCCGAACTACACTGCTTTCATGGGTGCCGACAACTATGCTGTGGGGCACGCCATGGGCGAATACATCGCCAATCAATTGGGCGGACAAGGCAATGTGCTCGAAATCACGGGACTCAAAGGCTCCTCGCCCGCCATCGATCGTCATCGTGGTTTTGCCGATGCCATTGCAAAACATCCGAAAATGCGGCTACTCGCGTCGCTGCAGGGCGACTGGACAGAGGAAAGTGCTTCCAAGGCGATGCAAGATTTTATGGCAAAAAATCCCTCGGTCAGCAGTCAAATCGACTATGTTTTCGGACAAAATGACCGCATGGCCATCGGTGCACGGGCGGCTTTCGTTGCATCGAAAACGACCGAAAAACTTCCTGCTTTCTGCGGAATCGACGCGCTGGCCATCCCCGACGGCGGCATCGAGCAGATTCTCAAGGGAAATCTCGAGGCTTCGTATATTTATCCCACGCGTGGCGACGAACTGTTTCAGTTGGCGATGAACATCCTCGAAGACAAGCCTTTCGAGCGTGAAAACCACCTGAAAGCCGCCATTGTCACCCGCGACAATGCCAATGTGATGCTCATGCAGGCCGAGGAATTGGCGCGTCAGACCCACAACATCGAAACGATTCACGGAAGGGTGGACGACTACATGCAGCGGCTCGCCAACCAGCGTATTCTCACGGGTATGGCAATCGGCATCATCGTGCTGTTGGTCGTGGTCATCGTGCTTTTCTACCTCTATCACCTTCGCAAAATTGCTTTGCAGCGCGAGCGCGTCGTCAATACGCTGTGGAACCTCAAGCCCGAGGACGTTGCGGCCGTTCCAGAAGCTCATGTCGCTTCGGAAACCACCGAAGACACCGAGAATTCTGACCAAGAAAATGAAGACGAGCCCGTTCCCGTATCGCATTTCATCACCCGATTCAAGGAAGTCATCGAAGCGCGTTTGGAAGACAGCGATGTGAGCGTTGAAGACCTCGCCGCCGACATGAATTTGAGTCGCGTGCAACTCTATCGCAAGGTGAAATCCCTGTCGGGTCGGTCGCCAGTGGAATTGCTGCGCACGGCTCGGTTGAATCGCGCCTATCAGTTGTTGCTCAGTTCCGACAAAAGCGTTTCGGAAGTGGCTTACGCCGTCGGATTTTCCGCACCGAGTTATTTCACGAAATGCTTCCGCGACGAATTTGGCGTCAGCCCGTCGGAAGTGAGCAATGAAACCGCTTAAAACTTAGTTTTTTTGATTCTTTTCGGCTGTTTCCACCGTTATTTTTCGCGATTTTCTGCAATTATCGTTCATTTGCTGTCAAAAATGTTACATCGCAACAAATTTTCAATGAAATGAACGATTTTTGTTTATGTTCGCATACAAAATAATATAATTTTGCAGCGAAAACGAAAACGTATCAAACAAACCTAAGTACTAACATTAAAATCAAACACAACATGGAAAAGCAGAAAACAATTTCAGCTCTTGGCCTGACTCGTCGGCTGTTCCTGTCGTTCGTCTTCCTCATGGTGGGCAGCATTGCCTTCGCCCAGACGGAAGCCAGCGGCACGATTGTTGACAACACAGGCGAACCCATCATCGGTGCCACCGTCATGGAGAAAGGCACGTCGAACGGAACTATCACCGACATCGACGGAAATTTCCGCCTGAAGACCGCCACCGGTGCCACTCTCGTCGTCTCCTACATTGGCTTTGCCACGCAGGAGTTGCCCGCTTCGGCAGGTATGAACATCACTTTGAGCGACAACGCCAAGGAACTCTCCGAGGTGGTTGTCACGGGTTACACCGTACAGCGCAAGGCCGACCTGACTGGTGCGGTGGCTGTGGTGAAGACCGATGAACTCAAGACTTCGAGCGACACCGACCCCATGCGCGCCCTGCAAGGCAAGGTGCCGGGCATGACCATTTCGCACGATGGCTCGCCAGTGGGTGCAGGTACGGTTCGCATTCGTGGTATCGGTTCGTTCAACTCGTCGCAGGACCCGCTCTTCATCATCGACGGCGTGCCCACGACCACCAACCTGAACACCTTGAACATGAACGACATCGAGTCGATGCAGGTGCTGAAAGACGCAGCCTCGGCCAGTATCTACGGTTCGCGTGCTGCCAACGGCGTCATCATCATCACGACGCGCTCGGGTAAGAAGGGCGACAAGGTGAAAGTCGATTTCTCGGCCAATGTCACCGCGCAGTTCTACAACTCGCAGACGATGATGAAACTCGCCAACACCGCCGAGTATGCCACCTCGATGGCTCAGGCCGCCCTCAACGACGGACTCGACCCCGTGGCCTACGCTTCTAACTACGGTTTGAATCTCAATGCCAAGGAAGGTACGCACATCCGCGCATGGGATCCCGCCAAAGGCGACTACAACGATTACACGGTGAATGGTCTTTACGACGGATTCATCAATGCGAAGCGCACGATGCGATTCTCCGACACCGACTGGCTCAAGGAGATTTCTCGCACGGGCTTCCTGCAGAACTACGACCTCGCCATTTCGAACGCCACCGACAGAACTTCGGCCTTGGTTTCGTTTGGTTATAAGAAGAACAACGGTATCTTGAAATACACTGATTTCGAGAGCATTTCGGGTCGTATCAACACCAGTTTCAAAATCAACAAGATGCTGACCATCGGCGAAAACATGACCATCACCTATTCGAATCAGGTCGATTGCCAGCCGCTGGAAAATGCTCTGAAGATGGCTCCCACGGTGCCTGTGTATGAAGAAGACGGCGTGACCTTCTCAGGTCCTGTCGGTGGCATGAGCGACCGCCAGAATCCGCTCCGCGAACTCTACCACAACCGCGACAACCGCCTGAAAATCTGGCGTATCTTCGGTAATGCCTATGTCAATCTGACGCCAGTCAAGGGACTGCTGTTGCGCTCGAACTTCGGTATCGACTACGACGCCGGCTTCATCCACAGCGTCACCTACACGTGGCACTCCGACGTGGTGAACAACTCCACGCCTGCCGCCTCGGTTTCGCAGGCCAACGACTTGAAGTGGACGTGGTCGAACACCGCCACCTACAACTTCACGCTCGCTGCCGAGCACACGTTCAACATCCTCGCCGGTATGGAACTTCACAGCCAGACCCGCGACGATTTCTCGTCGTATGCTCAGATGTACGCCTTGGAAAACTACAAATACATGTGGCCCAATGCCGCCACGGGAACGCAGCGTGCCTCGGGTATCGAGGAAGGCTACAACCTCGTGTCGTTCTTCGGCAAAATCGACTATAACTGGAAAGACCTGCTGCTGGCTTCGTTCACGATTCGTCACGACGGTTCGAGCCGTTTCGGTGAGAACAACCGCTATGGTACGTTCCCCGCTGTGACGCTCGGTTATCGTATTTCGCAGCATCTCAACCAAAACTGGATCGACGACTTGAAACTGCGTGCATCGTGGGGTGAAACGGGTAACCAAGCCATCTCGAACTACGCTCGCTACGGTCTGTATGCCGCAACCTACGGCGGTGGTCGCAACGAATCGACTGCCTACGACATCGCCCTGCAAGGTTCGGGTATCTTCCCCTCGGGCTACCGCGCCACACAGTCGCAGAACAACAACCTGAAGTGGGAAACCACCGAGCAGTACAACCTCGGTCTCGACTTCACGCTCTTCGGCAACTCGCTCTATGGTACGGTCGATGCTTATATTAAAAAGGTGAAAGACATGCTCATCAATCCCGCCTACCTCGGTTCGATGGGTGAGGGTGGTGCTTCGTGGCTGAATGGTCCGAGCCTGCAGAACAAGGGTATGGAGTTTGCCTTGGGCTATCGCCACACCACCAACTACGGTCTGCGCTACAATGTCAATGGTAGCCTCGACTTCTTCCGTTCGAAGGTGACTTATCTGCCCGAGACGACGACCGGTTCCTATGTGCACACCGCCAAGGAAAACCTCGTCGAGTCGAAGCGCCCCTACGGTTCCATCGTGGGATACGTGGTTGACGGACTCTTCCAGAATCGCGAGGAAGTGCTGGCCAGCGGTCAGGACAACGCCCGCGTGGGTGGTTTGAAATATGCCGACCTCGACGGTAACGGCATCATCAACGAGCAAGACCAAACTTGGATTTTCTCGCCCGTGCCCGATTTCTCTTGGGGTTTGAACTTCGAACTTGGCTACAAGGATTTCGACTTCACCATGTTCTGGCAGGGTGTCGCTGGTCAGGATGTTTACAACGACCAGAAGTTCCAAACCGACTTCTACAGCATCACCGATGCTGGTTCGAACAAGGGTAATCGCATGTTGGGTGCTTGGACGACAGGCAACACCTCATCGACCATTCCCGCTCTGACCACCAACAACGTCGGCAACGAGAACCGCACCTCGACCTATTTCGTGGAAAATGGTTCTTACGCCAAACTCCGTCAGGTGCAAATCGGCTACTCGCTGCCCGCTTCCATCGTGCAGAAACTGAGCATGAGCAGCCTCCGCTTCTACGTTTCGGGCCACAACCTGCTGACGCTGAAGA
Source organism: uncultured Prevotellaceae bacterium (assembly GCA_902776665.1). Classification (GTDB taxonomy): domain Bacteria; phylum Bacteroidota; class Bacteroidia; order Bacteroidales; family Bacteroidaceae; genus Prevotella. The sequence continues at coordinate 33,475 of CACYQZ010000003.1, forward strand.
CCAAGTCGCTGACTTGCTCCGACCCCGAGAACCCGCGTTGGATGTATCCTAACAACACCTCGTTCACACTCGGACTTCAGGCTTCGTTTTAATGATTAAAATGTTTCAAGGTAAAAAAGTTAAAGTTATGATTACCAAATATATCAAGAATATTGCATTTGCAGGTCTGGTCGGTTTCGCCACCGCAGCAAGCCTCTCTTCCTGCAACGATTTCATCGATGTTGAGCCGCAGGGTGTCATCAGCGAAGACCTGGCCATGAGCCAGCCCAATGAAATGGTTACCTCGGCTTACGCCAAACTGGGCGACGACTGGTACACCTATCCTTTCAACCTCTGGCCCTACGGCGACGTTTCGAGCGACGATGCCATGAAAGGCGGTTCGGGAACAACCGACACGAACTATCACCCCGTGGAAGTGTGGTCAACGCTGACCGCTTCGACCCCCGACCACATGGACGAACAGTGGTATCACTTCTATTGCAGCATCAGCCGTTGCAACCGCGCACTGGTGTCGCTGGCTCAGTATGGCGACGAGAAACTCGGTGCCGAGACGAAGGCTATCCGCGAGGCTGAAGTTCGCTTCCTTCGCGCACATTTCTACTTCAAACTGGTGCAAATGTGGTATCAAGTGCCTTGGATCGACGAGGAAGTCTATAAGAACCACACTGAGGAGCAGACTCCCAACAACCAGTTCACCCACGCTGAACTGATGGAGAAAATCGTGGCCGACTTCAAGGTTGCCTACGACGTTCTGCCCGTCACGCAGGCGGAAGGCGGTCGTGCCAACAAGATTGCTGCCGCTGCCTACCTCGCCAAGTGCTATCTGACGATGGCTTGGGGCGACGGCTACGAAGCAACGACCGGCGTCAACCACATCAACCAGCAGTATATGCAGGAAGTGGTGAAATACACCGAAGTGGTGAAAAATTCTTCCTACGGCTACCTCGAGGACTACGGCGACATCTTCCTGCCCGAGTACAAAAACTCGAAAGAGAGCATTTTCGCCGTGCAACACTCTGACTACAAAGACGATAACACGCTCTTCGGACGTGCCAACTGGTCGAACATGCTGAACGGCTGCTGGGGTATCTGGTCGTGCGGATGGGACTTCCACAAGCCCACACAGAACCTCGTCAACGCCTTCAAGACGAAAGACGGTCTGCCCATGTTCAACGACTTCAACAACGAAATTGCCTACCCCATCAATGGCAAGCCCACCGCTCAGAAATGGGATCCGCGCCTCTTCCACACGGTTGGAATGCCGACTTTCCCCTACAAATACGAGGCGGCATACACCATGACGAAGGACAATTCGCGCACGCCGAACACCTACGGCTACTACGCTTCGATGAAGGAAGTGCCGCAGCGCTCGAAGGGCGAGACGTTCGACAACCCGTGGCAGGCATTCGCCATGAACGACTACGTGCTGCGCTACACCGACGTGATGCTCATGCGTGCCGAGGCCCTCATCGAGACGGGTAAACTCGAAGAGGCTCGCTCCATCATCAACGACATTCGCCAGCGTGCGAAGAACTCCGTCGGCAAGCACATCGGCTATGCCAAGGACCACTGCGACATCGCACTCTATCCCTCGACCTATTTCCAGACCAAGGAACAGGCTCGCCAGTGCTTGCAGTGGGAGCGTCGTCTGGAGCTCGCCATGGAAAATGGCCGCTACTTCGACCTGCGCCGCTGGGGTATCGCCTCGCAGACGCTCAACAAGTTCTTCGAGAAAGAACAGAACGTCAGCTACGAAGGACAGACTTATGCCCAGTACTACAAGGACGCTCACTACACAAGCGCCAAGAACGAGTACTTCCCCCTGCCTTACATCCAGCTCTTCTATGTGCCCGGACTCTACACGCAGAACAAAGGATATAAATAAGGAGTTATAGAAGTTAAGTAGTTAAGTAGAAATATTTTAAGAGTTATGAAAAAAATATCATTCATTATCATAGCGATGTTCGCACTTGTTCTGACTGCCTGTCAGGACAAAGACATCGACCGCGAAGCCATGAAGGTCATGGCTCCCGATGTGACCCAAATCAGCGGTCAACTCTCTGGCGACGACTACATTCTGACTTGGCCGGCACTGGCTAACGGTCTGAAAATGCAGGTGGCCATCTATCGCAACGGTACGCTTTCGTCCTCAGAGATCGTCAGCGGCACCAGCTATACGCAGAAAGACGTTCCCACGAATGTTCCTTTCGAATATGTGTTCAAACTGACCGACGACCAGAACTTCTCGACGGGCGTCATCAAGAACTACACCCGCGTTGGTGCCACGAGCATCACCGGTCTGATGATGTCGCAACTCGACAAGACAGGCGGCTACGACGCTTACGTGGAGTGGGACAAGGCTGCAGATGCCACCAGCATCCGCTTCACCGCCACCAACGGCAAGCGCACCATCACCGAGACGCTCCCCGGAACGGCTCGCAATTTCACAATTCCCGACGTGCAGACTGGCGAAGTCTGGGAAGTGACCGTCGTTGCTGTCAACGACAAAGGCACTTCGTTGGCCACGCGCTCGTCGCTCCGCATCGGTAAGACCGCCATCGGTTTCTTGAGCGTCTATGCTACGCCCGATGAACTCGTGAAGGATGGCGACGACGATGAGGCTTCGGCTTGGCTGTGGTTGCACGCCAACTATCCCACCGCCGAGTTCGTCAGCTTCAACGATGTGAAGTCGGTTGCCGACGTTGACCGCTTCCGCGTGCTGTTCTGGATGCGCGACCTCGAAGGCGTCAGCGAGAGCGACGTGTGGAACATTCCCGCCAACGTGGAGGCTGCAACGCCTGCCATCCGCGAGTGGTACAAGGAGGGTGGTTCGCTGCTGCTCTGGAGCCATGCCACTGTCTATGCCGGTCATCTCGGTCGCGTCAGCCTCGACGAAATGAAGGGCAACGACCACGCCTTCGGCTTCGGCCCTGGCGGCATCAACAACGATGTTTGGAAGATGGCTGTTGAACTCTATCCCGACCGCAAGTTCAAGAAAGACCACTCTTCTCACCCGATTTACAAGGGTCTGGAAGTGGAAACCAATGCCGACACCAAACTCATCGCCTTCAAGGGTCCGGGTTGGACGGAAGACCACAACTGTCTGTACTTCAACCTGCCCAGCCTGTGGACGGGTCTCGGCAACGGCGACGAAGCTTGCTACACGCAACTCACGCAGACCTACGGTGTGTTCCCGCTCGGAACGTGGGACAGCCAGATTTGGTGGGTCAGCCAGATGAACGTATGGGAAGCCCAGCAGGGCAACACCGAGTTCAAGGGCACACTGCTCTGCATCGGTAACGGTGGTTGCGAGTTCTCGATGAAGAACCCCGACGGCACGCCCGACAAGAGCGCTCGCCCGAAGAACAACATCTATCAGGACAACGTGCTGACGCTGGCCAAGAACTCTTTGGAATATCTGAAGACACGATAAAAATTTGAGGTAGTTGCCGTCATGGCAGCTACCTCTTTCACAAAAACGTATGAAAAAGAACCTATTTTCCACATTACTAACGCTGGCAATGGTCATCATCCTGTCGGCATGTTCGAAAGACGAGTTGAATCCAACCCCCGAACCGCCAGACCAGCCAGACGACCCAATCCCGACGACGGAAAGCTACAACGAGCAGTATCGTCCGCAAATCCACTTCACACCCGCCAAAAACTGGGTGAACGACCCCAACGGACTGGTGTTTGTCAATGGAACTTACCATTTGTTCTATCAGTACAACCCGATGGGCAACAACTGGGGCAATATGTCGTGGGGACACGCCACTTCGACCAACCTTATCCACTGGGAAGAGCAGTCGGTGGCTTTGACACGGGACGAACTCGGCGACATTTTCTCGGGCTCTGCCGTCATCGACCAAGCCAATACTGCTGGTTTCGGTGCTGGAACGATGGTTGCCCTCTACACTTCGGCAGGCTCGGCACAACAGCAGAGCATGGCCTACTCGACCGATGGCGGAAAAACGTTTCTGAGATATGCCAACAATCCTGTCATCAAGAACAACGACGACAACCTGCGCGACCCGAAGGTTTTCTGGCATGAAGCCACGAAGCAGTGGATCATGGTGCTGGCCAAAGGTTGGAAGATGGGTGTGGAAATCTACGGCTCGACCAACTTGAAGACATGGAACCACCTGAGCACCTTTTTCGTCGATTTGACCTCGGCTGGCCGTCCCAGTCTTCAATGGGAATGTCCCGACCTGTTGCAGTTCGGCGACAAATGGGTGATGCTCGTCAGTGTGAACCCGGGTGGCCCGATTCTCGGCTCTGGAACGATGTATTTCGTCGGTAATTTCGACGGAAAGGAGTTCAAGGCCGACAACCTCGACTATCCGCTTTGGCTCGACTACGGCATGGACAATTACGCCGGTGTAACGTGGTCGAACACGGGCGATCGGAAAATCCTCATCGGATGGATGAACAACTGGCAATATGCCGGCGACGTGCCCTGTTCGCCTTGGCGCTCGGCCTTCACGCTGCCGCGTGAGTTGAAACTCGTCGAGTTCGACGGGAAACCGCTGCTCGCCAACACCGTCGTGAAGGAAATCGAGACAATTGCCGATTCGTGGAAGACAACCACGGGCAAAATCGACGCAAAAGACGCCTACCAACTTCGACTGACCATCGACCTCGACAAGAAATCAACCATCACCCTGACCAACGCTTCCAACGAGCGTTTCATCATCGACATCAACGCTTCCGACCGCACGCTGACCGCCCATCGCACGGCTGTTTCGGGAAAAACGTCGTTCAACGGCTTTTTCTCCATTCCCTCGATGCAGGCACCGCTCAACGTGTCGGGCAACAGCGTCACGCTCGACCTCTTCGTCGATCAGTCGTCGGTTGAAATTTTCACGCAGTCGGGCACCATGGCCATGACAAATCTTGTCTTCCCGACCAGTATCTACAACGAGTTCACCGTCGAAGGTGCCACTGCCAAGGCACAAGTGCGCTCGCTGAAGCGAATCTGGAAGTAATCAAACCTAAAAACAAAAACAAACATGAAAAAATTCTTAGCAATCGCCGCGATTCTGCTGCATAGCCTCGGCTTGAGCGCTCAGGCACAAATGCTGTCGGACCATCACGCCATGATGCGCATCGACGTGACGGGTCGCTATCTGCTGCTGCCCGTGCAGGAGCGCGAGGAAAATGCAAACATCCGCGTCATCGCGGGCGGAAAGGAAGTGATGTCGTTCAACGCACGCCTCGCTGCCGACAAGGTTGACTACTACGTGCCGCTCGACCTCAGCCGCTTCGCCGACGCGAAAACGCTGCTGCTCGATGTCACTTTCCATGCGAATCGACGCACCACGGGAGCTGTGAAGGGCTTCGTCTGCTGGAAGGAAATTCGCCAGAGCGATACGTTCGACACGACCAACCTAGAACAATTCCGTCCCTACTATCATCATACGCCCGTATATGGCTGGATGAACGACCCGAACGGAATGTTCTACAAGGATGGCGTGTGGCACCTCTACTACCAGTGGAATCCCTACGGTTCGCAATGGGAAAACATGACTTGGGGCCATTCCACGTCGCGCGACCTCGTTCATTGGGAAGCGCAGCCTGCCGCCATCGAACCCGATGCGCTCGGAGCCATTTTTAGCGGTTCGTGCGTCATCGACAAGGACAACACGGCAGGTTTCGGTGCGGGTGCCGTCGTCGCGATGTACACTTCGGCTGGACAGAACCAGACGCAGAGCATCGCCTATTCGACCGACGGCGGAAAAACGTTCACGAAATACGACCGCAACCCCGTCATCACACTCGATGCACCCGATTTCCGCGACCCGAAAATGTTCTGGTTTGAGGCGACAAAACGCTGGATTGTGGTGCTGGCAGTGGGGCAGGAGGTGCAGTTCTACAGCTCGCCTGACCTGAAAAATTGGACTTACGAGAGTTCTTTCGGTCGAGAATATGGCAACCACGACGGCGTCTGGGAGTGTCCCGACCTGCTGAAATTGGCAGGAACGGAAGTGACTTCTCCCTTCAACCTGAAAACCTCGCAACCCCAGCGTTTCGAGAAGTGGGTGCTGCTGCTCAACATCAATCCGGGTGGACCCTTTGGCGGCTCGGCCACGCAGTATTTCGTCGGACAATTCGACGGCCATAAATTCACCTGCGAAGATGCTCCCGAGGAAACGAAATGGATGGACTACGGCAAGGACCACTATGCCACGGTGACGTTCTCGAACGCTCCCGACAACCGCACGGTGGCCATCGCTTGGATGTCGAATTGGCAATACGCCAATCAGGTGCCCACGCAGCAGTTCCGCTCGGCCAACTCCATTCCTCGCGACCTTCATCTGGCGCAACTCGACGGCGAAACCTATCTCGTCAGCACTCCGTCGAAGGAAATGCTCGCCATGCGCGCTAAAGCCGTGAAAAAAGGCTCTGCCACGGGCAGGAAAGACTTCAAAAACCTGTTGAAGAAGAACCATGGTGCCTATGAAATCACCGCGACGCTCGACATGCAGAAATCCGAGCAGGCTCAACTCACCTTATTGAATAATAAGGGCGAAGAGGTTGTCATCGGCTTCGACACGGCGAAAAAAGAATACTATTTCGACCGTACCAAGAGCGGACAGACCGCCTTCTCCGACGATTTTGCATCGGTGACACGCGCCCCGCTGCCCGACGTCGGTCGCTATCAGTTGCGCATCTTCGTCGATAAGGCCAGCATCGAGATTTTTATCGACCCCGGCTTCGGCAATAGCGGTCTCTTCCCGATGACCAGCATCGTGTTCCCCTCTGAGCCTTACAACCATCTGCGTTTCGACGGCAAGGGCAAGGCTCGCATTGAAGACCTCAACATTTATTTGCTTGAAAAATAATTCTTAAAAACAAAAACTATGACCTCTCAAACTAAAAAAACTGCCATTCTTTCGGTGATGCTGTGCTTTTTCTGCATGGGTTTCGTTGACCTCGTGGGCATCGCCTCGAACTATGTGAAAGAAGACCTCGGCCTGAGCGACTCGATGGCCAATATCTTCCCCTCGCTCGTATTTTTCTGGTTCCTCATCTTCAGCGTGCCTACGGGTGTGCTGATGAACCGCATCGGACGCAAGAAAACGGTGGTGCTGTCGCTTATCGTGACCATCGCATCGCTGTTTATTCCCCTCTTCGGCAATAGTTTCACGGTGATGCTCATCGCGTTCTCGCTGCTCGGCATCGGAAACACGCTGATGCAGACGTCGCTCAATCCGCTTGTATCGACCGTGCTCGGCGACAAAAACCTCGCTTCGACGCTCACCTTCGGACAATTTGTCAAGGCCATCGCCTCGTTCCTTGCGCCTTATCTGGCGATGTGGGGCGCCACGAAGGTTATTCCGTCGTTCGGACTCGACTGGCGCGTGCTGTTCCTCATCTATTTCGTTGTGGGCATCCTCGCCACTCTTCTGCTTCTCGCCACGCCCATCCATGAAAACATGGAAGAGTTGGCCGCCGAGAAGAGTGCTGCGCTTTCGACACAGTATGTCGAGTCGTTCAAACTGCTTGGAACGCCCATCGTGTTGCTGTCGTTCCTCGGCATCATGTGCCACGTGGGCATCGATGTCGGCACGAACACCACCGCCCCGAAAATTCTGATGGAACGCCTCGGAATGAGCCTCAACGAGGCCGCTTTTGCCACCTCGCTCTACTTCATTTTCCGTACCATCGGCTGTCTGACGGGCTCGTTCTTCCTCCGCGTGCTGAGCAATCGCACGTTCTTCATCGCCAGCGTGTGCATGATGGCTCTTTCCATGCTGCTGCTCTTCATCGGAACCGAGAAATGGGAACTCTACACTGCCATCGCCCTCGTCGGCTACGGCAATTCAAACATCTTCTCCATCTGCTTCGCTCAGGCGCTGACATCCGTGCCCAGTAAGCAGAACGAAGTCAGCGGACTGATGATTATGGGTCTGTTTGGTGGCACCGTCTTCCCGCTTCTCATGGGCTTCATGAGCGACGGATTCGGTCAGGCTGGCGCAGTGCTGGTCATGGCGGTCGGTGTGCTCTATCTTTTCAGCTATATCCCGAAAGTTTCGAAAAAATAATTTGAGGAGTTGAGGAGTAAGGAGTAAAAGGAATCTATTCTCGTTCCTCGCCCCTCGTTCCTCGAAAAAAAAACAAAAATATGAATCAATTAGTAGTTGGACTGGGCGAAGCACTCTGGGACGTGCTGCCCGAAGGAAAAAAACTGGGCGGAGCACCTGCCAACTTCGCCTATCACGCCGGACAGTTTCTCGGTCAGGAAAACACGCTGGCCATCAGTGCACTCGGCGAGGACAAACTGGCAGAGGAAACTATTGAGTCGCTCGAGGAACACGGACTGCGCTACCTGATGCCGCGTGTGCCGTATCCCACTGGCACCGTGCAGGTGCAACTCGACGAACAGGGCATTCCCACTTACGACATCCGCGAAAATGTGGCATGGGACAACATTCCCTTCACGCCTGAAATCGAGGAGGTGGCGCGTCAGTGCCGTGCCGTGTGCTTCGGTTCGCTGGCACAGCGCAACGTCGTCTCACGCGAGAATATCCATCGTTTCCTCGATGCCACGCCGAAAGACTGCATGAAGATTTTCGACATCAACCTGCGCCAGAATTTCTACACTCGCGAGGTAATTCAAGAGTCGATACAGCGTTGTAACATCCTGAAAATCAACGATGAAGAACTCGTCACCATCGGACGGATGTTTGGCTATCCGGGACTTGACATCGAGAACAAATGCTGGCTCATTCTCGGCAAATACAATCTCGACATGCTCGTGCTCACCTGCGGCACCAACGGTTCGTATGTGTTTGCACCTGGTCAGATGTTCTTCCGCGAAACGCCGAAAGTGCAGGTTGCCGACACCGTCGGTGCTGGCGACTCCTTTACAGGCGCCTTCTGCTCGGCCATTCTCACGGGAAAAACCATCGCCGAAGCCCACAAACTTGCGGTGGAGGTTTCTGCCTACGTCTGCACGCAAAACGGTGCGATGCCGAAGGTGTCGATTGAAATGTTCGATTAGTATTCTGTCTTCTCCTCGCTCGACTCCCAAAGTTTGAAGGCTTCGAGGGCTTCTTTGCGAAGTAACGGCTTCATCGGGCGATGGCGATGTTTCGGTTCGATGGCAATTTCATCATAGATGAAGTTGTCATCGAATCCTATTTTGGCAGCATCTTTGCGGTCGTTGCCGTAGTAGATGCGGTCGAGGTGCGCCCAATAGATGGCACCGAGGCACATCGGGCAGGGTTCGCACGAGGTGTAGATTTCACAACCAGCAAGGTCGAAGGTCGAAAGCTTTTTCGTAGCCTTGCGAATACAATTCACTTCCGCGTGGGCGGTGGGGTCGTTGTCGAGCGTCACGCTGTTCGACGCCTCGGCAATGATTTCACCGTCTTTCGCGATGACGGCTCCGAAGGGTCCGCCACCCGTTTTCACACTATTTATTGACAGGACAATCGCCCTGCGCATCAATTCTTCTTTCGTCATAATGGCGCAAAAATAATGCTTTTCCCTCGAATATCAAAAGAAAAATGCGTATATTTGCAAATCATTAACAAAAACGGATGAAAAAGACGACGAAATCATACCTCACGGCGACCGATTTGTTCGACCGCGTGGCGGAAATTTTAGACTTGCCCGAGGACGTAGCGGCCAACCGACTGATGCACGAAACGCTGGTTTTGTGCTGTGCGGAAGCCTTGCGCGACGAAAAAATGGCCTTCGGCAACCTGTTTTCGCAGGTCGATTTCCTGTGCAAGCGGTTTCGGGTGCATTTGGGCGACGTGGTGGCGATACAAAAAATGCGCCGCGACAGCAACCGCCGCAAATCGATGGCTCGCGAGGATGTTTTGTATGGTTGTCGGGCGTTGTCGATGTTCATTGCGGCGGTGTTTGAAACGTCGATTCCGTCGGTGCTCATCGGTCGGATTCCGCCCACGAACAAGCCTCGCGAAGACAAGGATTTCGCTGCCGAGCGGTTCGAATGTCTGCGGTGCATCGTCGATGAGTTCGACGACACGACGATTCGCGTGACAGTCGATGACGATGAGGCGGAAACGTTCGTGGTCGATTATTCTGCCGACCATCTGCGCCATTTGCAGCCGATTCTGCGACGCGATATGCAGTTGAACCTCTTGGATGCGACCTTTGAAAAGGACGAACCCGACTGCCTCGTGCCGAAATTGATTGTCGTCGAACCCGATTACCTGCTCGACATCAGTTCCATCGCGGCCTGTTTTCAGCCCATCGGCCACCATCCGCTCGGCTACACCATCCGCAACATCGCGCCCAACGCCAATTCGCAGGCGCTGCTGCTAGGTAATTTCGCGGGTCGCGCCCTCGACGACGTCATCAACAGCGACGGCGACTACGATTGGCGAAGCACCCTGCGCGCCCATTTCCGCCAGCAGGCACTCGACTATTGCGCTTGCGACGACCTGAATCGCAACGAGGATTTCAAACAGGCGGCAGCGCGGCAGGCAGCCAATATCGTCCAGATTGTCAATGAATTATTCAATACCCATCACCCATCACCCAACACCCGACACCTATCACCCAACACCCAACAATTCAACATCCATCATTCAATATTAGAGCCTTCATTTGTCTGCGAACGCCTCGGTTTGCAGGGTCGCGTCGATTTGATGACGACCGATTTCAGCCTGTTGGTTGAGCAAAAATCGGGTAAAAATTTCAACATCGAGCGAGGCCGACCCAACGAATTTGGCAGTTTTCAGAAGGAAGACCACTACGTGCAGTTGTTGCTCTACTACGGCGTTCTGACGCAGAATTTCAACCTCGGAACGCGGAAAATCGACGCTCGACTGCTCTATTCGAAATATCCGCTGCCAGGCGGTCTGGTCGCCGTGAATTTCTACCAAAAACTCTTCCACGAGGCCATCGCCCTGCGCAATCGCATCGCCGACATCGATTTCCGCCTCGCCACCGAGGGTTTCGAGTCGATTCTCGACGATTTGAATGCCGAAACACTCAACGAGAAACATCTTTCGAGCACATTTTTCGAGCAATACATCAAACCGCAGACCGAGGCCGTCACCCAACCGATTCACCGCCTTTCGCCGCTCGAAAAATCCTACGTTTGCCGAATGTTGACCTTTTGCTACCGCGAACAACTGGCTTCGCGACTTGGCAACCGACAGAAGCCGGGCGGTGGCGTGGCCGACCTTTGGAACCTGCCGACCGCCGAGAAAAAGGAACTGGGCAACATTTTCACCGACCTTCAAGTCATCGAAAAGGAGAAAAGCGACCCCGACCGTGGCTTCGACCTCATCACGTTGGCCGTGCCCGAACAGGGCGAGAATTTCCTGCCGAATTTCCGCGCTGGCGACAGCGTCTATCTCTATGCCTACAATGACGGCGACGAGCCCGATGTGCGGCGCAGTCTGCTCTTCCGCGCCACGCTCATCGACATTTCCGCCAATCAACTGACGGTTGCCTTACGCGACGGACAGAAGAACCCGAAAATATTGTCGAGTGAGAAAAAATACGCCATCGAGCACAGTGACATCGGCGGAAGTGCCCCGATGAAAGCCATTGCCGCCTTCGCCTCGGCAGCCCCGAATCGTCGCGCCCTCTTGCTCGGACAGCGTGAACCGCAAATCGACACTTCCGTGCAACTTTCGCGCAGTTATCACCCTGCCTACGACGATGTTTTGCTGAAAGCGAAGCAGGCGCAAGACTATTTCCTGCTCATCGGACCGCCGGGAACGGGAAAAACCTCGTTGGCACTGCGCTTTTTGGTCGAGGAAGCCCTTGCGGACACTCCAAAATGCTTCCAAAATCCTTCTTCGTTCCTCCCTCCTCCTTCCTCCATATTACTCACCGCCTACACCAACCGCGCCGTCGATGAAATCTGCGATATGCTCGAAACCGCCAATTTAGACTATATGCGCATCGGAAGGCGATATTCTTGCGACCCCCGTTTCCGTCATCGGCTGTTGCAGCAGACCATCGGCGACCAACCGCAACTCAGTGCGATTCGGCAGCGATTGGACGAGGTCAGAATCGTTGTGGGAACGACCACTTCGTTGCAGGCACAAATGTCGCTGTTCACGTTGAAGAATTTCTCGTTGCTCATCGTTGATGAAGCCTCGCAAATCCTTGAACCTCAGTTGATTGGACTGCTTTGTCAGGTGCCAAAATTCATTCTCATCGGCGACCATAAACAACTGCCAGCCGTCGTGCAACAAAGTGAGGCGGAATCGGAAGTGACCGACGAAAAACTGCGCGAAATCGGACTGACGAATTGCCGAAATTCCCTGTTTGAAAGGCTTTTGAATAATATTTCAAGCGACAATCAAACTCCCCTCCCGTCGGGAGGGGTAGGGGGTGGGTCTTCGATCGGCATCCTCCGCCGCCAAGGTCGAATGCACCCCGACATCGCCGAATGGCCGAACCGAATGTTCTACCGCCGCGAAAAACTCTTGCCCGTGCCCCTTCCGCATCAAAAAGAAGAGTCGAAAGAGCCGCGAATCGTCTTCATTCCGTCGGAAAACTCCAATTCAAACACCTCCCCTTCGGGGGGAGGCAGGGAGGGGGCTTCCTTTTCTGACAAAGTCAACCCTTCCGAAGCCCGCATTGTCGCCAGCGAACTCAAGAAAATTTTCGAGGAATACAGCGCGGACTTCAACCCCGACAAAACCGTCGGCGTCATTGTGCCCTACCGCAATCAAATCAGTATGATACGGCGCGAAATCGAGGCGTTGGCGATTCCCGAACTGCTGAAAATCAGCATCGACACCGTCGAGCGTTACCAAGGTTCGCAGCGCGATGTCATCATCTACAGCACCACCGTCACCCATCGCTATCAACTCGATTTCCTTTGCGCCAACACGTTTGTGGAAGATGATGCCGTCATCGACCGCAAGTTGAACGTGGCACTGACAAGGGCTCGCTGCCGAATGATCATCACTGGCCACGAGCCCACGCTGCGTCAGAATCCGCTTTATTGCGACTTGCTCGACTTCATCAGCCGAAGTTCTTCCAACTCTTCTCTTAGTTGATTGGCCACCGCTTGGTGCGATTCATAGACATTGACACCCTCGAATTTTGAATCGGCGAGGTTGTAAAGTTGCGGAACGGGGGAATAGCCCGTTTCAATGCCTGTCAGCCGTTGCACGGGACTGCCGTTCATCGGCTCGATGTATTTCCAATCTTTCGTGCGATACGACAAACCACGCGCCTGCGCCATTTCCACGACGAAATCGCGGCCTTTTTCGTCGTCGCCGAGCCACGTAGAAAGATAATTTTTGCTGTCGTAAGCCTGTCCGAGCGGCACTTCCACGCCCACGAGCGCGGCAAATGTGCCGATGTTGTCGATGAGCGAGACGAGTGCGTCGGAAACCTTTCCTTCCTTGATGCGCGCCGGCCAATTCACGATGAAGGGAACAGCCGTTCCAGCCTCAAAAGCACTGTATTTTCCGCCGCGCCACGGACCAGCAGGCTTGTGGTCGCCGACCAATTCCGCCGCTTGGTCCTGATAACCGTCGTCGAGCACGGGACCGTTGTCGCTCGTGATGACGAGCAGCGTGTTGTCGGCGATGCCGAGGCTGTCGAGGGCGGCAGCGATGCGTCCGACGGTGTAGTCGAACTGCAAAATCGCGTCACCGCGCAATCCCATCGGACTTTTTCCACGAAAACGGTCGGCAGGGTAGCGCGGGACGTGTATGTCGTTGGTACACAGATACATAAAGAACGGTCTTTCTTTATTTTCTGCCATAAATTTGATGGATTTTACAATCATCGAATCGGCCAAATCCTCGTCGCGCCACAGCGCTTTACCACCGCCTTTCATAAAACCGATGCGCCCGATGCCGTTCACAATGCTCATATCGTGACCGTGGCTCGCTTTCAACTTCGTCAGCAACTCAGGATTGTTCTTACCCGTCGGTTCGCCGTCGAAATTTTGGTTGTACGACACAAAAATCGGTGCTGAAGGGTCGTGGTTCTCGACTTTTCCCTGTTCGATGAAGACGCAGGGCACGCGGTCGGCGGTCGCAGCCATCAGATAGTGGTAGTCGAAGCCGATGTCACGCGGTGTCCAATCGAGTTCGGCGTTCCAGTCCTGTTTTCCGCTTTCGCTGCCTAGTCCGAGGTGCCATTTTCCGATGGCAGCCGTACGATAGCCAGCACTTTGGAACACGTCGGCGAGCGTGTATTGCTCGGGTTTGATAATCATTCCAGCGTTGCCTGCGGCGATGTCGGTGCCTGTGCGACGGAAGCAATATTCGCCCGTCAGCACCGAGTAGCGCGAGGGCGTACTCGTCGAGGCGACGGCGTGGCAGTCGGTGAAGCGGATGCCGTTTCGCGCAATGCTATCGACGTTCGGCGTGCTGACGCGGGTCGCCCCGTAGCACGAAAGGTCACCATAGCCGAGGTCGTCGGCCATCAGGAAAATCACGTTCGGACGCTGCTCGTCTTGCGCCACGGCACTGGCGGCGAGACCGAGACAGGGAAAAAGGATGTTTCGTGGGCTCATCATGGTTTTCGTTTTTATCATGAAGTTTTTTGACTCGAAAAAAGTCGCTCCGCATCGGCCTGAATACGGCGGAAAGGCTCGGAAAGCACGTAGCCGAGGTTCTTTTTGAGCGTTCCTTCGATGTCGGCGACGCTTTTCGTGTAGCACGACAGTTCGTTGCGACGCTGCGTGCTGTGCTGGCTCTGGCGATGAATTTCGTTTTGCCGCTCATTGACGAGTTGGCTGCAAATCTTCTTGAGCATCGGCATCACCACACCATCGAACAAATGATGGCCTTGGATGTATAAATAGGTGGTGTCGGGCGTCACGCCGAGTTCCCGAATCGACTCTTTCACGGCGAGATACGACTCTTTCGCGTCGGGATGCTGGCGTTGCAACTGAGCGATGCGCGTTCCGACTTTCCGACGCACGCGCTGAAGGATTTCGGGGGCTTTCTGAATCGTGAAATTGCCCGTTTCGATGACCGAACAGAAGTCGCTGATGGTGAAATCTCTGTAAACGTCCTGCCGATAGTACCAAATGCTCCAGACGAAGAGCGGGAAAATGGCTTGCGAATACTCGCGCAGGTATTCGGCGATGTCGAAAATCTGTCGGTCGTTGAGTGTCACGGCCACGCAAACGTCGCGCAACGTGGGCGCGAAGCATTGCAGATTCTCGATGGCGTAGGCGTAGGTGTGAAGGATATAGGGGTTGTTGAGCAACTGCCGCGAAGTCTCGGTGTTGCCCTGAATCAGGTAGTCGTAGTCGGCATCGACGCAGGCAATCATATTGCGCCCGACCTTGTCCGACAGCAACTTCATCATCGCGGCTTTCTTGCCTCGCTCGAGTTTGCCGACACGCGTCGGAAGCAACACTTCAAAATATCGCTCGCTGTTTTCAAACCGACTCAACACCGTGCGCCAGAAAAATACGTCGTCGTAGGCCTCGACATAGGCCACGATGCGCTTTCGGGCGGTTTTCGGCTTCATTCGGTTGGCCGCCTCGAAGTATTGCGATGAAATGTTGTCTTTGAGTCGCTTCAATATTTCCCCCTTTTACCTTTTTTACTCATTCACCAAAATATCGCTCACCTCCGTCACGTGGTCCATCCATCCGTTCATAATGACGGCGGGCGAGTGGGTCGTCAGGATGATTTGCACGTTGGGGTTGAGTTCGAGCACGAGGTCAATCAACTGCTTCTGCCACTCGATGTGTAGGCTCACTTCGGGCTCGTCCATAAACAGCACGTAAGGCTCGTTGTCTTGCACGAGCACCGTCAGCAGAATGGCGAGCATCTGCTTCTCGCCCGACGACAGTTGGTAGGGCATCAGCGTCTCGCCGATTTGCGTGAAGCGGATTTCGTTCTCGGTGCGGATAATGCGCTTGCCCGTTTCCTTGAAAAGGTCGTCGAGCATATCCTGAAAACGGGTTTTCCGCTGCGAAATGTCTTGTGCTTTCTGCGCCGCATCGGGCTCGCCACTCTGCAAAATGGCGATGAGGCGGTTGCCGATGTTCACCTGATAGTCGAGGTATTTGCGTTGCAGGTTGTAGAGTTGGAAATCGAGTGCCGACGAGATTCGCGAGTCGATTTGTGCGATGGTGTCGGCGTCGAGCACGGGCATATCAAACGACCGCATCAGGTCGTAGCGAATCCATTTCGCATCCTTCGGCTCCACCTTCAGATGGACGCCCTTGAGCAAATGGCTCGGAAATTCACCGCCCTGCGCCAGACTTTTCACGACCTTGTTCAAAATCGTGCTCTTGCCCTCGCCGTTGATGCCGCTCAGCACGTTCACGTGGCGATTCAGGTTCCAAACGACGTGTTTTCGGCCGCTCCAAAGCGAGTCGATTTCAATCTGTGTGATGTATTCTGCGTATTTGGGCATAAATTACAACATTCCGATGTTTTCAAAGATGAAAGTGCGCAGTGCCCAGTAGCAGATAATGCCGGCGAGGTAGCCCACGAAGGCAATCCACGTGATTTTCCGCAGATACCAGCCGAAAGTGATTTTCTCCAGTCCCATCACGATGACGCCAGCCGCCGAGCCGATAATCAGCATCGAACCGCCGACACCGGCGCAGTAGGCCAACAGCTGCCAGAAAATGCCATCGACAGCCATATCGCCAGCGGCCTGAACGGGATACATTCCCATACAACCTGCCACGAGCGGCACATTATCGACAATCGACGACAGCACACCGATGATACCCGTGACAAGGTAGTGGTTGCCCTCGAAAGCCACGTCGAGACCCTTGCCGAGCGATGTCAGCACACCGATGGTCTCCAGACAAGCCACAGCCATCAGAATGCCGAGGAAGAACAGAATCGTGGACATATCGATGCGCGAAAGCATATCCGTCACGCGCTTCTGCATCGCCCCTTTCTCTTCTTTTTCCTTCAAATTGGCATAGAAAATTTCCGTCACCGTCCACAAAACGCCCAAAACGAGCAAGATGCCGATGAACGGCGGCAGATGGGTAATCGACTTGAAAATCGGCACGAAAATCAAACCGCCCACACCGAGGAAGAAGATGATTTTACGCTGGCTCGTTGTCAGTTCGCTAGCCTGAAAACTATGCGCCTGATCTTTCGTGAACGACAGGTTGCCCTTCAACGAGAACGACAGGATATAGGCAGGAATCACCATCGACACGAGCGACGGAATGAAAATCTCCATAATCACACCAGCCGCCGTAATCACACCCTTGTTCCAGAGCATAATCGTCGTCACGTCGCCAATCGGCGAGAAGGCACCGCCCGAATTGGCTGAAATCACCACCAGCGCGGCGTAAATCAGACGGTCTTTCTTGTCGCTGACGAGTTTTCTGAGAATCATAATCATCACAATCGACGTCGTCAGATTGTCGAGAATCGCCGACAAAATGAAGGTCATAAACGCGATGCGCCACAGCAGCGTCTTTTTGCTGTGTGTTTGCAACATGTCGCGCACGAAATTGAACCCCCCGTTCTGATCAACCAGTTCGACGATGGTCATTGCGCCCATCAGGAAGAACAGCGTGGTCGAGGTCGAACCCAGATGGTGCTCGATGACGGAACTGACCGCGAGCGCCTTGCCCTCTCCGATGGCGTTGGCGAGATACTGCGCCGGATCAATCATAAACAGGGTCCAGCAGACGACAAACATCAGCAGCGCAATGGCCGCTTTGTTAACTTTGGTAACGCTTTCAATGGCAATGCAGAAGTAGCCGATGACGAAAGCCGTGATAATGGCAATGGTTAAACTTGACATTTTTTTATTGATTTTTTTTGATTAAATATTTTTCTGTTTTACACCTATTTATATTTTAAGGCGTGCAAAGTTACATACTTTTCTCGAAAGTAGAAAAATAAAAGATAAAAAAATGAAAATCTTTGTGTTTAGCCGACGATTTTTTGTAATTTTGCAGAAAATTCAAGCAAAAATGAATCATCGGAACAGCAGCGTTTTCTCCGACTCAAAGCCCCACTACGAAATCCTCGACGGACTGCGTGGCGTGGCGGCTTTGCTCGTCATCGTCTTCCACGTTTTCGAGTGTTTCGACTGGTCGCCAGCACCGCACGGCTACCTCGCAGTCGATTTTTTCTTCGTGTTGTCGGGATTCGTCATCGGCTATGCCTACGACGATCGTTGGAAATCGTCTGATGAGCGTAAGTCTTTGACAATCAGTGGATTTTTCCGCCGTCGTCTCATCCGTCTGCACCCGATGGTGCTTCTCGGAGCTGTTTTTGGCGTGGTTTGTTTCCTGATTCAGGGCGGTGTGCGCTGGGATGGAACGCCGGTCGCCGTCGGGTGGGTGATGCTGGCGTTGCTGCTCAATATGCTGATGCTTCCCGTTTTCCCGAACGCCAGTGCCGACGTGCGTGGAAACGGCGAAATGTTTCCGCTGAACGGACCGCATTGGTCGCTATTTTTCGAATATATCGGCAACATTCTCTATGCCCTGCTATTGCGCCGACTGCCCACGAAAATCTTGGCGCTCGTTGCCATTGTTTCGGGCGCGACGTTGGCCTCTATCGCCCTGCGCGACGGCTTTCTCGGTGTCGGTTGGTCGATGGTCGATGGCGGTTTTTGGGGTGGACTGGTGCGAATGCTCTTTCCTTACACCGTCGGACTGCTGATGGCGCGAATTTTCAAGCCTTGCAAACTGAAAAATGCCTTTTGGATTTGCAGCGCAGCGATTGTCTTGGTTGGCTGTCTGCCGTTGGCTTTCGGTGAACTGCAACCGTGGCAAAACGGCCTTTACGATACCCTTTGCGTCATTGTTGTGTTCCCCGCGCTCGTTTGGTTGGGTGCATCGGAACTCAATGTCGGTCAGAAAACCGCGCAGGTGAGCCGTTTTCTCGGCGACCTCAGCTATCCGCTCTACGCCATCCACTATCCGCTGATGTACCTGTTCTATGCCCACATCGGCTTCTCGGGCGAACTCGTGCCCATTGCCAAACTCAACGACGTCTGGCCCGAAGCCCTGCTGTTGCCCGTTGCCTGCGTCCTGTTGGCGTGGCTCAGCTTCCGCTTCTACGACCTGCCTGTGCGGCGTTGGCTGACAAGGCGTTAACCATTTCCTTGAAAAAAAGATTTTTTGAACCAAAATAAAGCAAAATATGACCAATCAAAAGAATTTCCTCGCTATCGACCTCGGCGCAACGAGCGGGCGAACCATCGTCGGAACCTTCGCCGACGGAAAAATGAATATGCAGGAACTGACGCGCTTCGAAAATCACCTCATCGAGATGGGCGGACACGTCTATTGGGACATTTTCGCGCTCTACCGCGAGGTTCTCAGTGTCCTGAAACTCGTTGCCCAACGCGGCATCGGAATCGAGAGCATCGGCATCGACACGTGGGGCGTCGATTTCGTGTGCATCGGCGACGACGGCGCCATTCTGCGCAATCCACTGGCCTACCGCGACCCACACACGTTCGAGGCGATGAACGACTATCTGGAAAACATTTCCAGCCGCGAGGAGGTTTACAACATCACGGGCATCGAGTTTATGAATTTCAACTCGCTCTTCCAACTCCACGCGATGCGGCGCGAAGGCAATTCCGCCCTGAAAAATGCCGCGAAAATCCTGTTGATGCCCGACGCACTGGCCTATCTGCTCACGGGCGAGGCGGTTTGCGAATACACGATTGCCTCGACTTCGCAATTGCTCGACCCGCGAACGAAGGATTTTTCGACGGAAATGCTCGCTTCTGTCGATTTGACACGCGAAAAATTCGGTCGGATGGTGTTTTCGGGCGAGAAAATCGGCACGCTCACCGACGAAATCCAACGGTTGACGGGACTCGGTGCCGTGCCTGTGGTTGCTGTCGCGAGTCACGACACAGCCTCGGCCATCGCCGCCGTGCCTGCGAAAAACGAGCATTTCGCCTATCTGTCGAGCGGAACGTGGAGCTTGATGGGCATCGAACTGAAAAATCCAGCCATCACGCCGCGCAGTTACGACCTCGATTTCACCAACGAGGGCGGCATCGACGGCTCGACTTGTTTCTTGAAAAACATCTGTGGAATGTGGCTCTACGAGCGGTGTCGCAAGGAATGGAAAGAAAGCGGCATCGAAGGCCTTTCGCACGCGGAATTGTTGGCTGCGGCGGCCTCGGAAGCACCTTTCCGCTCGGTGGTGAACCCCGACGACGCGGTTTTCGCCAATCCTTCCTCGATGGTTGAGGCGATTCAGGATTTTTGTCGAAAAACAAACCAAGACATACCCGAAAGCACGGCGCAAATCTGCCGTTGCATTTTCGATTCGCTGGCCCTGCGCTATCGGCAGGTCTTCGCGTGGCTGAAAGAGTTCTCGCCCGTGCCCATCGACACGCTGCACATCATCGGCGGCGGCTCGCAAAACGCCCTGCTCAACCAAATGACCGCCGACGCCTGCAACGTCACCGTCGTGGCAGGGCCGCAGGAGTGTACCGCCCTCGGCAACGTGATGCTGCAAGCTCGCGCCGCCGGCCTCGTCGGCGATGTCTGGGAAATGCGTCGCTGCATTGCCGAAACCTCGACAATGCAGCGATTCGAGCCCCAATCAACTGTCGATTGGCAAGCAGCGTTCGAAAAATTCGTGCTTATTTCACCGGCACTTCCTCAAGCGTTTTCTTGAGCAGCGTCCAGAACGGCTCGACGGTCGGGATGTAGGCACGCTCGATGGTGGTGTGCGGACTCTTCATCGTCGGACCGAGGCTCACCACGTCCAAATGCGGGTATTTGCCGAGGATAATCGAACATTCCAGACCGGCGTGATCGACCTGAATGATGCCGTCCTTGCCGAACAAATCTTTATAGACCTTCAGCAGCAGGTGCAGCACTTCCGAGTCGGGATTCGGATCCCAACCGCTGTAACTGGCAGCCGTCGTCACCTTCATTCCAGCCATATTGAAGCAACTTTCGAGCGTTTTCACGACATAGTCCTTCATATCCTCGCGACTCGAACGAGCGAGTACCTTCAGCGATGCCTTGCCGCCCTCGATGTCGATGATGGCGAGGTTCGACGAGGTTTCAACCACTTCGGGATAACTCGGAATCATACGCAAAACGCCGTTGTGACAGCCGTAAATGGCATTCACAAGGTTGTCTTGAATCTCGACGGGCACTTCCATCTTCGGCGTTTCCACTTCCTCGGCGAAGAACTCAATGCCGCTCTCGATGCCCTTGAATTCGTCGATGAAATCGGCTTTCCAGTCCTCGATGCGCTCTTTCAATGCCGGAATGTTCTCCTTCGGCAACGTCAGCACGACCTCGGCCTTGAACGGGATGGCGTTGCGCATATTTCCACCGTGCCAGACGGCCAGACGCGCCTCACATTCCTCGATGGCCTCGCGCACGAAGCGAACCATCAGCTTGTTGGCATTGCCGCGACCCTCGTGGATTTCCAAACCCGAGTGACCGCCCTTCAAACCCTTCAGCGTCACGCGAACGGCAGCGTCTTCGGGATCGGTTTCCACTTCCTTGTAGTCGAGCGTGGCGGTCACGTCGATGCCACCAGCCGAACCGATGACGAACTTACCCCACGTCTCGGAGTCGAGGTTGAGCAGGATGTCACCTTGTAACTCGTTGTCAGGCAGTGCGTTAGCGCCAAACATGCCCGTTTCCTCGTCGGCGGTGATGAGCGCCTCAATCGGACCGTGTTTCAGGTCTTTCGCCTCAAGCACAGCCATCATCGCAGCCACGCCCAGACCGTTGTCGGCACCGAGCGTCGTGTTCTTCGCTCTCACCCAGTCGCCGTCAATCCACGCTTCGATGGGGTCGGTCTCGAAATTGTGCTTCGACTCCGGCGTTTTCTGCGGCACCATATCCATATGCGCCTGTAAAATCACACCTTTGCGATTCTCCATTCCAGGCGTGGCAGGCTTGCGCATCACCACGTTCTGTCCGCTGTCGATGAATGCCTCGACACCGATTTCCTTGGCGAAATCGAGCAGGAATTTCTGTACTTTCTCTAAGTGTCCGCTCGGACGCGGCACTTGCGTCAGTGCGTAGAAGTTCTTCCAAATGCACTGTGGGTTAAGATTTTGGATTTCGTTCATAATAATAATAGTTAAAGGTTTGATATTAAAGATGTTACGTTGTTTTTAGTTAATGCGAGAACGAGCCAAGCATAAATTCCCAAGGTGATGACCAACAGCGTTTGAATCGAGTGGACAATCAGCACGAAATAAAGCGCATCCGTCTCACCCACACCATAGAGAATCAACATCGTCTTCACCGCGAAATGCCACGGCCCAGCACCATTCGGCGTGGGTACGATGATGGCGAAACTACCGACAATGAACGTCGCCATCGCACAACCGATGCTCAACGACTCCATCGCCTCGAAACAGAAAAACGTCAGGTAGTAATGCAGGAAATAGCAGCCCCAAATCGCCAGCGTGTAGAACACAAACAGCGGAATATTCCGCACGTTCCGCAGCGACACGATGCCCTGCCAAATGCCTGCCAACGACTCCCTCACCTTATTATATATAGAAGACTGCGGACGGCTCGACCTCTTTAGCGCGGCCCTCGACACGAAAAACCACGCCAGGATGCCGATGGCAACGATGCAAACCGCCGTGACAACCCATCCCGTCAAGGTAAAACGGTGGAAAATACCGTCGAGACTCGTGCCCGTCTCCTCAAAAAACGACGAAAAAACACGAAATTGCGTGGCAACCGTCAGCAACGCGATGACCACGACCAACAACGTGTCGATGGCGCGTTCCGTTACCACCGTTCCCAAGGCTTTCGGAAACGAAACACCGTCTTTCTGCCGCAACACGCCGCACCGCAAAAATTCACCGCTTCGGGGAATCAGCAGCGAGGCCGCATACGACAAAAACACGGCGTGGACGCGCACCGAAGCCCTCGACTTCTCGCCTAACGGCTCCAACGACTGCCGCCACCGCCATCCGCGGAAAACCTGCGCCATGATGCCGAACGGAAACGACAACAGCATCCACGTCCACGACATCTCGCTCGTGAGCACATCGCGGACGCGCTCGAAGTCGAAACCACGATACATCCAATAGAGAATCGCACCGCCCAGCACGAGCGAAACAACCACGTTCAGCGCATTTTTCCTTATTTTTTTCACTCTGACTACCCCTTTTCGGTTTTCAAGTCACAAAGTTACGAATAAACGAGTGAAATGCAAAAGAAAAACTCATTTTTCTTTTCATTTCCGAGTGCAAAATTTGGTTTTTCTCTCTTTTAATAGTAATTTTGCAGCCATGAAACTGGTGAAACCCAAGAAAAACCTCGGTCAGCATTTTCTTTGCGACCTCGACATCGCCCGCCGCATCGCCGACACCGTCGATGCTTGTCCCGACATTCCCATCCTCGAAATCGGTCCCGGAATGGGCGTCCTCACGCAGTTTCTCGCCCAAAAACAACGCGAATTCAAAGCCGTCGAAATCGACCACGAAAGCGTCGAATTCCTCCAAAATCACCCCACACTCCACACTCCACACTCCTCACCCAACTCTCAACTGTCAACTGTCAACTCTCAACTCTCAATTATCGAGGCCGATTTCCTCCGCATGGACCTCAACGAAGTCTTCGGCGGTCGCCCCTTCGTGCTCACGGGCAACTATCCCTACGACATTTCCTCGCAAATTTTCTTCAAAATGCTCGACAACCGCGATTTGATTCCCTGCTGCACCGGCATGATTCAGCACGAAGTCGCCCTCCGCATGGCCGCCCAGCCCGGCACGAAAGCCTACGGCATCCTCTCCGTGTTGATGCAGGCGTGGTACGATGTCGAATACCTTTTCACGGTCGAACCCTCCGTGTTCAATCCGCCGCCGAAAGTCCAGTCCGCCGTCATTCGCCTGACGCGAAACGCCGTCACCGATCTCGGTTGCGACGAAAAACTTTTTAAGCGCGTCGTGAAAACCACCTTCAACCAACGCCGGAAAATGCTGCGCGTGTCGCTTCGTCAAATCCTCAATCCACAAGCATCGGAAGAAAATGCAACATTCTACCATCAACATTCCGATTTTTTGACTTTCCGTCCCGAACAACTCACCATCCAACAGTTCGTCGAACTGACCAATTATCTGCCACAGAACATTTAAAAAATATTAAGAATATATAAATTTATAAAACTTGGGGGGGTAAGACGGGGAAATCATCCGATTTCTCATTATTTATATTTACCTTTGCATTCAATATGAAATAAAACGGAATTCTGCGAGATTCAACCATGAATCTCTAAGGCGGCACTCCTCCCGTGTTGCCCGCTTTTACGGCGTCGGCAGCAAAGCTCGCGCATACGCTCGCGCGAGAAAGGGATTGGTGTGCCCAGTTCTTTCTTAATGATTAAAAATATAAAATCACATCAAATGTTCAATTTAGATAAATTTATTAGCGAAAAGATTACCTTTCGCCCCATCAGCATGTTTGAGAGTGACATCCAAGCCAATGCTGCACGGCTGACTCAGGAAATAGAAGGTAAATCCGTGTGCGTCATCGGTGGTGCTGGTAGTATCGGTTCTTCGTTTATTAAAGCCGTGCTGCGATTCAGACCTAGCAAACTGGTTGTCATCGACCTCAACGAGAATGGTTTGGCTGAACTGACCCGCGACATCCGTTCTACGGAAGGGCTTTTTGTGCCGCAAGAATATCGCGCTTATACGCTGAACTTTGCTGACCCGATCTTCACAAGGATCTTCCGCGAAGAGAAAGGTTTTGACATCGTGGCCAATTTCTCCGCCCATAAGCATGTGCGTAGCGAGAAGGACAAATACTCCGTTCAGGCGCTCATCGAAAATAACGACATCAAAGCCAAGAATCTGATGGACTTGCTGTGCGAATTTCCACCCAAACATTTCTTCTGCGTGAGCACCGATAAGGCCGCCAATCCCGTGAACATCATGGGTGCCAGCAAGCGCATCATGGAGGATTTGGTGATGGCTTACAACGGCAAGTTTAAAGTAACAACCGCACGTTTTGCCAATGTCGCTTTCAGTAACGGATCTTTGCCTGACGGCTGGCTGCACCGCTTGCAAAAGAAACAGCCTTTGGCCGCTCCCAACGATGTGAAGCGTTATTTTGTTTCGCCCGAAGAAAGTGGACAGATTTGCATGTTGGCTTGTATTTTGGGCAACGGTGGAGAGATATTCTTCCCGAAGTTGGGTGAAGACCAGATGCTTACTTTCAGTACAATTTGTGATGACTTTGTGAAATCCGAGGGCTTCCAAAAGAAGGAATTTGCCAACGATGATGAGGCCAAGCATTATGCAAGCAAGATGTCCTACGACAGCGATACTTATCCTGTGGTTTACTTTAAGAGTGATACTACAGGTGAAAAAGCCTACGAGGAGTTCTATATCCCAGGTGAGAAAATCAACATGGAACGCTTCAAGGCCTTGGGTGTGGTGGAGGAAACCACACGTCGCCCGATGAATGAGGTGAATGCCTTCTTCGCCAAGTTGGAAGCGTTATTCCAAGGCGATTTCACCAAGGAGGACGTGGTAAAAGCCATCAAGGAGTTTATTCCGAACTTCGAGCACGAGGAGAAGGGAAAGAATTTGGATCAGAAAATGTAAATATAAAATATAATATACTCTATGGGTTACAAAATTCCATTATTCAACTTAAACTTTGACGAAAGAGAAGCCCAAGCGGCTTACGATACCATCAAATCGGGCTGGATTTCCACAGGCCCGAAAAACGAGCAACTGGAACAGATGTTCATCGACATGTGGAAGGTGGGTTATGCGGTGAGCATGACCAACTGCACCGCTGCACTGCATGTCTGCTGCATGGTATGCGGCCTCGGCCCTGGCGATGAGGTGCTGGTGCCTTCGCTCACCTTTGCTGCTTCGGTGAACAGCATCCGTTATGTAGGGGCAACACCTGTCTTCTGCGACATTATCGGTCCTGACCATATCAATATCGACCCGAAGGAAATCGAGAAGAAGATTACGCCTAAAACCAAGGCAATCGTAGTGGTTCACATGGCAGGCTTCCCTGCCCACATGGACGAAATCATGGCTATTGCGCGCAAGCATAACCTGAAGGTGATTGAAGATGCTTGCCACGGCCCATTGTCGGAATACAAAGGTAAGAAACTGGGAACGCTCGGCGACTGCGCAGCTTTCAGTTTCTTCTCTAACAAGAACATCTCTACAGGTGAAGGCGGTATGTTCATCACCAACAGCGAGGAAATGGCCAAGAAAGCCCGTCTGCTGCGCTCGCATGGCATGACGACCATGAGCTACCAACGTGCCAGTGGCCATGCCACCACTTACGACATCCTAGAATTAGGCTATAACTACCGCATGGACGACATTCGTGCTGCCATTGCTATTGAGCAATTGAAGAAGTTGCCCGCCGACTTGGACGCTCGTATCAAGGTACGCCAGCGTTACGTGGAGCAACTGGCCAACGTAAAGGATGTGGTGGTGCCATTTGCCGACTACAAGGAGTTTGTGAGCAATTACATTATGCCTGTGGTGATTACCAAAGGTGATACGGCATACCGTGATGCTATCCGCGACAAGATTCATGCGGCTGGCATTCAAACCAGCGTGCACTATCCAGCCGTACACCGTTTCTCCATTTACAAGGATTATCCCGCAGTGTTGCCTCAAACGGAGTATGTGACCGACCATGAAATCACGCTCCCGATGTATGCGGCATTGACGATGGAACAAATTGACTTTATCGTTAAGACCCTTGACGAAGCCCTCCATGGATAAGAAAAGCATCCTCGTTTTCGGTGTGGGCGAACTGCAACGCTCTATCGTCCGTCGGGCCAAGCTGAAAGGTTTGTTCACCATAGGCATTGACCCATGTGCCGATGCGGTATGCAAGGACGAGGTGGATGCTTTTGAGATAGTTGGCGGACAAGACTTTGAGGGTACCTGTGCCGTAGTGGAAAAGTATGGTGTTGATGCCATTGTGACAGCAGCGACTGACAAGCCCCTGATAATGATGGCAAGAGTGGCCGAGAAGTATGGCTTCCCATTCTATTCCGTTGAGACGGCGCAATGGTCCACGGATAAATACCAGATGAAACAACGCTTTTTGGAAGGCGGTGTGCCTTGTGCACGAGGCCGTCTTATCGCCAAGGCAGAAGAAGCCGACGATTTGTATTATCCGCTCATTGTGAAGCCTCGCGATAACTCAGGCAGTCGTGGCGTGAAACTATGCCGAAACAAGGAGGAGCTACAGGAAGCCATGCAGGAGGCTTTGCAGTATTCCCATCTTGACACGGTGTTGGTGGAGGAATACATCGAAGGACAGGAATATAGCATCGAAGGTCTGCATTATGACGGCAAGAGCGAAGTAATCCAATTCACGGAAAAGACCACGACGGAGTTTCCCTATAATGTGGAATTGGCACACAAGCAACCGGCCAACCTGACAGAGGAGCAAAAGAATGACATAAGGGAGCTGGTTTCAAAGATTGCAAAGTGTATGCATTTCGAGAATTGTCCTTCGCATACTGAGTTGAAGATTAACGAACGTGGTATTTTTATCATAGAGACCAGTCCGCGTTTGGGTGGTGACTATATCACTTCCACTTTGGTGCCGCTTTCCACGGGGATCAATATGGAAGACCAACTGCTGAACATCGCTTTGGGAGAGAAAGTGGATACACAAACGGGGCGTGTTGAAAAAGCCTCTGGCGTTTGTTTCTTCTGTCTGCCCGAAGGCATAGTAAAAAAGATTGACCCACAGATAAACGATGTGGCCTCTTGGCCAGGGGTGTATAGTTTTGAGTTGAAACTGGAGGAAGGTGACGAAGTACATCAGATTACGAGTAGCTTGAATCGGTATGGGGAAATGATTATCTCAGCTGACAATCGGAAGGGACTCGATGATTTAATGGCCGATTATGAGCAGTGTTTTAATGATTTGATAAAGATTGGATAATATTGGGTTTATGAGTCAATATGTCTTAGCCATCATTGGTGCAGGAGAAGGCGCACTGCCTATTATCAATGCAGCCAAGGAAATGGGGGTAATTGTCGTTGCATACGGCAGAAATGATTCTCTTGCCAAAGACCAAGTGGATGTTTTTGTGGAGGAGAATAATTTCGACATCCAGTTTATCGCTGATTCTTGTCGTGAACTGAATGTGAATGGCGTAATGCCTTCAAGTGAGCTTTCCACTGAGGTCGCAGCAAGAGTTGCACATACAGCAGGACTTCTTTGCAATGACATTGAACATGGATTTGGAGGAAAGAACAAATACTTTATGAGAACGAAGGTGGCAAACCTTGTTTCTGTAAAGCAGCCAAAGTTCCAACTCTATAAAGAGGGATTGAATGTCGCGTTCCCAGTAGTGGTGAAGTCTGTAGATGCTTGTGGGAAAAGGGGTGTAAGCATTGCATATAATGAAGAGGACTTGAAACAGGCGGTTCAACAAGCCAGAGAAAACTCTTCCGATGGTTCGGCACTTGTAGAAGAGTACTTGAAAGGCGGCCAAGAATATTCCATCGAGTGTCTTTCTAACTGCAAGGGCAAACACTATGTAATCCAATATACAGAGAAAGAATCCTCTGGACCACCGCATTTTGTGGAGATAGCCCACCACCAGCCTGCAAATCTTTCCGACGAAACGAAAGCAAGGATTGACAAGGCTGCTTGGGATATTCTTGAGGTGCTTGGATTGAATTGCGGCATGGCGCATTTGGAAATCAAGATCATTGATAATGAGATCTACTTTATAGAAGTTGGTGCCCGAGGCGGCGGTGACCATATTTCAGACATTCTCACCCCTTTGAGCACCGGCTTTGATTATTACAAAGCCGCTATTGAGTGCCATTTGGGTATATATCAACCTACCACAATCACCAACAAAGCCTACACGGGTATTTATTTCCACAGCAAACAAAATGAACGTCTGAGGCCCTTGTTTGAGCAAGCCAAAACTGCTTCTTGGTGTATCAAGAACACGGTCGTTAAAGATGAGTTCGACGAGGCTTCGGGCAATGTAGGTGCCTCAAAATCAGGTTATATAATCTATTGTTCTGATCACAAAATCAGCTTAAAGCATTGCAATAATAGGTTTCATGCTCAATTGATTAATCAACACCCCAATGCAAAAACGCTCATTAGGCAACACTGCCAAGATATTGATAATGTATTAACTGATGAAAAATTTGAAGCGTGGTATAATAAGATTATTAATACTGGTAACTTGATTGCTGTTATAGACAGGGACAGGATTATTGCATTTGCCCTACTATATTGTAATCATATAGAAACTTTGGACGCGTATATTTGTAATGTGTATGTATTGTCTCAGTATCGAGGAATAGGATTGTCAGTGAAATTATTGGAAAAAGCAGTTGAGATTTGTCGTGAAAAAGGATTCAAGTCCATGTCGTTACATGTTGATAAACACAATTCTACTGCGATAAAAGTCTATGAAAAATTTGGTTTTGAGATATGTGATAATGATATTGCTGGAGATAGTCGGATTGCAATGAGGTTGCCCGTGAAATAACACGAAAATGAAAAATACGATAGAAAACAGAACTATTAACGTATGGGTATCCCTTCTTGATGCTATGAAAACCATGGATACTCAGAAAGTGAAAACTCTATTTGTGTTCGATGGTGAGCATTTCGAGGGATTATTGACCTTAGGCGATATCCAGAGGGCGATAATTAAAAACATTGCCTTGACGGAGCCTGTGAGCCGAATTTTGAACAAGAGCAAGATTTACGGCTATGTCACAGAAGATGAAACTGCCATCAAGGAAAAGATTCGCCGGATGCGTGCTGAGGTGATGCCTATCTTGGATGAAAAAGGAGAATTGGTGGATGTGTGGTTTTGGAGTGACCTTTTCAAAAAAACGGAGTTGGTGCAACGTGAACAAATCAACCTCCCCGTGGTCATCATGGCAGGTGGAAAAGGCACGCGCCTGAAACCCATCACCAATGTCATCCCCAAACCCTTGGTACCTATTGGCGACAAGACCATTCTTGAGGAAATCATGGACCAATTCGAAGCCATTGGCTGCCAAAAGTTCTATATGTCGGTCAATTACAAGAGCAATATGATGCGCTATTACCTTGACCAACTGCCCCATCATTATGATGTGAGTTTCTTTGAAGAGGACAAACCGCTTGGCACCATAGGTAGCGTATCGTTGCTGAAAGGAAAGATTGATACGTCCTTCTTTGTCAGCAACTGCGACATTGTCATTGATCAGGATATGCGCGATGTGTATGACTATCACTGCGAAAACCACAATGACCTGACTATCGTGACGGCAGTGAAGAGTTTCCGCATTCCATACGGTGTGATTGAGACTGGTGAAGACGGCCTAATGACCGCCTTGAAGGAAAAACCAGAATTGACCTATATGATCAATACAGGTGTTTATATCCTCAATCCTGGGTGTATCGATGAAATACCCCAAGGCGAATTTTTCCATATCACCCAACTAATGGAAAAAATTAAAGCCCGCGGTGGCCGTGTGGGGTGTTTCCCCGTGAGTGAACAGTCTTGGAAGGATATGGGTGAATGGCCGGAGTATTTGAAGATGATAGATGTATTGTAAACTTGCTAGTTATGACCAACAGAGAAAAATACCATTTTGATGACTTTACGCTTGATAATTACAGGCGGCTTGTCAAATTAGCCAAGGAACAAGGGTTTCAATTTATTCTACATAAGGATGAATTTGTGCCTGAAAGAAAAGACGTCATCTGGCGTCATGATGTTGAGTTTGAGCCTGACATAGCCTTAAAAATGGCGGAGATAGAACATGAAGAAGGGGTTGTGGCGAGTTATTTCTTTCAATTACATAGTCCATTTTATAACCTTTTGAACAAATATTATTCCAATATTTTCAACGACATACGAAAACTTGGACATTTGGTAGGACTTCATTTTGATTGCCATTATTGGGGCATTGGCGACGAGAAAGAATTGGATGAATATATAAAGCTTGATAGGGACTATTTAGAACATACTTTTGGTGTAAAAATCGACACTTTTTCTTTTCATAATACCACCTCCTTCACACAAAGTTGTCTAGAGTACAAATATGGTGGCCTGATAAATGTGTATTCGTCTTATTTCAAAGAACATTATAGTTACTGTGGAGACAGCCTTGGTTATTGGCGGTTCGACAGACTTGAGGACGTATTGAAAGACGATAAGGTACAACACCTTCAAGTACTGACCCACGATGCCAATTGGAGTGAAGAAGTACTTTCACCGAGAAAACGATTTACCAAAGCCATGCATGACCATGCTGAACGGCTGATAGCTGGACAAGTGAATGGGCTGCATGCTAAAGGTATGCTTTGTCCAGATGATGAAGAAGACTAGAAACAAGTTTAGCATGGTTTTGCAGGTTTGTTTTGGCAGATAAATCTACGATTATTTAGTTTTAATTGTCATTTCCATCATGGGAGAAAGAATAGGCTTGAGGCAAAAGGCTGCGACTGGAATGATGTGGACTGCATTGCAGAAATACACAATATTCTTCCTTAATTTTGTTGCCGATATTATTTTGGCTCGTTTATTGAGCCCTTCTGACTTTGGCTGTATTGAGATGTTGGCTGTTTTTATGTTGGTTGCGGAGGCTTTTATTGGAGGAGGATTTGGCTCGGCATTGATTCAGAAAAAGCGACCGACACAAATTGACTATTCCACTGTTTTTTATTGGAACATTGGAATGGCAATTATCATGTATGCCGTTTTGTTCACATTTGCTCCTGCGATTTCAAGGTTTTATGGTATTCCTATATTGTCAGAGATATTGAGAATACAAGGCTTGATATTGTTTGTTTATGCTTTTAATATTATTCAATTCAACCAATTACAGAAAAAACTAAATTTCAAGGCGATTGCAATTGTAACTGTTATTACTCAGACGAGTTCATTCGTCGTGACTATCGTGTTGGCTTATAGAGGTTTTGGTGTTTGGTCTTTGGTGGCTAAAAACTTAATTGCATCTACCCTTACTTCTATCATCTTTTGGTTTTATTTGAAGTGGAGGCCTCTTTTTGTGTTTTCATGGCAATCTTTCAAAGAATTGTTTAGTTTCGGATTTTATATGTTTTTGACGCATTTTGTTACGCAGATTAGCGTGAAAATCCAAAGCCTTTTGATTGGCAAGATTTATAATCCTTCAACCATAGGTTATTATGCCAAGGCAAGTTCCACCGAACACATAGCTTCCAGTTGTATATCTCAAGTTATGGAACAGGTTACTTTTCCATTATACGCTGAGGTTCAGGACAACAAAATTGCTTTGCAGAATATGGTCAAGAAATTGACCATGACTCTTGCATATGTTACTTTCCCGCTATTGTTTATTTTACTGCTTTTAGCGAAACCGATTTTCATATTGTTATATACTGAAAAATGGCTGCAAAGTATTCCTTATTTTCAGGTGTTATGCATTGCTGGTCTTGCCCATTGCTTGCAGTCTGTCAATATGCAAACCATTTCGGCAATTGGGAAAAGCAAGGTGACTTTTGTTTGGACTATGGTCAAACGTTTTGTTGGAATCGGTTTCATAGTTTTGGGATTAGTGTTATATGGTATGAAAGGTCTTCTTTGTGGCGTAGTGCTGAATCAATGGTTCACATATTTTGTGAATATGGGATTGGTTTCCAAGTATGTGGGATACAAGTGGACCCGCCAATTGTTGGATCTTTCACCTGTTTTCTTTGCCTCAATTGCTGTCGCCGTGATATCCTATTTTTGTGGCCAATTGTGCAATTACAATATTTATTATAACGGAGCGATAATATTGTTGGCATACTTCATCCTTTATTTAGGGTGGTCGTTTGTATTCAAGCCGACCGCATTTGAATATTTCAAGACAATAATCATTCCCGCTGTTACAAAGTTTAGGAATAAACTACGTTAACGCCCATATTAAACCAAATTAACGGAAACTGGTATGTTGAACGACAAAATGAAAATATTGATTTTATCTCCATATGACAATGCAGAGTTGAGGTCTCATCTTGAGTTTAAGGAGTATAATAGATTTGTTAATTTTTTTATAAAGAAATTAGGGCTAGAGGGAAAAACAAGCAGTTTTAAAGATGTTGCTCCGTGGGTAGGAAATTTGATTGCAGAATTGGAAGCTCGTCCTGATGTCGAGATTGTTTCTGTTGCCCCCCACATTAAGTTGCGGAGAAAGATAGAATCATTCAAATTAGGTAGAACAACGTATTATTATTATTCATCAGACTATTCTTCCGCTTTAAGGCTGATAAAGAATTATCAGCTGTGGAAAGTTTTCCAAAATTGTGGAAGATTGGTAAGACGAATTGCCGATGAGGTCAAACCCGATGTGATTATATTGTTTGGAACGGAAAATCCTATTATTTCCGTCCCGATATTGAAGCTTACGAACTATCCAGTTTTTTGCATTTTGCAGACGGTGTACAATAATCCTGATCGTGCTAAATATAGTAACCCGAGCAAGTTCAAGCAACTGCTTGAGTTAGATATATTGCGCCATGTTTCAAATTATGGAGCAGGAAAAACACATGGGGATTTGATACACAAAATCAATCCTTATGTGAATGTCTTAAAGTATTCATGGCCAACGATGCGATTCTCTGACATTTCGGAACCAGAAAAACGTTTCGATTTTGTGAATTTTTCCTTTTCGATGGATTCACGAAAAGGGGATGAGGATTCAATTAGAGCTTTGGCTATTGTAAAGAAAACATTTCCTGACGTAACTTTGAATATCACAGGCGGTTATTCTCCGGATAGAAAAAAATATCTTGAAAAAATCATAGACGAATTAGAACTAAATGAAAATATCTCTTTTACTCCGTTCTTCGAAAATCATGATGATATGTTACGGCATGTAATGCAATCTAGCTTTGCAGTGTTGCCCATCAAACTTGATTTGGTTTCCACAACGGTAAAGGAGGCAATGTTTTATAAAATGCCTGTTGTCACAAACGCGACAAAAGGCACACCTTCGTTAAATAAGGAGAAAACCTGTGTGCTGTTAGCTGAGATTGAAAATGTTCATTCGTTGGCTGAGAAGATGCTGCAAGTGATGCAGGATCCCAATTTGGCTGAATTATTGAAGAAAAATGCTCATGAGTTTATCGTTCAACAACAAGAAGCCAATGGCAAAAAAATAGACGACCTGATTCTTGTATTAAACGCCATTTGTGATAACAAGAATAATCAAACGCCTATACCACAGGAATTGTTTATTTAAAATAATCAGATGATTTTTAAGAAGATAGACATAAAAGAATTGTTGCAATTCCTTGGAGATAAGGTTTTGCATGTTCATGGCTCGATACAGGATGTTTTTATTGACAATTTGGCAGAAGTGGAGCGCGTGAACGAGACTACACTCGATTGGATAAATCTTTCTAAACCTAACAAACAGGAAATTGCCGAAAGTAGCAAGGCGCGAGTTCTTTTGGTGGATTCCGGCATTTTACCCATAGGAGGAAAGACTTTAATTGTTGTAAAGAATCCCAAGGTCGCATTGGCCGAAATCGGTAATCATTTTTTTGTGGATAAACCTAAGCCAGGAATCCATCCCTCTGCCATGATTGATACGGAAGCAAAGATTGGGAAAAATGTATCGATAGGGCCGTTCAGTGTCATAGGAAAAGCCATTATTGGTGATAATTGTGTGATTGATAGTCATGTGAGGATATACGACAGCGTAGTCATGGGGCATGATTGCATTATCAAGGCAGGTGCTGTGCTGGGTGGTGCAGGCTTCGGATACGAGCGCGATGAGGAAGGCAACAAGTTCCGTTTCCCCCAAATTGGTCAACTGGTTATGGGTGATTATGTGGAGGTTGGAGCCAACACTTGTGTCGATAGGGGGGCTTTGTCCGACACGACAATCGGCGACTACACAAAAATCAACAACCTTTGCCATATTGCCCACAATAATAGAATTGGCAAAAATGTAACCATTACAGGTTGCGTGAACATTTCCGGTTCAAATGTCATAGAAGATAACGTTTGGATTGCCCCCAATGTTTCTGTCAAGGGATGGATACACATTGGGGAAGGAGCAGTTGTGGGTATGAGCGCTGTTGTAGTGAAAGATATTCCCGCCCATGAAACGTGGGTGGGAAATCCTGCAAGGAAAATGGAAAGGAATTTTAAATAGGAAAATATTCAATGAAAATAGTTAGAAACGTATTCGGTTCTGCAAAGGAGGTTTATTTAGGCATTATTCTTTTTTTTGCTTTGATATTGCCACATACGAGTATGTCATTTCAATTGGTA
The DNA here is from genome assembly GCA_902776665.1 of uncultured Prevotellaceae bacterium. GTDB lineage: Bacteria > Bacteroidota > Bacteroidia > Bacteroidales > Bacteroidaceae > Prevotella. The sequence continues at coordinate 68,634 of CACYQZ010000003.1, forward strand.
GTCCCAATAATGTTTTTGTCTTTGATGTTGACGAAGCGAAAATTTGTCATTGAAAATTATGTTCTATTTCCAATTATTGCGATTATTTTTTCGTTGATGTTAAACTCTGGAGGTGCGGTAAGTGATAAATCGGTATTGACAGCATCTTCTATCTTTTTATGTCTTTTGTCTTTTCCGCTGGTTTCTAATGCAAAAATTAAAAATGTCTATATCTATGTATGCTTCAGTTTAATTTTTATTTCTCAGATATGTTACATTTATCATTGGGAATCTATAATTTCCATTATCAATGAATATTATCCAATCAGTTGGAATGAGAGGGGCATTGAAAATATGATAAAAAATATCAATCAAGAAAATGTTTTTTCTTTCCGATTAGGTGGATTATATCGTAACCCGAACCATTGTGCAAAATATGTGTCTTTGTTATTGGCAATTTACTTTGTCAATAACAAAGAATCTTCCATAATTAAACAGTTCCTTTTTGTGGCGATTTGCTATTACTCTATCCTTTTATCGGGCAGTCGAACAGGATTTTTAGTAAGTAGTGCACTGATATTGTTCGCTTTGTATCAAAACAAGCAAACAAAAAATGGTTTTAGAATAATTCTTACTATTATCGTAGTTGTGTTATTGTACTATAATGTGTTCTCTGAACAAGTATTCCGTGGAACACTTGTTCAAGAAGGAATGGGAAATAGTGCAGGAGCAAAATATCGGTTGTTTAAAGAATACTTTTTAAATGAGAATTCTTATGCCTACTTGTTGTTTGGGCATTTTGATATGTCTCTTTTTCAATCAGTTAAATCGTATTCTTTAGACGCAGAATATGGATATATTATTTATTGTTATGGATTAATAGGTTTTTTGGCATTCGGTATTGCTTTATGGAAAATATATCAAAAAATCGAGAAACAGAATAAATTTTTCTTCGTCGTATTATTTTGGATGATAAGTTCTTCAATTTTTATGTCTTTTAGAACTGTTTTTGTTTTTACATTGTTACTCTCAACCATCTATGAGGCTAATTGCAACCAAACTAATTCTAAATGGAAGAAGGTGAGGTTATTGAGAAAACTTTCTGATAATCCTAACATTTAAGTATTATGAACATCATCTTCCTCACTATGTCCAACATACAAGATGTTGAAGTGCATGGGATATATGCAGATTTGATGCGGAAATTCTGCTGTAAACATTGTAAGCAGTATGTACAAACAATTTTTTAAGCGTTTATTTGACTTTGTGATTTCAGGCATTGCTTTACTTTTGATAGGCTGGCTGCTCATCCTCATTGCTATCTTCCTCTATTTTGCCAACAAGGGCGCAGGGGCGTTTTTCTTGCAAGAACGACCAGGCAAAGACGGAAAGATATTCAGAGTCATCAAGTTCAAAACAATGACTGATGAGCGCGATGCTGAGGGAAAATTATTGCCCGACGAACAACGTTTGACGAAGGTGGGCAAGTTTGTGCGGAGTACGAGCATTGACGAATTGCCACAGCTGATCAATGTTTTTAAGGGAGATATGTCGCTGATTGGTCCGCGTCCGCTGTTGGTGCAGTATCTCTCGCTTTATTCGCCCGAACAGGCTCGAAGACACGAGGTCAGACCGGGCATCAGCGGTTGGGCGCAGTGTCATGGGCGCAATGCCATCAGTTGGACGGAGAAATTCAAATTGGACGTGTGGTATGTTGATCATTGCACTCTGTGGACAGACATAAAAGTGATTATTATAACGATTAAGAAAGTGTTGTTTAAGGAAGATATTAACCAGATTGGTGGCCAATGGGCTACGATGGACCCTTTTAATGGACATAACTAAATGAAGAATAACAATATATTGATTACATCCGCTGGTCAGCGCGTGGCATTAGTAAAGGGATTTCAAGAGACGCTTAAGAGGTTTTTCCCTAATGCTAAAGTCTATACGACCGACATGAGGCCAAAATTGGCACCGGCGGCATACGTGAGTGATGGCTGTTTTAAGGTACTTCGCGTGACAGATTCTGAGTATATTCCACAACTGATTCAACTCTGTGTGGATTACGGGATAAAAATGATAATTCCAACTATCGATACAGAACTTTTGGTGTTGGCCGAAAATAAAACTTTGTTCGAGGAAAAAGGAATTAAAGTCATCGTGTCTTCTTTGGAATTTATCCGTGTTTGTCGCGACAAGCGTAATACGTCTGAGTTTTTTGAGAAAAATGGCATCCGAGTGCCTAAGGCTATAGATAAAAACAACCCAACTTTTCCTCTGTTTGCGAAGCCATACGACGGGTCGCTCAGCACAAACTTGCACTATATTCGCAATGCAGAAGAGTTGACAACCGAAATCCTTGAAGACCCCAAGTTGCTTTTTATGGAATATATCGACAAGAATGTATATAAAGAGTACACCGTTGATATGTACTATGGTAAGGACAATAATGTGAAATGTATCGTTCCACGCGAGAGAATTAAAATCAGGGCAGGGGAGATAAACAAAGGCTTGACAGAGAAAGAACCATTGACACAGTATATTTATGATAGATTGGGAACAATTGAAGGATGCGTAGGTTGTATCTGTATTCAGTTGTTCCTGAATCCTAAGAATTGTGATGTTGTCGGTATTGAAATAAACCCTCGCTTTGGTGGTGGCTATCCTCAGACATATGCCGCTGGCGGTAACTATGCAGAACTCCTGATAAGAGAATACTTTTTGGATGAAACGGTGGAATACTTTGATGATTGGAAAGACCATCTGTTAATGCTGAGATATGACGATGCCGTATATGTCTGATACAGTCATTTGCTTCGATCTTGATGATACCCTTTATAAAGAGATAGATTATCTAAAGTCTGCTTATGAGGAGATTGCTGAGAAGATAGGTCACCTTGAAGCCGTTCCGCAGATGATAGGTTGGTATCATGAAGGGAAAAACGTATTTGCAGAGCTGATTGTGAAATACAGGCTTAAGTTGACAGTTAATGATTGTATCACGATTTACAGAAATCATTACCCTACAATTTCATTGGAAAGAGGAGTTGTAGAATTCTTGGTAGAAGCGAAGAAAACTGGTTGTATAGTTGGCTTGATTACAGATGGGAGAAGCGTTTCTCAGAGAAATAAAATCTCAGCGTTAGGCCTTAAGGGTATCTTTGATATTGAAGTGATTTCGGAGGAGTTTGGCAGCGAGAAACCAGACGAACGGAATTATCGGGTGGTGATGGAAAGGTATTTAGGATGTAAAAGATTTATATACGTAGGAGATAACCCTAAGAAAGACTTTTTGGCTCCCAACCATTTAGGATGGGAAACAGTCTGTCTGATGGATAATGGCAGCAATATTCATCAACAAGATTTTGGCTTAACAGAGGAATATCTGCCTAAAAGAATGATACATAGAATAAGTGAACTATAATAAATGATGAAAGAAAATTGCACAGAAAACCTGCTAAAGATGCAGAAATGCCAGTTCGAGATTTTGAAGGTTCTAAAAAAGGTTTGTATAGAGCATAACATAACCTTTTATCTGGCTTTTGGAACTGCATTGGGAGCTGTTCGGCATCATGGATTCATTCCATGGGATGACGACATCGATATATACATGAGAATGGAAGATATTGAAAAACTTAAAGATATTCAAAAATTTCTTCCTTCCAATTTGTTTGTACAAACACGTGACAACGAAAACGAGTATGGATTGTTGATAGCGCGTGTGAGGGATTCTAATACAACCTTAATAGAAGAAGATCATGTTGACAGAGATATTAACCATGGTGTATATATAGACATCTATCCACTTTTTTATTGTCCAGAAAGTAACTTAAAAATGAGGATGGTAGTCATTCTGTCTTTTTTATGTAGGCTTTTTGCCTATAATGCACGTCCTATGAATAAGGGAAGGGTTGCGACGCTTGTGTCCCAAATACTCCTTTCTGTTTTCCCTAATCGAACAAAGCGAAAGATGGCTGACAAGTTGTATGCTTATTTAACGCATCTGCCTAAAAGCAAATATGTATCAACATTTCCTGATGTTTCATTAGGCAAACGTTTTTTAGACGAATGGTTTAAAGAACCATCAATGTGTGAGTTTGAGGGCGAACTGATGCCTATGCCTACTAAGCAAGAGGACTATCTGACTTATGAGTTTGGGGACTATATGCAACTACCACCAGAAGATAAACGGAAGATACATCACCATTACCTATTTACCGACTTCGAGAATTCGTATTTTAATTATAAAGGTGTGGAATATTGCACAAACCAAGATTGAAAACATGAATGTTTTATTTCTGACAATTGGAACTTTTGACAATTTTGAAGTTAGTTCTGTTCATATTGACGTTGTAAAAGCGATTGCAAGAGAGGGGCATAAAGTGTATGTAGCTTGCACAAACACTCAACATAATGCCGCGAAAGTTAGTCTGGAGCAGTGCCAAGGAGTTTTTTTGCTTCGCATAAAAACAGGAGCTGTTAAAAAGAATACTAACCTTATAAAAAAAGGAATTTCCACCATTATGTTGGAAAATACTTTTATTAATGCCATCGGGACATGTCTTAGCGACGTGAAGTTTGATTTGGTGCTTTACCATACTCCTCCAGTTACTTTTGAAAAAGTCGTGCGTTATGTAAAAAAACGCGATGGAGCTGCCAGCTACCTTCTCCTTAAAGATATATTTCCTCAGAATGCCGTAGATATGGGGATGATGAGTAAAAAAGGAATAAAGGGAATTGTATATCGCTATTTCCGCAGGAAAGAAATTAACCTCTATGCAGCGTCAGATTATATCGGATGTATGAGTCCTGCTAATGTGAGATTCCTTTTAGATAACAATCCGTACCTCCCGGCTGACAAAGTTGAAGTTGCCCCAAACTCTATAGAGCTAAAAGAAATAGGACGGGAATCTTCACAAGAAAAATCCAAGGAATATATCCGTTCAAAATATGGTATTCCAAAAGACAAACCTATATTTATTTATGGAGGGAATTTGGGAAAACCACAAGGTATAGACTATATTATTAGCTGTCTTGACGAAGTGAAAAACTGCAAAGATTGTTACTTTGTTATTGTGGGCAGCGGATCTGAGTTCCCCAAACTGCAAAAGTGGTATGAAAGGCAGAAATGTGAGTCTGTTCGCGTGTTACGTTCTTTGCCGAAAGAAGAATACGATATGTTGGTCAGTTCTTGTGATGTGGGATTGATATTTCTTGACCATCGTTTCACCATCCCTAATTATCCTTCGCGTTTGCTTTCTTATCTTGCCGCGAAGATGCCGGTTCTTTGCGCCACCGATTCCAATACTGACATTGGTCGCATAGCCGAAGATAACGGCTATGGTTACTGGTGCGAGAGTATAAAACCGGAGGATTTTACAAAACTTGTTGACAAAATTCTACACTCAGATATAAAAGCGATGGGTAATCGTGGTTACGAATTTCTATGTAAAAATTACTTGGCAGAGCATACATGCAATACTATATTAAAACATTTTGAAAATTACAGCTAACAAAAAATGCTAAACTTTACCGTAGGCCCCGTACAATCAAGTAATGCTGTGCGGGCAATTGGTGCCGAACAGGTGCCGTATTTTAGGACAGCAGAGTTTTCGGAACTCATGTTGGAAAATGAGCGTTTGGTGAAGAAATTTGCCCATACAACCGATGACAGCCGGGTTGTGTTTATGACATGCTCTGGCTCTGGTGGTATGGAAACAGCCATCATGAATTGTCTGACCAGACAGGATAAAGCATTGGTAATCAATGGAGGTTCTTTTGGTGAGCGTTTCGTTGAATTGCTGGCATTGCATGAGATTCCATTCACAGAAATCAAATTGGAGCACGGGAAGGCTCTGAAGCCAGAGCATCTTGCTCCATACGAGGGGGAAGGCTACACTGCCTTTTTGCTGCAAAAGCACGAAACCTCAACTGGGGTGCATTACGATATCAATCTTGTCAGCGACTTCTGCAAGCGCAACGGCTGTTTCCTTATAGTGGACACCATCAGCACATTCCTTTGCGACCCCTTCGACATGGCTGCATTGGATGTTGGGGTGATGATTACCGGAAGCCAAAAAGCATTGGCCTGCCCTCCAGGTATTGCTGTGATGGCATTGGCGCCTTCGGCTTTGAAGAGAATAGGGAATATTAGGTGCTGTTGCCAATACTTGGATTTGAAATTGGCATTAAAAAACCAAGATCGTGGACAAACGCCTTGGACACCTGCCGTGGGTGTGCTGCGCCAGATTAATGTTAGATTGAAAGAGATTGATGCCGCTGGTGGCGACAAGGCAGAGATTGAACGGACGGCGCATTTGGCTGAGTATTTCCGCAATAAGATTAAAGAGCATAACCTGCCTTTCGAAATCATCAGTGAGAGCCTGAGCAATGCCGTTACGCCGTTGCATCCTACTACACAATCTGCATTTGAGATCTTCTTGAAAATCAAAGACGAATATGGCATGTGGATTTGTCCGAATGGTGGCGACATGAAAGACTCTGTCTTCCGTGTCGGTCATATAGGCTGTTTGGCCGAGAAAGATTATGACCAATTGATAAATGCGTTCTTGGATTTGAGAAACATTGGATTTATCTAAAGATAAAAGATTGTAATGATAGTTAAGACAAAGCCAGATCATATTAGTTGGGAGGATTTAGCAAGATGCCAATGGCAATCCCATGAAAGCAATAGATCAACAGGCGTTAATATGCAGTGTGCCGATTTTACTGCAGAAGAATTAAGAGCTGCGGTTAAAGAAGGTGTTACGCTTGTAGCTTTGGATGAAAATGACACCCTTGCAGGGATGCTTTCGGTCGTATTTAAAGATGTCAACAGATGGTGGCATAAAGGTACAGGAGCGTATATTTGCTATGTGGCTGTAACACCTGATTATAAGGGGAAAGGTGTTTATAGAGCATTAAGCAATAAAGCTGAAGAAATTATTCAATCAAAAGGGGTTATAGTTGAGTATTTAAATACTCATATCAAGAACGAGGCTGCGCTAAAGGCTTACGAAAAAGATGGTTATCAGAAAGTCAGGTTTTCTCCAGGAAGTGGTTCTGATTACTATTCCGTTGAGATGGCAAAATGGCTTGGGGTAAAAGGAAAGAGTCAGACTCTCTGTAATCTGATGTATATTGCAACCGAAATCGCTGTTAAAATTCTTTATAAACCAGGTAAAAGAAGACGGTTTTAAGAGGTTTATGAAAAAAGTTATCACCTACGGAACATACGACCTTTTCCATTATGGTCACCAACGCCTTTTAGAGCGTGCCAAGGCTCTTGGAGATTATCTGATTGTCGGTGTCACTACCGATAATTTTGATTTGGAACGTGGCAAGATGAGCACATGCAACAATGTGATGGAACGCATTGAAGCTGTGAAAGCCACTGGCCTTGCAGACCAGATTATCATCGAAGAGTACAAAGGCCAAAAAATAGATGATATCCAAAAATATGGCGTTGATGTTTTTGCCATTGGTTCTGATTGGGAGGGCTATTTTGATTACCTCAAGGAGTATTGCGAGGTGGTTTATCTGCCACGTACACAAGGTATTAGTAGTACCCAGTTGAGAGAGGAACGCCCGATGGTGAACATTGGCATCATCGGAACGGGAAGCATTGCCAATCGCTTCGCTCCCGAATCGAAGTTCGTAAACAGCAATGCCATCGTTGCTGCCTATAATCCCAATAAGGACGAATGTGAGGAATTTTGCCGAAAGTACGAGTTGAAACAAGCCGTGTCAGAAGACGATTTGTACGAACTTTGTGATGCTGTGTATATCGCATCGCCCCACTATACTCACTATGATTATGTTAAGAAAGCCTTGAATAAGGGTAAACACGTACTTTGCGAAACGCCTTTTGTGTTCAGCAAGGAGCAGGCAGAAGAACTGTATGGCTTGGCTGAAAAAAAGAAACGTGTGTTGATGGTGGCGTTGAAGACTGCTTATTGTCCTGCTTTTGTGCACCTTGTCTCTTTGCTGAAATCAGGTGCCATTGGCGACATTGTAGAGGTGAATGCATCGGTTACCACGCTTACGGATGAATCTTCAGAAAAGCTGAATAAAGACTATTGGGGTGGTAGTATGAATGAGAATGCGTGTTTCCCGTTGTTGCCTATCTTTAAGTTGTTGGGCACGGGTTATGAGAATATCAACTTCTATTCGAAGATGAAAAATGGGGTGGATATGTTCACTAAAGCCGTTTTTCGCTATCCTTCTGCTGTAGCGTCGTTCCAAGTGGGGTTGGGCGTGAAGACTGAAGGCAATTTGGTAGTCGCTGGAACGAAAGGCTATGCATACGTTCCCGCTCCCTGGTGGAAAACAGATTATTTTGAGTTACGATACGAGGATCAAAACCAAAATAAGAAATTTTTCCACACCTTTGCTGGCGATGGTCTCCGCTATGAAATCAAGGATTTTGTCACTGCCATTTTCTCCAAAGAGTACTTCTATTCCAAGGTAAGCAAGAAAGAGAATGTTAAGATGGCCGAAGTGCAAGAGTTGTATCTGAAAGGAGAGAATCTTTATAAGTTGTAGGACTTAATGTAGTAAAATATGAACAAACGCATCTACCTCTGCCTTGCTCACATGAGCGAGGCAGGCCTCGAACAAAAGTATATCCAAGAGGCTTTCGACACCAACTGGGTGGTGCCGCTTGGTCCGAATGTGAATGGGTTTGAGAAAGACCTCGAAGAATTTTGCGGAGAGAACAAAAGGGTCGTGGCTTTGTCGGCGGGAACAGCTGCCGTGCATCTCGCCCTGATCGCCTGCGGCGTGAAGCCTGGCGACGAGGTCATCGTGCAGAGTTTCACTTTCTGTGCCTCTTCGCATCCGATAACCTATTTGGGCGCGACCCCCATTTTCGTCGATTCCGAAAAGGACTCTTGGAACATCGACCCGGAATTGATGGAAAAGGCCATCAAAGACCGTATCGCCAAAACGGGCAAGAAACCCAAGGCCATCGTGCCTGTGGCTCTTTACGGTATGCCCTATGACATCGACCGCATCATGGATATTGCCAACCGCTACGACATCCCCGTCATCGAGGATGCCGCCGAGGGCTTCGGTAGCCGCTGGAAAGGGCAGATGTTGGGTACTTTTGGTAAATATGGCGTGTTGTCGTTCAATGGTAACAAGATGATTACCACCTCGGGCGGCGGCGCGCTGATTACTCCCAACGAGGACGCTTGGCGCGAAATCATGATGTATGCCACGCAGTACCGTGAGAGCTACCCCTACTACCAGCACGAGAAAATCGGCTACAACTACCGTATGTCGAACATCTGCGCGGGCATCGGGCGTGGACAGATGACCGTGGCCAACGACCACATCAACCACCACAAGCATGTCTTTGAGCTTTACAAGGAGCTGCTGAAAGACGTGAAGGGCATCGAGGTTCACGGCAATCCCGATGAGCGTTATGACAGCAACTTCTGGCTGAACACCATCACCATCGACCCTGAAATCCGCATCAAGGGACAGGAGAACGCCTACAAGACCGTTGTCCAAGGCGCGGTGGGCGGAGCGGCAGGTGTCATTCATGTGGCAGATTCCGCCACCACGGATTGCCAACCCAACGACAATGTTGAAGCCTTGCGCGTCTATCTCGACGAGCGCGGCATCGAGGCACGTCCATTGTGGAAGCCCATGCACAAGCAGCCGGTTTACAAAGACGCTCCGGCATACGTTAAAGGTGTTTCGGAGGAACTTTTCAAAATCGGGATGTGTCTGCCGAGCGGTCCTTACGTTTCGGACGATGATGTAAAATACATTGTGGAAAAAATAAAAGAAGCAATCAATTAACATAAAAAACAAATGAGTATTTTTAAGGATAAAGTCCTCATGATTACAGGAGGCACAGGGTCATTCGGAAATGCAGTTTTGCGTCGTTTCTTGACCTCTGACATCGGCGAAATCCGTATTTTCAGCCGTGATGAGAAGAAACAGGACGATATGCGCCATGAATACCAAAGTCGTTTCCCGGAAGTGGCGCACAAAATCAAGTTCTACATTGGTGACGTGCGGTCGTTGGAGAGTGTTCGTGCTGCGATGCCTGGCGTGGACTATATTTTTCATGCTGCGGCATTGAAGCAAGTGCCTTCGTGCGAATTTTTCCCGATGGAAGCAGTTCGCACGAATGTGATTGGCACGGACAATGTACTGACGGCAGCCATCGAACAAGAGGTGAAGAGCGTGATTTGTCTATCGACAGACAAGGCCGCCTACCCCGTGAATGCGATGGGCATCACAAAGGCCATCGAAGAAAAAGTTGCAGTGGCAAAGGCTCGCCAGTGCGACCCGAAGAAGACAAAAATCTGCTGCACTCGTTACGGAAATGTGATGTGCTCGCGTGGTTCGGTAATTCCCTTGTGGATTGAGCAGATTCGAAATGGTCAGCCCGTCACGCTGACCGAGCCGACAATGACACGTTTCATTATGTCGCTCGATGAGGCTGTCGATTTGGTGCTTTTCGCCTTTGAACACGGCGAGAGTGGCGATATTTTGGTGCAGAAAGCCCCTGCTTGCACGATTCAGACGCAGGCTGAGGCCGTTTGCGAATTGTTCGGTGGTCGTCGGGAAGACATCAAAGTCATCGGCATCCGCCACGGCGAAAAGATGTATGAAACGCTGCTGACCAACGAAGAATGTGCGAAGGCTGTGGATTTGGGCGATTTCTACCGCGTTCCTGCTGACAATCGCTCGCTGAACTATGACAAATTCTTTACCGAAGGCAACCATGAGCGTTCGAAATTGTCGGAATTCAATTCCAACAATACCCGTCGGCTGAATTTGGAAGAGACAAAGGCGAAAATCGCTTCGTTAGAGTATATCCAAGAAGAATTGAAGAAACAATGAACGTTTTAGTAACTGGTGCGAAGGGCTTTGTCGGAAAAAACCTTTGTGCTTCGCTCAAAAATCTTCGCGACGGAAAAGATAAGACACGTCCGAACTTGACAATCGGTGAGATTTTTGAATTTGACATCGATACACCGGCAGAACTTCTCGATGATTTTTGTGCCAAGGCCGATTTCGTATTCAATCTGGCAGGTGTGAATCGTCCGAAAGAACAAGAAGAATTCATGTCGGGGAATTTCGGATTTGCATCGACTTTGCTCGACATGCTGAAAAAACATGAAAACACTTGTCCTGTGATGCTTTCGTCATCGCAACAGGCCTCGCTCACCGGACGGTTTGGAAACAGCGAGTATGGTCGTTCAAAAAAGGCTGGCGAAGACCTTTTCCGGCAATATCAAGAAGAAACGGGTGCGAAAGTTCTCGTCTATCGTTTCCCGAATCTTTTCGGAAAATGGTGTCGTCCGAACTACAACTCGGCGGTTGCCACTTTTTGCCACAACATAGCCCACGACCTGCCGATTCAGGTGAACGACCCCAGTGTCGAATTGGAATTGTTGTATATCGACGACCTCGTTGCCGAGATGCTGGATGCCTTGGAGGGAGGCGAACATCGCTGTGAATTTGACGGTTTGGACGTTCTTCCCACTGCCGACGGCAAATATTGCTATTGCGAAACGACCCACAAGGTGACGTTGGGCGAGATTGTCGATTGGCTGAATGAATTTTCAAAGATTTCCTCGACATTGATGATTCCTGAGATTCCCAAAAACAGTTTTGCGAAGAAGTTGCTCAGCACCTATCTCAGTTATCTGCCCAAGGAAAAAGCCATTTTTGACCTGAAAATGAATCAAGACGACCGCGGCTCGTTCACCGAACTGGTGCATACGCTGAAATGCGGTCAGGTGAGCATCAATATTTCGAAGCCAGGAATTACGAAAGGACAGCATTGGCACCACACGAAATGGGAGCAATTCATCGTGGTTTCGGGACATGGGCTCATCCAACTCCGTAAGGAAGGAACCGACGAAGTCTTGAATTACGAGGTGAGCGGCGACAAAATCCAGTCTGTCATCATGCTTCCGGGCTATACGCATAACATTATCAATCTTTCGGAAACGGAAAACCTTGTTACCGTCATGTATTGTAACGAACTTTTCGACCCAAACAAACCAGATACCTATTATGATCCAGTTTAAGAACAACGGAAAACTGAAACTTCTCATCATCGTCGGAACTCGTCCAGAAATCATCCGTCTGGCGGCAGTAATCAACAAATGTCGCGAGTATTTCGACACCTTGCTTGCCCATACAGGCCAGAATTACGACTACAACCTCAACGGTGTGTTTTTCAAGGATTTAAAACTCGCCGACCCCGACATCTATATGGAGGCCGTTGGCGACGACCTTGGCGCAACGATGGGAAATATCATTGACAAGTCGTATAAGGTGATGGTGGCGACGAAACCCGATGCCGTTTTGGTACTTGGTGACACCAATTCGTGCCTTTCCGTCATAGGAGCGAAGCGTCTGCACATCCCAATTTTCCACATGGAGGCAGGAAATCGCTGCAAGGACGAATGTCTGCCCGAGGAAACAAACCGTCGAATCGTGGACATTATCAGCGATGTGAATTTGGCTTATTCCGAGCATGCCCGTCGTTATTTGGCCGACTGTGGATTGCCCAAAGAGCGCACGTATGTGACGGGTTCGCCGATGGCAGAGGTGCTTCACAACAACTTAAAAGAAATTGAGGCTTCTGACATCCACCAAAGACTGGGTTTTGAAAAAGGAAAATATATCCTTCTTTCGGCCCATCGTGAAGAAAATATCGATACGGAGAAAAATTTCCTCTCGCTATTCAATGCCATCAACAAAATGGCAGAGAAGTACGACCTGCCGATTCTCTACTCTTGCCATCCTCGCAGTCGGAAACGCTTGGAACAAAGCGGTTTTCAGTTAGACAAGAGGGTTCTTCAGCACGAACCGCTTGGATTCCACGACTACAATTGCCTTCAGATGAATGCCTTTGCCGTCGTGAGCGATAGCGGCACCTTGCCTGAAGAAAGTTCATTCTTTACAAGTATCGGGCATCCTTTCCCTGCGATTTGTATTCGTACCAGCACGGAAAGGCCCGAAGCGTTGGACAAAGCGTGCTTTATTCTTGCCGGAATCGACGAGCATTCGCTGCTCCAAGCAGTGGAAACGGCGGTTGCCCTTCACCAAAACGGCGATTTCGGTATTCCCGTGCCCGACTATATCGAGGAAAATGTTTCCACGAAGGTCGTGAAAATCATCCAATCTTACACCGGAGTGGTGAATAAGATGGTTTGGCGTAAATTTTAAAAAGAAATGTGTATGGATTTCTTGCTCAAACTCAGAAATTGGTATTTTACCAAACGAGCGCTGCCGTACTGGGGCATCTTTCTGATTGACCTCTTTTTCGTGTTCATCTCGGCGTTCATCGTCTATTGGTCGGTGCACCGCGGTATGCAAACGCTATTGCATTCCTACGCGTTGTCGAGAGTGTTGGTGATTTATCTGTTCATTAGTGCCATCACGTTCAAGTTGTTCCACACGTATTCCGGAATCATCCGCTATTCGTCGTTTGTAGATTTGATGCGCGTGGGATACGCGAATGCGCTGGCGTGTGTCGTGATGATTGCACTGCATTACCAAATCAACTATCTGCCGGCGAATCGTTTCGTCCATTTGCGCACCATTGATATTCTCGGCACTTACGCCGTGGCAACGATGCTGATGTGGATGTTGCGCGTGGGTGTGAAGTATCTGTATGATTATTCTTTCAGAGACAAAGACCTTATGCCGGTGTTCATCTATGGTGTGAAAGAGGGCGGAATCGGAATTGCGAAGAGTATCCAAAGTGATGAGTCGGGGCGTTTTCTCTTGCGTGGTTTTATATCGCATCTTCCTGATTTTCAGTCACATCTGCTGATGGGCGTGAAAGTGTATGAAGTTGATGAAAAACTCCGCGAAGCATTGGAGAAGAAGAATATCAAGGCCGTATTGGTGTCGCCGACGAGAACCGAGCAATTCCGTAACGACGCTGACCTGCAACGAATCTTGACCGAAATGGGCATTAAAATCTATATGGTACCCCAATCGACAGAGTGGAACGGACAGACGGTGCCCAGCATACAACTGAAGGAAGTGAGCATCGACGACCTGCTGCCACGCGATGAAATTCACATTGATTTGAAGAAAGTGGGCGAAATGCTGACGGGTCAGCGCATTTTGATTACGGGATCGGCAGGCAGTATTGGTAGTGAAATGGTGCGACAGATAGCATCGTTCACTCCGTCGGAAATGATGCTCATCGACCAAGCCGAGACACCGCAGCACGACATACGTCTGATGATGCAGAAAAAGTGGCCCAACATCAAGGTGCATACGGTGGTGACGAGCATTTGCAAGGAAAAACGCATGGAAAACGTGTTTGCGGAATTCCGTCCCGACTACGTGTTTCACGCTGCGGCCTACAAGCACGTGCCGATGATGGAGGACAACCCGAGTGAGAGCGTTCAAAACAATGTCTATGGCACGAAAGTTCTGGCCGACCTCAGCGTGAAATATGGTGTGAAGAAGTTCGTGATGATTTCGACCGACAAGGCCGTGAATCCGACGAATGTGATGGGATGTTCGAAGCGTATCTGCGAGATTTACGTGCAGGCGTTGAACAACCAGTTGAAGGCTTCCGCAGTCGAGGGTGCCACCCAGTTCGTCACGACACGCTTCGGCAACGTCTTGGGCTCAAACGGATCGGTGATTCCACTCTTCGAGAAGCAAATTCGGGCAGGTGGTCCCGTGACGGTGACCGACCCGAACATCATCCGCTATTTCATGCTGATTCCCGAGGCCTGCAAGCTCGTTTTGGAGGCAGGAACGATGGGCAACGGCGGTGAAATTTTCGTCTTTGACATGGGAAAACCTGTCAGAATCGCCGATTTGGCCAAGCGAATGATCTTGTTGAGCGGTGCGCAGAACGTGGAAATCGTCTATTCCGGTCTGCGTCCGGGCGAAAAACTCTACGAGGAAGTGCTCTCGACCGAGGAAAACACCAAACCGTCGTTCCACGAGAAGATTCGCATCGCTTCCGTTCGCGAATACGACTACGAAAAGGTGAAAAAGGACATCGACGAACTCATCGAAGTCAGCATGAATTACGACGATATGGCGACGGTGAAAAAGATGAAGGAATTGGTGCCGGAATTCATCAGCAATAACTCGATTTATTCGGAGTTGGATTAAAAAAAGAAGAGTGTGACCGATATCTACATGGAGTTTTTGCGTTTTTGCCTTGATGAAAAACGCCCCATTCCAGACAATATGAAGAAGATTGTTTGGAGCGATTTGTTAGATTTTGCCAAGAAGCAAAGCATTATTGGTGTG
Organism: uncultured Prevotellaceae bacterium; assembly: GCA_902776665.1. Classification (GTDB taxonomy): domain Bacteria; phylum Bacteroidota; class Bacteroidia; order Bacteroidales; family Bacteroidaceae; genus Prevotella. The sequence goes on from CACYQZ010000003.1 coordinate 83,886, forward strand.
TTCTTTCATGGAATGAAAAGAATCACAGAAGGAGAGAACAAACCAACAGACGATGATGTGCTGGATTGGATGGCAGAAACGTCCAAAATCGTCAAACGAAATGAGACAATGTACCAAAAATCGGCATTTGCTGTTGAAGCTTTTAGAAAAGAAGGTTTCCGAAGTAGCATCTTAAAAGGACAGGGAAATGCGCTGATGTATCCAGATCCATTTATGAGGGCACCCGGTGACATTGATATTTGGGTTGAAGGAGAACGAAAAAAGATTTTTAACTATGTAAAAAGTTTTTTCCCCGACACACACGACCAATATCACGAAATTCATTTCCCCATCTTAAAAGGCATCATCATGGAGGTGCATTATACTCCATGTTTCCTCAACAATTTATATTTGAACAAAAGACTTCAGAAATATTTCAAACAACACTCCGACGAGCAATATCGGCATTTTGAAAAAATGCCAGACGGGAATACTCTTTGTATGCCAACTGATAGTTTCAACCGTGTGTTCCAGATGACGCATGTCATGAAGCATTTTTTCTTTCGTGGCATCGGCTATCGTCATTTCATTGATTATTATTTCTTGCTCAAAAGAGGTTTTACTCCTGAAGAACAGCAGGCGACAATGAATGAATTTAAAAGGTTGCGCATGGTGAAATTTGTCAAAGGAGCCATGTGGGTGCTACACAACAACCTTGGGTTGGAAAAGCAGTATCTACTCGTTGAACCCAATGAGAAAATTGGGCGGATGATAGAAAAAGAAATCATCATAGGCGGGAATTTTGGAAAATATGACCAACGCTATCAATTACCCAAAAAAGGGAAAATAATGACGTTTGGAAGAGATGTCTATAGAAATCTTCATTTTGCCAAAGAATTTCCGTCTGAAGCACTGTCGCGCCCCATTTTTATGGTTTGGCATCAGTTGCGTGATTTAAGAAAATAAAGGCGAAACTTTTGACAAAATTGCAAAATATTGTCAAAAGAGTTGTGTGATTTATTTTTATTGTTTATTTTTGCGAATCGAAATTTATCAAACAAGAAGAATATGATTGACGTAAAAGCAACTCTGGCAGGCGCCGAAGAGCGCATGGAGATGGCCGCGATGTTCTTGGATGAGTCACTGAACAGAATCCGCGCAGGCCGTGCAAACGTGGCCATCCTCGATGGCGTGCGAGTGAATAGTTATGGTTCGATGGTGCCGCTGAATCAGGTGGCGAACGTGTCGTGCCCCGATGCGAGGACGATTGCCGTCAGCCCGTGGGACAAGAAGACGATTCGCGACATCGAGAAGGCGATTATGGACTCCGACGTGGGTATCACGCCCGAAAACAATGGTGAAATTATTCGTCTGGCCATTCCGCAGCCGACCGAGGAGCGCCGTAAGGAACTCGTGAAACAGTGTAACAAAATCGGCGAGAAGGCGAAAGTGGAAGTGCGCAACGTGCGCGGCGAAATCAAGGACAAACTCAAGAAGGCCATCAAAGACGGTCTGAGCGAGGACAACGAGAAGGACGCCGAACTCGAATTGCAGAAAATCCACGACAAATACATCAAGAAAGTCGATGAACTTCTCGATGCGAAGCAGAAGGAGATCATGACGGTCTGACAATTGCTCATTGTTAATTGTAAATTGTTAATTGACAGGTCTTGTCATTAAAAACACGGGCAGCTGGTACACCGTCCTCACCGACGACGGCCAGACCGTGGACTGCAAAATCAAGGGTAACTTTCGACTAAAAGGCATCCGCAGCACGAATCCCGTGGCTGTGGGTGATAGGGTTGCCATTGTACCCACCCCCAACCCCTCCCAACGGGAGGGGCGTTTGCATGATTTGGCAGAAGGAAAGGATTTTCAGTCCCCCTCCCGTGGGGAGGGGATAGGGGTGGGTCTTATCTCAGCCATCGAAGACCGTCGCAACTACATCATCCGCAAGTCGTCGAACCTCTCGAAACAGAGCCATATTCTTGCGGCCAACGTCGATCAGGCATTTTTGGTTGTCACGGTGACTTTTCCCGAGACTTCCACGACCTTCATCGACCGTTTTCTGGCCTCGGCAGAGGCTTATAGTGTGCCCGTCGTGCTCGTTTTTAACAAAATCGACCGCCTCGACGACGAAAACAAGGCTGTTTTGGAGGCGATGATGAGGCTTTACGAGGCAATCGGCTACGAATGTCGGGCGATTTCAGCGGCGACGGGCGATGGGGTAGAGGAACTGCGCCCGCTTTTGCAAGGGAAAATCACGCTGCTCGCAGGCAACAGCGGAGTGGGAAAATCGACACTCATCAACCGACTCATTCCCGATGCGAAACTGCGGACGGCGGAAATCAGCGATGCCCACAATACGGGAATGCACACGACGACGTTCTCAGAGATGATTCCCCTCACCACCCATCACCCATCACCCATCACCCATCATTCGTGGCTCATTGACACGCCCGGCATCAAGGGTTTCGGAACTTTCGACATGGAACCCGAGGAACTGACGAGTTATTTCCGCGAGATTTTCCATTTTTCCGAGGAGTGCAAATTCTCGAACTGCACCCACACGCATGAGCCCGGATGCGCGGTTTTGAAGGCGCTCGACGACCATTTGATTGCGCCGAGCCGCTACCAGTCCTACCTCTCGATGATGGAGGACAAAGACGAGGACAAATATCGCGCCGCATACTGATTCCTTTTTTGAGACAATCAATGCAAAAGTGCATCGACCCACCAAGTCGATGCACTTTTTTTGTTCAAAATTTTCCCCGTTTTTATTTCAGATTCCCAATCCACTCGGCGATGTCGCGGAGCACTTCCTCGGAAATCGTTTCCTCGATGTGGTTGTACTCAGTCGTTGCGCCCGTCGTGGCATGTTGGAAAAGGTGGTTGAGGCCAGGATATTCTTTCGTGGAGTGTGGAGTGTGAAGTGAGGAGTGAAGAGTGAGGAGTTGGTAAATCGCATTGAGGTTGCTTTCGGGCAGCACCTGTTTGTCGAGCGAGCCGTTCAGCGCGAAAACAGGGCATTTCGTCGCTGCGATGTCGGCGACAGGGTCGTATTCGGTGAAGAAGTCATACCACGGATTGGTTTCTTGCATTGCCATCGTCAACCGCATCTGTTTCAACGTCATTTTCGCTGGCTGACCGCTCAGTTGCAGCAGTGCGTTGGTTTGTTCCACGAGCAGCGTGTCGCCTTTGATGCCGGGCGCAGCGAGTGCCACGATGAAATCGACCGCCTGCCGTGCACCGAGCATAAACGCGACGCTACCGCCTTCGCTGTGGCCGAGGATGCCGACGCGAGAAAAAATCATCGAGCGAAGAAAACGAATTCCAGCTTCGGCGTCTTGGGCGAAATCCGCCGTCGTGGCGTTGGCAACGTCGCCGGTCGATTGACCGAAACCTCGGTCGTCGTAACGGAGCGAGGCGATGCCGCGACGCGCCAGATAGTCGGCGATGACGGCGAAAGGCTTGTGGTCAAAAAGTTCCTCGTCGCGATTTTGCAGGCCGCTACCCGTCACCATCAGTACGACCGTACGTTTTTTCAATGTCTCGAAATTCGCGGGTAGCGTGAGCGTTCCGGCGAGCGTGGCATTGGCCTCGTCGTTGGTGAATGTCACTTCGCGCGTCTCGTAAGGGTAGGGCGGTCGTGGCGTTTGCGGACGATTCCTAACGAGTTCGCCGCGGCTCAGCGTCAAAGGCATTTCACGCCCCATCTGGCGGAATGTTCCGACGATTTTTCCGTCTTTCAAGTTGCCGGAAAACGTTGCGCCGATGCTCGGAAATGCGGCATCCACTTTCTTCTCGTCCAATTCCTTGATTTCCCCAGCGATGCCTTTCGCGCCTTGGTCGGGCGAGTCGAGCGTGCAACCACCGTCGAAGTGGAAAACGAGGTTCAACTTCATCACTTGCAGGTCGAGTTGTCCGTTCCACGTGCCACTAATCTGCTGGGCACGTGCCGCCATTGTCACCATTGCCGCCATCAAGACGGCCATCACGATTTTTCTCATTTTTCTTCCGTTTTTCGTGGCAAAAATGCCTTTTCCGTCGCAAAAATAGGCATAAAACGGCGATTTTTTACTATGAACAACTATTGATTTAACAAAAATTATGACAAATCGACCGTTTTCTCCTTATTTTTTTATACCTTTGCGACATGATTGGAACGATTATCAATACCTGCACGATTATTGCGGGAACCGTCCTCGGCGCGATGCTCCACCGAGGCATCAAGGAGAAATACAAGACCGTGCTTTACAACGGACTGGGCTTGGTCAGTCTGGCGATTGGGCTGAACGCGACGATTCAGAATTTCCCGAAAAGCCAGTATCCCGTGCTGTTCATCGTGGCGATGGCGCTCGGCGGCGTGGTTGGTACGTGGCTCGATATTGATGGGCGGTTTAAAAAATTGGTCAACCGCCCCCTCCTGACCTCCCCCCGTAGGGGAGGAAAAGACGACGCTGAGAAAGTTGAAAATTCCTCCAATTGCAAAGAAGAGACAAACGATTTGGAAACGACAAAAGGCTCCCTTTCCGACGGCCTTGCCACGGCGATTCTGCTTTATTGCATCGGTCCGTTGTCGATGCTCGGTCCGGTGGTGAGCGCGTTGCAGGGCGACCACACGTTCCTGTTCACGAATGCGACGCTCGACTTCGTTTCCGCGACGATTTTCGCTTCGACCTACGGCCTCGGCATGGTGTTTGCCGCACCCGTTTTGTTTTGTTGGCAGGGACTGTTCTACCTCGTCGCGACAATTTCGTCGTCGGCAGTCAGCGACGCACTCATGGCCGAATTGCTCATTGTCGGCGGTCTGCTCATCACGGCGTCCGGTCTGTCGCTCCTTCAGTTGAAAGACTGCAAGACGCTGAATCTGTTGCCTGCGCTCCTCGTGCCAGTGCTCTTTTTTGTAATTGTGGAGTTGTGTTTTTAGGAGTTAAGGAGTTAAGAAGTTAGGGAGTTAAGCCAAAAGCACTTCACACTTCACACTCCTCACTTCACGAAAAAACGCTAAAACCTCCCTGGTCCTCCGAATCCACCGCGTGGCATACCATTCCGATTGCCACCGCCGCGAGTTCCATCTGGCCGACCCATTCCCGGGGGCGGGCCGTCCATTCCATCGGGACCCTCGCCACGACCCATCCGAGCCTGCTTGCCGCCAAACACATTGAACTGATAGACCACGTGCAGCATCGCATAGGAATTGATGCTGTTGTACCACGTGTCGCGGCGCTGCCATGCATCAATCATACGGCTGAAGTTCGACTGCTGGTGCAGAATGTCGTAGAATTGCAGCATCACCGAGAGATTCTTGCCTTTCAGGAACTTCTGCGAAATCTGCGCGTTCCACAGCAGTTCGTTCGTGTTCATCGACTGGTCGTCGTAGCCGCGCCTACTCCGCTCGTGAATGTCCATCGCAATCGACGTGCCCCACGGTGCCGTGATGTTGAGCGAACCGCCGTAGGAAAAGACCCACGTGTCGAGGTTCGCCTGCTCTTGCAGTTTGTTGCGGGCGTGGCTGTAGTTGAAGTTGCCGTCGAGTTCAAACTCCGCCATCCATTGCCCCAAATTCGGTCGGAAACTCAGTCCGAGGCGGTTGCCGATGGTCGTTTCGCGCGTCGTGTTCTTCTGCGACGACGATGTGCGGTCGAGCGTCACGTAACCCACGTGGTTGTTGTAGTTGATGGTCGGAAACGTGTTGATGTTCCACACACCCGTCGTGTCGAGTGCGGTGTTGAACATGCCGCCCCAGCCCACGTTCCAGTTGCCGTTGATGTTTTCGGGGCGCGTCGTGCGTCCGCCGGTCTTCTCGTCGTAGGTCACCATCGACGAAATCGAGTTGTTCGTCGTCGAGAAGCGCAAGAACGTCATCCACGTGCGCATATAGCGTTGCTGATAGCCGTTGTAGAAGAGGTTGAGCGACTGCGTGAACGACGGTTTCAAGCCCGGGTTACCACGCGAGATGTTCAGCGGGTCGCTGTCGTCGTAGATGTCGAGCATCTGCGAGATGGAGGGCTGCGCCGTCGTTCCGCGATAGTCGATGCGAAGGTTCGACACCTTCGAGAAACGATAGCGGAAATTCAGCGTCGGCGACACGTTGAACACCGTGCGCGTCGTATCGACAAATCGTCCTTGATAGTCCTGAATGAAGTTCGACCGCTGCGGCTGCATCATCACACCCGCCGAAAAATTATACTTGTCGCGCACCATTCGGAACGTCAGTTCGATGTTGTGCGTGTAGTTTTTGTATTCCGAATAACGGCTCAGCGACGCGCTCCGATAGTCTTCGTAAGGTTTTTCTAGACGATTGAGATACTCGTTCCAAGCCCGATAATGGGGTGTCAGACCATCGAAAATTCCCTCGCCCACGTTTGAAAAGTCGTAGGTCGAGCGGTCGCTCTTGTTGTGCGAATAGTTGTAGCGATAACTGAATTGTAGGTAGGTCTTCTCCCAAATCGGCTCGCTGTAGGTCGCTTGCAACGAATAGTTGTGGCGCTTCGACGGCGTGATGCTGAAGCGGTTTCGCTGATAAATCGAGTCGGCACCCTGCGCGTTTTTCACCTGATACAAATCGACCGTGCTCGTCGAGAAATTCTTCGAGTCGCCCTCGTTATACGATGCCTCGGCACGCAGCGTTACGTTGCGGCCCTTCGTGTTCAACTTGCGGTTCACCTGCAACCGACCGCCCACCTGCTTCGTGTCGCTATAGGAAATGCCTTGGTTTCGCCGCCAGTTCACTTTCACCTCGTTCGGAATCAGGTCCATCTGCTCCAACGGGTCGAGTGCATAATCATACGGGTCTTCGTTGAACGAGGCCGACTGGCTCCACGACCGTCCGTCGTTTTTCGAGAAACTCACGTTCGGACGGAAATTGATGTTCCACATCGAGTCGGGCTTCCATTCTACCTTCATCTGGCCGTTCCACGAGTCGCCACGCGAATAATTCTGGTTGATACTATTAGAGAACGCGCCCGCGCGTGCGACGAAATTCTCGCTCGACGTCTTTGTCAGCGCGTCGCCGTCGCGATGGTTCCAGCGCACCGAACCGCTCAGTTCCAGCCGTTCCTTGCGTGTTTTCGGGTCGCGCTCCTCGTAGTTGAAGTTCACGCCGAGCATTTTCGACGCATTCAGGCCGTTGTTGCCACGACCCGGACCGCCGCCGCGACCGCCAAACCCTTGGTCGCCCGTGTTGTTGGCGCTACCCATCACCTGCACACGAAGGGCATCTTTCGAATACATGCCCATTCCGCGGGCCGAATAGCGCTTCTTCGTGCCAATCGCCACGTCGCTGTTCGACATGAAGCCTTTGTTCATACCGCGCTTGATCGTGAAGTCGAGCGTCGTCTCCTCCTCGCCGTCCTCGACGCCCGTGACGCGGGTCAGGTCGCTCTTTTCGTCATATACCTTGATGTTCTCGATGATCGATGTCGGCAGGTTTTTCATCGCCGTCTGCGTGTCGCCCGTCATAAATTCGCGACCATCGACCTTGATTTTCTTCACCTGCTTGCCGTTGATGGTGATTTTTCCGTCGTCATCGACCTGTGCGCCCGGCAACCGTTTTACCAATTCCTCGGCCACCGAACCTTCTGGCACGCGATAGGCTGCCGAGTTATACACAAACGTGTCCTCGCGCAACACCACCTTCTGTGCCAGCGCCGTCACCTCCGTGCCCTTCAGCATGATGGCATCGGAATTCAGCACCACCTGACCCATCGCCAAGTCGTGGTCCTCCACCATTTCGATGCGTTTCAGCGTCGTGATGTAACCCACGCTCGAAATTTTCAGCAAATACTTGTCGTTTTTCGGTGCCGTGATGGTAAATTTGCCGTCCTCGTCCGACACCGCACCGCCCACAAACGCGCTGTCGGTCGTCAGCAGTTGCAATGTCACCTGGGGCAGCGGCTCTTTGGTGTCGCGGTCGATGAGCGTGCCCGAAATCTTCCTTTCCTGCGCGAAAGAAATGGCTGCGACAAATGTCAGCAGCAGCAAAAACAATCTTCTCTTCATAAAAAAAATCCTTTCGTTTCCCTCTTTGACGTTTTTTCGCTTCGAAGGTTTAATCGAGGAGCGAGAATCGAGAAACGAGGAGCGAGGAAGGAGGAACGAGGAGCGAGAAACGAGGAACGAGAATCGAGAAAACTCCTCACTCCACACATTAAATTACGTTAAATACATTAAAAAATCTAAAACGGGGGGGGGCGAAACTAAACTTTTGTGCGCGTATGCTTGTGGGTGTTGAAAAAAAAGGGTACCTTTGCACCCGATTTTGAAAAATCTTACAGAAAGCGTCTGGAAATTGAATATTTAAACAAAAAAAGATGCAAATAAAACAGATTTGAGAACAATATAACAATAATAATAACAACAAAAAATCAAGAGAAAAGCTTATGAAAAAAATCATTAAAATGGTTTACGAGGCACCGTTCGTCGAAATTGTTCCGATGGAAAACAATTTGATGGACAAGGCTCTTTCTTTGGTCGATCATGGTGACGGAAAGAAAGAAGGAATCACCACAGTTCACACCGACGATGGAAAATTGAATCTGTCGAAAGATTGGGGTCTTGACTGGGGAGACGTTAACGACGGACTCGACTGGGAATAAAAGTTCCCGATGAGGTTGTTACTAAAAAGCAAATCAATAAAAGAACAGAAAAATATGAAGAATTTATTTACAAAAGTTTTGGCCCTGATGGCAATGGGCATTATTATGGCTACCCCTGCATTTTCGCAAGGATTAGGTGGTCACAGCCATACAAACACCGAAGAAGACCCCCTTTATGGAAAAGATTGGGAAATTTTCCATTTTCCGAACTTTGATGATGAGGGCAACCACGACGGAACGTTCCGTGAGGTGTCTTACTACAACGGAGGAAATTTCGATAATATCAAGGTTAACAAATTGTTGGGCGACCACTGGATGGGTCGTTCGATTAACGAATTGGAGGAAGGAACCGAAGTGTACCTCTGCAATATGAAAACCCATCAATATTTGCAGATTGGTGACTATTGGGGAGAAAACTCGATGACCAACCATTCGGGTGTTCCCTACAAATTCGAGTCTGGAGTGCCGCAGCGCAGAGTGCAGGCATGGGAATTCTTCCTCAATGATGAAAACGGCTACTGGCTCAAAGCAAAACTTGATGGAAGTAAAAAAGTTGACCGTGCAGTTGGTCGTATGGCCGTGAGTGACGGTAAAAATGGCCACTTTGAATACAATAAATTCTTGGCTCTGCGTGCCAAGGATGAGTACGACGACGGCAAAAAACTCAACGATGCAGGCACGGGAATGGTTGCTGGCGACCGTATTGCTACGGGAGAAAGTGAAAAACACCCCGGTGCTTTCCTTCTCCATCTCAAAGAAGTGAAGAAAGGTGGAAAAACCTGCTACATCATCTATACACACCGCCAGACAAAAACCGATGGAATCAATGGATATACAGAATTCGGAGACCGTGAATCCTATTTGCTCGTCCGTTCGCAAGACAAACAGTCCTCGGGCTACCACACCGTGCGCTTTAAGAAGTTCGCAGGTGCGATGTATGGCAAATACAACAAATACACAACCCTCACCCTTTCCGACAAATCGGATTTGAGCGGTGTCACTTATACCAACTATATTGGTAATCAGAATGTCCACAAATACGGAACCTACGCCAACGCTCAAGGCGGCAACACCTATACCACCAATGTCACATCGGGCATGGCCGGATTCACCGTGACAGCCGATGCCGATATTATTCAGGCAGCAAAGTATGGTGACAACTACGGTCACACGATGCAATTTAAACTGACAGATCAAACGTTACATACCGTGACGCTCACCGCACCTGCAGGATATGTCATCGCGGGCTATTTCATGGAAGATGCTCTTACAACGACGAATAATGACCCTTGCTATGTGACGCCTGCCGGTGGTAGCCAGATAGAAGTGGGAGCAGGAGCAAATTCCCCTGGCACGAAAACCATCGTAAGCCCAAGCGGACTGATGGAAGCGTCAACCACCTTTACCATCCAAGCTAGAGACGCTGAAGGATCCAACATCTGCTTCCCTAAGTTCTATGTTTATTTACAGAAATTGGAAGCTCCGATCGACGTCATCCTTGGCGACCGGTCGAATACTGTCGCAGACAACGACAAGACAACTCGTGCAACCAACGCCCACAAGTATGGCACCTACAACAATGCCGACGGTGGAAACACCTACACCACGAATTCTACATCGGGAATGCAGGGCGTTACGCTGGTGGCTGATGGTAATTATATGAACGCTGCATATTATAGCGGTGAAAAATACAAACATACGATGCGCTTCCATCCGGGAAATGAAGATGAACATACGATTACCATTTCTGCTCCCGCAGGATACTATATCACGAGCTACAACATCGAAGCCATTACAAATGTTGCACAATGCCCGTACATAGTGAATGGAACAGAGGTTACATCAGAATTGGAAACTTTCTCGGAAAGCAACCTCTACCAGCAGACGGTTACTTTCACGATTCAGAAACAGAAAGATGGAAAAGACGGTGGTCTCTGCTTCCCAATCATCAAAGTGACATTGGCCAAACCCGACGAAACCCTGATTGCTTCCACCTATGGCAACAATAAAGACAATTCCGTGGGAGATGAAAAAGAATATTACGATGATGGCAGAAATTATGTAAGCCTCGAAGAGGGTTTGGCAGAAGCCAAAGACGACGATGCCAACCTCTGGAGAATCGTTACCGCTGAGGAGCGCAACCGCTATCGCCTCGTGGCTTCGGAAGACCAGCCCGTCGATATGACCCAACGCCTCAAGAACCCCAAGTTCTACACGGCCTACACCTATACGCGTTCGGTGAATCAATATCCAACAGATGCCAACTTTACTTGGGATGAAACGAAACAGCACTATAACCACACCAATGGTGAGCGCGACTTCGGATGGCAGTGGTTCGACGACGACCGTATGCCCCATAAGTCTTATCACCACATCCACCCCTGGGACCAAGCTTACGTTACAAACACGACGAAAAACCCAGGTTATTTCAATCCTGAAACCCCGATTGATGGCAAGCCGCGTCAGCGCGAACTCCACAAAGTGGGAACCGGTGTCTATTATCGTTTCCACACAGCCAACATGGATGCCTCAAACCAAGGCGACCGCTGGCAAGATGAGTTTTCTGTGACATGGGGTCAGGATGCCAACTATGTGGGCTCCATCTGGAAAGGCTCTTCTAACCTCGTTCAAACCATCGGTACGGGCACACCAACCGACCCGAAACTGCTCGAAGGTCTCTATTTGGTTCGCGTGAAAGGCTTCTATGCTCCTCACGACATGATGAAGTACCACAAGTCTGGAAACGAATATAAGCGTTGGGATAAGAGCTTCCAAAATGAAATGTCTGCAACTTCCGAAATGAATACAGGATATGATTGGTATAAAGAAGCCGTTGTAACCACCGACGGCCCCGACAAAGGAAAATGGCGCCGCAGTTACGACTCTTTCCTCTTCGCATGGACCAATCCCGATTACAAGGACGCGGAAAATCCCGGCGAGCCGAAAGAAGTGCGCCGCATGCTGCCCTCCATCTATGAAGGTGCCATCAATTTCGATGAAATTGGAGACCAAAAGAAAAATACCCTCTCGAAAGAGGCTTACATGTTAAGCACCGATTTCGAATATACTCAATTGGGTAATAATAAGAATAACGCAGCATATCAATTTGCCATTGATAACATGAAGGATGAGACGAACTTCGCAGTATATGGCGGAGCCCACTTCAAAGCAGGCCGATACGACGGTTGGAACTATGATACGGGCAACTGGTCGGTTCCCAAGACGTTGATTGGTGCTGGACGCTGGTTCAACGTGATCGATGACATGGATCCCAATGAGTCCACTTCCTATGCCAATGCCAGAAGTTATCTTATCTCATTGCCTGTGTATGTAGGTAAAGACGGTCTGCTCACCATCGGTGTGGACCACACCTTCAATCCTACAGACGTAACTTACACCGGAACACACGACGGTGAGGAATACTCGATGACAATTCCCGCCAGCCGTCCCGACGAGTGGGTTTGCTTCGACGATTTCGAAGTCATCTACCTCGGTAAGCAAGAGCCCGACGAGTTCGTGCTCGACGAAATGAACAACCGCTATGGCATCGGAGCTCCAGAGGATCCCGATTTCTATGAATACGACAATAATACGGGTGACTTAAAGAAACACGACAGCAATAACCAGGATGTACCAGCGAAGATTGAAAGTTCTCCTGGTAGCGGAAAGTTCGTCGACAACCCTGCGTATGCTAATGCCATTCCGACTCCCTTGAATACGGCTCAAGTTCAAAATCAAAACAACACGCAGTGGATCGACCTCTTCGACCCGCAAGACATTGCAACAACCACCGATTTCACTACGGTGAAAAAACTGATTGTCCGCCGCACGCTGACCAAAGACGGATGGGGTAGCATCGTGTTCCCCATGAGCCTCACTGGTGAGCAAATCAGGAAGGGCTTTGGCGAGAATGCGCAGGTGGCTTACCTGACGGGTATCACCGACTTCAGAAACCGCAGAAACACCATCCAATACGAATTGGTTGATTTGAATGCATCTGGAAAGGTTATTCAAGCGGGTATGCCCTATGTCATCAAACCTTCGATTGACCCGATGGTGGCCAAAGATAGATATTATGAGCGTTCGAAATACACGATAGCTTACTCGTCGAAAGCTGGTGGTGTGGCTAACCGCTATTTGAAAGACCCCGATCGCAACAAGGAAGTGGAGCGCAAAATTTATGGTCCTCTCTACATCATCGAGGATGTTGAAATCAAGGTGAGTGAAGTATTCCCTGAAATTAGTTATCTCAGCGCAACTGAAGCCGAAGGTGATGGCTCGATTTGGCCTTCCATTGGTGGCGACGATGCGAATAGAAGCGAACGATTTGGTAAGCGACAGGTTCCCGACAATTCGACTTTATGGGAAATCCAATACAAACCGAATAGCCCATACTTCAAACTCGTGGAAACAGCCCACTACGAGGGTGGTGGCAAAATCCCTGCCTACTCGTACTTCCACACCAACGGTAAGATGTACTACACCACGACTGAACTGCAAACGACCAAGGGTCTGTATTCTTACCTGCAGTTGCTCGACACGTCGCAGGCAGGCGAACCTGCCTACTCGAAAGGATTCCTCGGCGGTGAAGACTTCTTCGTGCCAGTTGTCAGAGACATTGATGGAATCAAGGAAGTTCTCGACGATGCTCCCGACTTCGAAGGAAACAAGAGCATGGATATCTACGACCTCCAGGGTCGCAAGGTGAAGACGCCGAAACCAGGCTCCATCTACATCATGAATGGTGTGAAGGTGTTGTTTAAATAAAAACTTCTCACCCCTCAAGAAATCGGGAATGCGCAGGCGTTCCCGATTTTTTGTTTGTTTTTTTGTTTTTCGGGAAATAATTCGTAATTTTGCAGCGGAATTATGAAACAACTTAACAAGAAAGGAGTTATTTATGGCAACACCAATTAGGCCAATTCCCGTGGTGACAGGCGCCGATGCCGTCCGTTTCATTGAAGCCGCCGAGCGTGCAGAACGCAATGCCCACACGGTGGAACTGGCGATGTCGCAAGAGGAATTTGAACAGATTATGGCTTCTGCGAAACTCTATTAGGCAATGGGATTTCTCAGGGAACATTGCTCTTTTCATTTGCTGACACGGGAAGTTATCTCGTCGTGTAAGCCTTTTTCGTGTGGCAACTCTGACCTTGACGAGTTCTTTATGAAGGATTCTCCTCTCAATTCGGAAAAACTTTTAGGGAAGACCTATTGCTATTTGTTGAATGAGGATCCGACGGTTATTGTCTGCGCCTTTACTCTTTCTAATGACAGTGTCAGGGTGGATCAATTGCCTAATAGTAGAAAGAAAAAAATCAATGAAAGCATACCATACGAGAAGCGGCTGCGCCGTTATCCCGCCGTGCTCATCGGCCGTCTGGGTGTGAATGTTGAATTTATCGGAAAGGGCATCGGTTCTGAACTATTGTTGTTTATCAAGCGTTGGTTTGTGCAGCCCGACAACAAGACTGGCTGTCGTTATCTTGCCGTAGATTCGTATAATTTGCCTCTGACTTTGAACTATTATGAGAAAAATGGTTTTCGTTTTCTGTTTTCCACCGAGGAACAAGAGGCTGAAAATGCTTGCTTAGACTTGCCGCTGAAAACGCGGTATATGTATTTCGATTTGATAGAAGTGAATCAGATGACAAGTAATAATAAGAAAGCACCATGAAACGACTGCTGGAAACTTTCGGACGCTATTTGCTGCTGATGGGACGGACGTTTTCCGTTCCTGAGCGGTTTCGGATGTTCTGGAAACAGTACATCAAGGAGATGGCGCAACTCGGCGTCGATAGTGTCGGTATTGTGCTGTTGATTTCGTTCTTCATCGGTGCGGTGATTTGCATTCAGATGAAGCTCAACATCCAGAGTCCGTGGATGCCGCGATGGGTGTCGGGCTACACGACGCGCGAGATTCTGCTTTTGGAGTTCTCGTCGTCGATCATGTGTCTGATTCTGGCGGGAAAGGTGGGTTCGAACATCGCGTCGGAACTCGGCACGATGCGCGTCACGCAACAGATCGACGCGCTTGAAATCATGGGCGTGAACTCGGCGTCGTACTTGATTCTGCCGAAAATCGCCGGACTGATTACCATCATGCCGTTTCTCGTGATTTTCTCGTCGGCGACGGGTATTCTCGGTGCTTACGCCACGGCCTACGTCGGCCATATCCTCACACCCGAGGACCTGACCGAGGGCTTGCAACACTCGTTTGTGCCGTGGTTCATGTATATGTCGATTATCAAAAGCCTCTTTTTCGCGTTTATCATCGCCAGTGTGTCGTCGTTCTTCGGCTACTCGGTGGAGGGTGGTTCGGTGGAGGTTGGCAAGGCTTCGACCAATGCGGTGGTGTCGTCGTCGGTTTTGATTCTTTTCAGTGATGTTTTCCTGACACAAATTCTTTCGTGAAAGAATTTGAGGAGTTAAGGAGTGATGGAGTTAAGGAGTTAAGAAAATTGTTTTTAAGATATGATAGAGAAATTTGGTTTTGAAAATATTATTGCGTGGCAGAAGGCTCATTCTTTTGTTTTGCTTGTTTACAAAACGACGCGCTTTTTTCCGGAGGACGAAAAATTCGGTCTTATTTCTCAGTTCCGCCGTGCGGCCGTTTCCATTGAGGCTAATATTGCCGAAGGATATAGGCGGATTAGCAAGGCAGAGAAGTTGAGGTTTCTGAATGTCGCCCAAGCCAGTCTGGAGGAATGTCGCGACTATATTATTTTGTCGAGAGACTTGGAATTTATCAATTTCGATACTTTTGAATCCTTGCACGATTCTGTGGAAACTGCGAGTAAATTGTTAAATGGTTATTGCAATGGCATCATCAACAATAATGGCAATAAGGATTGAAAACATAACTCCCTAACTCCTTAACTCCTTAACTCCTTAACTCCCTAACTCCCTAACTCCCTAACTCCTGAAAATAATGATTGAGGTTAAGAATTTATATAAATCGTTCGACGACAAAGAGGTGCTGCACGACATCAGCACCGTGTTTGAGAATGGCAAGACGAACCTGATTATCGGACAGTCGGGCTCGGGAAAAACCGTGCTGATGAAAAACCTCGTGGGACTGCTCGAACCGACGAGCGGACAGGTGCTTTACGACGGTCGCGACTTTGTGCAGATGTCGAAACAGGAAAAAGTGCAGATGCGCCGCGAGATGGGCATGATTTTCCAGTCGGCAGCGTTGTTCGACTCGCTCTCGGTGTTGGAAAATGTGATGTTCCCCCTCGATATGTTCTCGCCGATGACGCTGCGCGAGCGTGAAAAACAGGCGATGAAATGCTTGGAGCGCGTGAATCTGGTGGGGGCGGAACGGAAATATCCGGCAGAACTCTCGGGCGGTATGCAGAAGCGCGTGGCGATTGCGCGTGCGATTGTGTTGAACCCGAAATACCTGTTTTGCGACGAGCCGAATAGCGGTCTCGACCCGAAAACGTCGCTCGTCATCGACGAACTGCTCTCGTCGATCACCCACGACCTGCAAATCACCACGATTATCAACACCCACGACATGAATTCGGTGATGGGCATTGGCGAAAACATCATTTTCATTCGTCAGGGTCACAAGGAATGGCAGGGTGTTTCGTCGCAGGTGATGCGCTCTGACAACACCAATCTCACCGACTTCATTTTCGCCTCAGACCTGCTGAAAAACATGCGCAATGTCGTCATCGAAAACGATATTGAGTTTGAGCATAAGAAATCTATCGCAGATACCAAATTCCATCACGCTCAACCATAGGAACGCAGATTTCCTCGACGGTGGAATCGCCGAAGCACAGCGTTAGAAACACGTTGGCTTCGTGGTGGTTGTCGTCGGCAGTGACATTGACGATGCGCGTCTCCTTGATGCCACGATGCTCGATTTGCTGCTGTCCCATGAACATTTTCGCGTTTTTGATGAGTTGGTCGCGGTAGCTGTCGGGAATGGCTTCGGGCTGGTAGCGCCCATCGACGAATGCGTCGTATTTCCCCTCAATCAGATAGTCGTAATACTGCTTCGCCACCCGCGCCGCCTTGTCGGCAGAGGAATGGGACGAGCAGGAATTGAAGCCCCACCCCAGCCCTCCCCAAAGGGGGAGGGAAATAAGGGCGACTATCATTGTTTTATATTTTTTCATTTCTATTCAACATTTTCTCCTCCCCTATTTGGGGGAGGTTGGGAGGGGGCCTTTACTTCTGTCTCACAAAAACATTGATGGGCGTACCCGTCAGCGGCCAATTTTCGCGGATTTTATTCTCGAGGAACCGCTTGTACGGCTCTTTCACATACTGCGGCAGGTTCGCATAGAAGATAAAAGTTGGAATCTGTGCCGGCACCTGCGAACAATACTTGATTTTGATGTATTTTCCTTTGATGGAGGGCGGCGGGAATGCCTCGATGAGCGGCAGCATCGTCTCGTTGAGTTTCGTCGTGCCGATTTTCGACGTGCGGTTCAGATAGACCTCTTTCGCCAGTTCGAGCACCTTGAAAATGCGCTGTTTCGTCACCGCCGAGGCGAAGACAATCGGGAAGTCGGTGAACGGAGCCATACGTTCGCGAATCGCGTTCTCGAACGTCTTGATGGCGACGGGCGACTTGTCTTCGACAAGGTCCCACTTGTTCACCACGACCACGAGTGACTTCTGGTTTCGTTGGATAATCTGGAAAATGTTCATGTCTTGCGACTCGATGCCGCGTGTCGCGTCGATCATCAGGATGCAGACGTCGCTGTTCTCAATGGCGCGAATCGAGCGCATCACCGAGTAGAATTCCAAATCCTCCGTCACCTTGTTCTTGCGTCGGATGCCCGCCGTATCGACCAGATAGAAGTCGAAGCCGAACTTGTCGTAGCGCGTGTAGATCGAGTCGCGTGTCGTGCCGGCAATCTCCGTCACGATGTTGCGGTCTTCGCCGATGAACGCGTTGATGATGCTCGATTTTCCAGCATTCGGACGACCCACGACGGCGAAGCGCGGAATGCCTTCCTCGATGTTCTCGCCCTCGACATTCGGCATTTTCTCCATGATGAGGTCGAGCAAGTCGCCCGTGCCGCTGCCCGACATCGAACTGATGCAGACCGGTTCGCCGAGTCCCAGTTTGTAGAACTCGTAAGAATCGTAAATCTGCGTGTTGTTGTCAGTCTTGTTCGCCACGAGAATCACCGGCAACTTCGAGCCACGCAGAATCTGCGCCACGTCCTCGTCGAGCGAGGTCAGTCCTGTCGTCACATCGACCATAAACAGCAGCAGGCTCGCCTCTTCGGTCGCCACGAGTACCTGTTTGCGGATTTCCTCCTCGAAAATATCGTCGGAATTGACCACCCAGCCGCCCGTATCGACGACGGAAAACTCCTTGCCGCACCACTCGCACTTGCCGTATTGGCGGTCGCGTGTCGTGCCTGCCTCGTCGCTCACAATTGCGTTGCGCGACTTCGTCAGCCTATTAAACAGCGTGGATTTTCCGACATTCGGACGACCCACAATCGCTACTAAATTTCCCATAATGCTTTTGATTTGGGTGCAAAGTTACGAATAAGCGAGGGAAAAACCAAATATATTTGAGTTTTTCCGAGCGTGAGTAACTTCGACGAAGTCAAAGTTACAAAAAAGTGCGAACCTTTGCAAGCGATCTTTTGCAAAATGAAAGAATTTTATTAATTTTGCAAAAAACTTTAGGAGACCTATCGTCCCTCAAAAAACTCAAATACCCAAACAATAAAAACGATGAAAAAAAACATCCTCCTTTCATTACTGGTTTTCCCTCTTTTGCTTTGCGCTGAAGAGATTACTTCCCCCGACGGAAACGTTTTACTGAAATTTCATGTAGACAATGGTGTATTGAAATACGAATTGTACTACAAAAGCCGACAAGTTATCCGACCTTCTTCCTTGGGTTTAGAACTCATCAACTGGCCCAGTCTGATGGACGGCTTTGAGTTTGAGAGCGCACAAAAAAGTTCGTTCGACGAAACCTGGCAGCCTGTATGGGGAGAGAACAAGACCATCCACAACCATTACAACGAAATGGCAGTCACTATCAAACAGCCAGCATTGCAGCGACACATCATCATCCGTTTCCGCGTTTATGATGAGGGCATCGGTTTCCGCTACGAACTGCCACGCCACAACAACCTCGACAATGTCATCATCAAGGAAGAACATACGGAGTTTGCCATGACGGCAGACCATACCGCCTACTGGATTCCTGGCGACTATGATACCGACGAATACGAATACACCATCTCACGATTGTCGGAAATACGCCACCTCGAAGATAAAGCGCGCACGGAAAACGCCTCACAGTCTGCCATCCCCGCCCCAAGCACACAGACTTCACTGCTGATGAAAACCGATGACGGACTCTATATCAACATCCACGAGGCTGCACTCATCGATTATTCAGCCATGCACCTCACGCTTGACGACCAACGAATGGTACTCAAATCCATCCTCACGCCTGATTCCAAAGGAAGGAAGGGATTTATCCGCTGCCCCTACTCCACGCCTTGGCGAACCGTTATGGTGGTCGATGATGCGCGAAAGATGCTCGCATCCAGCCTCATCCTTAACCTCAACGAACCTTGCAAACTGGAAGACACCTCATGGATTCACCCCGTGAAATATATGGGTGTTTGGTGGGAGATGATGACTGGCGCAGCCACATGGAACTATGCCGACTATCAAGCAATAAGACTTGGAGAAACTGATTACAAGAAACTCAAACCGACAGGAAAGCACGCTGCCAACAACGACAATGTCAGACGTTACATTGACTTTGCATCCAAGCACGGTTTCGACCAACTTCTCGTAGAAGGATGGAACCAAGGGTGGGAAGACCTTTGGCAAAAGTATCATAATTTCAGTTTTACGGAGTCTTATCCCGATTTCAACGTGAAAGAATTACAGGCGTATGCCAACCAGAAAGGCATCAAACTCATGATGCACCACGAAACGTCCTCATCCATTATCAATTACGAACGGCAGTTGCAAGATGCCTACCGATTCGCTCGCGACAACGGATACGACGTCATCAAGAGCGGCTACGTCGGCAACATCTTCCCTTACGGAGGGCACCATTACGATCAGTGGATGAACAACCATTACCTGTATTGCGTGACAGAGGCAGCCAAATACCACCTGATGATCAATGCGCACGAAGCGGTGCGTCCCACCGGACTCTGCCGAACTTATCCCAACCTCATCGGCAACGAGAGTGCCCGAGGAACGGAATTTCAAGCCATGAGCGGTTGCGAACCAAAACACGTCTGCATACTCCCCTTCACACGCCTACAAGGAGGCCCGATGGATTACACTCCAGGCATTCTCGAAGCAGATATTTCGAAAGTCAATCCCGACAATCCAGCCCACATGAAAGCCACCATCTGCAACCAACTCGCACTCTACGTTACGATGTATAGTCCATTACAAATGGCTGCCGATGTTCCAGAGAGTTACGAACGCTATGCCGACGCCTTCCAATTTATAAAAGATGTGGCAATTGACTGGGACGAATCACATTACCTCGAAGCAGAACCAGCGGAATATATTACCGTGGCACGGAAAGCAAAGGGCACCGACGAGTGGTTCGTAGGCTGCGTAGCGGGCGAACAACCGCACAACTCCGACATCACACTCTCTTTCCTCGACAAAAACAGAAAATACACAGCCACCATCTATTGTGACGGCAAGGATGCCAACTGTCTCACTCGCAACGCCTCTTACGACATACGGACGACGACCGTCACTCACAAGAGTCGCCTCCGCCTAAAGGCGGTAGCTGGCGGCGGATACGCCATCCGCATCACTCCCAACTAACACGAAGAAGAGTTTCTTTCCAGGATTCTTGCCTTTGATTTTAAAGTCGATACCTAACAATGCGGCAATCGTTGGTGCAATCTGTTTGTTGTAGAAAGGTCCATTATTTTCCATTTCTCCCAAAGCAGGAATGTCTTTTCCGAATGCCATTACCCATGTTTCTTCCGACCGTTCAGCTTCCGTTCCATGGTCGCTCCATTGTTTGCCCACACCTCTGCCATGGTCGGTGGTGACGATGAAGGTGGTTTTGTCGCGATAGAACGGATCTTCTTGTGCCTGCTTCCATAATCTTTGTATGAAGTTGTCGTTATGGTGTGCAGCCATGAGATAGTGGTCATATCGTGCATTGTGTGCAAACTCATCCGTTTCTCCGAATGATACATAGAGCACTTTCGGTTTATGGTTTTTCATCGCTTCAGAAGCATATCGGTAAGTGATGTAATCGAGTGTGACATCTCCCCAGAAATCGACCATCTCATGTTTTATGTCGTCCAAGAATCCCTCTATGACTGACGGGTTTTCTGAGAGCGTAGGCATGTATTTTCCTGCTTGTATCGGGAAGCCGCACCGTTGATCGTTCAAGATATACCGAAGAGTTCCCCAACACGAATAAGCCATGACGCTATTTTTGTATTTTTCTGATTGGTTGGCAACTTCAAGCACGTTGATGTTAGGATTGGGGATGTCGTCGTTGCTGTTGATGCGTTCATCGTCTGCCCATCCGCAAAGTGTTTCGGAATAACCAGGATAGGAGAATTTATATTTGTTTTCGACCTGCATGAAACTATTTTTCCATCGGTTGCCGATAATAAGTCCATGTTGTTTGACATATCCCCATGTAAATGGCATGAGTGCCATGCGCCGTTCGTCTTGTGTCGGTCTCCAATAGAGCGCACTGATGCCTTTCGGGTTCACGGCATAGCGTTTCACGTTAATGAGTGCGGTGTCTGCTCCGTTGAATAATTCTTGCCATCGTAGGCCGTCAAGCATGATGAAGATGACACGGCGGTCGTTGTCCGATTGTGCATGGGCGTTACCGAAAAAGGCAGTGAATGCCAATAAAAAAAGAAGTTTTTTCATAAGTCTTGAATATTTGAATATAGATACAATCTTTTTATGTAATGAAAGTCTTCCTTCACAATTTTACCTTTTTACCTTTTTACCTTTGTAAATATAAATGCCCTTCTGCGCGGGCTTCGTTTTGAAACGACGGCCATCAATCGAATAATAATAGTCATGGTTCGACGTACCATATTCCATGGAGCTGATTCCACTCGTTTTGAACGGCATTTGCGCCGCATTGAGCACCTGATTGTCGCGTAAATCACCCTTGTTCACCTTGTGAATCAGGGCGACGAGCCGCTGCCCACTTCCACTGAATCCCGTCTTTTCGACCGACTCGAAACGGACGCTGTAAGTGCCGTCGCTGTTCACGCTGAGCAGGTCGCCGACGGCCTCGTTCGTGAAGTAGTGGAGAATGACACCGTTGTGGCGGAAAACGTCCTTCAAATCCTTCGGCGCGTCAGCGTCGTCCATGCCCAACTGCGGATATTTCTCGACGGAAATGCCGTCTTCCACGAGGTAGCACGACAGGTAAAGCGGCTGATTGACGAGGTCGCGGGCGATGCGACCCGAAACGGTGATGTTCGACCCGTCAGCTGCCATGTTCACCTCGGCCATCGCTGGCATCTGCGCCGCCTTTGCCAATGCCTCCAAATAGGGCGTGGGCGACATGTCGCGAATGCCCTGAATGACGGTGTTTTCACCTTCTAAAATGGCACGGTTGTACATGATGGCCGGATTGTATTCGTTTTCGTAGCCACCGAAAATGTATTTGATTTGGCGGTCGGGTTCGGTTGTGAAAACATCCTCGGCGAAACCGCTGTGGTGCGACAGATAGACGTAAGGACCGCCGTATTGCTCGAAGGCTTTTTCAAGGAAATAGGCCATCTGCGGACAGTTGATGCAGCGCTGGCTGGTGAATTCTTCGACGATGGGCACGCGCTGGAAATTATCGACGGTGACATAAAGTTTCGTCACGCCAGGGCGTCCGCTCTGCGCCGTTTCGTCGTTAATCTTCGACACCGAGCAACTCCAATCGACGCTTGTTCCCTCGGTGGTTCCGGCACGAAGTTGAGCAACGACCACCGTACTGCCGTATGCCTCCAACGGCGTGGGCAGCGTGATGGTTTGGTAGGTCGGCTCCGTCGCTCCTTCGCCCTGCATGGCAATTTCGAGGTTTTCGATGGGGTAGGGCGAGAAATTGTGGATATAGAGACCGCCTGTAAAGTCCTGGTTGGGTGCTACGGTTTGCGGATGCGTCGTGTTTTGGGCGTAAGCCGCGTTGTTGAACTCAGCGGCAGCCTCGTCGTCGAGCAGAGCGAAAATCAGCAAAGTGCCACGGTCGGTGTATTCCTCCCACGATTTTTTCGCCTGATTCACCCAACACGACTGCGGCACGGTCGCCTTCGCGTAGGCCACGAGAGGGTAGGGCGTGCCGATGGTTTCGTAAGCTTGCCAACCCAAATAAAATGCCTCGTCGCCGATGACAAATGGCTCGTCGAACAGCACGTCGTTCCAACCTTCGCTGAGGTCGGCGTAGGTCTGGCGCACGATGTTTTCGGGCTTTCCAGCACTGGCGAGGATGCCCGAGCGCTTCTGTCGTGCCTGTTTGTAGTCGGCACGCACATAGCAGCGCACGCCTTTCACCTCTTTGCCCTTCAGCCGTTGCAAAACGGGGTCTTGCGTCGGGTCGAACTTGGTCAAACCCTGCACAAATTGATTTTTATTGCCGCCGAGTGCCGAGAGTTCTTCCGCGATGGGATTAGCAGGAGCATAGCCGTAAGGCACCTGCGACGAAAGGGGCATAGCGGCCATGAAGAGCAGCAGGGCGACGAGGCTCCGCTGCCAGATGGTTCGAATGGTCTTCATTTCACGACGATTTTTTTGCCATTAACAATGTAAATTCCTTTCGACAGCGTGTTCTGACGCGTCATTTTCCGTCCGCTGAGGTCATAGACTTCCGCGTTTTTCTGTTTTTCCTCGTCGAGGAGCGTAATGCCCGAGAAGAGCGAGATGTTGCCTTCGGTGCTGTTGAACACGTGCATGTATTTTCCACCCAATTTGCCGTCGCGATGCACGAATGCAACGATGTAGAGATTTTCTTGATTCCACAGTGGGTCGGGCTCGTAACTGTCCATTTTCCACGAATAGGTACCACTCTCGGGCAACTCTTCGCCGTCAGCCAGAACCTCGCGAATCACGTTGGCATGGACGTATTCGCCCATCGACTCCTCTTTTTCCTTCTCGGTCCAGAAAAGTTGGCTGTCGCTGTGCACGTCGCGTTCCATCAGATAGACCGTCAGGCGTGGTTTTTCGCCTTCAGGCAGAACGCTCTCGGCAATTTCGCCCGTCACTTCCGCCGACAGGTTGAGTTCGAGTTCGCCCTCACCGAGTTCGCCACGCGCTTCAACACTGACAAATGTCGGCATATTGAAGACAGATGTCATCAGTCGTTCGAAATAATACAAGTCGGCCAACACGTCGAACATCGGATTTCTCGACGTATTCATCTGCACAAGAATGTTGCTCGTGTTCATGGCGCGGTCGATGGTCATTGCCGGAATGCTCACACGCGAAGAGTCGTTGTCGCAGAGTTGCAGGGCGAGCACCGTGGCGTCATCTTCGCCCGTCATGAACTGGTCGTCCAGATGTTGGCTGACGAAGGTGATTTCATCGCGTATCGATTCCGTCATCGGACCGACGAATTCGTCGTAATAGCGCGGCGAGCGGTAGTTGTTTTCAGACTCAAAATATTCCACCAGCGGACGGCGCGTGAACTTTTCCGATACAGCCTTTGGAATAGCGAGCATATTGGCTGTCCGCGTGATGGGTTGGGCCAGTTCTTTGTCATTGACTTTCGTGATGCTGAACTCCACATCGCCACTCTTGAAGCAGGTCAGCGGCGCGAGGAACGTTTCGCTCGTCTTTCCCGTTGCAATGGCTTTCGACAAGGTCACTTTCTTCGCATCGACTTGTTCGCCTTGTTTTGAGGTGATTTCAAGGGAACGAATGGCCTGCGAACCCGCATTTTTCAGCCGTAGGGCACAGTCGCCAGCCTCTCCGCTGATGCCGATGCCATTTTGTGCAAACATCGTAACAACGGGCACGAAGTTGAATGAGCCTTTCGTGTCTTTGATGACGAGCAGAATCGGCAGTGAACCTTGCGCTTTCATGTCGGCCCAAACCGGATTGCCATCGTCATCCACATCGCCATCCACCCAGAGAAAACAACTATTGGGGACGTTGTTCGGATAGAGTTTGGGAATGGCGCAGACATCCTTTTTCAGCGTGGTGGTGAAGCCGACAACCAACTGTTCCACATCTTCGGGAATCTCGTAGTCGCTCATCGTCATCGAGTTCCACCCGAATGAAACGGTTTTCTTGCCCGTCGAAAGGTTTTCACCATTGAACGTGTTGCGTACAAACCCCTCGTAATTGCCTGATTGCGAATAGGTGTCCCAACCCACGCGCATACTTTTAATCGTGCCGCCAACGTAAGGGGCAAGCATTTCTTTCGTGAGAACGATGGCGCAACCGACTTTCGAGTCGTGGTTGAGCGAAAATCCATCGTATTCCCAAATCTGGTCGTCGTAGTTCGTGTAACCGACATAGACGTTGCCTGTTGTGCTGCCCTGTGCGAGGGCTACTTTGGGAACTGCCACAAGCAGTCCCAAAAGAAGAGAAATGTAGCGTTTTTTCATCATCTTTCGTTTTTGGTTGATTTTCAGCAACAAAGATAGAATAAAAAATCGCAAAATGACAAGTTTTTTTTATTTTTTTTCAAAAAAACCGTTTTTGCGAATACGAAATGAAAAAATATACAGCGTTTTTTAGTCGGGATTATACCCGAAAGCACTGAGTTCGCGCTGGTTGTTTCGCCAGTCTTTATCGACTTTGACGAAGGTTTCGAGGTTGATTTTCTTGTCGAAGAATTTTTCCAATGCTTTTCGGCTTTCGATGCCAACTTTCTTCAACGCGTAGCCCTGATGGCCGATGATGATGCCCTTCTGCGACTCGCGCTCGACGTAGATGATGGCGCGGATGTCGATGCGTTTCTCGGCCTCCTTGAAACTCTCGACGCGAACCTCGACAGAGTAGGGGATTTCCTTGTCGTAATAGAGCAGGATTTTCTCGCGGATGATTTCGCTGACGAAGAAACGGGCGGGTTTGTCGGTGAGTTGGTCTTTGTCGAAGTAGGCGGGACTTTCGGGCAGCAGTTCGTAGATGCGCTTCAGCAGCATATCCGTGCCGAACTTGTTCAGTGCAGAAATCGGCAGAATCTCCGCTTTCGGCAGTAGCGAGTGCCATTTTTCGACAATTGCTGTGAGCAATTCTTGGGTGTTGGCTGTTGGCTGTTGGGTGTTATTACCACCTACCACCGAACACCTATCACCCAAACTGTCAATCTTATTGATCAGCAACAGCACCGGAATCTTCATTTTCTGCACTTTCTCGAGAAAATCCATGTTTTTCTCGGGATTCTCGACCACATCGGTCACATAGAGCAGAATGTCGGCGTCTTGCAGGGCCGATTCCGAGAATGCCAGCATCATTTCCTGCATCTTGTAGTTCGGTTTGAGCACGCCTGGCGTGTCCGAAAAAACAATTTGCATGTCGGGCGTATTGACGATGCCCATGATGCGGTGGCGTGTGGTCTGCGCCTTGAAAGTGGCGATGGAAATACGCTCACCAACCAACTGGTTCATGAGCGTACTTTTTCCGACGTTGGGATTACCAACGATATTGACGAATCCTGCTTTGTGCATAACTATTCACTTCACACTTCACACTCCACGAATCACGAATCATAAGCCCATTTGAAATAGCTTGCGCCGTGTGCGAAACCGGCTCCGAAGGCCGTGAGAATGATGTTCTGACCCTTTTTCATGTTCGCTTCGTTGTCCCACATGGCCAACGGAATCGTTGCGCCACTCGTGTTGCCGTAACGCTCGATGTTCACGACGATTCTCTCCATCGGAACATCGACACGCTTCGCCACTGCTTCGATGATGCGCAGGTTGGCTTCGTGGGGAATCACCCAATCGACATCGTCCTTGGTCATTCCGTTGCGCTTCAGGACTTCCAGCACGTCGTTGCCCATCGATGTGACGGCATAGCGAAACACCGTGCGGCCTTCCTGATAGATGTAATGCAAGCGATGCGAAACCGTAAAATGGCTGGGCGGACAAACCGAACCGCCGGCTTTCATGTGAAGGAACGGAAGTCCCTTGCCGTCGGTACGGAAAAATGCGTCCTGTGCGCCGATGCCTTCTTCTTCGCTCGCCTCGACCATCACCGCTCCGGCGCCGTCGCCAAAGAGCACACAGGTCTGGCGGTCGGTGTAATCGACCATCGACGACATTTTGTCGGCTCCGATGACGATGATCCGACGGCATCGACCGCTCCGAATCATCGAAACAGCCGTGTCTAAGGCATACATAAAGCCTGCGCATGCGGCGGAAATATCCATCGCAAACGCATTCTTTAGCCCAAGTCTCCCGATAACCACCGAGGCCGTCGAGGGAAATTTGTAGTCGGGCGTCGTCGTCGCCAATAAAACTGCATCAATGCTGTCGGGGTCGGCACCGGTCTTCTGAAGCAACTGCTTGGCAGCCTTCCGAGCCATATAACTCGTGCCGAGGCCCTCTTCCGTGAGAATATGACGCTCCTTGATACCAACGCGCGTCATAATCCACTCGTCGCTGGTATCAACCATGCGCGCCAGTTCCTCGTTCGTCAGAACGTAGTCGGGCACGTAGCCGCCGACACCGCTGATGATTGCATTCACCATTATTCAGCGTCCATAACGATAGCCACCATGCCACGGTAGTAACCGCAAGTCGGGCAAACGGTGTGATAGACGTAGTAAGCACCGCAGTTGGGGCATACAGCCAGCGTGGGAGCTACTGCTCCGTCGTGGGTTCTTCTTTTGCGAGTACGAGTCTTCGACTGTCTTCTTTTAGGATGTGCCATAATAATTTACAATTTAACTTTTTAATATTTTATAATTTAACTATTTTCGTTCAACGAAAACGCAATCATGCGATTCGGCCTGCAAAGTTACGAAAAAAATGAGAATTAAGAATGAAGAATGAAGTTTTTTTTCGCTTTTTATCAAAAATCTGCTTTGAAAATCCTACAGATTGCACATTCGTTGGGCAGAGTGTGCAAACTTTTATTTCATCAGTTCGATGCGGAAGGTTGTTCCGCGACCTGCTTCCGTACTCTTCACATAGATGCGACCATGGTGATATTCCTCTACAATGCGCTTGGCAAGCGACAATCCGAGACCCCAACCGCGCTGTTTGGTCGTAAAACCAGGTCGGAACACGTTTTTCACGTCTTTTTTCTTGATGCCCTTGCCCGTGTCGGCCACCTCCACGACCACACGATCCATCTCCATACCCGTGAAAAGTGTGATTTTTCCCTCGCCCTCCATCGCATCGACGGCATTTTTGCAAAGATTTTCGATGACCCACTCGAATAGCGACGCATTCAGCGGAACGATGATGTCGTCGGGCGGAAAAACCGTCACCAACTGCACTTTGTTCGACACGCGACGGCTCATGTAATCGACCACGTGGTTCATCACTTCGTTGAGGCTCACGGGAACGGGCTCGGGTAGCGAACCGATTTTCGAAAAACGGTCGGCGATGAGTTGCAGTCGCTTCACGTCCTTGTCCATTTCGGGAATCAGCGTGTCATCGGGATAGGCTTCGCGCAGCATTTCTGTCCACGCCATCAGGCTCGAAATCGGTGTTCCGAGTTGGTGGGCAGTTTCTTTCGAGAGTCCGACCCAAACCTTGTTCTGTTCGGCGCGTTTCGAGGTCAAAAGGGCGAAAATCGCAATGACCACAAACAGCAAAACCACGCCCAACTGAACGTATGGATAGACTGCCAACCGCTTGAGAATCAGCGAGTCGTCGTAGCAAACCTCGATGTAGTCAGAGTCGCGTTCGTCGTCGATGCCGATGCGAATACTCCGTCCTTTGGCCTTCATACGCTGGCCGATTTGGGCGATGGCCTGCAGGCTGTCAGAGGAGTTCAGTTCCTTCATGTCGATGTTGCGAAACACCTGCACTTCACCATTATTGTCCATCACCACGACGGGAATCGTCGTGTTGTCTTCGATGACTTTCAACACAAGGTTCATGCCCGAATTTTCATCATTGGTGCTCAGCGTGTGCATCGCCTCGGCCCAGATTTCCATTTTTTTGTGCTCTTCCTCATAGAGGTCGCGCGTCAAAATGTTCGACACGACAAGCGATGCCACGGCAATCAGAATCGCCATGACCACCAGAAGAATCTTCACTTGTCGAATTCGGTCAGTCCATTGCATACGCTTATATAACGACTTTTTCCGCGATTTATTGTGATAATGGATGAAGGAATAGGGTAGAAGATTCCTTTTACGAAAAAATCCGACGCGCCTGATTTCAGACTCGTCGGATTGTGAAAAAAAGGGGCATCCACCTACTCTCCCGCATTGTCGCGCAGTACCATCGGCGCAGGCGGGCTTAACTGCTCTGTTCGGAATGGGAAGAGGTGGGACACC
>CACYQZ010000004.1 GCA_902776665.1 uncultured Prevotellaceae bacterium
CGTTGCTGCAGTGATGGAACAGCGGAATTTGCTTTATTCGGTCCATGATTGAATCCATGCTTCGTTTCGGTTTACAAAATTAGTTTTTTATTCTGTGATAAGGAATTTCCGAATTTCACATTTTTGTTTAATTAACACTATGAAAAAAGAAAAAGGCTCCGCCATTTCTCAACGCCGGAGCTCAAAAAATAATAATAACTCAAGTATAAAAAAAATTACATATTACTTAAACCAGTCGGAACCGTTGCCGGCAACCCTAGCCTGAGAGCGGACTGTGTGAGCTAAATAAATCATGTTGCTGTCGAAGCCCAAATTATAGGCGAGCGGTATTTCGTATGAATTGATAGTGGAAGAATATGAAGACCAATAATGACCCTCGGTTCCCATATTTACTACATCTATATTATTAGTATAGATAAAACCTAACGCTGGCAGGAAGAAATACTGATTGCCATTCGGCTTGCCACCAGTTCTATAGGTGTCGTTATTAATTCTAACAGCTGATATTCCAATATCGGAGGAGCGGTAGTCTCGGCCATTAGGTGCGACTTCTTCGGAGAACCCCGTGATGAAATTTTTCTTTTTGATCCACACGCCGCCCGTATGGTAAGAAGCACCGCCGTCGATGGTCCATTCCGTCACATCGTCCCAGCGCGGGTCGCCGTTTAAAATATACCAAGCCATCTCGTTTGGATTCGGCATGGTGGCGCAGACGTTTGTAGCCTTTGTGAACACAGGGGCGGTTGCATTATGATTGCTCCTGTTGCCTATTCCGTCGTGTGGCTCAGTGACAGGCGCATCCCAGCTGTAAAAGTGAGGATTGACAGCATGGCGGAATTGCACTACGTTGTTTTCAATCCATTGCCGGGGCTGAAGCCGTTTTGTATATGTCATCGTGTCTGCAGGATTCTCGAGATCTACAAAAGAGTATTTTACATCCAATTGGCGATAGACAGGGGGAATTACCGTGTAGAAGTAATTATAGTTACCATTATTGTCATAGTTCTGGAACCTTGTAGGATGTTCTGCGTCACCTCCCATCAATGTGATTCTTTTGGAAGGCGAAGTGACGTTGGTGGTATCAATTCCATTCGAGCTGAAAGGATAAGTGCCGGAAATGACCTTATTAGAGATTATCTCCATCTTTGTCCATGCGTACTGTTTGTTAAGATAAGATACTTTCAGCGGTGCAATGCCGAGGTAGCTTCCCTTGTGCAGGAGGGCGAAGGAATAGGTGCCGTTGGCGTTTCGCGTTGCCGTGGCCACGCCGCAGTCGCCACGCACGCCAATGCGATCACCAGGACCATATTGCATTATGGTTGGAATCGTCACCTTTGTGGGGTCGTTGGAGTTGAAGCCCGTGTAGAGCACTTCGTAGCTGTTGGCAGTCATCACTTTGTCGAAATAGAAGTTGGCCGTTTTGTTGTCTGGAGCCATCTCAGAGTCGCTGCTCTTAATCCATGTTCCGCCGTCGTTCACCCAAATCTGGTCGTTGTATTGCCAGTAATACACGCGGTTTTTGTCCATCGTGGTGCGCGTGCCGTTGTCGCCTCCGGCCGAGAACACGGTTCTTCCCGGTTTGGTGGTTGGGTCTGTGGGGTTGGGGTTAAGCAATTCTTCCTCTTGGCTGCAACTGGCCAGCGAGAAAGCCGTGGCCATGATGATGGCCGATTTTGTAAACAATCTTGTTTTCATGACTTTTTTGTTTTTTTGTTAGTTTGTTAATGTTAATAATTTTAATGGTTTCTTTTTTTGACTTTTCGTTTTAGTCAGAGAAGGTGGCTCCAATGTGCGAGCCGCCGTAGTCTCCGGCAGTGCCGCCGAAGTGTGAGCCTCCCATGTCGCCTGACGTGCCGCCCATGTGCGAGCCGCCCAGTTCTCCGCCGTTGGCGCCCCAGTGGGTGCCAGAGAAGAAGTCGGCAAACGAACTCCGGTGGCTTCCGCCAAACATATCGGAGGTGGGGTCTTGGTGCGAGCCGTCGAAAGTCATACCCGAGATGGCAATCGGCCTGCATATCTCGGCCTTGACCACCTCAATCCGCGGCCTCACGTAGGGCTGCTTGTCGGGTGGCCATTCGTGCGGTCCACCCATGTGTAGTTCTTTTCTTTGTTCCATTTGTTTTTAATTTTTTTAGTTTAATGTTTTGTAATGTTATTGATAGAGTGCATCAAAGAGTTATTTTTTCGTTGTACTGCGCCTGAAGCAGCGATGGGCCTGCACGCCTCGGCTTCGATCACCGCAATCTGCGGCTTCACGTAGGGTAGCCTGTGCTTGGCAGGATACGACGAAGAGAGGGGCTTCCCTTGCATGGTTGCAAGGAAAACCCTACGTCCACGCGCGTGAGCACGTGCGCAAATATTATAAAGAGAAAAGAAGCCTGTAGCTAAGCTATGTGTGTGTGTGTGTGTGTGTGTGTGTGTGTGTGTGTGTGTGTGTGTGTGTTAGCAAATAATCTGGACTGGCCAAATTATTTGTGTTAAAAATTCCTGTCGATATGTTCTTTCTAATTTTCATCTTTTTTCTGATTTTTGGCGCAAAATTATCCTGTTTTTGGGCACCACATCGTAGCAAATGTTACATTTTAAATTTTTTAAGAAAAGTTTTTTCTGGTATGCGTAATATTGTGTACCTTTGCACCATAAAAAGATTTAAACCATGAGCGGAATCAAATTGATAAAAAGCGAGTTCGAGCATCCACTTGAACTGTTGATTGCACCAGAGATCAGGGCTGGTTTCCCTTCGCCGGCGGAGGACTACCTGCATGAGAGTCTTGACTTCAACCGTGACCTGATTCGCCATCCCGAAGCCACGTTCTACGGCAAGGTTGAGGGCGACAGCATGGTGGATGTGGGAATCAACCACGGCGACATCGCCGTCATCGACCGTAGTGTGGAACCGCAGCACGGCGATGTGGTGGTGGGCTATGTCAATGGGGAGTTTACCATCAAATACCTCGACCTTTCCCACAAGGACGAGGGCTATATTGAATTGCGACCTGCGAACAAGGACTTTCAGCCTATCCGCATCGATGCTGACGACAACTTTGAGGTGTGGGGGGTAATTGTATGGACGATAAAAAACTGGAAAATGTGATATGTACGGCATCGTTGACTGCGACAACTGCTACGTTTCGTGCGAGCGTGTTTTTCGGCCAGACCTGAAGAACAAGCCGGTCGTTGTTCTCTCGAATAACGACGGTTGCGTGGTGGCACGCAGCAACGAGGCGAAAAAGATGGGTATCAAGGCCGGAACACCTTATTTCCAATTACAGCAACTTTTTCCGAACGAGAAAATTGCCGTGTTTTCCAGCAACTACGAGTTATACGGCGAACTCACGGGACGCGTCGTGGAGATTATTCGACAGGAAGCGCCAGCCTATTTCCGCTACAGCATCGACGAGAGTTTCGTGTATTGGAATGGTTTTGAAGGAACGAATCTGAAGGAATGGGGCGAGAACCTACACAAACGCATTCGCAAGAGCGTGGGAATGCCTGTCAGCATCGGTCTTGCACCGACGAAAACACTGGCGAAGATGGCCAGCCATTTTGCAAAGAAATATCCAGGCTATCGCCATTGCTGCCTGATTGACACCGACGAAAAGCGGAAAAAAGCCTTGAAACTCTTTCCCATCAACGAGGTGTGGGGCATTGGCCGACGATATGCCGCCAAACTGGAAGCCATCGGCGTGAAAACGGCCTTCGATTTCGCCCAGATGCCCGACAGTTTGGTTCGCGCCACCTTCAACAACATTGTCATTTTCAGGACATGGCAGGAACTCAACGGTATCGACGCCGTGCCCAACGAGGAGATGGCGAAAAAGAAAAGTATCTGCACCAGCAGGAGTTTCAACGGTATGGTGACGGATTTCGACACGCTGAAAACCCATGTTTCGAACTATGCCGCCCGTTGTGCCGAAAAACTCCGCGCCCAAGACACCGTCGCGAGCATCATCGGGGTGTTTCTCCATACCAATCTGTTTCGCGAAGACCTGCCTCAGTACTGGAATTTCCAAGAAAAGCGTCTGACCGTGCCCACCAACAGCACCATTGACATCTGCAAGGCTGCCACAGAGGTGTTGAAGAGCATCTACGTCAAAGGCTATCACTATAAAAAAGCCGGTGTCATCGTCATGGGAATTGGTCCCAACTCACCCATGCAACTCGACCTTTTCGACTACAATGCCGAGCAATTCCAGAAAATGAAGCGACTGGATGCTGTCATCGACCGAATCAACAAGGTCAATGGCACTGAAACCATCGTGTTAGGAAGCCAGCAATACACCCAGAAGGGCGGAAAAGGCAAGGCCGAAGTCTTCGCCAACGCCATCAAGCACGATTTCCGAAGCAAAAACCCGACGACGCGGTGGAGCGACATTATTGAGTTAAAATAGGCGGCGACAGATGGCATTTCTTCATGTTTCATCATCGACGAAACGACATTTTCCCGATTTTATTTCCCTATATCAACGATTTTTCGTACTTTTGCACTCTGTATGAGAATCGACATTATCACCGTATTGCCCGAAATGATTGAGGGATTCGTGCACGAAAGTATCCTCGCAAGGGCGGAGAAGAAAGGTCTGGCCGAGATTCGGCTTCACAACCTGCGCGACTACACGACCGACAAGTGGCGACGCGTGGACGACTATCCCTATGGCGGTTTCGCAGGGATGGTGATGCAGTGTGAGCCCATCGACCGTTGCATCTCGGCACTGAAAGCGGAGCGCGACTACGACGAGGTGATTTTCACCACGCCCGACGGCGAGCAGTTCACCCAGCACGTGGCCAACGAACTGTCGATGCTCAACAACATTATTATATTATGCGGCCACTACAAGGGCATCGACCACCGCATCCGCGAGCACCTCATCACGCGCGAAATCTCGATTGGCGACTACGTGCTGACGGGTGGAGAACTGGCGGCGGCGATTATGGCGGATGCCATTGTGCGCGTCGTTCCGGGTGTGATTGGCGACGAACAGAGTGCCTTGAGCGATTGTTTTCAAGACGACATGCTCTCGGCTCCGATTTACACGCGACCTGCCGACTACAAAGGTTGGAAAGTGCCTGAAATTCTGCTCTCAGGGAACGAGGCGAAAATCAAGGAGTGGGAAATGGAGCAGGCCATGGAGCGGACTCGTCGTCTGCGCCCTGACCTGCTGAAAGAATAGTCCGATTTTCTTACCAATAGAAGTTGTATATCACCAATATACAACATTTTTTGACAAAACATTTTTATTTTTACAAAAATATTTGTAATTTTGCGTGCGAATCTTAATTAAATATCGAATTTTATGAAAAAAGTAACTGCAAAACCGCAATTGGGCTTCGGCGAGGCCGTGAAACTCGCCATGAGTAGATTAACCGACATCAAAGGTCGTTCGCGTCGTTCGGAATTTTGGTGGTCAATGTTGGCATTCATCATCGTCTATTTCATCGTGAACAGCATTTTCGAATTGGTATTGCCTTTGATGGCCGCCCAAATTATCAGTACGTTCCTGATGCTTCTGGCTATGCCTTTGACCATTCGTCGCCTGCAAGACACAGGAAAAAGCATGTGGTGGGTGATTGTGAGTTGGTTGGCAAGTGCCGTCATGAACATTTACATGGTGAGCAGCGGTGCGTTGGAGGCACTCACAAGTGTGAATCCCGACCCCGATGCTGCAATCAATATGTTCAAGAGTCCTGTGTACATCGGCTGCGCCTTTGTTTCGACGGTGGCAGGCATCGCAACGTTCATTTTCTGCCTGCTCGACAGCCAACCCGAAACCAACAAATACGGCGAATCGCCGAAATATGTCATCGAAGAAATCTAAAGAATTATGTTTAGCAAAGAAACCTACATCGCTCGGCGAGCCGAACTGAAACGCTTGGTCGGAAACGGCCTCGTGGTGCTGTTCGGCAACAACGAATCGCCCAACAACTACCCGAACAACGGCTATTCGCCCTTCCGTCAGGACTCGACATTTTTGTATTATTTCGGCATCCAGCGCGACGGACTCGTAGGTGTCATCGACATCGACAACGACCGCGAAATGCTTGTCGGCAACGACATCGACATCGAGGACATCGTCTGGTATGGTTCGGTGGATAGCGTGGCCGACCTCGCCGCACAGGTGGGCGTGACCGAAACGGCGCCGATGGCGAAACTGCAAGAAATTGTCAAGGATCGCAAGGTTCATTTCCTGCCGCCCTATCGCCACGACATCAAGATTCAACTGATGGACCTGCTCGGCATCCATCCTTCCAAACAAAAGGCTGAGGCTTCGATGGCGCTGATTATGGCCGTCGTGAAAATGCGCTCGACCAAGACCGCCGAGGAAATCGTGGAACTGGAAAAGGCATCGGAAATCGGCTATCAGATGCACACGACGGCGATGCGACTGATTCGCGCTGGCGTCACCGAGAAATACATTGCCGGACAACTCGTCGGCATCGCCAATTCCTACGGCGCACAGGTGAGTTTCCCGCCGATTTTCTCGCAACACGGCGAAATCATGCACGGAAATCCGTCGATGAACGAATTGGGAAACGGTAGGCTCGTGCTCTGCGACTGCGGTGCCGAAACCGTGACGAACTACTGTTCCGACCACACGCGCACGATGCCCGTGAACGGAAAATATTCGCAGCGGCAACTCGACATCTACAGCATCGTCGAAGAGTGTCACGACCTCGTTTTGAGCGTCGCCAAGCCCGGCGTGAAGTATATGGACTGCCATTTCGCCGTCTGCCGCCTGATGACCGACCGTCTGAAGGAACTCGGACTGATGCGTGGCGACACCGAAGAAGCCGTTCGCGCAGGTGCTCACGCGCTCTTCCTGCCGCACGGACTCGGCCACATGATGGGCATGGATGTGCACGACATGGAGAATCTCGACCAAATCAACGTGGGTTTCGACGCCGAGACACGTCCGATTCTCGACCAGTTCGGCACGAATTGCCTGCGCATGGGTCGCCGCTTGGAGGAAGGTTTTGTCGTCACCGACGAGCCAGGCATCTACTTCATTCCCGACCTCATCGACGACTGGCGCAAGAGCGGCCACTGCGAGGAGTTCCTTTGCTTCGACAAAATCGAGCAGTACAAGGATTTCGGCGGCATCCGCATCGAGGACGACATCCTCATCACGAAAGACGGTTGTCGGTTCATCGGCGAGAAGTTGATTCCGTATCATCCGAAGGATGTGGAGGCATTTATGAACAAATGAACATTTACTTTAAACAATTTTATTAACTTAATCAACAAAAACAATGAAAAAGTATTTGATGATGGCACTGCTCGCCGTGTTCGCACTGAACGTGAGCGCAGCCAAGAAGAAAACACCTGCAAAGGTCAGTAACAAACCCGTTTTCACCGTCGTGAAGGAGATTCCCGTCACCTCGATGAAAGACCAAAACCGCTCGGGCACCTGCTGGGACTACTCCACCCTCTCGTTCTTCGAGGCCGAAATCCTGAAGGCCACGGGCAAGAAATACGACCTTTGCGAGTCGTTTGTCGCCAACAAAACCTACATGGACCGCGCCATTCAGGTCGTGCGCTTCCACGGCGACTGCCAGTTTGCACAGGGCGGCTCGGCTGAGGACGTGCTCGCCACGATGAAGACTCACGGCATCTGCCCCGAAGACGCAATGCCCTTCCCCGGCTCGCTCTATGGCGACTCGCTCAACAACTTCAACGAGTTCTTCTCGCTGCTGAAGCCCTACGTCGATGCCATCGCCAAGAACAAAGCCAAGAAAATCTCCGGTCAGTGGAAAGTAGGCTTCCAGGGCATCCTCGACGCTTATCTGGGCAAATGTCCCGAAAAATTCATGTTCGAAGGCCGTGAATACACCCCGAAATCGTTCATGAACACGCTCGGAATCGACCTCGACGACTACGTTAGCATCACCAGTTACACCCACCATCCGTTCTACACGGGCTTCGCCGTTGAAGTGCAGGACAACTGGCGCTTCCCCCACTCCTACAACCTGCCCATCGACGAAATGATGCAGGTCATCGACAATGCCATCGCCAACGGCTACACCGTGGCTTGGGGTGGTGACGTCTCGGAAGACGGTTTTACGCGCAAGGGCGTGGCCTACGCCGTCGATGGCAAGGCCGCTCAGAGCCTTGCAGGTAGCGACATGGCCCGTTGGCTGAACCTTGCCCCCGCCAAGAAGACCAGCCTGCTCGACTCGCTCGGCTGCAAAGTGCCCGAAATCGTGCCCACACAGGAGATGCGCCAAGAGCGTTTCGACAACTGGGAACTCACCGACGACCACGGCATGCACATCTTCGGACTGGCCAAAGACCAGAACGGCAAGGAATACTATATGGTGAAGAACTCGTGGGGCGAGACCGGCGACTATAAGGGCGTTTGGTACATGACCAAGGCCTTCATCGCCGCCAACACGATGGACTACCTCGTCAACAAGAAGGCCATTCCGGCTGAAATCCGCAAGAAACTCGGTATCTGATTGGCTGATTGACACTTAGAATTGCAGCGCATTCCGTTTTTTTCTTTCGGAATGCGCTGTTTTTCGATTTTTCTTCGTACCTTTGGCGGCTGAAAGTAAAAAGAAGCCGTATGAAACGAATTTTCTCCTTTTTCATCACGATTTCGATGCTGGTCATCTGGATGAGTTCGTGTACGAGTCTCGATGAGGTGAACGAGCGAATCGACCAGTTGGAAAAGCGCGTGACGAACATCGAAGATGCTCTCGCAGCGCTGCAACGCGCCTATGCCGACGGAAAAATCATCTCGTCGGTGGACCCCATTACCGAAGGACAGGGAGGTTGGCTGGTGACATTCTCCGACCACTCTGCCATTGCCTTGAAGAACGGGGCCGACGGTGAAAATGGTGCCGACGGTAAAGACGGAATCGATGGAAAGGATGGAAAAGACGGAACTGATGGAAAGGATGGAGTTGATGGAAAGGATGGAGTTGATGGAAAGGACGGAAAAGATGGAACCGATGGAAAAGATGGAACTGATGGCAAGGACGGCACCGACGGAAAAGATGGGAAAGACGGAAAAGACGGAACCGATGGAAAGGATGGAAAAGACGGAGTTGATGGCAAAAACGGCACTGACGGAAAGGACGGAATCAATGGTGTGACACCGCTCATCATGGTCGATCAAGACGGATATTACTGCGTTTCCTACGACAACGGAACAACCTACTCTCGACTCTTCGACAACAACGGCAACTACATTCAGGCCAGAGGAGAGAAAGGTGATCAGGGCGAGCAGGGAAAACAAGGCGAACAAGGCATTTCGGTGCGAATCGACGTCAATGACGATGACTATTACGTGATTCAATTCTACCAGCCCGGACCACCAGACCACATCATCGACGACCTCGTGACGCCCTACTCTGCCAACCCGAAAAACTTGATTCGAGGCATCGTCAAAGACGACCAACGCCACACCGTCACGCTGACGATGCAAAACGGCGATAGTTACACTTTCCTCACCGACTACACACTGCCCACGAGCATCGCCATCCTCACCACGCAGCCTCTGCGACTGGCCAAAGGCACCACGGCAACCTTCGAATTCCGCGTCAATCCTTCGTCGGCACTGTTCAACTACGATGTCGCATCGGACGAATGTCAGATTTTCCTCGACCAAATCCATTCAGGCACACGCAGTTACATCACCAAGCCCGTCCACTGCCGACTGACCGACGTTTCGCAGGTTTATGACGAGCAAGGCGTATTGAAACAGGGACAATATCGCGCCACCATCGAAGACTTGGGCAAGAGCGAGACCTACGACGACCAACTCGCCCTCGTGCTCAGTCTGACAGACCAACTGGGAAAAGCCGTCGAGGTGTCGTCATCGGCCTTCCGCGCCATCTATTCCAGCAATCTAATCACGAAATTTTCCTTCCTTTTGAAAGATAATTCGGGGAAAATCACCGACAACGTCGAGGTGATTCCCAATGGAAACAACATCATCATCCGCTCACCCTATGTGCTCAACACTTCGGGACTGATTCCGACATGGGTCACCAACGGCCAAAAGGTGTTTGTGGCAGGCGTAGAGCAGCAAAACGGCATCACACCGCAGAATTTCACGACTCCCATCGTCTATCAGGTCATCTCAGCCGACGGCGAGGTCAATTCCTACACCGTGACGGTCATCACGTCGGGACTGCCAGTCGTCAGCATCGACACCCCGAACCAACAGCCCATCGTCAGCAAAAGCGAATGGATTGCGGCGACCAACATCAGCATCACCATGCCCGACGGAAGTGTTTCCTACGAAGGCACCACGAGCATCAAAGGACGCGGAAACACCACGTGGAATGCCCCGAAAAAGCCATACGCACTGAAATTAGACCAAGGCGCAGCCATTTTCGACATGCCGAAAGACAAACGCTGGGTGCTGCTGGCCAACTGGTACGACCGCACCCTGTTGCGCAACGACGTGGCTTTTGAAGTGGCGCGACGCACTGGTCTGGAATGGACACCGCGAGGCCAATTCGTCGAACTGATTCTCAACGGACGATACATGGGCAACTACTACCTTTGCGAGAAAATCAGAATCGACAAAAACCGCCTGAACCTCAACAAGATGAAAGCCGAAGACACCGCCGGCGAGGCCATCACGGGCGGCTACATCATGGAACTCGACAACTACATGGACGAACTGCACACGTTCCACTCGCCCGTCAGAAATCTGCCCTATATGTTCAAAGAACCCGACGACGAACTCCTCGACGAGCCGAAAATCGCTTATATGCAGCAGTTCATCGCCGACTTGGAAGCCACACTCTACAAATCCGACTGGCTCGCACAGCGCGACTACGCCGACATGCTCGACATCGACACCTTCATCGACTATTTCATCGTTTGCGAACTCATCCAAAACACCGAACCAACCACGCCCAAGAGCACCTACGTTTACAAAGACAAAAACGGAAAACTCAAGGCCGGACCTCTCTGGGACAACGACTACGCCTCTTTCTCGACCTATTGGACCAATTCCGCGCCAATGCGTTACGCCGTTTATTACGGCCAACTGCTGAAAGACCCCGTTTTCGTCGCCCGACTCAAGGAGCGCTGGGCTGATTACAAGCCAAAAATGCAGACCATTCCTGCCTACATCAACGAACAGGCGCAGAAAATCAAGTCGTCGGCCGAGATGAACGGCTCGATGTGGCCCATCAACACCCGCGTGAACCTCGACGAGACGCTTCCCTACGACGATGCCGTCGCCTTCATCATCAAAAACTACAACACGAAACTGACGTGGTTCGACAAATGGGTCGATGGTCTGTAATCGAAACCCGTCAGTCGGAATGACTACCTAAAAATCGGTAAAAATCATGGAAATTTGAAAAAAAATGAAAGAAATTTCCTTTATCTGAATTTTTATTCGTAACTTTGAACGCTCGAATGTACACCCGCGAGGTATTTTTCCCTGAAAAAGCCGATGCGACGGGTGTTTTCGGCTATGCAGACGAAGAAACAAAAACAATATATACATGCACTTCAAATGGAATTACGAACCACCTACACCGCAAGAACAGCAGACAGCTAAGGAACTGGGCGAGAAACTCGGCATCAGCGAGGTGCTCGCACAGCTGCTCATCCGCCGCGGCATCACCACGGAGAGTGCAGCCAAGAGATTCTTCCGACCGCAGTTGGCCGACCTCATCAACCCGTTTCTGATGAAGGACATGGACGTGGCGGTCGATAGGCTGAACGATGCCATCGGACGCAAAGAGCGCATACTGGTGTACGGTGACTACGACGTGGACGGCTGCACAGCCGTCGCACTGGTGTACAAATTTTTACGGCAGTTCTACTCGAACATCGACTACTACATTCCCGACCGCTACGACGAGGGCTATGGCGTGAGCCGAAAGGGAGTGGAATATGCCCACGACACGGGCGTCAAGCTCGTCATCATCCTTGACTGTGGCATCAAGGCCATCAATGAAATCGCCTACGCCAAGTCGCTCGGCATCGACTTCATCATCTGCGACCACCACGTGCCCGACGAAACCATGCCCGAGGCCGTGGCAATCCTCAACCCGAAGCGACCCGACGACACCTATCCCTTCAAGCACCTGAGCGGTTGCGGCGTGGGCTTCAAATTCATGCAAGCCTTCGCCAAAAACAACGGATTCCCGTTCTCGCGACTCGTTCCGCTGCTCGAATTTTGCGCCGTGAGCATCGCCGCCGACATCGTTCCCGTCACCGACGAGAACCGCATCCTGGCCTTCCACGGACTCAAACAGCTCAACCAGTGTCCGAGCATCGGCCTGAAGGCGATTATCGACATCTGCGGACTAAGCGACCGCGAACTTTCGATGAGCGACATCGTTTTCAAAATCGGACCGCGCATCAATGCTTCGGGACGAATGGAAAACGGAAAGGAAACAGTCGATTTGCTCATCGAAAAAGACTTCCCGACGGCTTTCAACATGGCGAAGCACATCAACGAATACAACGAACAGCGCAAGGACATCGACAAGCAGATGACCGAAGAGGCCAACCAAATCGTTGAACGACTCGAAACGCAGAAACACCGCTCAAGCATCGTGCTCTACGACGAAGGCTGGAAAAAAGGCGTTATCGGCATCGTGGCCTCGCGACTGACGGAAATCTACTTTCGACCGACGGTCGTTCTGACGCGCGACGGCGAATTTGCGACGGGTTCGGCCCGCTCGGTGACAGGATTCGACGTCTATGCCGCCATCAAGAGTTGTCGCGACCTGCTCGTGAATTTCGGTGGCCACACCTATGCCGCAGGCCTCACCCTGCGCTGGGACGACATCCCAATCTTCCGCCAGCGCTTCCAGCAGTATGTCGATGAGCATATCGAGCCCGAACAGACCGAGGCCAACCTCGACATCGACGCAATTCTCGACTTCAAGGACATCAACAAACGGCTGCACAACGACCTGAAACGCTTCTCGCCCTTCGGTCCGGGCAACCAAAAACCGATGTTCTGCACCATCGGCGTCTATGACTACGGTACGAGCAAGGTCGTCGGTCGCGAACAGGAGCACATCAAACTCGAACTCGTCGATTCGAAGTCGAGCAACGTGGTCAATGGCATCGCCTTCGGACAGAGCGCGTCGGCTCGCTACATCAAGTCGAAACGCGCCTTCGACATCGCCTATACGCTCGAAGACAACATTTTCAAGCGCAGTCAGGTGCAATTGCAGATTGAAGACATCCGACCACGGGAAGAATGACGCGACTGAAGGATGAAAGAAGGAAAAAAAGACGCTTTTCAACTGACGCTGAAAGAATACTGGGGATACGACGATTTCCGGGGCATTCAGCGTGAGATTATCGAAAGCATCTACGCCGGCAACGACACGCTCGGACTGATGCCGACGGGCGGTGGAAAAAGTATTACGTTTCAGGTGCCAGCGCTGATGATGGAGGGCGTTTGCATCGTCATCACGCCACTCATCGCCCTGATGAAAGACCAAGTGCAGAACCTGCGCCAGCGCGGCATCCAAGCCTCTGCCATCTACAGCGGAATGTCGCACTCGGAAATCGTCACGACACTCGAAAACTGCATTTTCGGCGGTGTGAAAATCCTTTATATTTCACCCGAACGACTTGCTTCCGAGATTTTTCAGGTCAAACTGCGGCGTATGCGCGTCAGTTTCATCACCGTCGATGAGGCCCACTGCATTTCGCAATGGGGCCACGACTTTCGTCCGTCGTACCTCGAAATCGCCCAAATCCGGAAACTAATTCGTCAACATTCATCGTCCCCATCTGGGGGGACTGAGGGGGGCGTTCCCATCCTCGCCCTCACCGCCACCGCCACGCCCCGCGTGATGCAAGACATTCAAGACCTTCTCACCATCGACCCCGAGCGCAAGTTCAAAGTCTATAAAATGAGTTTTGAACGGAAAAATCTGGCCTATATCGGGCGCGAAACCGCCGACAAACACGCCGAATTGCTGCATATTCTCAATGCCGTGTCCGGCTCGGCCATCGTCTATGTGCGCAGTCGCGCTCGCACGAAGGAAATCGCCGACTTCCTCAACCAACACCTCTCACCCAACACCCATCACCCAACACCCAACACCCAACACCCAACACCCAACACCCATCACCCATCCATCGCCACCCACTACCATGCCGGCCTCGACCACAGCGTGCGCGACGAGCGACAAGAACAGTGGCAACGCGGCGATGTGCGCGTGATGGTGGCCACCAACGCCTTCGGAATGGGCATCGACAAGGCCGACGTGCGCCTCGTCATCCACATCGACTTCCCCAGTTCGCTCGAAGCCTATTTCCAAGAGGCTGGACGAGCCGGACGCGACGGCAAAAAGGCCTACGCCGTGCTACTCTACAACAGCAGCGACGAGCGCAAACTCGAAAAGCGCATCAGCGACACTTTTCCCGAGAAAGACTATATAATTAAGGTGTATGAACACGTGGGAGCCTTATACCAGATGGCCATCGGCGACGGATTTGAAGTGACGAAAGCCTTCGACATCGACCATTTCTGCCGCACGTTTCACCATTTCCCCACGCAAGTCGATGCCGCCCTGAAACTGCTCGACCGCGCAG
The DNA here is from genome assembly GCA_902776665.1 of uncultured Prevotellaceae bacterium. Taxonomy (GTDB): domain Bacteria; phylum Bacteroidota; class Bacteroidia; order Bacteroidales; family Bacteroidaceae; genus Prevotella. The sequence goes on from CACYQZ010000004.1 coordinate 14,540, forward strand.
GCTATTTCCACTACGAAAACGAGCCCGACAACGCCTCGCGACTGAAATTTCTCGTCGGGCGCGACGAACTCAATCGCTTGGAAGAGGTTTCGCGCACCGAGGAGGCCGTCATCACGGCGCTACTGCGCAACTACGGCGGTCTGTTCACCGACTACACCTACATCGACCTTCAGCGCATCGCCCACGACGCTCACCTCACGCCCGACCAGACCTATCAAACGCTGAAATCGCTCACCGAACAGCACATCCTGCATTTCATTCCGCAACGCGCCATGCCCACCATCACCTACACGCAACGGCGCGAGGCGAGCGAGTACATCGTCATTCCGAAAAGTGTCTATGAAGAGCGGCGCGACCTTTTCGCCAAGCGAATCCGCGCCGTGTGGCTCTACGCCTCGAACACCGACACCTGCCGCTCGCGCCAGTTGCTGCGCTACTTCGACGAACGAAGCAACCACGACTGCGGACAATGCGACGTGTGTCTCTCGGCAGCGAAAAATCCCGACTCACAAGGCATCATCAAGGCCAAAAAGAAGATTCGCGTCTTGCTCGACGACGGCCAGAAACACGCCGTCACCGAACTCGACCGCCTGCAACTTCCGACGGAAACGGTCCACGCCGCCCTTCGCCAATTGGTCAACGAAGAGCAAATCGTGGCCGACGGAAGTTTTATCAAAAAAAATGAGGGTGAAAACTACCCAAACTGAAGTTCACAACGGCAAACCTCGCTTTCGTCGCCATCGCCCTTGCTGATGCGGACGACAAAATCGTTGTCGGCAATTTTCTCTTGATAGAAATTCAATTTTTCACCGAGATGCGCCTCCGCCACGTAGGCAATGTCGAAACGGCGCAGCGGATGGGCCGAATACCAGTCGCTGTCCCAAAGATTGAGGATGTGTTCGATGTATTTCAGGCTGTTCACGTGGCCGTTCATGTCGATGTCGCCATATTGCGCGACGAGCGAATGCACGAGCCTGGCATCGTCGGAAATTCTGACACGCGAAGGCTTTGCAATCGGACATTCTTTTTCGGCCTCGACATAATTCTTCAGCACACCGTCGTTCACCGAAAACAAATCGACGGGTTGTCGCGTCGCCACATCAATCATCGCCCAAACCGAGCGGCCATAACCATAGACTTTTTCACTTTCGGAAGCGTTGTTCGCGCTTGAAATCCGAAAATTACGATTCGTAAAAAACCGCATGGCACTCTCCACCCACGTTTCCACCGAAAAACGGTCGTAGGCACTCGGCATTTCCGTCATCTCGACCGCCAACCGCGACAGCACCCACGTTTTCCCGATGGAATTGAGGTAGAGCATACCGAAATGGCGCTCGTTCGAGTGGAAATCGGCCGCGTTAATCAGGTGGTTACCGAGATGACTCATGAAGAGCCGTCCCGCGAAATCGCAATGGAACGGCTCTGCCATGAAATCATATTTTCCAATTTTTTCAATCATTTTCAGTGGGTATTACTTCACATACACCACAGCCAGACGGTTCGAAGTCGTGCCCTGCACGCCCTTACCCGTAGCCTCATCGACGGCCACGCCGCGTGTCAGCAGGTACTGAGCCACTGCGTCGGCACGAGCCTGCGACAGTTTCTGGTTGAGTTCGGGATTACCCTCGGGCGATGCCGTACCGACGATTTGCACGTGCTTGCCCGGCTGAATCACGGCCAGAGCCTTGCGAGCGTCGGCGGTGAGTTCAGACTTGCCCTGAGCGAAGGTCACGAACACGAGGTCCTCGACTTTCACTTCGCGAACAACGTCCTTGCCAGCCACTTCCTTGATGACTTCCACTTCCTTCACAATTTCCTTCGGCTTCTGGGCCAGTTCGCCACGCAGACGGTTGATTTCGGCGTTCAAAGCGTCGATTTCAGCCTGGTCGCGGAGTTGAGCCACGGTGAAGTTGTGGGTGCCGTTCGAGTTCTTGAACTTGTAGATGAAACCGGCGTTCAACTGCACGTAAGCCTTGTTGATGTTATATTGCATTGAACTGTGGCCAAGTTGTGCCATCGGATATGTCGGATATCCGTAGTAAACTTCGTCGTTCAGACCCCACGTAATCGAGGGTTCCACATAGAACTGCCAAGCCTTCTTCTCGCCGAGGTTGAACACGAGGTCGATAGCGGCCTTCGAAGTCAGGTTGTTGCGATGGGTAATCTGCTTACCAGCGGGCAAGTAAGTATTATAAAACTCATAATCACCAAAGAGGTCTTCTGATGTTCCAAACAGATGTCCCCAGCCCAGTCCATACAGACCGACCACCTCGAAGCAGCGAGGCTCACCTTTGTAGCCGCCGAACCAGTTCGAGAAGTTCACCGTTCCGAGCAGACTCGAATTCAGGAAACGCACAGCCGTTCCCGTCGATTTGTAGGGCTTGTTCGAGAAGTAGGCGTTGCTCTCGACAGCCAAACCGAACACCGGCGTAAACCAGCGTCCGATGCGCAGGCCGGCATTCGGGTTCAGACCCTTCAGCCAAGCGTGACCCGTGGCCTTCGTTGCCACACCACCGTTGATACCCACATAAAAATTGTCAAACGTTTTGCTCTCGGTCACAGTCTGTGCCTGAGCGCTCACTGCCATCGTTGCGACAGCGAAAAGTAACAGTAATTTTTTCATTTTTTCAATGTTTGGTTATTAAAAATCATATAAAAATCTCTATTTAAGCGCTGCAAAAGTAAAGCAAAAAACCGAAACTGCCAAAGATTTTTCCAAAAAATCGGCATTTTCAGGCCATTGCACCCACGACGAGCCACGTGATATAGGCGATGAACAGGGCGGAGAGCAGGGCTCCCTCCCATCGGGCGACGGTGTATTTCGTGAAGCAGAACAGCCACAAAAGCAGCACTGAGCCTGTCAGCATCGCGAAATCGACCCACGTGATGCCGCTGACCGTCATCGGACAAATCAGACCGGCACCGCCGACGATGAGCAGAATGTTCATCACGTTCGAGCCGAGCACGTTGCCGATGGCGATGCCTGAGTTGCCTTTCTGCGCCGCCACGACAGTGGTGGCCAGTTCGGGCAGCGAAGTGCCGCCGGCCACAATCGTCAGTCCGATGATGGCCTCGCTCACGCCGAGTTGCTGGGCGATGTCGGTGGCACCATCGACAAAAATGTTCGACCCCGCCACCAAACAGGCCAGACCCAACAGCAGGAATCCCAACGCTTTCAGCAGGCTGTATTGCTTCGTCGGAGCATCGTCAGAGGCGTTGTTTTCGGCTTTCGCATTGCGCAGCGTCAGCCACATAAACGCCAAGAATCCGGCGAAGAGAATGGCGGCATCAAATCGCGACACCTCGCCATCCATCAGCACCATCGCCGCCAAAGCCACCGACGCAACCACCGACAGCGGAATGTCGCGCTTCACCGTCAGCGGCAGAATCGACATCGGAGCGACTATCGCCGCCACGCCGACAATCAGCATCGTGTTGAACACATTCGAGCCGACAACATTGCCGACCGCCAAATCGGCCGTACCCTTCAGAGCCGACACCAAACTCACACAAAACTCGGGTGCCGACGTGCCCAAAGCCACAATCGTCAGCCCGATGACAAGTTGCGGAATTCTCATCCGCTCGGCCAGTGCCACAGCACCGTCGGTCAGCCTGTCGGCCCCCCAAAGTACCAGCGCAGCACCGCCAATAATCATCAATATTGAAACCATACGGCTGCAAAATTACACTTTTTCTCTTAAATCTTGAAAATCGCAGACCATAAATTTTGATATTCGTAAAGAATTTCGTAAATTTGCACGCTTTTTTGATAAACCAAGAACCAATATGTTTGAAAATCTCAGCGAAAGATTAGAACGATCTTTTAAAATACTGAAAGGTGAGGGAAAAATCACCGAGATCAACGTAGCCGAAACGCTCAAGGACGTGCGCCGCGCACTGCTCGATGCCGACGTGAACTACAAAGTGGCCAAATCGTTCACCGACACGGTGAAGGAGAAGGCGATGGGTATGAACGTGCTGACGGCCATCAAGCCCGGACAGCTGATGGTGAAACTCGTCCACGACGAACTGGCCGAGTTGATGGGCGGCGAGACCTCTGAACTGAACTTGACGCAGAAGCCTGCCATCATCCTGATGTCGGGTTTGCAAGGTTCGGGTAAGACAACATTCAGCGGCAAACTCGCCAATATGCTCAAAACGAAGAAGCACCGCAAGCCGTTGCTCGTGGCCTGCGACGTCTATCGTCCGGCAGCCATCCAGCAATTGCACGTGGTCGGCGAGCAAATCGGTGTGCCCGTGTGGTCGGAGCCCGAGAGCAAAGACGTGGTTTCGATTGCCCGAAATGCCTTGCAGGAAGCCCGTGCGAAAGGCTACGACACGGTGATTGTCGATACGGCAGGTCGTCTGGCGGTCGATGAGGAGATGATGGACGAGATTGCACGTCTGAAAACCGCTCTTCAGCCCGACGAAACGCTGTTCGTGGTCGATTCGATGACGGGTCAGGATGCGGTGAACACAGCCAAAGAATTCAACGACCGCCTCGACTTCAACGGCGTTGTGCTGACGAAACTCGACGGCGACACCCGCGGTGGTGCGGCCCTGTCGATTCGCACGGTGGTGACGAAGCCTATCAAGTTCATCGGAACGGGCGAGAAGATGGAAGCCATCGACGTGTTCCATCCCTCGCGAATGGCCGACCGAATCCTCGGAATGGGCGACGTGGTTTCGCTTGTGGAACGCGCTCAGGAGCAGTTCGACGAGGAGGAAGCGCGTCGTTTGGAGAAGAAAATCCGTAAAAACAAGTTCGACTTCAGCGATTTCTATGCCCAGATTCAGCAAATCAAGAAGATGGGCAACATCAAAGACCTCGCTTCGATGATTCCGGGCGTGGGCAAGCAGCTCAAGGATGTCGATATCGACGACAACGCCTTCAAAAACATCGAGGCCATCATCAATTCGATGACACCCTACGAGCGTGAGCATCCCGAAGCCATCAACCAGAGTCGCCGAATGCGCATCGCAAAGGGCTCGGGCACGAATATTCAGGAGGTGAATCGCCTGATGAAGCAGTTCGACCAAATGCGCAAGATGATGAAAATGGTGTCGGGCGGCGGAATGAGCGGTATGAAAGGTTTGATGAGGGGAATGCCGAAGTTTTAGGAGTTGAGGAGTAAGGAGTAATGGAGTAAAGGAGTTATGAAGTTAATTGACGGAAAAGCCACCGCCGCACAAATCAAGGCGGAAATTGCCGAAAAAGTAGCGAAAATCGTTGCCGAAGGCGGAAAACGACCTCATTTGGCAGCCATTCTCGTCGGACACGACGGTGGTTCGGAGACTTACGTAAAAAACAAGGTGCTGGCTTGCGAAGCCTGCGGTTTCGAGTCGTCGCTGATTCGTTTCGAGGACGATGTGACCGAGGAAAAGGTCTTGGAATGTGTCAAAAATCTGAATGAAGACCCCAGCGTCGATGGATTCATCGTGCAGTTGCCGCTGCCGAAGCACATCGACGAACAGCGCGTCACCGAGGCCATCGACCCGAAAAAAGACGTCGATGGATTCCACCCCGTGAACGTCGGGCGAATGGCGATTGGCCTGCCGGCCTTCATTTCGGCCACGCCGCTCGGCATTATGACGCTGCTGCAACGCTACAACATCGAGACGAGCGGCAAGAAATGCGTCGTGCTCGGTCGGTCGAACATCGTCGGCAAGCCGATGGCACAACTGATGATGCAGAAAGAATGGGGCGACGCCACCGTGACCGTGTGCCACTCGCATTCAAAGACGCTGAAAGACGAATGTCGCGAGGCCGACATCATCATCGCCGCCATCGGACGACCCGAATTCGTCACTGCCGACATGGTGAAAGACGGTGCGGTGGTCATTGATGTGGGAACGACACGTGTGCCCGACCCGTCGGCGAAAAGCGGTTTCCGCCTCACGGGCGACGTGAAATTCGACGAGGTGGCACCGAAAAGCTCGTTTATCACGCCTGTGCCAGGTGGTGTCGGGCCAATGACAATTTGTTCGTTGATGCAAAATACGTTGCAAGCAGCGAGTGAAAAGTGAAAAATGAAAAGTGAAAAAAATGAAGGAAAAGGCTCTCGTTTACTACCAACAAGGCAACGAGCACCGTCGTCGGGGCGACTGGCAGCAGGCGCTGAACTGCTATATGGAAGCCATCGCGCTCGACCCCGAAAGCCCCGCCGTCGAAGCAAAAAAAATGCTCGACGACATCCTGAATTTCTATCACAAAGACAGCTATAACCCGTAGCCGTCATAAAAAAACGATAAAATTTTTGTCGATTCAAGAAAAAATGTCTAATTTTGCACGAACGCTAACCAAATCATTTATCATCCTTAAAAACTAAAAACATTATGGGAAAAATCAAAGGAGCCATCGTGGTGAACACGGACCGCTGCAAGGGATGCCAACTGTGCATCGTGGCGTGTCCGAAAAACGTCATTGCACTGGCTGACAAGAAAGTGAATGCGCACGGCTACCCCTATGTGGAGCCTGCGAATCCCGACGAGTGCATCGGTTGCGCCTCTTGCGCCATCGTCTGCCCCGACGGATGTATTACAGTTTACAAAAAACGAATGGAGGACTAAGCTATGGCAGAACAACGCGAAATTGTATTGATGAAAGGCAACGAAGCCATTGCGCACGCTGCCATTCGCTGCGGATGCGACGGATACTTCGGCTATCCGATTACGCCGCAGAGTGAAGTGATTGAGACTCTGGCCGAGCTGAAGCCTTGGGAAACGACGGGAATGGTCGTTCTGCAGGCCGAGAGCGAAGTCGCATCGATTAACATGATTTACGGCGGTGCAGGCGCAGGAAAGCGCGTGCTCACGTCGAGTTCGTCGCCGGGCGTGGCGCTGATGCAGGAAGGCATCGCCTACATGGCCGGTGCAGAACTGCCAGGCGTGTTTGTGAACGTGCAACGCGGCGGTCCCGGACTGGGAACGATTCAGCCCTCGCAGAGCGACTATTTCCAGGCGACTCGCGGCGGTGGCAATGGCGACTACTACGTCATCACGCTCGCCCCGAACTCGGTGCAGGAAATGGCTGACTTCGTCGATTTGGCCTTTGAACTGGCCTTCAAATATCGCAATCCGGCGATGATTCTGTCGGACGGTGTCATCGGTCAGATGATGGAAAAGGTGGTTCTGCCGCCGCAAAAGCCCCGTCGCACCGAAGAGGAAGTCCTCAAAGAGTGTCCTTGGGCCTCGACCGGTCGCACGAAAAACCGTCAGCCCAACATCATCACCTCGCTCGAACTGACTTCGGAAGTGATGGAGAAGCGCAACCTGCATCTTCAGGAGAAATACCAGCAGATTCGCGACAACGAAGTGCGCTACGAAACCCAACAGATGGACGGCGCAGAATACCTGATTGTGGCCTTCGGAAGTGCTGCCCGCATCGCCGAGAAAGCCATGGAGCAAGCCGCCGCGGAAGGACTGAAGGTCGGACTGTTCCGTCCGATTACGCTGTGGCCGTTCCCCGAGAAGGAAATCGCCGCTGCCGCCAAAGGCAAGAAAGGCGTATTGGTCGTAGAAATCAATGCCGGACAGATGGTTGAAGATGTCCGTCTCTCTGTGAATGGCGAAGTGCCTGTAGCTCATTTCGGTCGCTTGGGCGGCATCGTTCCCGAGCCCGATGAAATCGTTAACGCCTTAAAAACGAAGTTCTAATGGAAAATCAAATCATCGCACCAGAAAATCTGGTATATCAGAAACCGACACTGATGAACGACGCCCCGATGCACTACTGCCCGGGCTGCTCGCACGGTGTGGTACACAAGCTCATCGCTGAAGTAATCGAAGAAATGGGCATGGAAGAGAAAACCATCGGCGTTTCGCCCGTCGGCTGCGCCGTGTTTGCCTATAAGTATCTTGACATCGACTGGCAGGAAGCCGCCCACGGACGCGCTCCCGCCGTTGCCACCGCCATCAAGCGCCTGTGGCCCGACCGCCTCGTGTTCAGCTATCAGGGCGACGGCGACATGGCCTGCATCGGCACCGCCGAAAGCATCCACGCGCTGAATCGCGGCGAAAACATCGCCATGATTTTCATCAACAACGCCATCTACGGCATGACTGGCGGACAAATGGCCCCGACGACGCTGCTCGGCCAGAAGACCTCGACCTGCCCCTACGGTCGCCAACCCGACCTGCACGGCTATCCTCTGAACATCACCGACCTGGCTTCGCGCCTCGAAGGAACCTGCTACGTGACGCGCCAGAGCGTCGAGTCGGTGCCGTCGATTCGCAAGGCAAAGGCCGCCATTCGCAAGGCTTTCGAAAACTCGATGGCTGGCAAAGGCTCGTCGCTCGTCGAAATCGTTTCGACCTGCAACAGCGGTTGGAAACTCTCGCCCGTGAAAGCCAACGAATGGATGAAGGAGCACATGTTTGAAAAATATGAAAAAGGAGATTTAAAAGACACGACAATATGAAAAAAGAAATTATAATTTCAGGTTTTGGCGGTCAGGGCGTGCTCTCGATGGGTAAGATTCTGGCCTACTCGGGTCTGATGGAAGACAAGGAAGTGACTTGGATGCCGGCCTACGGACCCGAACAGCGCGGTGGCACGGCCAACGTCACGGTGATTGTGAGCGACGACCGCATTTCGTCGCCGATTCTCAGCCAGTACGACGTGGCCATCGTGCTCAACCAACCCTCGCTCGAGAAGTTCTTGCCGAAGGTGAAGCCCGGCGGCATCCTCATCTACGACGGTTTCGGCATTGCCAATGCGCCGCAGCGCGACGACATCGAGGTCTATCGCATCGACGCGATGGACAAGGCCGCCGAGATGAAGAACTCGAAAGTTTTCAACATGATTGTCTTGGGCGGACTGCTGAAAGTGTGCCCCGTGGTGACGACAAACGGACTGGAAAAAGCCCTGTTCAAGTCGCTGCCCGAGCGCCATCACGGCTTGATTCCATTGAACATGGAAGCCGTTGGCGAAGGCATGAAAATCATTCAGAAAATCTAATTTAACCCTCTAAAACCCCAAAAAATGTCACACAAGAGAATTTTCCTGCTCCTGATGACCCTTTGCGTTTGGGTCGCAAGTTCAGTTTCGTATGCAAAAGTAGAACACATTCTGCCCAGACCACAGCAAGTCACCATCAATTCGGGAAATCCTCTTGTGCTGACAGGGGAAATTCGATTCACCTCGCAGCCGTCGGAGCGCATCGCGACCGCTTTTCGCAATTTCATGAACGTGGAAGTGACGGAAAGTGCTTCGGCAGTGGCTGTCACGGTGAATGTCGGAAGGAGCATCGCTGGTTCGTACAACCATCAACTGCCCAATTTTCCGAACGAAGCCTATCGACTCGTCGTTGCGCCGAGCGGCATCACCATCGACGCCGTGACAGAAACAGGCGTGCTTCGCGCCGTTCAGACACTAGCGCAGATGGCCGAAGGCTACGACGGAACGCCCCAACTCGAATGTGTGACCATCACCGACTGGCCCGCGTTCAAACTGCGTGGTCTGATGCACGACATCGGACGCAGTTTCATCTCGTTTGAAGAGTTGAAAAAGCAAATCAAACTTCTTGCCCGCTTCAAGGTGAACACGTTCCATTGGCATCTGACCGAGAATCAGGGCTGGCGTTTCGAAGTGAAAGCCTATCCGCAACTGACAAGTTCCTCGTCGATGACGCGTTTCAAAGGAAAATTCTATACTCAGGATCAGTGTCGCGAACTTGAAGAACTGGCCTATCAGTATGGCATCACCATCATTCCCGAAATCGACATGCCCGGTCACAGCGGAGCCTTCGAGCGTGCGATGGGACACTCGATGCAGACCGACCAGGGCGTTGAAGAACTGAAAAAGATTCTCACTGAGGTGGCACAAACTTTCACGCGTTCGCCGTATATCCACATTGGTGGCGACGAGGTGACCATCTCCTACCCCAATTTCCTGAAAATCATGGGCGACCACGTCCATTCGTTAGGAAAAAAGGTGATTTGTTGGAACAGACTCGTCAGCGGACCGCCCTCGACGGCCTACTGCGATATGACGCAAATGTGGGCCACGAGTGGAAGAGCCGTGACGGGTATTCCCAACATCGACTGCCGCTACAACTACATCAACCACTTCGACGTGTTTGCCGACCTTGCAGGAATCTATCGCAGCAACATCTACTACGCGCAACGCGGAACCAGCGAGGTGGCTGGCACCATCACATCGGTTTGGAACGACCGCTACATCGTGAAAGAGAGCGACATCATGCTCGAAAACAACGTCTATGCCAGCGTTTTAGCCTCGGCTGAACGCGCTTGGATTGGCGGTGGAAAGCAGTATATCGAGGTCGGTGGCGCGATTCTACCCAATTCGGGCGACGAATTCGATGAATTTGCCGATTGGGAGCGTCGTTTCCTCTTCCACAAGGCCCATTCGCTCAAGGACGAGCCGATTCCCTACGTGAAGCAGACGAACATCAAGTGGCAAATCACCGACGCCTTCCCCAACGGCGGCAACTCGTCCACAAAATTCCCGCCGGAGACGCTCGGCACACAAGACAGCTATTCGTATCAGGGCAACACCTATTCCGTCGGTCGGGCAACGGGCGCAACCGTCTATCTGCGCCACGTTTGGGGAACCACCGTGCCGGCCTACTACCCCAATCCGCAACTCAACACGACGGCCTACGCGTGGACCTATGTCTATTCGCCCGTCGAGCAGCAGGCTGGAGCCATCATCGAGTTCCAAAACTACTCGCGTTCGGAGAAAGATGCCGTTCCTGACAACTATTCTTGGGATAAAAAAGGCTCTCGAATTTGGTTCAACGACACTGAAATCAAGGGGCCGCGATGGGATAATGCCGGTGTTTCCATTAACAACGAAACACCGCTGAAAAATGAGAACGCCGTGCGTCGCAAACCTGTCGTCATCAACCTGAAACAAGGTTGGAACAAAGTGTTTATGAAACTGCCTTACGTCGCTGCCTCGGGCATTCGACTCAACAAATGGATGTTCACCTTCGTCATCACCGACAAAGAGGGTAAAAACGCACTCGAAAACCTCGTTTATTCGCCCGACCAGATTCTTGACGACAATGCCAACGACGTTGCTACGCGCATCAGCGAAATCAACGGTTTTCTGGCAAAAGCCATCGGAACGGACCCCGGTTTTTACAGCGATGAACAGGCACAATCGCTTCGTTCGCTCGTCGAGCAAATCAAGGCGACTTTCAGCGACTTCCTTTCCAAAGAAGAGCGAAATCGGCAACTTCAACAACTGAACGAGGCTTTCGATTCGTTTCAAGCCAATGGTTTGATTTTTCCGAAAGCCAGTACCGACAGCGAAGAATACTGGTACAACTTTTGCTCGACACTACGCGGAAGCCGCTACACGCAGAACAACGGCACTGGCAGCGGTTTGACGGGCAATGCCAACAACGACACGGGCGACAATGTGCTATGGAAATTCGTGCTCCGCAGCGATGGCACCTACGACATCATCAACTGCGCCGACGGGTCGTATATCTCGCCCAACTCAGCGTATAACACGCAGATTTTCACTTCTGCCACACAACCCTCGAAAGGTTGGACCATCAAGGCTTCGGGAACGCTCGGAATGTTGATTATCACTTGCGGCGACGTCCAACTCAACCAAACCAATCTCAGCGACAAAATCTACAATTGGAGCAACCAATCGACACTCGGCAACGACACCAAGGACGACGGATGTCAGTTCAGCATCCGTCCAGTCTATCCGCCCTCGGCCGACGATGCCACCGTGCGCGTCGCCGACACCAACGAAACTACTTCGCCCTCGAACTACGGTTCGTGGGACAATACGCCGTGGACAAATGGTTGGACGAGCAACGACAACAGCGGAAAGGCTGGTCTGCGCATCACGTCCGAAACGGCACAATTCAATCAGGCTGTCGATTACTCACGCTATGGTTTTTCCATCAAATCCTCGGGCATCGGTGCCACCGATGTCATCACCCTCACCGCACCCGAAGGCTATGTCATCACGGGCTATTCCATGCAGGTGCGCCTGTGGACGGCACATGAGCCCTACACACTGACCAACGAATGGAACTCGGTTTCGCCTGTGACCAACAGTTGGAAGACTTTCGAGGCCTCCGACCTCCGCGTCGAATCGACATCTTTCAGCATCACAGCGTTGGGCAGCACCAACAACCGCTACCTTTGCATCAGCGATTTCACGGTGACGCTGAGTCCCAAGACTATATCGGGCATCGGGGACATTGAAAACAAAAGAAACCTCGACGAAACGATGGTTTTCGACCTGCAAGGCCGTAGGATTCACGGCGCTTCGCTTCCGAAAGGCATTTATATCCGCGACGGGAAAAAATTTGTCGTGAAATAATTGTTTTTTTAAATCGGAAGGTTTAAAAAACGACCGAAATCATTTAAAATTTTCGATTTCTCGCAAGACGCGAACGGCTTCGGTGGCGCTCAACACGTCGCCGACATTCATCGAACGGCGGTTTCCGACCTCGCGCATTTGGCAGCGGCGAAGGTTTTCCATCGCGTAGTCGATGAACTTTTGGAAAGTCGCGCCTTGGTAGTACGGGCTCTCAAGGTTGCTGACAAACTGAAGTTTCATCTGCCCTTGTCGCAGGGTGATTTTCTCGCATCCGAGCCGTTTTCCGATGCGACGAATGGCTACGACTTGCAGCAATTCCTCGCCTTCGACGGGGAGCGAACCGAAACGGTCGATGAGGTGCTGGCGATAGGTTTCCAGGGCGCGGTCGTCCTCGATGGAGTCGAGTTCGCGATAGAGAATCACGCGCTCCTGCGAGCCTGGCACGTAGTTGTCGGGGAAATACATCGCGAGGTCGCTCTCGAAGGTGCAGTCGGCGACGTAATCGGATGAAGGATGAGGGATGAGGGATGAAATATTGTCGTCGGAACCTTCATCTTTCATCCTTATTTCTTCATCCACAGGAGTCTCATTCCGCAACTCCGCCATCGCCTGCCGAATGATTTTCAGGTAGGTTTCGTAGCCCACATCCTCGATGAAACCGCTCTGTTCGGCACCGAGCAGGTTGCCTGCGCCGCGAATGTCGAGGTCTTGCATCGCAAGGTTGAAACCGCTGCCCAAATCCGAGAAAACCTCGATGGCTTCGAGTCGGCGGCGAGCCTCGGGCGTGAGGGCCGATTTTGGCGGTGCGAGCAGGTAACAATAGGCTTTTCGGTTCGATCGCCCCACTCTCCCGCGCATCTGATGAAGGTCGGAAAGGCCGAATTTATGGGCATCGGCAATGATAATCGTGTTCGCATTCGGAATGTCGATGCCGTTTTCCACAATCGTCGTCGAGAGCAGCACGTCGTAGTCGTAGTTGATGAAGCCCATAATGACGTCTTCGAGTTCCTCGGGACGCATCTGACCGTGGCCGATGGCGATTCGGCAGTCGGGCACATAGTTGAGAATCAGACGGCGGATTTCCTCGAGTTTCGAGATTCGGTTGTTCACGAAAAACACCTGTCCGTTGCGCGACATTTCGAAGCGGATGGCCTCGGCGATGTACTCGCCCTTGTAACTGCCCAGTTCGGTGTAAATCGGATAGCGATTGGGCGGCGCGGTGCGGATAATGCTCATGTCGCGGGCACCCATCAGCGAGAATTGCAGTGTACGCGGAATGGGCGTGGCCGACATCGTGAGCGTATCGACCGAAGCTTTCAACTGACGCAGTTTTTCCTTCACCGACACGCCGAATTTCTGTTCTTCGTCGATGATGAGCAGGCCGAGGTCTTTCCATTCGACACTTTTTCCGATGAGTTTATGGGTGCCGATGAGAATATCGATTTTTCCTTGTTTCAAATCTTCGAGAATTTCCCGTGTCTGCTTCGCCGAACGCGCTCGCGAAAGGTATTCAACGCGCACGGGAAGTCCTTCCAAACGGTCGCGGAAGGTCTGAAAATGCTGGAAGGCGAGCACCGTCGTCGGCACGAGCACGGCAACCTGTTTCGAGTCGCAGGCGGCCTTGAACGCAGCACGAATCGACACCTCGGTCTTGCCGAAGCCCACATCGCCGCAAACCAGCCTGTCCATCGGCTTTTGTGCCTCCATATCGGCCTTCACTTCCTGCGTGGCACGGAGTTGGTCGGGAGTGTCTTCATAGAGGAACGACGCTTCGAGTTCGTGCTGCAAAAACGAGTCGGGCGAATAGGCGAAACCCTTTTCTTTTTGCCGACGCGCATAGAGTTTGATGAGGTCGCGGGCGATGTCTTTGATGCGCTTTTTCGTGCGCTCCTTCATCCGTTCCCACGCGCCAGAGCCGAGAATCGACAGCCGAGGCGGTTCGCCCGTGTCGCTACGGCGATATTTACTGATTTTATAGAGCGAATGAATCGACACATCGAGCTTGTCGTTGTGCTGGAAAATCATTCGAATGACTTCCTGATAATGTTCGGTGTTGGGTGTTGGGTGTTGGGTGTTGATGGGAATGCGGACGAGCCCACCGAACTGCCCGATGCCGTAATCGACGTGGACGAGGTAGTCGCCGATTTCCATTTCTTGCAACTCCTTCATCGTCAGCGCCATTTTTCCCGTCCGCGCCTTCTCGCTTTTGAGGTTGTACTTGTGGAATCGGTCGAAAATCTGGTGGTCGGTGAAGAAACACGCCTGCAAATCGTGGTCGATGAAACCATCGTGCAGCGTTTTATCAACAGCGATGAAAGTTCCGTCGTCGTTCCTCGTTCCTCGTTCCTCGGCCTGCATGATCTCCTTCAACCGCTGATGCTGCTTCTGACTGTCCGCCAAAATATAGAGCCGATAGCCCTGCTGCTGATAGTCGACGACGGTTTGGCGAAGCAGGTCGATATTCTTGTGAAAAAGGGGCTGTGGTGAGGTGCTGAAACGAATCGTCGTACCAACATTCGTCGATTTCGAACCCTCGGAAGTCGCCATTGTGACATGGCGGAAACGTTTTTCTGCCGCTTTCAACTGCTTGAGCGTCATCATCTGCTCCTCGTCATCGAGTTGGGCGATGCAGTCGCGTACGAAGCCGAAATCGCTGGCCACAAGCACTGTGTTGTCGGGCAAAAAGTCGGGAAAAGGCACTTTCGCGCTCTTCATTTCCGAAAAATCGGGCACAATTTCTGCCGTCTGACGGCGTTCTTTCGAGAGTTGGTCCTGTACCTCGAAAGTACGAATCGAATCAATCTCGTCACCGAAAAAATCGATGCGGAACGGCAATTCGCACGAAAAAGAATAAATGTCGAGAATCGAGCCACGCACGGCAAACTGCCCTGGCTCATAGACGTAATCGACCTCCTCGAAACCCAATTCGCGCAACTGATGTTCCAGTTCCACAATGTCGGCATTCTGCCCCGTTTCGAGTTTCACGATGCGCTCGTCCACTGCATCCTTTGACACGACCAACTCGGCCAGTGCCTCGGGATAAGTAACTATCAACAAACCTTTGTCAGCGCGAAGCCGTGTGATGACCTCCGTGCGCAGAATTTCGTTGGCGGCGTCGCGCTGTCCGTATTTCGCAGCACGACGATACGACGACGGGAAAAACAACACGTTGGAGCGCGTGGCCTTCTGCTTCACGAAAACCTGCGTCAGGTCGTGGAAAAAATAGCCCGCCTCGTCGTTATCAGACAAAATGAAAAGCATCGTTTTCCCGTCCTGTTTTTCAGCCGTTTTTTCAGCGATTGAAGCAAAAACGAGCGGAGCCGCCGAGCCCACGAGTCCCTGCAGGAAAACGTTTCCCGTCGATTCGTCTTCCAGTGCGTGTCGCAGCGCCCCGACCTGCGGCAGTGCTGCATAAAGTTTCGCCAAATCGTGTATTTCCATACGGGGTGAAAATGTCAACTGGCTGAAAGTTGCGGATACTTCCTAAACCAACCGTCCCAGCGCAGCCGCATCACGCCGAAAAAGGCTTCGCCGAAGATGCCGCCCGACATTTTCGAGGTGCCTTCGCGCCGATTGATGAAAATGACGGGGACTTCCTTGATTTTCGCGCCGATTTTATGGGCGGTGAACTTCATTTCTATCTGGAAACCGTAGCCTTTGAAGCGAATTTTGTCGAGTTCCATCGTCTCGAGCACGCGACGCTTGTAGCACTTGAAGCCGGCGGTGGTGTCGTGGACTTTGAAACCTGTGATGAAACGCACGTATTTCGAGGCGAAATACGACATCAACACACGACCGATGGGCCAATTCACCACGTTCACGCCACTGACATAGCGCGAGCCGATGGCGAGGTCGAAACCTTCGTCGTGGCAGGCGGAATAGAGGCGCGGCAGGTCGGCTGGGTCGTGTGAAAAATCGGCATCCATCTCGAAAATGTAGTCGTAGTGGCGTTCCAAAGCCCAACGGAATCCGGCGATATAGGCCGTTCCAAGACCGAGTTTCCCCGAGCGCTCGACGAGGAATAGACGGTCGGAAAATTCCGTGTCCATCAGCCGTTTCACGATTTGCGCCGTGCCGTCGGGCGAGCCGTCGTCGATGACGAGAATGTGGAACGTGTGGGCAGGTGCTGGACTTGCGTCCAACGGCGCGGACTGCGCATTGGATTGACCGAGAGCGAGCACCGCACGAATGATTTTCTCGATGTTCTCTTTCTCGTTGTAGGTCGGGATGATGACGATGCTGTCGCTATTCATTTTGAAGGGAAATCAATCGGTGGAAATCGTAGTCACTTCGGGTTTGTTCTCAGGCTCTGTTTTCTTCGGTTCAGCCTTCACCTCGTGGCCTGCGCCAACAGGTTCGTCGGCAAAGGCGGCTTCGGGCAGCGGGTCGGTGATGACGGGCACGTCAGCCTTCTTTGTAGCCTGCTGTTTCGGTTTTTCTTCCTCTTTCTGATCGTCGGGAACAGCCGTGCTTTTGCCCAAATCGACGATGTTCCGATTCTCTGTGTTCAGTCGGAAAAGTTTGTCGAGTTTGTCTTCGCGAACGGTGAGCATGATGTATTGCTCGTCATGCGTAAGGCTTGCACTGACCACCGAACCATTGACGATGCCAGGGATTGACATTTCTTCCAACATCTTGCTTTTGCCGTTGAAACAATAGAGCACACCGCTGTTCAGATAGTAGAGGTCGGCCTTCTCGTCGTCGGGAAAACGGGCGATGATGGTGCTACCTTTCGGCAACATCGACGTCAGACTGTCGAAAGCCTCGCCGACGGGCAAACTTCGGCCACTTTCATAACTTTTTGGCCTATGGCAAAGGGCCACGAGTCCCAACACGAGCATAACGGACACCACGGCGGCAATCCATCGATGTTCCTTCAGTTGATGCATCATGCGAGATGCTTCTTTCTTCAAATTTGTATTCATTTTCGTAATTTTTTTATTGATTTTGTCGGCGAAGTTACGATTTTTTTGCGAATTTTCAAAATAATTGTCGAAAAATCTGCTCGAAAAATCATTTTTTCATTGATCGGGATTCTCGACAAAGCCCTGATATTCGGGCGTGAGCGCCGACATGATGACCTCGTAACTGCGCTGTTCGACATGTTGAATATTCTCCTGTCCCTGCCCGATGGGTGCGACCGGTGGGTGGATTGTGAGGCTGAGCGGATGCCAGAAAACCCAATAAATGTCGCGCATTCGAGGCTTCACGTTGAACGAGCCGTTGATGGTGAGCGGCACGACGGGCAGTTGCAGTTCGTCGGCGAGCATAAAGGCACCGCGACGGAATTTTCCCATGTGACCCGTGAACGAGCGCGAACCTTCGGGGAAAACGACGAGCGACATGCCCTCGCGCAGCGTCCGTCGCGCCTGTTCGTAGCTCTCACGGATGCGACTCGGCCCACGCTTATCGACGAAAATGTGGTGGGCAGCCTCGCAAGCCCGTCCGACAAAGGGAATCTGGCGAATCTGACGCTTCATCATCCACTTGAAATTGCGACCGAGATAACCGTAAATCAGGAAAATGTCGTAGGCTCCTTGATGGTTGCTCACGAAGACGTATGACTGCCCTTTCTCGAGGTTTTCGCGCCCCTCGACCTTGACGGGCAACAGCAACACGCGAACCATCACTTTTCCCCACCATCGAGGCGGATAGTAGCCCCAGAAATGGCCGTCGCCGAGCGTACAGCCGATGGTGACGGTGATGGCCGTCAGAAGTGTGGCAATCAGGCAGATGGGCGCTGCCACCAACAATTGGTAAATCCTATATAATATCGTCATCGAATTGTTAGTTTTTAATTGTTAATTCGCTTCAGTGTTATGACCGCAATTTCTGGCGTGACACCGAATCGGAATGGCACCAAACCGCCGATGCCGCAGGTGACATAGAGTTGGCGCTCGCCCACGCGATAAAGGCCGTAGTCATAGTTTTTCGACAATTGCGTGGCGCGAAGTCCGAACAGCGACACCTGACCACCGTGGGTGTGACCACTCAGCGTCAGCGACACCTGCGGCTGAATCCACTCCGTCTGCTGCCACGCGCCCGGGTCGTGCTGCAAAAGGATGATGCAGTCGTCGTCGCGGACGCCTTCGAGGGCTTTCGCAAGGTCGTTTCGCTTTTTCATCTGCTTGCGCGTCTGGTCGTTTTCCAGGCCAGCAACGACAAGTCTCGCGCCCTGTTTTTCGAGGGTGAGATGCTCGTTGAGCAACAGTTTCCAACCGAATTGCCGCTGCCGACTCACCATCTCGCGCTCGTTGGCGATTTTGATGGCTGGGTCGTCGTCGATATAGTCGCTGTAATCGTGGTTTCCAAGCACCGAGAAAACGCCGTCGGTGGCCTTCAACGAGCGCAACATTTCCTGCACGGGATAGAGTTCCTCGGGTCGTTGGTTTTGCAGGTCGCCGACGAAGAAAATGGCATCGGCCTGCAGTGCGTTGATGCTGTCGATGTCGCGTTGCAAGAGCGATTGGCGCCAGCCTGTGAACGAACCGACGTGGGCATCGGAAAACAAGACGATTCGATAGCCGTCGAACGCTTCGGGCAGGTCTTTCAGGGCGATTTCCAAGCGATTCACGTTCAACCGACGCACACCGACAAAACTGCCGTAGAGCACGACGAAAACGATGAAAAATGCGAGAAAAAATCCCACGAGATTGCCCCAATTATAGCGCGAATGGCGGATTTTCCGCACGAATCTTCCCGCCAGCGAACACAATACATAAATGGCTTTCGGTGCGAAAATAAGGCCGAGTAGCATCAGATAGATGTTCATCATGGTCATTTCGTGGGGCACGAAGTCGCGCTCCATCGCCAACGCCACCGTCAGCACCATCATCGCCACCGTTGGCAGCCACCGCAACAGGCGCTGCCACATTTTCCGACGACGCAGTTTGCGGCGGTCGAAATAGAGTTGCGGCAACAGCAGTACCAGTACGAGCAATATGACGATGCGGGCTATCATTTTACTTGAGAGTTGACAGTTGAGAGTTGACAGTTAATTCTTCTCCTCGATAATTTTCGTCAAATCGACCATTGTCATAGACAAAATGTCCATTGCAAATCGTCGTTTCGACGCGCCAACGAAGATTTTCGCCCTCAAGCGGACTCCAACCGCACTTGCTTTGGATGATGTCGCGAGTCACCATCCACGGCTCCACGCGCCGCACGATGGCGATGTCGGCCTTGTAGTTCGGGCGCAAGAAACCGCGTTCGGCGATGTTGAAAAGTCGCGCAGGTGCGTGGCACATCAGTTCCACGACGCGCTCGATGCTCAAAACGCCCTCGTCGGCCAGTCCGAGCATCGCGGGCAGCGAGAATTGCACCATCGGCATTCCCGACGCGGCTCGCGCACAACCGCCTTCTTTCTGCGACAACAGATGCGGCGCGTGGTCGGTGGCGACGGTCGCAATTCGTCCGTCGGCGAGGGCGGCACGCAGGGCGGCGCGGTCGTCGGCGGTTTTGATGGCTGGATTGCACTTGATTCGGGTGCCTTTCGTGACAAAATCGTCCTGCGTGAACAGCAAATGTGCCACGCAAGCCTCGCCCGTCACACCGTTGCCCAAAAGTTCGAGTTCGCGAGCGGTCGAGAGGTGGGCGATGTGCAGTCGCGTGCCGAAGCGTCGGGCGAGGCCGACCGCCAACGACGACGAAGCCAGACAAGCCTCCTCGCTACGAATCAACGGATGGAACCGCACATCGGGGTCGTCGCCGTAAATCGACTTGAAAACCTCCATATTGCGGTTGACGATGGTCGTGTCTTCGCAATGCGCCACGACGGGAAAATCGAGTTCGGCAGCCGTCTGAAAGACTTTTTCCAACGATTTTTCGCCATCGACGAGCATATTTCCCGTTGAGGAGCCCATAAACAGCTTGATTCCAGCCACACGACGGCGGTCGAGCCGCTGAAAATTGCCGAAATTATCGTTCGTTGCACCGAAAAAGAAGGAATAATTCACGTGGCTTTTCTCTTGCGCCAAGCGGAATTTCTCTTCCAAGGCCTCCACGGTGGTCGTCTGCGGCACGGTGTTCGGCATGTCGATATAGGACGTCACACCACCATAGGCTGCCGCACGGCTTTCGCTCTCGATGTCGGCCTTCTCGGTCAGTCCGGGTTCGCGGAAATGCACGTGGGTGTCGATGACGCCGGGCAACACAAAACAGCCCGAGGCATCGACCACGCGGTCGAAAATGCCACTGGGCGGCTCTTGACCCTCGGAAATGGCTGAAATGCGGTCGTTTTCAACGACGACAGAACCCTGAAACGCCCTGCCTTCATTGACGATACGGCCATATTTGATCAGAGTCTTCATTTATCTTGCAGGCGAACCTAATTGATGCGGCGTTGGCGGCGGTGTCACGGGATTCGCTGCCGGCTGCGGCATTTCGCGCATTCCGTTCATAATTTCCTCGTTTTCGCGGGCTTTCTGGTAATAATCCCTGACGTAAGCGTCGTTTTTGAACTTCTGCGTCGCCTTGCTCATGATGTCTTCAATCCACGGTGTGAGTTGCGGATAGATATTGCCCTGCGTCAGCATCATAAACACGCCCGGACCGAGCACATTGTCGAAATTCTCGGTGACGAACGAGGTTACAAGGCTGTCTTCAAGGGCCGAAAGCCGCATCGCCTCGGCGTTGAGTTCGGCCACGACGCGATTCATGTCGCTGCCGTCCATGATGGCTTGGTCGTGGCGGTGGACGAGTTCCGACTGCTCGTTGCGCAACTGGTTCCACTTGTTGAAGAATCGGAAAAGTTCGTCGTTCAGGGGCGTTCCGCTGACCGTCTGCTGTGTGTTGTTAATCAAAATGCTGATTTCACCGCTTTCCAAGACCAGCGGCAGCACGCTCTCGTCGTCCATGAAAATGCTTGCGATGCGCACCGAGTCGAACTGTCCCGAGAAGTGGAACTGCCCGTGAACGACATCGCACGAGTCGAGATTCTTGAAGTCGTGTTCGTCGAGAACTTTCAAATAGAGCATGAAATAGCAGTCGCCAGCAGATAAAACAATTTCTTCATAAACCTTTTTTCGATTCGACGGCCAAAGTTAATATGTAATCTTGACGTGAAGAAATTTTTTTATGCAATTTAATTGAAATCGGCCTTGTTTTAGATTTTTTTTGATTTTCAACGGCCTTTTTCGCCATCTTCGCGCCCCATTTCGTTGCCGATGCGGAAGGTGGCATAGACTTCCAAGATGGCTGCGACAAGCAAAAGAACCACCCATTTGTTATAGACATATTCTATATAGGTGTAGTAGCCGTCGGAACCTCCGTTTCGGAACAGCGGCAACAGAAAATGATGGCAGGTATCGACCATCAGGATGCCGGCGAGGACAAACAGCAGGTCGGCCACGTTCAGCATGTTTTTCAAGCGACGAACCACCGTGTTTCGGCCTTCGTAGAGTTGCATCGACTGAATCACGGCAAACACCACCGCACCCACGAGGAACACCCAACAGGCCACCTCGCGATGCCACATCAGCACGAAAGCCGTCGCGCCAACCACCATCAGCGCGCCGCCGACGAGAAACAAAAGACTTTGAAACGGTGTCAGAGTTTTCATCGCGATGGGGTTTTATTGTTCAGAAAAGACGAAAATATCCTCGTCGTCGGCCTTCATGAAATAACGCTCGCGGGCGATTTTCTCGATGGCCTTCGGGTCGCTGTTCAACTCCTTCAACTGCCGCACGTTCTCCTCGCTGATCGCCTCGTAGTGCTCGATTTCGTCGTGCAGACGGCTGATTTGCGTGTCGTACTGAATGCGCTTCAAAAAACTATTGTCATCGATGACACCCACGATGAGAACGCCCACCACAATCACAATCAAGTATTTGTAGTGGCTCAAAAAGTTCCAAACTGCATGAAATTTGCTTGCCATATCATTAATCGTATTTAAATCGTTTAAATCGTTTCAAATCTTCTAAATCTCTTTTCCTTTTTATCTTTCTTCTGACGGATTTTCCGACATATTCTGCCATCAAACAAATAACGATGACGAATAGACCAAATAAAAGTGCTACTTTTACTGGAACTCTGGAAGTGATAGCCCCATATCCAATCATGACAACCCAGACAATCATCAACCCTCGAAGCCGAAAAACGCCATAATCTAATTCGTCAATATATTTGAATATTTTTCGAAAAAATTCATTTGTCATCGTTGTAAAATCATTACCGACTGCAAAGATAATGAAAAAAAATGATTCGCTGACGATGAAATCGGAACTTTTTTCGTAACTTTGCACAATAAACCCGAAAAATATGGAAGAATACATTGTTTCAGCACGCAAATACCGCCCGATGACCTTCGACAGTGTCGTCGGACAGCGCACGCTGACCACCACGCTGAAAAACGCCGTCGTCAGTGGAAAACTGGCGCACGCCTACCTGTTCTGCGGACCGCGTGGCGTCGGAAAAACCACCTGCGCACGCATCTTCGCGAAGGCCATCAACTGCCTCAAGCCAACTGCCGAGGGCGAGGCCTGCAACGAGTGTGAGTCGTGTCAGGCGTTCAACGAACAGCGGTCGTACAACATTTTCGAACTCGACGCCGCGTCGAACAACTCGGTGGAAAACATCAAGTCGCTGATGGAACAGACGCGCATCCCGCCGCAGGTCGGAAAATACAAGGTTTTTATTATTGACGAGGTGCACATGCTCTCGACGCAGGCTTTCAACGCCTTCCTCAAGACGCTCGAAGAACCGCCTGCACACGTCATTTTCATCCTCGCCACGACGGAAAAGCACAAAATTCTGCCGACGATTATCTCGCGCTGCCAAATCTACGATTTCGAGCGTATGAGCGTCGAGGACACGATTCAGCATTTGAAAGAAGTGGCGCAAAAAGAAGGCATCGAGGCCGAGGACGAGGCGCTTGCCGTCATCGCCGAGAAAGCCGACGGCGGTATGCGCGACGCACTGTCGATTTTCGACCAGACGGTTTCGTTCTGCCAAGGGAAAATCACCTACGACAAGGTCATCGAAGACCTCAACGTGCTCGATGCCGACAACTATTTCCGCATCATCGACCTCGCACTTGAAAACAAGGTGCCCGACATCATGCTGCTGCTCAACCAAATTATTTCGCGCGGTTTCGACGGCGGCAACCTCATCGGCGGACTCGCCGCCCACGTGCGCAACGTGCTGATGGCGAAAGACGCGCAAACACTGCCCCTGCTCGAAGTGAGCCAACAACAGCGCGAGCGTTATCAGCAACAGGCGCAACGATGCCCGATTCCCTTCTTATACAAGGCGTTGCAGGTGATGAACCAATGCGACCAAGGCTATCGGCAGTCGTCGCACAAGCGGTTGCTCGTGGAACTGACGCTCATCCAAGTGGCGCAAATCACGCAGCCCGACGATGCTGAAGGCGCGGGGCGTAGCCCCAAGCGTTTAAAATCCCTGTTTCGGAAACTACTTGACAGCAATCGGCAACAGAAGGTGGCCTCGCAGGGTGGCACCGCCGGTCGCTCAACTCGCAAAACGACTGCCGATAAACCGAAGGAGGCGGTCGCCGAGGAATCGCCTGTGGCAGAAACGCCGAAAAATGAGGCGAAAAGATTGAAAATCGACAGTATCGGCCTGACGTTCAAATCGCTCAAAAAACAAGAGAAAACCACGAAAGAAGTCGAGCCCGAAGTCGAAAACAAAGACGAAAAAGGACTTTTCACCCAAGAACAATTGCAAGCGGAATGGCGGGCCATGTGCGACCGAATGCCGAAAGAGATGATTGCCATGGCGCAGCGCATGAAAAACATGACGCCCAAACTGCTGACAGCCGATGCCGACGCGCCAGTCATCGACATTGCGGTCGATAACAACATTCTGCTCGACCAAATCAACTCGATTCAGAAACGAATCAAGGCGACGCTTGCGAAACGCCTGCAAAATGGCAATATCGAACTAAAAATTCGCCTTTCGGAAACGGGTGAAATCAAGCCCATTCTGACGAAACGACAGATTTTCGACCTCATCAGACGCAACAATCCAGCCATCGAAAAACTTCGAACGTCGCTCGAACTACAACTCAGTTAATTTTTTTGTTCAAATCAGTCGAATGCCCATTTCGGCACACTCGCGACGCATCTCATCGGGCCAAATCGAAGCCTGAATCTCGCCGATGTGAGCCTTTTGGAGCAGCACCATGCAGAGTCGGCTCTGTCCGATGCCGCCGCCGATGCACAAAGGCAGTCGGCCCGACAGCAATTGCTGATGGAAATAGAGTTGGGCACGCTCCTCCTGCCCTTTGATTTTCAATTGTCGCAGCAAAGCCTCCGCATCGACGCGAATACCCATCGACGACAATTCAAACGACCGTCCAAGCACGGGATACCAAATCAAAATATCGCCGTTCAAACCCTTGTGGCCGCCGTCGGTTTCGGTGCTCCAGTCGTCGTAGTCGGCAGCACGACCGTCGTGCGGCTCGCCATTCGACAATTTTCCGCCGATGCCGATGACGAACACCGCGCCATAGCGTTCGCAAATAGCATCCTCGCGCTCCTTCGCCGTCTTGTTGGGATACATCTGCAACAAGTCCTCGGCATGGATGAAATGGATTTTCTTCGGCAAAAACGGCTTTAATTGCGGATACGACTCGCAGGCGAGATATTCCGTGCGAAGAATCGCCGCGTAGATGCGCTCCACCGTGTCCTTCAAGAACGAAAGGCAACGCTGCTCAGACGTGATCACCGCCTCCCAGTCCCACTGATCGACGTAGAGCGAATGCAGATTGTCGAGTTCCTCGTCGGCACGAATCGCGTTCATGTCGGTGTAGATGCCGTAGCCCGCCGCCACACCGTACTCCGCCAGCGACATCCGCTTCCATTTCGCCAACGAGTGAACCACCTCGGCCTTTGCACCGCCCATGTCCTTCACGGCAAACGCCACAGGCCGTTCCACGCCGTTCAGGTCGTCGTTCAAGCCCAGACCCTGAAGCACGAACAACGGTGCCGTCACGCGACGCAGTCGCAGTTCCGTTGAAATATTCTGTTGGAAAAACTCCTTAATCAGTTTGATACCCTGCTCCGTCTGCCGCATGTCGAGCAGCGAAGTGTAGCCCGTTGGGCGAATCAATTTACTCATAGTTATCCTTGAATTTCTCGGCAAAGTTACAACATTCCGTCCATTCCGCAACAAAAACGCCGCAATATTTTGCGAAATCAAGAAAACTTTGTACCTTTGCATCCGATTTCATCGTACATCGGTCCCGTAGCTTAGCTGAATAGAGCGTCAGATTCCGGTTCTGAAGGTCTTGGGTTTGAATCCCAACGGGATCACAAAAGATTAAAAGCCTTGAAGAAGAAAGTTTACTTTCAATTCTTCGGGGCTTTTAATATTTTTGTAGGATGGCTGGCGCCAGCCTACAGGGATATTTAATCCCAACGGGAATCCCAAAGGGATATTTAATCTCCACCGTGACTTACCATCCTGGCGGCAACACGATGTTCTCCACCCCATGACATTTTTCAAACATCGGTGCTATTTCCTCGTCGGTGAAACCGGCGATGCCACAGCCGATGCGTGTCACGAGGAATGTCAAATCGTTGCGGCTCTTGGCGAACTCGATGAACTCGTCAACGTAGGGTCGAATGGTCTCCACACCGCCCTGCATCGTGGGAATGCCGTAGCTCTGCCCCTGCAAACCGACACCCTGCCCCATCACTGCGCCAAACTTCCGATAGGCGATGTACGCGGCACCACCGCCGTGCATTCCCTTCAAATTACTGCCAAAAACGAAAATCTCGTTCGGCTGCAACTCCGTGATATACTCCGGAGTCGTCCTCTTTTGTTGGCCTTCGGCCTTCGTTTGTTCCATATAATCCATATTTTTAATAAATAATTGCAATGAATAAAATTACAAAAACTTCACCCCCAACTCGAAACTTGCGCACTGACGAGTTCGGCGATTGGCTCCAGAGACAGGCGGTCGAGGTCGTCGAAGGTGTTGAGGTCGCGGCTGTCGATGTCAAGCACGGCCACGACGCTACCCTCTTTTGAAAACACGGGCACGACGATTTCGGAACGCGACAGACTGCTGCAAGCGATATGCCCGGGGAACTGCTCGACATCGGGCACGACGATGGTTTCGCGCCGTTGCCACGCCGTACCGCAAACGCCACGACCGTAGCCGATATGCACACACGCCACAGGCCCCTGAAACGGCCCGAGAACGAGTTCGTCGCCCACCACTCGATAAAAACCTGTCCAGAAGAATCCCATCGCCTCGTGGATGGCGGCACTGACATTCGCCATCACCGCCACTGCGTCGGTCTCGCCGTCAATCAAACTACGAATCTGCTCGGTCAGCAGGCGGTATTTTTTTTCTTTTTCCATCATCTTGCTTGTAAAAAATGGTTTCGTTTGCAAAGATAACGATTTTTTGAGGATAAAAAATAATTCGATGTAAAATAATGACAAAGATTTTTGCAAATTCCGATGTTTTTCACTATCTTTGCAAATAAAATTTACCAAAATCGCTTTAAACTACTGGCAGAACGATGGAAAAGAGCAACTTCAACATGAATCGGCGTGAGTTTCTTAGGAAACTCGGTCTCGGAACGGGTTCGGCCCTCGCACTGATGGCGTTGGAACCGCTGAATGTATTGGCAAAGGACGAGAAAAACGGCTCGTCGGTGGATAACCGCATGACCTACCGCGTGCAGCACGGGTCGGGAAAGCAGATTTCGCTGCTCGGCTTTGGCATGATGCGCCTGCCCAACAATCAGGACGAGGTGAACCAACTGGTGGACTATGCCATCGAGCACGGTGTCAATTATTTTGACACGGCACCGATGTATATGCGCGGCCAGTCGGAGGTGCTCACGGGAAATGCCCTTTCGCGCCATCCTCGTGAGAAATTTTTCGTCGCCACGAAGATGTCGAACCAAAACGAGCGCCTTTGGAACTTCGACGAAGCAGTAAAAATGTATCGCCAGTCGTTTGAGCGGCTGAAGGTCGATTACATCGACTACTACCTGCTCCACAGCATCGGCGGCGGCGGTGTCGAGAACCTGAAGAAACGCTTCATCGACAACGGTCTGCTCGACTTTCTGATGAAAGAGCGCGAGGCAGGCCGAATCCGTCACCTCGGTTTCTCGTATCATGGCGACGTGAGTGCCTTCGACTGGCTGCTCGACCGCAACGACGAGTATCACTGGGATTTTGTGCAGATTCAGATGAATTTCCTCGACTGGCGCCATGCCTCGCTCGAAAAAGGTGGTTGGAAGACCGATGCCGATGCGGAATACCTGTACGGGAAATGCGAGAAACTGGGCGTTCAGTGCGTGGTGATGGAGCCGTTGCGCGGTGGTGCGTTCGGCAAAATGGCGAAGGAACTGACCGACCAACTGAAAGCCCGCCGCCCCGACGACAGCACGGCTCGCTGGGCCTTCCGTTGGGTGGGTTCGTTCCCCAATATCCTGACCACGTTGAGCGGTATGAATCGCATGGAGCATCTTGAAGAAAACATCAAGACGTTCTCGCCGCTCGAAGTCTGCACCGAGGCCGAAAACACGCTGTTGGCCGACATCGCCGACCAAATGTCGGGCTTTCCGACGATTCCCTGCACCACCTGCGAATATTGTATGCCGTGTCCTTACGGTGTCGATATTCCCGCCAATTTCGCCTATTACAACGAAGCCGTCACCGAACACATCCTTCCCCTGCCCTCGCCCACTGCCGCCGACTATTCCGAGCGTCAGAAACGGTTCATCGAGGGCTACCGCAAGGCGCTGCCCAATGCCGAAACGTGGGCTCGTGCTTGTCAGGACTGCGAGGAATGTCTGCCGAAATGTCCGCAGCAGATTCGCATCCCCAACCAAATGGGGCGCATCGTGGAAACGCTGAGGGTCAGGAGGAAATCGTGATTTTTCTGATTTTTAGCGTTGCATCGTCTTGACTCCGTCAACGATGTAGATGCCTCGGTGGGCAATGTGGCTGAGGCGGCGACCCTGCAGGTCGTAGATGGCGGTGCGCGAAATGCCGTTGGCGATAGGAAAATCGACTTCTGCCGAGTCATCGCCGCCTTCGACGTCAAACGTGGGGACGAAGGTCCACAGACCGCCATTTCCGTCGGTCGGGCCGTTGTAGAGGTTGATGGCGAAGCCCTTGGCAGGCATCGCGCAGTTCATCCACTGGCCGCTGTGTTTGTCGCTGCGGATGGTGTAGTAATAATTCTTTCCGTCGGCTCCGAAAGCCTTGTCAGCCAAGATGAAATTGTAGTTTTTCTTCGCGTTGTCATACGACCAACGGCCATTTGTGTTGGCTGCCGAGGCCGTCGGTTTCACCGAGCCGTTGGGATTCGTCTTATTGACAATGGCGTATTTCCCTGAGCCATTCGGGTCGAGTTCAAAGGCCCAGAGTTGTGCGTCGTAGTTGCTGGCATTCTCGGCCGCCGCCACGTTTCCCCAAAGCATTCCGACGGCTGCACCGTTGCTACTTTGCGCGGAAAGCAAGGCCGAACCGCTTTGGATGAGTTCGATTTGGCGATTGCCACGCTCTACGCCTCGCGAAACGAGTTTGTACCAATATTTATCGGCGGCATCGAGCCCTGTCGATGACTTCGGCGGAACGACATTGGCTATCGGAGCGTCAGCACCGTCATATTTCAGAAACTGCGGATGGTAGTTGTAGCCGCCGAGGTTGAGCAGCGTCGTGTCCTGTCGCATACGGTTGCGGAACGAAGTCCAGTTCTTCCTTGACTGCGGCGTCCAACCAGCCTCGGCCACCGCCATCAGTCGCGGCAGGGCGAGGTATTCCAAATGCTCGGGTTCGCTGACGTGCTCGCACCAGAAAGTGCCCTGCACGCCGTAGTAATACTTCTTTTCGCGCTCGGTTCCGACCACGTTGTTCGGCACGGGAACGTATTCGTAGGTGTTTTGCAGGTTGTTGTCGCCACCGCCTGCGCCGTAGTCGGTCGTAGTGGGCTTGCGGTTGATGTAATACGATTGTCCGGCGCTGTTGTATTCGGTGATGATGGCTTTCAGACCGAGGTCGGCAGCCTTCGAAGCACCCTGCTGACACGGATTCCAGCAATAAATCATAGCTTCCGAGTCTTGAATCAGTTTCGTGTCGGCACCGCCAGCGGTAATCGCCTCGTTCCACACGGCAATGCGCTTGCCAAGCGTCTTTAGATGCTCTGAAATCTGCTTCGTGAAACGGCTTTGCAGTTGCGAATAATTCGTCATGCCCTCTTTTTTGTAAAGTGCCTGACATTGAGCGTTGTTCTGCCACGCATTCGTGGGGCATTCGTCGCCACCGACGTGGAAAATCTCACTCGGGAAAAGCGGTGCAATTTCCGTCAGAATATCCTTCGCAAACTGCACAGCGCGGTCGTTCGCCACGTTGAGCACGTCTTTCGAAATACCACCCGAAACCCACACTTCGTGCGAACCATTCGGCGTACAACTGAACTCGGGATAGGCCGTCATGGCGGCGGCGAGGTGGCCCGGCATCTCGATTTCGGGCACCACCGTGATGTGGAGTTTCGCAGCATAGGCCACGACATCGCGAATCTCGTCCTGCGTGTAGAAATAGGGGCCGTATGGCTCGTTGGTCCAATATTGACCGGTTTTCAGGTCGGTGTTGAAAGAATTGGCACGCGTCGCACCCACCGTCGTCAGTTTCGGATATTTCTTGACTTCCACGCGCCAGCCTTGGTCGTCGGTCAGGTGCCAATGGAAGTGATTCATCTTGTAATACGCCATCAGGCGCAGCATTTTCTTGATTTCATCGACCGTGAAAAAATGGCGGCTCACGTCGAGCATAAAACCACGATAGGCGAAGCGCGGCGCGTCGTTGATGGTCAAGAAAGGAAGGGCGTAGGTGGCGTTGGCGTCGAGTTTTTCGAGAAGCACATTCGCCGGCAGCATCTTTTTGATGCTTTGCAGACCGTAGAAAAAGCCCTTCGCCGTGCTGGCCCGTAGCGTGATGCCCTCAGCGGCGACTTGCAGGATATAGCCCTCGTCGGCGAGTGTCGAGGCGTTCATTTGTAGTTTGATGGTGGAATTTTCGCTATTTCCGACGGTCACGTTGCGACCCGTGGCTACGCGGAGTGCATCGGCGAAGTTGTTGGCTTCGGTGACAACCTCGTCCGATAGTCCGCTGACATCCATTGTAATCGTCTGCGGCAACACGAATTGTCCCGACTTCGTCGTCAGGCTTTTCGGCCACGGCGTAAGGTTCACCGACTGCGCCTGTACACGTATGCTCAGGCAAATCATCAACAGCAAAATGGCTGGGATTCTTGCAATTTTCTTCATAATTATCCTGTTTTTTTATTGAAATTTCTAAAACGATGTCCATTAAGTTGCAAAATTACGGAAAATTCGACGACCACAAGGCATTTAATCTAAAATTTAACGACTTTTAAAATATCGACACCACAAAGAAAATCGGTGGAAAAAGCCTTTTTATTTACGTGCAAATTCCAGTTTTTTATAGAATTTGAACAACTCGGCGACGATTGGAGATTCAAAGTCGTAGTCTATGATTTTGGGGTCGAAGCCGTAGGCTTTCATCACGGCCTTGTCGTTGTCCTGATGGGCGCGGCGCAGTTCGGCGGGCATAGTAACTTCGTCGTAGAGGTCGGCCAGCGACGAGTCGGGATAGTTGGCACGCGCATCGAGGATGGCCTGCGCCGTCTGCTCGATTCGCGCCCGCTGCTCGTCCGTCGGCCGAGGCCACGGGAAATTGTTATAGACGATGTTGGCAGAATAGCGATAACGCATCTCCAACCGACCGCAGACCACGCGCATCCACGCCATATGGACATTCGATTCGAGAACGCCGAAATGGTAGAGCGTGGCGTCGGGGATGATTTGCACGGCATCGCTGGAAATAATGTCAGGTGTCATAAACCCCATTGGAACATAGCGGCGACGCTCGCTTGAAACGCGAGGAACAAGCAAATAATTGCTCTCTGGCTGGCGGATTTCACCGAAAAGCATCGGAAAATCAGCCAGTTTCCGAGTTCCAGAACGATTACTTGAAGCACGTCCTTGACGGACTTTTTCGACTGCTTCAACGATGGGCGGAACACTGCGGACAATTGTCGGACTTATATTCTTCAACCAAAGACACCAACGTTCTTGTCGGTTGATGAATTCCTGTGCACCGACGAATGGGCGGAAACATTGACTTGCTTGTGGATAGGCAGAGCAGATTTCTTGTTTCATCTCACGGGTATAATTACAAAGATGTCCGCCATCGTTAGCCATATTTCCGAAAACCATTCCAGGCACATCGCAAATCGGTTTCGGTCGGCTACCGACAAACACGTCGGGCGCATCGGCCAGATAAGCATTGATGTTTTTCGCCTCCAACTGCTTTCCGTTGTCGAAAATCAGCTTCGGCGTCAGATTCTGATAGCTGAAACCCACGATGACGCAATGGACGTGGGCTTTGAGCGAAGCCTCGCTGTCCCAACGGAATGTCCGATGTGCAAAATTGATGCAGATGCCGTTGTCGAAGAGTTTCTGCCACAGATTCGCCACCTGCTCACCTTGACAGATGCTGTTGGTCGAGACAAGCGCAGTTCGCGTGTCGGGGCTGTATCTCATCAAGTTGGCCGCCTTCTTGTACCAGCAGCTGACATAATCCATATTGCCCACATTCTTCCATTTCGCCCCGAAAATGTCGAGCATATCCTGTTTCTGGCTTTCGCTCATCAGACGTGCGCCCACAAACGGCGGGTTGCCCATAATGTAGTCGAAGTGGACCTGATAGCGTTTCGTGTCGGGCTTCACATTTCCGTCGAAACGCTTGGCCACCACGTTCAGTTCGTTGTAAACCGCTACCGATTCACTTGCCATCATCGGTTCGGGCTCGAGAATCAAGTGCAGGTTCTTGGCATAGATGGTCGGGATGTCCGACTTCACCTCGACGATGTCCCAATCCATTCTGAGCGCGTTGCCCTCGCGGATGTTCGCATAGGATTTCAGCGGCAGGAAGTCGATGTCGTGACGGATGATCTTCTCCGTCTCCGTCAGCATCTGCGCCTCGGAAATCCAGAGCGCGGTCGTGGCGACGGTGACGGCGAAGTCGTTGATTTCGATGCCGTAGAACTGCTGAATCGAGACCTTAATCGGGTTCTTGAACTCGCCCATCATCATCTGGCCGTGGTAGCGCTCGCGGATGACCTCGTTTTCCAGTCGCCGCAGAGACAGATAAGTCTCCGTGAGGAAATTGCCGCTTCCGCAGGCAGGGTCGAGGAAGGTTAGCGACGCCAGACGGTCTTGGAAGGCATCGAGCAGTTTCTGTCGCTTGCGCTCGGTCTTCTCCTCAAGAATTTCGTCGAGTTCGCGCCGAAGGCCGTTGAGAAACAGCGGGTCGATGACCTTGTGGATATTCTCAATCGAGGTGTAGTGCATTCCGCCGGTGCGCCGCGTCACGGGGTTCAGCGTCGATTCAAACACCGCGCCGAAAATCGTGGGCGAAATCTCGCTCCAGTCGAAGTCGAGGCTCGCATTCTGAAGCATCGTCTGCCTCAGTTGCTCGGTGAACTGCGGAATTTCAATCTCCTCCTCAAAAAGTCCGCCGTTGGTGTAGGGAAACGCCTTCAAATCGTCGCGCAGATAGCGGCTCCGCTGGTCGTCGGGCGTGTTGAGAACCTTGAAAAGCTTCAACAAAGCGTCGCTGAGGTCGTCGGCGCTATATCCGTTGAGATAGTCGTGGAACTGGTC
Source organism: uncultured Prevotellaceae bacterium (assembly GCA_902776665.1). Taxonomy (GTDB): domain Bacteria; phylum Bacteroidota; class Bacteroidia; order Bacteroidales; family Bacteroidaceae; genus Prevotella. The sequence goes on from CACYQZ010000004.1 coordinate 47,531, forward strand.
GTGGCGGAAAATACCAGCGTCCTCGGCATAGAGACAGAACACGATGCGGACGCAGAGAATGTTGAGCCATCGCAAGACTTCGGGGCTGTTGTCGTCGTATTGTTTGAGCAAAGCCTCGTAAATCTTGCCGACAATCTCGCCCGCCTGCATCGACACCTCCATCTCCTTCGACAAATGCTCGCTCTTCGTGTCCACAAGAAACATCAGTCGATAGTATTCCTTGCCCAGATTCTCGAGCAAAATCTGCTCAGGCTCGCCATTCGGCTGCTCCATATCATAGACCAGAAACTCGGCGAAATTGCAAGTCACAATCCATCGCGGACGCTCCGAGTACGGCAGCTCGGCAGCATAGCGCTTCGCCTGCTGAAACGGATTCAGCACCGAGCCGTCGCTCTGCACGACACCCTTGCGCAAGTCCTTGTCAATCGACTTTTGCTCAATCAGCACCTTCGTCGAGGGAATATGGCCGTCGATGAAGTTCGTCTTATCGACCTTCACCTGCTCCTCATATCGGATGAACGTGCTTGGATTCTCGACACCAAACACCTCCGTCAGCAATTCCGTCCAAAACACCTGCGAGTCACCCTTTTCGTAACCCCTGCCTTTCCATCGCGCTGCAAACTCCGCAGCCGCCGCAGACATTTGTTTCTCAGTATTCATACGCCGCAAATTATTTACAATTCCACTATTTTCACTTGCAAAGATACAAAATTTTTCGGAAACGACCGCCGTTTTTTGCGAAATAATTCTACGCCAACTGCTTAAACAGCGCCAATCCTTTCGCGGTCAGCAGGTATTTCTGGCGGGGGTGGCGGGGCGATTGTGGATAAAGCATTCGGACATATCCATCCCGCATAGCAGGCTTAAGGTGATATTCCAAAAAATTTGGTCTGTGTTTTAATCCTAACTCTTTCATCAGTTGAGCAATCGAAAGCGATTCTGGTCCAATCTTCTTAACCAATTCAATCATCAAACGATGATTAGTATGCACCGAATTTGATACTTGTTCGGGTACTTGTTCGGGTACTTGTTCGGGATTTGTGGATTGTCGCCATTCTTCTGGGGCATTCACCAAAAGATATCGGTTCTTTAACTCATTGTTTTCTCTCATCAGCAGATTCCGGAAGAAGAGGTTCAGGAAATGATAATCCTGCCTGATACCTTGTGCCACATTTTTGTAGTTGGCCCGAACCAAGGCATTGCGGAAATACCACGAATGTTCCTCAAACATTCTGTTGTCTGCCTTGAAACCAATAGACTGCAGATATTTGATGGTGAAAACAGCGGTGGTTCGAGTGTTCCCCTCACAGAAAGGATGTATCTGCCAAATGCCAGAAACGAAGCGAGATAAATGCTGAATGACTTCGTCCATCGACAAACCATTGTAATCGAATTGTTTTTCTTGCTCGATGTCATAATCCAAAGCCATTCGCAAGTCTTGCCAGCGACCATAGAGCACGGTGTCACCACGCAACACCCACTCTTTCTTGGTGATGCCATAGTTGCGCAGTTTGCCGGCGTGTTTGAACACACCTTCGAATATACTCCGATGGATGGAGATGATGCCAGCAGTGCTAAAAGTGAATGCAGGTTCGTTGATGAGCTTCGTTATGTTTGCCGACACGCGGTCTGCTTCTTCCTTGTTTTCATCGTCCTCGTCGTGCTGTGTCTTGGATACATAATATTGCTTCACCAACTGGCGAGCCTCGTCGATGGTTATTTCACCTTCGATGTGTTTACGGGCTGTCTGTTTCAGATACTCGGAAACCTTCAAGCCATCGACGGCCTGTAAGCCAATGGCCACCTTCCAAGCCTCAGCCTTTTCGCGTTTATGCGGCTCGCTTGCGATGATGTATTCGTCAAAATCCAAATATCCTTCCTTCATACCTTGTTTTTTCGCCATCTTCACCAAAAGCAAAGACCATTGATTGTTTACGCTTGCAAAGATACAAAAAAAATCGGAAACAACCGCCGTTTTTGCGAAAAATTAAAGGGATTTTCGGAAGGTTTTCAGTCGGCGAACTGGGTTTCGCGGACGGCCTGTTCGATGACTTGCGGAAAATGGCGCTGTTCGAGTTCGTGGATATGGGCGGCGATGTCGTCGGGGGTGTCGGTGGGGGCGACGGCGGTGCGGAATTGCGCGATGATGGGGCCGCGGTCGTAGTCGGCGGTGACCCAGTGGATGGTGATGCCGGTTTCAGTTTCGCGAGCCTGCCAAACGGCCTCGTGAACATGGTGACCGTACATTCCCTTGCCGCCAAACTTGGGCAGCAGGGCGGGATGGAGGTTGAGCATCCGACGGGGATAGGCGTCGATGAGGTAAGGCGGAATTTTGAGCAGGAAACCAGCCAAAACGATGAAATCGACATCGTATTTTTTGAGTAAATCGAGCACTTTTTCCTCGTTTTGGAAGTCGGCTTTCGGAACGATGGCAGTCGGGATGTTCAGTCGCTCGGCACGCACGAGTGCAAAGGCATCGGCGCGGTTGCTGACAACGAGCGAAACTCTGATTTCATCGTGGTTGGCGAAATATCGAATGATGTTTTCGCAGTTGGTGCCGCTGCCGGAAACGAAAATGGCGAGATTTTTCATTTTGAAGGGAAGTGAAAGGGAAGTGAAAAAGAAGTGAAAGGGATTTTTTCAAGAATCATCGTCGTCATCGTCGTCAAAATCAAAACCGAACATCACGGGTTCGACAAAACTATCGAGCGCACGGCGTTCCTTTTTCGTGGGACGGCCCGTGCCTCGCGCACGATCGACAAATCCGCTGATACGGCTCATTTCAAGGAGTTCGTACTGGCTTGGGTCGGTGACGTTTTCGTAGATTTCGGGGATGAGTTTCGCCCCGACGCGCTGTTCTATCGGCTTCAGGATGCGGAACGAGTAGGTCACAGGCGGCTTTTTCACGTGAACCACCTCGCCAGCCTTCACCATTCGACTCGGTTTCACGGTCACGCCGTCCATCGTCACACGACCGTTTTTAATAGCATCGACGGCAATTGAGCGCGTCTTGTAGATTCGCGCCGACCACAGCCATTTGTCTATTCGAGCAGTTTCTGACATCCTTTTCCTAATTTATTATACAGATTCATTGTCACATCGATGCCTGCAAGCACGAAACTCGGAATGATTTTCACCGCCGTGTCGATGACGGGCTGCAACTGCTGCAATTCCTCGTCGTCGAACCGACCGAGCACCCAATCGATTTGGTGGCCCAAAGGAAAATCGCTGCCGATGCCGACACGCAGGCGCGGATAGCCCTGTCCGATGAGTTGTTGGATGTGGCCGAGGCCGTTGTGCCCGCCGTTGGAACCGCTGGCCTTCAGCCGAAATTGTCCGAGTGGCAGGGCGATGTCGTCGCTGACGACCAGCAGCCGTTTTTCGTCGATATTTTCCTTCGTCAGCCAGTAGCGCACGGCATTTCCCGACAGATTCATAAAGGTCGTGGGCTTCAACAGGAAAACTTTCCGACCGCGAATGCTCGTCTCGGCGACAAATCCATAGCGTTTGTCAGCAAAAACAGTATTGGACGCCTTCGCAAAAGCGTCCAATACCATGTAGCCAGCGTTGTGACGGGTCATGGCGTATTCGTCGCCAGGATTCCCAAGTCCAACGATTAAGTATTTCTCCATACTTCAGTTATTCAGCGGCAGCCTCACTCTGGGCAGCGGCAGCGGCGGAGCGCGATGCACGCGTGGTCTTCACGGAGCAGACGACAACCTCGGCGGGCGTAGCCAGTTCGAGTCCCTCGAAGCTGAGTTCGCCGACCTTGATGCTCTTACCGAGTTCGAGGTTCGTCACGTCGATGTTGAGAATCTCAGGAATGCTGGGATAGGGAGCCGTCACGTTGATCTTACGAATCGAGAGGTTGAGCTTACCACCGTCGCGCACACCCTGAGCCAGTCCGTTGAGTTTCACGGGGATGCCAATCGTGATGGGCTTCGTCTCGTTCACCTCGTAGAAGTCGGCGTGGAGCACGGCGTCGGTCACGGGATGGAACTGCAATTCCTTGAGGACGGCCTTGTGGGGCTCGCCGTCGATGTTGAGGTTGATGACATAGACCTCGGGCGTGTAAACCACCTTGCGCAGTTCGGCCATCGAAATCATAAAGGCCATTGCCACGGGCTTGCCGTCAACTGTGTTTTCACCGTAGAGATTGCAGGGAATCATACCCTCTTTTCTCAGCATTTTCGAAGCTTTTTTTCCAACGGCTTCGCGCTTCTTACCGTTCAATGCAAATTCTTTCATAATCGTTTGTGTTACTCTAAATTAAGTGATTAAAAATTGTGCCTTAATTCGCCATCACACGAGATGTGCTCAAAAAAGCGGTGCAAAGGTACGAAATTTTCCCGAATCGAGCACCAAAAATCGAAACTTTTTTGAAAAAATGCGTAAAATAACCCGATTTTCTTTGGCGTTTGCCACAAAATGACTAAATTTGCAATCGATTTTACACAATTCTTTAGAGAAAGATGATTAACAGAGAACTGATCAGAATCAAAATCGTGCAGCTGACCTACGCCTACTACCAGAACGGCAACCGCAATCTCGACAATGCCGAGAAGGAGCTGCTCTTCAGCCTGTCGAAGGCCTACGACCTCTATAACCTGCTGTTGCTGCTCATCGTGGCCATCACCAACGAAGAGCGCCACCGCGTCGAAATCGGACAGCAGCGCGCACGACGCGAAGGCACCGAGGAACCTTCGACGAAGTTTATAGACAACAAATTCGCCCTTCAACTCGAAGACAACAAGATGTTGCGCGATGCCGCCGAGACGATGAAACTGTCGTGGACCGACAACATCGAGTTCATTCGCAAGATGTGCGTACTCATCGAGGAGAGCGAAATCTATCGCGAATACATCGAAAGCGACGACGATTCCTATGAAGCCGACCGCGAAGTGTGGCGAAAAATCTACAAGCAGATTATTCAGGAAAACGACGACCTCGACGCACTGCTCGAAGAGCGCAGCCTCTATTGGAACGACGACAAAGAAGTGGTCGATACGTTCGTGCTGAAAACCATCCGCCGATTCGAACCCAAGAATGCGTCGCGACAGGAACTGCTGCCCGAATACAAGGACGAGGAAGACCGCGAATTTGCCCGGAAACTCTTCCGCGCCACCATTCTCAACGCCGACACTTACCAACGCTATATGAGCGAGTCGTCGCGCAACTGGGATTTTTCGCGATTGGCCTATATGGATGTGGTCATTATGCAAATCGCCATCGCCGAAATGCTGACCTTCCCGAACATTCCCGTCAGCGTCACCATCAACGAGTACGTCGATTTGGCGAAACTCTACAGCACCTACAAGAGTGGCGGCTACATCAACGGAATGCTCGACAACATCGCCCGACACCTCATCAAAAAGGGGAAACTGATGAAGACGATGGGCGACGAGTTTTCGAGGAAGGAGGAACGAGTTTCGAAGAAAGTCGATTCGTCGAGAAACGAGGAATTTTCGAGGAACGAGGATTTTTCGAGGAGCGAGGATTTTTCGAGGAACGAGGAAGGAGAAACGAGCATTGAACATTGAATATTGAACATTGAATATTGAACATTGAACATTGAATATTGAACATTGAATATTGAACATTGAATATTGAACATTGAATATTGGAGATTGAAAATTAATCATTAAACATTAATCATTACTCATTAAAAACTATGACAACAATTCTTTTACAAGCAGGACAGCCAGCAGGCGGAGGCGGTATGAGTATGCTGCTGATGATGGTCGCCATCTTCGCCATTTTCTGGTTCTTTATGATTCGTCCGCAACAGAAGCGGCAAAAGCAAATCCGCGCGTTCCAAAACTCACTCACACAAGGCACGAAAGTGGTCGTCGGCGGCATCTACGGCACCGTCAAGAGCATTGACCCCGCTTCGGGCATCGTGGAAGTGGAAATCGCACGCGGCGTGGTGATTCAAGTCGATAAAAACTACGTTTTTGCCGACGTGACTGCATTGCAAGAAGGCGGCGCAAACAAGGCATAAGAGCCCACAGAAACCGTGAAAGAACAATTCTTGCGCATCTATCGCCCACTGAGAGACTTCCTGTTCAGCATCGTGAACAGGGAGTTCCTCATCTTTTTGTTCTTTCTCGTCGTCAGCGGCGTGTTCTGGCTGCTGTCAACGCTCAACGACACCGACGAATACGAATACGCCATTCCCATCAGTCTGAAAGGCGTGCCGCGCGACGTCATCATCACCACAGGTTTTGAAGACACGCTGCGCGTCACCATCGAAGACCGAGGTTTTATGCTCGCCACCTATTATTACGCCAGGCCATTCAAGCCCATCGCACTGAGTTTCCAGCACTACGCGAAAAGCAACGGACGTGGGCTGATTCCGCTGGCCGACTTGCAGAAAAACATCAATCGCAATCTCTACAGTTCGTCGAAAATCGTGTCGATCAAGCCCGAAAAACTCGAATTCTACTACAATCACGGGCAGTCGCAGAAAATTCCTGTGCGACTCAACGGCACCATCACACCGGCCAAGAGCCACTATCTGGCGCGAACCCACTTCTCGCCGAGCGTTGTCACCGTCTATGCCGACAAATCAATGCTCGACAGCATCAAATACGTGCTGACCGAGGAACTGAAAATCACGAATTTCGACGACACCGTCGTGCAAACCGTGAATCTGCAGGCGATGAAAGGCGTGAAAATTGTGCCCTCACAGGTGATGATTACGCTTTGTCCCGACGTGCTCACCGAGGAGAGCGTCGAAGTGCCAATCCACGCCGTGAATATGCCCGAGGGAAAGACGCTGCGAACCTTCCCGCCGCGTGTCAAGGTGAAATTCGTGACCGGAGCTAGTATGTTCCGACAAATCAAGGCCGAACACTTCCGCGTGGTTGCCGATTTCAACGAACTGAGCCGCAAACCGTCGGAAAAATGCAAACTCTACTTGCGCAACATCCCCGCAGGCGTGAAAAATGCGCAGTTGGAAATCTCACAAGTCGATTACCTCATCGAGCAATGAAGCACATCGCAATCACGGGCGGTATCGGCAGTGGCAAGTCATTTGTGTGCCAACGGCTGAAAAAACGGGGCATCCGCGTCTATGACTGCGACGAGGCGGCGAAACGGCTGATGCGACAGTCGGAGTCGCTGAAAACGGCTCTGCGCGAGTTGGTGGGCGACAAGGTCTATACCGCCGACGGACGACTGCAAAAACGCCTTCTGGCGGCCTTTCTGCTGACTTCCGAAGCGAATAAGCAAGCGGTGAACAACATCGTGCACCCCGCCGTGGCGCAGGATTTTCTCGATTCGGGAATGGAGTGGCTCGAAAGTGCCATTCTCTTCGAAAGCGGTTTTGATGCGCGTCTGAAATTCGACCACGTGGTTTGCGTCACCGCACCGCTCGAACTGCGCGTCGAGCGCGTGATGCAACGCGACGGAATCCCTCGCGAAAAGGCGTTGGAATGGATTCGCTGCCAAATGCCGCAGGAGGAAGTGCTGCGCCGTAGCGACTTTGAAATCGTCAACGATGGCGTGAGCGACTTAGAAGAGCAAATCGACGAAATACTAAAAAACATTCAACAACTCAACAAACAACAATTAAACTATAAAAAAATGGAAACAATTCTTTCAATTGCCGGCAAACCGGGCCTGTTTCGGCTTGTCAGCCAAGGAAAAGCAAATCTGATTGTCGAAACACTCGACGAAGCGAAAAAACGAATGCCGGCCTTCGGCACGGAACGAATCACCAGCCTCGGCGACATCGCGATGTTCACCGACAGCGAGGACATTCCGCTGTGGAAAGTGCTGAGAAGCGTGGGCGAGAAAGAGCAACTCAAAGCCTGCTCGCTGAATTTCAAGAAAGCCTCGTCGAAGGAGTTGCACACGTATCTCGGCGAAGTGCTGCCCGACTACGACCGCGACCGCGTGCACGACAGCGACATTCGCAAACTGTTGCAGTGGTATGACATCCTCGTGAAAAACGGCTACACCGACTTCAAGGAACTCTTCGACCGCGAGGAAGAGGAGGAAAACGAGGAAAATTCCGATGCGGAATAAGTTCCGACGACAAAAAACCGAAGCGATTTCTCGCCTCGGTTTTTTCTTGGTCTGATTCAAGCGTTTTTCGCCGAAAACATCGTTTAAACGCAGGTATAACCGCCATCGACGGGAATCGCAGTGCCGTTGACATAGCTCGACGCAGGCGATGACAAGAAAATCGTCGTGGAATCGAGTTCGCCCTCGTTGCCGTAGCGCTCGACGGGAATGGCACCCTTCGCATAGTTGGCGAACCACTCCGTCTCGAGCGTGTCCTTCGTCAGCGGAGTCCAGAAATAGCCCGGACAAATCGTGTTCACCGTGATGCCATACTTGCCCCACTCGGCAGCCAGTCCGCGCGAGAGGTTCACTACTCCACCCTTCGCAGCGTGATACGGCGAACACGGCGCAATCTTGTTGCCCACCAGTCCATACATCGACGCAATGTTGATGATTCTTCCGTATTTCGCAGGAATCATCGCGTGTTTCGCCACGGCACGCGCCATTTTAAACGTACCGAACAGGTCGATTTGCATCTCGTTGTCGAATTGCTCGTCGGTGATGTCCTCAGCCGGAGCCACCGCGCCCGTACCAGCGTTGTTGATGAGGATGTCGATGCGTCCGAAGCGCTCCATCGTCTGCTTCACCACGTCCTCGACCATCTCGGTCTTCGTGATGTCGCAGCGAATCGGCAGGACTTCCACGCCAAATTCCTCGCGCAGTTCCTTCGCCACTTCCTCGAGTTTTTCCATGCGGCGAGCGATGGGAACAATGTTACATCCTTGGTTGGCCAGCGCTTTCGCCATCTGGACACCCAGTCCTCCCGAACAGCCAGTCACAATGGCGACTTGGCCTTTTAAATCGAAATAGTTTTTCATAAATCTTCAGTTTTTGATTGTAGCAATAAATAAGTTATCGCTGCAAAAGTAGTCACTTTCTTTTTTTCTTGCAAATTTTTCTATCAAAAATCCATTTTCTCCAAACGATTGGCGATTTCGTCGTCGGAAAGTTGATAATTGACGAGGTCGCCGTTGAGGAACTGCTCGTAGGCGGTCATGTCGATGAGACCGTGGCCCGAAAGGTTGAAGAGAATCACCTTTTCCTCTCCTGTCTGACGGCATTTCTCGGCCTCGCGAATGGTGGCGGCGATGGCGTGGCTCGACTCGGGCGCAGGAATGATGCCTTCGGTGCGGGCGAAGAGCAGTCCGGCTTCGAACGTCTCGGTCTGCGGAATATCGACACCGCTCATCATTCCGTCTTTCAACAACTGCGACACAATCACTCCGGCACCGTGATAGCGCAGACCGCCGGCATGGATGTTGGCTGGCTTGAAATCGTGGCCGAGGGTGAACATCGGCAACAGAGGCGTATAGCCGGCCTCGTCGCCAAAGTCGTAGCGGAACTGGCCTCGCGTGAGTTTCGGGCAACTTTCAGGCTCGGCAGCGATGAATTTTGTCTGCTTTTCACCTGTCAGATTATGACGCATAAACGGGAAGGCGAGTCCACCAAAGTTCGAACCGCCACCGAAGCAGGCAATCACCACGTCGGGATATTCGCCAGCCTTCGCCATCTGCTTCTCGGCCTCGAGTCCGATGACGGTCTGGTGCAGTGCCACGTGGTTGAGCACCGAGCCGAGCGTGTATTTGCAGCCGGGCGTGGTCGTGGCGAGTTCGATGGCCTCGGAAATGGCCGTTCCGAGCGAACCCGAATGGCGTGGGTCGCGTGTGATGATGTCTTTTCCGGCACGGGTTGACATCGAGGGCGAACCCGTCACGGCGGCTCCGAAAGTCCGCATAATCGACGAGCGATAGGGTTTTTGTTGCATCGAGATTTTCACCTGATAGACTGCCGCCTCCAAGCCGAACACCGACGCGGCATACGACAGTGCAGCACCCCATTGTCCGGCGCCCGTCTCGGTCGTGACGTTGGTCGTGCCCTCCTGTTTGGCGTAGTAGCACTGCGGCAGTGCCGAGTTGATTTTGTGCGACCCGAGCGGACAAGCCGACTCGTTTTTGTAGTAGATGTGCGCCGGCGTGCCCAACGCCTCTTCCAACGCATACGCACGCACGAGCGGGGTCGAACGGTAGTATTTGTACTTCTCCAAAACCTCCTCGGGAATGGGAATCCAAGCGTGTTCCGTGTCGAGTTCCTGCACACAACATTCGCGTGGGAAAATCTGTGCCAAGTCATCCACTCCCAAGGGCTGTCGCGTCTGCGGATGAATCGACGGTATCGGTTTCGTCGGCATTTCCGCCTGAATGTTGTACCACTCGCGTGGCAGTTCGCTCTCTTCGAGCAAGAATCGTTTCTGTTTCATTGTCGTTTTCTGTTTTAAATGATTGAATATTGTTTAAAAAATTTCTGTCGAATGAAAAAGAGCCTGTCGTAAGAACGGCAGACCCTTTGTGATGTGATTTCGTTGAAAATTCCACACAAGTCAAACGCGACTCACGACTTTTTGAATCTTGAGCTGCGCCACCACCAATATGTAGAAATAAATGTCGTCATTTTCACGATTTTTGAATTCTTTGCTTGCAAAGGTACGGTTTTTCGGGGATACAAGCAAATTTTTTGTCATTTTTTTTTAACTTTAAATAAGTTCCTTCCGTTCGAAAATGAAAAGAAAAACTATTTTTCCTTTTACATTTTACTCACTTATTCGTAACTTTGCACCCGCTATGATTGCCATACTCGTCATTTTCAGTTATCTCGCGCTGCTTTTCCTCATCAGTAGGGTCACGGCACGCCGACCGTCGAACGATGCGTTTTTCCGCGGTGAACGGCGCAGTCCGTGGTATATGGTGGCGTGGGGAATGATTGGCGCGTCGATTTCGGGCGTGACGTTCGTCAGTGTGCCGGGGATGGTGCTCTGGCAGGATATGACTTATATGCAGACCTGCCTCGGCTTTATTTTGGGCTATCTGGCGGTGGCTTTCGTGCTGCTGCCGGTTTATTATCGGCTGAATCTGACGACGATTTACGCTTTCCTCGGCCAACGGCTCGGCTCGTCGGCCTACAAAACAGGCGCATCGTTTTTCCTGCTCTCGAAAATGACGGGCGCGGCGGCTCGGTTCTATGTCGTCTGCCTCATCGTACAGCAAATGCTTGGAACGCCCTTTGCACCGACCGTCGTGGCGATGGTCGTGTTGATTTGGCTCTACACGCGGCGCGGCGGCATCAAGACGCTCGTGTGGACCGACGGACTGCAAACGGCGTGTATGTTCGGGGCTCTGGCACTGATTATTTACAAGGTGATGGGCGCACTCGACCTTAGCGTGGGCGAGGCCGTGCGGGCGATTGCCGCCGACAGCCATTCGCGGATGTTCGTGTTCGACGACTGGGTATCGCGACAGAATTTCTGGAAACAGTTTTTGAGCGGTGTTTTCATCGTGATTGTGATGACGGGACTCGACCAAGATATGATGCAAAAGAACTTGACTTGCAAGAACTTACGCGACGCACAGAAGGATATGTGCAGTTACGGATTGGCCTTCGTGCCTGCCAATTTGCTCTTCCTTTCGCTCGGCGTTCTGCTGACGATGCTTGCCGCGAAACAAGGCGTTCCACTGCCCACTTCGGGCGACGAATTGCTACCAATGTTCGCCGCAACTGGCGTTTTGGGACAGGGCGTAGTCGTACTGTTTCTCTTGGGAATGGTAGCGGCCTCGTTTTCGAGTGCCGACTCCGCGCTGACAGCCCTCACGACGAGTTATTGCGTCGATATTCGCGAGCGTCCCGACGACGAAGCGTTGCGCCGTCGCGTCCACATCGGAATGGCGGTGGTGTTCACGGTGGTGATTCTGCTGTTTGGGTTGGTCAATTCGACCAGCGTCATCGATGCCATCTACGTGATGTGCGGCTACACCTACGGCCCACTGCTCGGTCTTTTCGCCTTCGCCCTTCTCCGCCCGAAAAACAACGCCCAACAATCAACTGTCAACTCTCAACTATCAACTCTCAACTCTCGATTAGTGCCCATCATTGCAATAGCGTCGCCCATCATCTGCCTGATGATAGACAACGCTACTCGTCACTTTTTCGATTACCGATTCGGCTATGAACTGCTGATGCTCAACGGTCTGCTGACCTTCGTCGGCCTTTGGATTTTGTCGAAAAATCAGTCGATTTCCTCGTCAGCCTCGTAGCCACCCATTTCGCGAATCGCATTTTTCAGCATCGTGTGCTGCTGATAGAGGTGGTTCACGGGCATTTCACCCTGCGTATAGTCGTGCATCGGACTCTTGAGGAAGAAACTCAGGAAACGCTGCGTGCCATAGCGACCTGCACGGGCGGCGAGGTCGATGAGCAGGCAGAGGTCGAGGCACACGGGCGCGGCCAAAATCGAGTCGCGACAGAGGAAATTGATTTTGATTTGCATCGGATAGCCCATCCAACCGCGAATGTCGATGTTGTCCCACGACTCCTTGTTGTCGTTGCGCGGCGGATAGTAGTTGATGCGCACCTTGTGGTAATACTGCGTGTCGTCGTCGTTGCCGTGGCCGTAGAGGTCGGGCTGGTCGTCGGGGCGCAGAATGGTTTCGAGGGTCGAGAGTTTCGACACTTCCTTCGAGCGGAAATTCTCGGGAACGTCGAGCACGAGGCCGTCGCGATTGCCAAGAATATTCGTTGAGAACCAACCGTCGAGACCAAGGCAGCGCGTGCCGATAATCGGGGCGAAACCGCTCTTGACAAGTGTCTGACCCGTCTTGAAATCCTTGCCGGCAATGGGCACCTGCATCTTTTCGGCGAGTTCCCAAATGGCAGGAATATCGACCGTCGTGTTCGGCGCGCCCATCACAAACGGACAGCCTTCGACCAGCGCGGCGTAGGCGTAGCACATCGACGGCGCAATATGCTCGCGGTCGTCGGCTTTCATCGCGGTTTCGAGGGCGTTGAGAGTGTAGTGCGTCTGTTCGTCGATGGGTACATAAATTTCGGTCGATGCAGCCCAGAGAACAACCACGCGGTCGCATTGTTTCTCGGCCTTGAACTGGCGGATGTCGTCGCGCAACGCCTCGACCATCTCCCAACGGGTGATGTTGCCCTTCGTGTGGTCGCCGTCGAGTCGTTTGGCGTAATTTTTATCAAATGCGGCCTTCATCGGCACGATTTTCTCGAGATCATCGCACACGGGGTCGATGTCGTCGCGCTTCAGCACCTCAGCATAGACCGCCGCCTGATAGGCGTTCTGCGGATAGACATCCCAACAGCCGAAAACAAGGTCGTCGAGCGTGGCGATGGGTGCGATTTCGCCGTATTTCAGATACTTTTTCTCCGAACCTTTTCCGACGCGAACTTTATCGTACAAAGTCATCGAGCCGATGGGCTTCGTCAAGCCCTTGCGAGCCATCAGCACGCCCGTCATAAACGTGGTGGCGACGGCACCGTTTCCGACAATCAAGATTCCTAACTTGCCGTTTGCCGGTTTTACATTCATATTTTTCATTCTCTGATGATTTTTAGTTATTTTCGCCATTTGTAAGCGAATCAACGTCGATTTTTACAGCGTCTGCAAATATTTTTCGGCCTCCAATGCTGCCTTGCAACCGCTTCCAGCCGCCACAATGGCCTGCCGATAGACAGGGTCGGCGCAGTCGCCAGCGGCAAACACGCCTGGAACGGTCTGCGACGGGTCGGCAGCCGAAACGACACGCGGTGTACCGTTGAGTGTGCGGATGTAGCCCGTTTCGTCTAAGGCGATGAAATCACGGAAAATATCGGTGTTGGGCTTGTGACCGATGGCGAGGAAAAAGCCGTCGATGGGCAGGTCGTAGCGCTCTTCGTCGGCCTCGCCTTTGCGCTTCACCACGTGAGCACCCTCCACGCCGTTCTCGCCATAGAGTCCGACGGTGTTGTGCTCAAAGAGCACTTCGATGTTTTCGGTCTCGAAAACGCGCTTCTGCATTACGTCGCTGGCGCGCAAAAAAGGTTTTCTGACAATCAGATAGACCTTTTGGCAGAGTTGCGAGAGATAAATCGCCTCTTCGCAGGCCGTGTCGCCACCGCCCACGACCGCCACCGTCTTTTTCCGATAGAAAAATCCGTCGCACGTCGCACAGGCCGAGACGCCCATACCGTTGTATTTCTTCTCGTCGTCGAGTCCGAGGTATTTCGCCGATGCTCCCGTGGCGATAATCACCGTGTCGGCCTCGATTTCCACGCCTCGGTCGGTGGTAACAACGTAGGGACGCTTCGAGAAATCGACTTTCTCGATGATGCCGTCGCGCAGGTCGCAGCCGAACCGTCCGGCCTGCTGCCGCAGTTGCATCATCATTTCATTACCGTCGATACCATTGGGATAGCCCGGAAAGTTCTCGACCGTGGTCGTTTGCGTGAGTTGTCCACCCATTTGCAGACCGCAGTAGAGTACGGGCGACAGATTGGCGCGTCCGGCGTAGATGGCGGCGGTGTAGCCTGCGGGACCGCTGCCGATAATCAGGCATTTTGTATGTTCCATTATCTCAATAAATTTTCAATTTGTTCTGCAATTTTCTCAATTTTCGCCGTCGGCTCGAACCGTTCCACGACCTGCCCCTTCTTGTTGATGAGGAATTTCGTGAAATTCCACTTGATGTCGGCCTTTTCCTTGTAGTCGGGGTCTTCCTTCGTCAGCATATCGTCGAGGATATGCGCAATCGGGTGCTCCATATCCCATCCGGCAAAACCTTTCTGCTCCTTGAGGAACTTGAAAAGCGGATCGGCATCGTCGCCGTTCACCTTCACCTTCTTGAAACGCGGAAATTCCGTGCCATAGGTCAGTTTGCAGAACTCGTGAATCGACTCGTCGGTTCCCGGAGCCTGCTGTCCGAACTGGTTGCAGGGGAAGTCGAGCACCTCGAAACCCTGCGCGTGGTACTTCTTATAAAGTGCCTCCAACTCGTCGTATTGGGGCGTGAAACCGCACTTCGTGGCCGTATTGACGATGAGGAGCACCTCGTTTTGATACTCTTTCAGCGATACGTCTTTCCCTTTTCTGTCTTTCACAGAAAATTCATAAACCGTTCTCATTTTTTTTTGTCAGATATTTTTAGTGATTAATTAAATTCGAAACTTCGTACAAAAGTAACAAATTATCTCATAAAGCGAAAAATCGGGTGGTAGTTTTTCGATGTTTTTAATGTTTATTAGGGATTTTCACATCATTCGTAGGGATTTTCCTATGAAAGATTATGGAAAAACGTTTTGCGGGGCGACCAAAATAGCGTAACTTTGCAGCAGAGAATTGAAAACTCGATGTTGAACCCTTAACGAATAGGAGATTAAAAAGATGAAAAAACTGTACACACTCATGACCATCGCACTCTTGGCAGTGCTGTCGATGTCGTTTGCAAGCTGCAACTTCCTTTGGAACGATGACGATGAAATCGCTTACACGCTCGAAGGAACTTGGCGAGGCGACATGTATGTTTCGTCGGAATGGAACGGACGGGTCTATGACGCCACCTACTCGGAAATCTGTTTCCTGCGCGACCCCTATCGCTACAGCAGCGGCAAGGGCTACTGGGTCGATTACTATGACAATTATGGCTGGGGACGCAACTACGTGGCCAACCACATCGAGTGGACCGTCGAATACCGCACCATCAAGGTCTATTTCGTCGAGGAGGACGTCACCATCTGGATTGAGGACTATCGACTGAACGACAACTATTTCACGGGTGTCATCTACGACGGTTCGAACCGCGTGAAATTCCGCCTGCGCCACGTCGATTCGCCGAATTGGTACAACTACGAATGGGGTTGGGGTGATTACTACTACGCGAAGCCGAACGACATGACTCGCGCTGCTTCCGCCGAGGGCTCGAACAGCGAAATGATGCCCAAGCGCTTCATCCGCGCGGAAAAATAAAGGTTTTTAAACACGAAAAAAGAGCCAGATTCGCTTGAATCCGGCTCTTTTTCTATTTCCGCTTCGCAGCAAAAAACGCCTGCATCAATTCGCGACATTCCGTTTCGAGAACGCCCTGCGTCACTGTGCATCGCGGATGCAAAGCCTCGGGTGCAAAGCGCTGGAAACCGCGCTTCTCGTCGGGTGTGCCATAGACCACGCGCCCAATTTGCGCCCAGCCAATCGCCCCCGCGCACATCACACACGGCTCCACCGTCACGTAGAGCGTGCAGTCGGCGAGATATTTGCCGCCGAGCAGGTTCGCCGCCGCCGTTATCGCCTGCATTTCCGCGTGTGCGGTCACGTCGGTGAGCGTTTCTGTGAGGTTGTGTGCCCGTGCGATGATGCGGTCGCGACAGACAATCACCGCGCCGATGGGAATTTCGCCCTCGCGCTGTGCCGCCTCCGCCTCTTTCAAGGCCATCTGCATGAAGCGTTCGTCTTGTTTTCGTTGTTCTTCGGGTGTCATAACTGCTGTTTTTAGGTGCAAAATTACGATTTTTTGCCGACTTCGAGATAATTTTTCAAGGTTTTCACATAGTCGTCGAAGGCTTTGAGGCCCGTCGGCGTGACACGGCAAATCGTACACGGTCGCTTGCCCTTGAATGTCTTTTCCACCGTGATGTAGCCTGCCGCCGACAGTTTGTCGATTTGCACGCTCAGATTGCCTGCCGTGGCACCCGTCTGCTCCTTGATGTAAGGAAACTCGGCCTCCTCGGCACTGATGAGCAGCGACATCACCGCCAATCGCAGTTCGGAATGAAGCAGTGGGTCTAATGTTGGGAATTTCATAGGCTTTGTTTTTTGAGCATCATACCGGGGATTACGAGCCCGACGAATGCGAACAACAGAACAGAGAGGCAAGTGAGCGTTGCGCTTGGTTCATATAGTTCGGTATACGACTTACCTGTGAACTCGACCAAGATGGCTCTACCGATTCCGAATCCCTCCCAAGCGAACATCATCAGGCCACCGACGATGCCGAAAACAACGAGCCAACGGCTGCGAAGGATGTGTCCCGTCATCGTCACGGCCATTCCCATCAACAGCATAATAGTGGGTGCAATGCCAATTCTTCCGTCAAAAAAAATCATCTGCGTTGGCGACAACAATCTTGGTGCAATCACATTCCAAAGAATTGAGAGGACAAAAAAGACGATGGTAAATATTGCAAAAGTCCACCACGTTTTGCCTACGAGCGAGCTGACGATGGTCGTAGGTTCGTGCTGTCGGTTTTTAAAGATGTTTCGCAAGGCAATCCAAATGATGACAGGCAACACAAGCCACAAAAGATGTCCGAGAGGCGTTTTCGACACATAATTGACAATGGCGACGATGCCTGACATTGCCACGGTACAAAGTCCCGAAACATAGAGTGCCTGCCCTGTGCTCTGCGACACCGTGCGGCGACTCTGTTCTATCTGTTCAGTGATAATCTCCAGACTGCGCTCGGCAGTCAAATTTTTGTTTTCTTCCATTGTTTTTTCGTTTTAATAGTTCTACTCATTTTTGATTTTCGGCCTTGTCCTCACCCCTGCAGAAGGCTCGGTCGCAGCCATTTGTGTTCGAATCACGATGCAAAGGTAAATAAGTTTATTTTATAAACCAAATTATTTTGCAAAAAACTTTTCATTGATAATATTTTTTAACATTTCGATGATTTTTAGGAACTCATATTACTAAAAAATAGCATTTTCAGTTCACAAAATTTCCTAATCTGATTCTTTTAATAAAAAAATGTGTCGCCAATTCAAATCTTTTCCGTAACTTTGCAATCAACAATCGGGAAACAAAAAAATGGCTCAACATAACGACATTGGAAAATGGGGCGAGGAGATGGCGGCGGAGTATCTTCGGAAGAAGGGATACACGATTCGCGACACAAACTGGCGCTGCGGACACCGCGACATCGACATCGTTGCCCTCGACGAAAACCTGCAAACGGTGGTGTTCGTCGAGGTGAAAACGCGGTCGGCAAATTTCGTGCAACGACCCGAGGAGGCGGTAAACCGTGAGAAAATCCGAAACATCGGACTGGCGGCCAACGCCTACGTGAAAATGTTCCGCATTACGAAGGAACTGCGCTTCGACATCATCACGGTGGTGGGAAACGGCAACAACGACGAAACGCCCGTGATTGAACATTGGGAGAATGCGTTTAATCCGATGTTGGTGTATTGATATGGAAGCGAGAGTGATACGACTGGACGAGGTGGATTCGACGAACCGATGGCTGCGCGAGAATGTGGCGACGGACGAGGCGATGACGGTGTGCGTGGCCGATTTCCAGACGGCTGGACGGGGCTGTGGCACGAACTCGTGGGAGTCGGAACGGGGGAAAAACCTGCTCTTCTCGCTGCTGATGCATCCCGATGGTATCGAGGCGCGACAGCAATTCCAAATCTCGATGGCGACGGCATTGGCGGTGTGCGACGCGATGGGCGATTTCGGCATCATAGACATTCGCGTGAAGTGGCCGAACGACATCTATTGGAACGACCAGAAACTCTGCGGAATGCTCATCGAAAACCGCTTGGCGGGCACAGCGATTCGCGACAGCATCATCGGCATCGGACTGAATGTGAACCAGACCGTTTTTCGCTTTCCGCAGGCGACCGACCACGACCCTCTGACAGCACCGAACCCCGTTTCGATGCGGCAGATTCTCGGCCACGACATCGACCGCGAGGCGGTGCTTCGAAACATCGTCAGTCACCTGAAAATCTGCTCGTGTATGGCCGACTACACGCGGATGCGCTACAATGCCCTGCTCTATCGACGCGACGGTCAGCCACATCGGTTTCGCGACGGCGAGGGCGACTTTCAAGCGGAGGTGCTCGAGGTCGATGAACTGGGGAAACTTCTGCTGAAAAAGGCCGACGGACGGGTGGTTTCCTACGGTTTTAAGGAGGTGGTTTTTGTGAAGTGAGGAGTGTGGAGTGAAAAAAGTAATCATAATTCTAAATTGTTAATTCTTAATTTTTAATTGAAAAAAAATATGGCACGATTCAAAAGAATTCTTCTGAAACTCAGCGGTGAGAGTCTCGCCGCAGGCGGTAGCGGCATCGATATGCAACGGCTCACCGAGTATGCACAGCAAATCAAGGAAATCCACGACTTGGGCGTGGAAATCGGCATCGTCATCGGCGGCGGCAACATTTTCCGCGGTCTGAGCGGTGCGAAAAAAGGTTTCGACCGCGTGAAGGGCGACCAGATGGGTATGATGGCGACCGTCATCAACTCGCTCGCGCTCTCGTCGGCACTCGATGCCGCAGGCGTTCCTAACCAAGTGCTCACGGCCATCAGAATGGAGCCCGTCGGCGAATTTTACACGAAATGGCGCGCCATCGACGCGATGAAGGCAGGAAAAGTCTGCATCTTCTCGGCTGGCACGGGCTCGCCCTACTTTACTACTGACACCGGCTCGTCGCTGCGCGGCGTGGAAATCGAGGCCGACGTGATGCTCAAAGGCACGCGAGTGGATGGTGTTTACACCGCCGACCCCGAAAAAGACCCGACCGCCACGAAGTTCACCGACATCACCTACGCCGAGGTGCTCGCCCGCAACCTGAAAGTGATGGACCTCTCGGCCATCTGTATGTGTCAGGACAACAACCTGCCGATTTACGTCTTTAATATGGACATCGTCGGCAACCTGCGCCGCGTCATCGAGGGCGAGGAAATCGGCACGCTCGTTCACGCATAAAACCGACAAAATGATGAAACCGCGATATTCCGTTCTCATCCTGCTGACGCTCATCGTCGCGTCGGCAATGACGGGCTACCACAGTTTTTCGACCACAAGGCAACTCGTCACGCAGGATATGAGCCACGCCCTGGCACGTGCGTTGGAACAGCAACAGACCCACGTCATCAGTGCCGACACCGTGCGCGTGTTCAACAACTATTTGCAACTCGACGAACTGCGCGGAAAGGCCGTTTTAGCGGTCGATACGCGACAGCGAGGCTTCCGATGCTATGCGAAATGCTCGGCGGCGACGATTTTCTCGATGTCCGACCAACGACCGGCCTCGGTGCTATGGATGATGGCCGTTTTGTGGGGATTTTTCTGCCTCTATCGCCATCGGAAAACAACGTTTCACCCCGTCGGAGCGAGTTGTTTCGGAGGATTGAGTTTTTCCGAGTCTGACCAACGATTTTTCGATGCCCAAGGCCAGCACGTGAAACTCACGCCGATGCAGCAGCAACTGATGGAAATGTTTTTCCGTTCGCCCTCGCATCTGCTGACGAAAAGCGAGATTTGCGAGGCTCTTTGGCCGAAAAAAGATGATGCCAGCGAAACGCTCTACACGCTGATTCGCAGGCTGAAACCCGTCATCGAACAACATTCTGACCTAAAAATCGAGGCCGACCGCGGTCGTGCCTATGAACTGAAAATCAGATAGTTAGGTCATTGTCGGCGAAATGTCAGACAAATGTCAGCATCATTTTTTGGCAACCGAAAATTCTCTTGATACTTTTGCAGCGTCAAACCAAACGCTAACGAAGTATGAAGAGATTTTTTTTGATGATTTCAGTGGCGCTGTTCGCGTTGTCGGCAAGCGCACAAAGTGAGAAAGAAGTGACGCTCGGCGAAGTGTCCGTGAAGGGTGCTCGAACGGTGCAGAAAGTCGATGGACAGTGGATTTACCCAACGAAACAGCAGTTGGAAAACTCGACCGACGGCTATTCGCTGTTGGCGAAACTCACGCTGCCCCACATCCGCGTCGATGAGGCGATGAACAGCATCACGGCACTCAGCAATCTCGGTTCGGTGCAGGTGCGCATCAACGACATCGTAGCCACACGCGAAGACCTGCTCTCACTCGATATGAAAGCCATCGAGCGCATCGAATTTATCGACAATCCGGGCCTGCGCTACGGCGAAGAAACGGCTTATGTCATCAATTTCAAGGTGAAAAAGCCCATCAGCGGCTATGTCGTCGGCACGCAACTGACGAACACACTGACCGCCGTGAATGGCAACGAGGCGGTTTATGGGAAAATCAACCACAAAAAGAGCGAGTTTGGCTTCAACTACGGCCTCAATTACCAACATTTCAAGGGTGCGCGAGGCGACGAAAAGGCCGTTTACACGTTGGAATCGGGCGAAACAATTGAATTGAATCGCCATTTGCTTTCCCAACAAAACAAAAACCTCGGCCACAACGCCCAACTGACCTACAGCCTGAGCGATTCCAACTACGTTTTTCAAGCGAAACTATCGGGAAACAGCACCATCCGTCCGCAAGAAATCCAATCGACGATGGCGTTCAACGATTCGCGCTACGAAACTCGCTCTTCCACGCGCAACAGCACGCCCTCGCTCGACCTCTATTATCATCACGATTTCCGTCGGAACCAGTCGCTTACCGCCAATGTCGTGGGTACGTTCATCAAAACCAAAAGCCATACGGAGAATAACGAAGGTTCTGATTATCAATATGATACAAACGGAAAAACCTATTCGCTTTGGAGCGAAGCCATCTACGAAAACCGCCTCAAGCCCTTCACTTTTTCTGGCGGATTCCAATTTGCCCAACGCTACAGCCACAACGAATATCACGGCGATTCCGAGGCCATCAACGACCTGCACACGTCCGATTTCTACCTGTTTTCACAACTGAAAGGCCGACTCGGAGCGCTCAACTATATGGCTGGGCTCGGCGTAAGCCGTCGTTACTATCGACAAGCCGACACGAAGCACAATTTCTGGCTTTTCCGACCGAAATTCAGCCTGTCGTACCCTTTGGCCGAGCGTCTGAAACTGAAATACACTTTTGAGACTTCGCAACACGTTTCGCGAATCGCCCTCGTCAGCGACGCCTCTATCAAAATCAACTCGATGGAAACCCTGCTTGGAAATCCTGAAATCCGTCCCTGTCGCAGAATCGACCACGACCTTCGCCTGACCTACGCCACCTCGCGATTCACCTCGGAACTGCAAGGCTACTACCGCATCAACACCCATTGCAATATGGAAAAATACATCCGAAAAGACGGCCATTTCTACCAGACACAGACCAATGCCGACAACGAATGTAGTTTTTTCTTCATCCAAAGTTACAACCAGTGGGACATCGTCGCCGACAAACTGACAGCCACGATTTACGGCGGCATCTACCGCTTTTTCAACTTCGGCGAAGACTACCGCCACACCTTCACGAGTTTCAACGGCGGCTGTTCCGTGCAGGTCTATCTCAATCGGTGGACGCTCGGAGCCTACGCCGACAACGGTTGGAGTTTTATGGAGGGCGAACATCGCGGACTTCACGTGCCAGCGTGGTATTTCACGGCTTCTTATCGTCCAAACAAGGCACTGACCATCTCGCTTTTCGCGCAACATCTTTTCAGTCAGCATCCGCTCACAGAAAAGGGGGAAGTCGTGAGCCGTTATATTCGAAAGGAAATTTCCCGACATCAGCGCGAATACGGCAATATGGTGACGCTAAAACTCGCCTATCGCTTCGAATATGGACGGAAATATCGCGACATCAACCGCTCGATGAACCATCAGGACAACGAAACGGGAATTTTGAAATAGTTTTTGGAAAAATCACTCGAAATAGAACGTCAGCGCAATCATTTTCGAGGTGGCTCGGCTGACGCTGTTCGCGAAAACGCGCAGGTTTTCGTCGCGGAGGTTATCGGCGTGTTTGTGGTCGAGGCAGTCGGTGAGGCCGAACATAAATTTCAGTTCGGGGCGCAACTTGAAAAAGGGCATATAAAAGTCGCATCCAGCACCAATTTCAAAATAGAGGTCGGTGCGCTTCAACTTCAAAATGTCGCTCTCGCTGCCCGACAGGTTGATAACGGGATTCAGTCCAGCCATCAGGTAGGGTCGCACATTGCCGTTGCGCTGTGACGCGAAAATCAGGTCGGCAGCGCAGGAGATATAAGCCGTTTTGATGTTCTGAATCCGCTCGTTGAGCAACACGCCCGTGCCCGACTCGTCACCCTCGCCGACGGGAGTTTTCGGGGCCGTGAAGTCGTAGAAAGTGAGGTGGCGCACGCCGAAAAGCATCGCCGGAGCCACGCGGAACTGGAAAGTTTTGTTGAGGCGGAATTCGCCGAGCACGCCCACCGTAAAACCATTGTCCCATCGGTCTTGATCGACGGAAATGAGGCGCGTGGTCTGCGTTCCGTCCTCGGCGACGATGGTCTGCGGCCCAACGTTGAGCAGGTCGAGGTCTTGCAGGTGCGTGCCGACAAACAGGCCGAAGTGGAAGGGTCGCAAGTCGGTGTAGGGGCGGTTTTGCACCGTCCGTCCTTGCTGTGCCGATGCCGCCAAAGCGACCGTCAGCACGGCCATCAGAAGAAAAATTCGCCTCTTCATTTTACTTATTAACGTGATTTACGTCGAAATATTGTATTGAAGGGAATGAAAGGGAAGTGAACCGAAGGTCGCTGACTGAAAGGAGGCAAAGGGGAGTGAAAGGGAATTAAGATGTTAAAAGATGTAAAATCGACGAAAATAATCTCATCATTTTTAGGTATATAAGAAAAAAAACGTACCTTTGCACCACCTAATATTAGGTAATAACGAGTGAAATTTAGCATTAACAAACCATTTTAAAAGAGAAAGACTATGGCTTACGTAATCAGTGAAGACTGCATCGCATGTGGAACATGCATCAGTGAGTGCCCCGTTGAGGCAATTTCCGAGGGCGACATCTACAAGATCGACCCCGAACTCTGCACAGAGTGTGGTTCTTGCGCCGCTGTTTGCCCGAACGAGGCTATCAGCCTGCCGTAAGGACAGAGCAACCGCTACAAAAACGGCTCGGACATCAATGTTCGGGCCGTTTTTTTGTGCCATAGATTTGGAAAAACAACAGATTGTTCGTAATTTTGCAGACGGAAAACAAAGAAGAAATGGAATATATTTTTGAAACTGAAATGGAAGTGCGCGACTACGAGTGCGACATCGAGGGCATTGTCAACAATGCCAACTACCTGCACTATGCCGAGCACACGCGCCACCTATTTTTGCGCAGTCTGGGCGTGAGTTTTGCCAAATTGCACGAGCAGGGCACCGACGCCGTCGTGGCGCGGATGAACCTGAAATTCAAGACTCCGCTGCGCTGCGACGATGTGTTTATCTCGCGCCTTGCCTTGACGAAAGACGGCATCAAGTACATTTTTCATCAAGACATTTTCCGCAAGTCAGACAATCGCCTTTGCTTCCACGGCGACATCGAATTGGTGTGCCTCGTCAATGGTCGATTGAGTGCCTCGCCCGACTACGACGCGGCCTTTGCGCGGTTTATTCCGGCTGAGTGAAAGCATAAAAATAGCCCGAACATCGCTGTTCGGGCTATTTTTTTCTGTCAAATTCGTTTATTTCACGCCGAGAGACTTGAGAGCCGTCTTGGCATCTTCGTTTTCCGGGTCAATTTCAAGCACTTTCTGGAAGTTTCTGATACAGCCATCCTTGTCGTTATTGACGAACAAGCAGTGGGAAGCGAGGTAGCGATAGGCCTCAACGAGACGCTGATTGTCGCTGTTGTCGCGGTTCTCGGCATTGGCGAGGTGATCGACAATGGCCTGGTAGAAGGGCTTGGCGAGTCCTTTTTCACCTTCGGGGTCCATCGCGCCGGCCAGACGGGCACGCATGAAGTTGGCGTAGTCGATCTGCTCGGGATAGCTCTCACCCAGTTTGGCGTAGGTGGCATCGGCCTTCATGAAGGCATCGACCTGAGCCTGACCCTCGAGTCCGGCACCCAGACGCTGGTAAATCGAAGCCAGACCGGCGATGTCGTAGGCCGACGGCTTGTCCTTGCCATTGAGGTAGATGTCGTAGTATTTCGTACCATTCTCGAAGTCGTCGTTTGCGATGTATGCATCGGAAAGGTTCTTGTAGGTCATGCTGAGCAGGTCCTTGTTGTCTTTATTGGCATCGGCAGCCTTGAGGAACATTTCGATGGCACGGTCGTACTGCTTCGCGTTCTTCAGCGCAGTACCGTAGTAGGTGTAGTCGTAGCCCGAGATTTTGACGCTGTCGGAACGGTTGAAGAGGGCATCGGCATATTGCAATGCCTCGTCGGTGCGCTCCATGTCGGTCAGGTTGTAGAAGGCCAGACGGTTCCACGCAGCTTTGCGGGCGTCGCGGGTCAGACCGTATTTCGCCAGTTCAAGGCTCTTGTCGCGGTCTTGGTGCATCCACGTAGCCATGGCGAAGTTGGTGATGTCCTCGTCTTCGAGTTTGGTCTTATCGACCTTGCCATAGTACTGGATGGCCTCTTCCAGACGGTTCGAGTGGTAGAGGATGCGGCCTGCCATGGCATCGACGGCGATGTCGGGACGTTGCACGCGCAGTTCTTCGAGGTTGGCGACAGCTTCCTGCGGACTACGGCCACGCAGGATGTTGGCGTACTTGTAGTAGCCCTCGGGGTCTTTCGGGTCGGCGTGCTTGGCCTGTGCATACTGCTGGGCAGCCGTTCCGCCGTCGTCGTTGGCTACGGCGATATCACCCAACAGGATGAATGCCTTGGCAAACTTGCGGTCGCGTGCGAGTGCCATTTCAGCATACTTCGTGGCGTTGGTCACGTCCTTTGCTTCGAGGAAAGCCTTTCCGATGGCCGTCAGCATGGCCGGATTCTTCTTGTTGGCGCTGACGATGGGCTTCAGTTGCTTGTCTACGTCGGCCTTCGAGGCGATGATGTTCTTCACTTGGCCGATTGCGGCCTGATCTACTTGCGCCATGGCGGGAGCGCTGAGGCTGAGCGCCATGATTCCTACTGCGAGGTATTTGAACTTTTTCATACTTTCTCTTTCTTTAAAGGTTAAACAATATGTTCGACTGCTTTTTTCTATACGACGAATGACAGCCGAAAAGGTTTATTGGCTTTTTACGTTTACGTTTCTGATGGTGATGTCGCCATAGACGGGCAGCAGTCCTGACTTGAGGATGATTTTCTGGCCGACGGGCGACTCGATGAAGTGCGCGAATCCCCACGGAAGTCCTTGGCGCGGGTCGTTGACGAGCGCGTAAATCGTGCGGATGAGCGGATAGTTGTTATTGTAGATGTAATATTGGTAGGGCTTCCAACTGTTGGCCGGCGTGGCCGTGTCGAGTTTGCTTACCGACATCACACGGATTTCCTTGTTGTAGGTGAGGTTGGTCGTGTCGCGCTTGTCGTTGAGCCAGTTGCTGCCGATGATGCCGATGGCATTCGGGGTCTTGGCGACGTAGTTGACCACCTCTGCGCTGGTCTGTGCAGCGGTGACGTTGGGGCTGGTGATGGGTTTACCGCCCAAAATGGAATCTTCGGCGTAGTGCACTGCCGACGATTTCTTGTTGTCGAACACGAGGGTGATTTCGCCGCGCTTCGAGCCGGGATAGATGTCGCTCCACTTCGTGGCTTCGCCTTTGAGGATGCGGGCGATGTCTTTCACGCTGATGCACGAATCGGTGTTCGACCGATGGATGATAAGTGCCAGTCCGTCGTAGGCGAGGCGCACGGTTCGCGGGTTGTTGCCCCGATCGACGAGGCTCTGCCGCTCTTCGGGCTTGTAGTCGCGTGCGGTGATGAGCAGGCACGTTTCCTTGTTGAGCAACATTTCCATTCCGTCGGACTCGTTGGTGTAGATCGGATTGACTTTCGCCTTTTTGTAGGTGTGTTCGAATACTTGTCGTTCTTCTTCGACGATGGGACTAAAACTTTCGTCAGAGGCGAAACTGATCACCCCTGACGAATAAGTATCGGTGCGCCCGCTCTTCGACTTCTTGCCTGAGCAGGAAGCCCAGAGCGTGGCGACCAGTGTTAATCCTACAATGATGTAAGATGCGTTTCTTTTCATTTTTCGTTGTTTAAAAATGACTTACTGCAGTTTGAATGAAACAGGCACGTTGTACTTCACGCGCACGGCCGAACCGTTCTGCTTACCGGGAATCCAGCGCGGCATCGACTTGACGACGCGTGCGGCTTCCTTGTCGAGCGACGGGTCAACCGAGCGAACGACTTTCACGTCGGTGATCGAACCGTCTTTCTCGACGACGAACGACACCACTACTCTACCCTGCACACCGTTCTCCTGTGCTACGACGGGATACTTGATGTTGTTGCTCAGGTATTCGAGAAGGGCTTTGTCGCCGCCCGGGAACGAAGGCATCTGTTCCACAACCTCGAACACTTTTTCCACTTCGGGCTTCGGTTCGGGCTGTGCCACGGTTTCCTTCAGCTTGAGCACTTCACCGTCCTTGTCGTCGTTACCCTTCACGTCGAGGGCACCGATGGCGGTCTTCGTGTTCAAGAGTTCGTCCTGGTTCTTGAGCTCGTCTTCGGGCTTCACTTCGTCGTCTTTCTTGATGACGGGCGCGGTGAACTTCACCGAGCTTTTCACGCGCTCAACGACCTTTTCAGGCTGCTGAATTTCAACTTTCTTCTGCTTCACTTCAGCTTTCTCTTTCGGCTTCTCAAGGGCTGAAAGTTCCTGCACCTGGGTGACTGCGACCTTTTGGGTCGAGGCCTCGATGAAGTTTTTCAGGCTGATGCCGAGGTAGATGAGTGCAGCTGCAGCAAGCATGGTGATGATGGAGATGACGTTTCGGCGGGAAGTGCCCTTACGCAGCTTGTAGGCTCCGTATTCTTGGTTTCTTCCTTGGAACACGAGATCGACCCAGTCATTGTTTACAAGATCTATTTTTGACATAGTTCCATACGTTTTTAATGGTTAATGACTTGCGACTGACTTATTTGATTCCGCGCTGCTCGAGAAGTTTCTCGTCGTCGGGGTTGATGTCGTCAATCACATACTTACCAATACTGCAAATCTGCATTTCATCGAGAGCTTCAACTACTTTTGCGTAGGGAGCGCCGTCCGTGGGCTTGATGATGACGGTCATGGTCTGGATTTTCTCGCCAGTTCCCGTCACGTCACCTGCCTTGATTTTCGACAACTCGGCGTTGTAGAGAGAGTCGGGCCAATCTTTCGGATTGTTGAGCTTCTTCTCGTCGAGTTTTGCCTTGGCGAGCATCACTTCCTGCACAGGCTGTGTGCCGTCTTCGGTGATGTGGCCAATCAAGACGCTGCGAATGCCTTCCTTGCCCCAGGTGGTTTCCTTGATGCAGGAGGGATCGCTGTAGTTGGGCAGTCCTTCCACGTAGTAGAGTTTCTTCTCGTCGGTGCTGACATACATCGTGATGGTGTACGATGCTTTCGTCACCGACTTGTCTTCGTCCTGCATGTTCTTGTCGTTACTCGGCATGACCAATTCCATCGACTGAGGCTTGGCCAGAGAGGTACAGAGCATGAAGAACGTGATGAGAAGCATCATCATATCGACCATGGGCGTGAAGTCCACGCGCACGTCCATCTTCTTTTGTTTGCTTGCATTCTGTTTTGCCATAGTTTAATCCTCCGATGATTTTAGTGACGTTGCCAAGAAGTAGCGGTTTTCGTTGATGTCACGCAGTTCGTTCATGATACGCTTCACGGTCTTGTACGGCGTGTGCTGGTCGCCCTTAATGATGAGCTTCAGGTCGTCGTTCACGCCGCGAGCGGCTTTCACCCAGTGCTGGAACTGGCTCATGCCCTTCGTGCCGTCACCGTTTTCGATGCTGTCGAGGGGGATGCCTTCGTTCTTTTCACTCTGGATGTACTTGTTCATTTCGTTGACGTCGAGTTTGAGATATTCGTCGAGGTTCTCGATGGGCACACCCCACATGGCGTCCTGCAGGAAGTTGGCCTGCTGCTCCGCACTGAGGCTCACGCCGAACAAACCGGTGATTTCGCTGAGCACTTCGCGGATTTCTCCTTGGTTGTCCATGCCCATGAACACCTTGCCGACGGAATCGACGAGTATCGTCAGAGCGTCTTTCTCTGGAACTTTGATCTCCGAGACAGACGACGGGGTGAGCACTTTTGCCGGTTCGTTCTTGACAAACGTCGATGTCATCATGAAGAACGTCAGCAGAAGCACCATCACGTCTGACATAGGAGTCATGTCGATCCAGACGTCTTGCTTCTTAATTTTTACTTTACCCATAGCGATAAATGTTTTAAAGGGTTAGCAAAAATTAAGCCTCTTCCGTATGGTTTGCTTCGTAGGTCTGAGCGATTGAATAACCAACCTCGTCGAGGGCGTATGTCAACTTGTCAATCTTGTTCGTGTAGTAGTTGTAAGCGATCACAGCACCCCACGATGTCAAGATACCGGAAGCCGTGTTCACGAGGGCCTCAGAGATACCTTGCGACAGAGCGAGCGAGTCACCACCACCACCAGCAGCCAGAGCTGCGAACGAACGAATCATACCTACCACAGTACCGAACAGAGCAGTCAGCGTACCGAGCGTTACGATGGTTGCCAGAATCGGCATGTTCATCTGCAAGGTCGGCATTTCGAGCTGTGTAGCTTCTTCGTGAGCCTGCTGGATCTTGGCAATCTTCTGCTCCTTCTTCAGGCCAGAGGTTGCTTCCATTTCCTTGTAGGCTTTCAGCGAAGCACCAACAACGTTGGCAACAGTACCGCGCTGGTCGTCGCAGAGCTTCTGAGCCTTCGCGAAGTCGCCGTCCTTGAGTGCCTGCTTGATGCTTGCCACGAACTTCGGCAGTTTGCCCTTACCGAAAGCGGTGCGCAGAGCGAGCCAGCGCTCGATGGAGAGAGCAATCACAGTGAAGAGCAAGGTGATGATCACCGGCACAACGATACCGCCTTTGTAGATCAGACCGAGGAGGTTACCGTCTTTCACGTGGTTGTTGGGGTCGCCATCGACGAAGTTGGCGGGATTACCCAGCACGAACTTGTAGAACGCTACTGCTGCGAGGAAGCAGAAAAAGATGATCCAGATTGCGGCTTGGACGCCCTGGAAGCCCTGAGATTTTTTCTTCGGGGCTGCACTTGTTTGTTTGTTTGCCATAATTAATTTTTTTTGTTTTTTGGTTATTAAATAATTTAAGTTGAAAAAAATTTTTCTCTTTTGAACACGCAAAGATAACAATTTATACGTAAGAATCGCAAACTATTCCGCAACAATTAAGAAGTTTTAACACGAAATTTGTGCTTTTTTTACGTCGAAGTGCCATTTTGCTGTATTTATTGTAGTTTTTTGAGGGCTTCGGCGATGCGTCGGATGGCCTCGCGGATGTTGTCGTCGCTCGTGGCATAACTCATGCGGAAGCAATCGGGGTCGCCGAAGGCATCGCCACCGACAGTGGCCACATGCGCGTCTTCAAGCAGATACATCGCCAAATCGCTACTCGTGGCGATGGTTTTACCGCTTTCGGTGCGCTTTCCGAAGAAACTGCTGCACTTCGGGAAAAGATAGAACGCGCCCTCGGGCTTGTTCACCTCGAGGCCGGGAATCTGGCTGGCGAGTTCGACGATGAGGTCGCGACGACGCTCGAAAGCCACGCGCATCTCTTCGACGCAGGCCTGACTCTCGACGTAGGCGGCCAGCGCAGCCTTTTGGCTGACGGAGCAGGGTCCGCTGGTGTATTGGCCTTGCAACTTGTTGCAACCTTTCACAATCCACTTCGGCGCGGCCATGTAACCGATGCGCCAACCTGTCATCGCATAGGCTTTCGAGATGCCGTTGATGATAATCGTGCGCTCTTTCATGCCAGGGAACTGGGCGATGGACTCGTGGTGGCCTATATAATTAATGTGTTCGTAAATCTCGTCGGCGAGAACGTAAAGGTCGTCGTGCTTCAGAATGACTTCGGCAAGGCTCTTGAGTTCTTCTTTTGAATAGACGCTGCCCGTCGGGTTGCTCGGCGAACAGAGAATCAGCATCCGCGTCTTCGGCGTGATGGCCTTTTCGAGTTGTTCGGCGGTGATTTTGAAGTTCTGTTCGAAGCCTGCATTGACGAAAATGGGCGTTGCGCCGGCCAAAAGTGCCATTTGCGGATAGCTCACCCAGTAGGGCGTGGGGATGATGACCTCCTCGCCGTCATCGACGAGAGCCATCACGGCGTTGCAGACGCTCTGCTTCGCACCGTTCGACACGATGATTTCGTCGGTCGTGTAGTCGAGGTTGTTCTCGTTTTTCAACTTAGCGACGATGGCTTCGCGCAGGTCGGCATAGCCGGGCACGGGCGAATAGCGCGACCAGTTGTCATCGACGGCCTTCTTTGCGGCCTCCTTGATGTGGTCTGGCGTGTTGAAGTCGGGTTCGCCCACGCTCATGTTAATCACGTCGATTCCCTGTGCCTTCATTTCGGCACTTTTCTGCGACATCGCCAGCGTTGCCGACGGTGCCAGACGATTGAGTCGGTTAGATAGTCTTTCCATGTTTTTGATTGTTTGGGTTAAATATTATAATAATGTTCACGTGCGCACGAGGTTTCTTCCCGCATCGATGCGAAGGAAGATGAAGAGCAGAATGGTGAAGCCCCAGAGATTGGAGCCGCCATAGCTGAAAAATGGTAGCGGAATACCGATGACTGGCGTGAGTCCGAGCACCATGCCAACGTTGATGAATAGGTGGAAGAGGAACACGCTGACGACGCAGTAGCCATAAATCCGCCCGAACTTGAAGGGTTGTCGCTCGGCGAGGTGGATGAGCCTGAGAATCAGCATCAGGAACAGCACGAGCACGCCCGCAGCCCCGAAAAATCCTTCTTCTTCGCCGACGGTGCAGAAAATGAAGTCGGTGTCTTGCTCAGGCACGAATTTCAATTTGGTCTGCGTGCCGTTGAGGAATCCTTTTCCTATCAATCCGCCCGATCCGATGGCAATTTGGCTTTGGCGGACGTTGTAGCCTGCGCCGCGATAGTCTTCCTCAAGTCCCAGCAGCACGTTGATTCGCGTGCGCTGGTGCTGTTGCAGGATGTCATTGAGCACATAGTCGGCTGAATAGAACAGCACGACCGAACTCACGGCGAAGGCAGCAATGAAATAATAGCGTTTCAGGCGCGTGCGAAGCCCTTGGAACACGAGGTAGCCGATGAGCATGGCGGTGATGATGAGTTGCACCCAAACCACGTCGAACGGAATGACATATTTCGAGAAAAGCAAGGCGCCGATGGTGATGGCAAGCACGTAGCCCATCAACACGTAGATTCTTCGACGATTTTCGCAATAGACGCCGACCATCACGATGGAAAAGAGGTGGACAAGTAGCAACACCAAGAATTTTCCGAGCGACGTGGGCGTTGCCCAGAGGTCGATGGCGTCGTACTTGATGCCAACGACGAAATAGATGACCATAGCGACGGCTGTGAACAGGATGCTGCCAGTCATTCCCTCACGATAGAACATCAGGAAGAACGACAGATAGACGAGTGCCGAGCCGGTTTCTTTCTGGCCTACAATCAACAGCATCGGCAACAGCACGATGGCGCAGGCTCCGGCGAAATGTTTCCATTGCCGGATGTCGATGCCGTAGGTGCTCATGAATTTCGCCACGGCAAGAGCGGTGGCAAATTTGGCGAACTCGGCTGGCTGCACGCGTAGCGGGCCGAGCACGAGCCACGAGCGCGAACCCTTGATTTCGTGGGGATTGAAGATGGTTCCGAGCAACACCACGAGTAGAATGCCGTAGATGATCCACGCGGCACCGTCGTAGAGGCGGTCGTCGAGCAAGAGAATGATAAGTCCGAGCACCAGACTCGTCGCAATCCACACGATTTGCATACCCGAGCGCGACGAAGTGCTAAAAATGTCGGTTTCGCCGTAGGTATATGACGCACCGCAGACGCTGACCCACCCAAAAATGAGCAGTGCCACGTAAATGGCGATGGTCAGCCAGTCGAGCGACCCCAACACCGTCGGATTTTTACTCTCGTTATTCTTCATTCCTTCACTTTTCACTTTTCATCGGTCACTCAATCCATAGTGAATCCGTCGTTTCTGGAATGCTGCAGCCCGCGCTTCACTCGCTGGCGACAGTTTTCCGTTGATAAATTTCTCCATGATGAGCGCACCGAGCGGCACACCGTAGTCGGCACCCCATCCACCATTCTCGACATAGACCGCCACAGCGATTTTCGGCTCGTCCATCGGCGCGAAACCCATGAAAACAGAGTGGTCGTGGCCTCGGTTCTGGGCCGTTCCCGTCTTTCCGCAGACGGCGTAGTCGCTGCGGTTGGCCGAGCGACACGTTCCACCCATCACTGCCGAGCGCATTCCCGCCACCACGTATTCATAGGCACTGCGAGGCGCTTTCGAATAGTGTCTTCGCGTGAAAGTCGTGTCGAGCGGCTCGTCTTGCACCTTCCGAACGACGTGAGGCACGTAATAATAGCCTCGGTTGGCGATGGTGGCGGCAAGGTTGGCGATTTGCAGCGGCGTGGCGTTCACCTCACCCTGCCCAATGGAAATCGAGATAATCGTCAGACCGTTCCACGAGCCTTTGTAGTTTCGGTCGTAGTACTCGGCATTGGGAATCAGGCCGCGTTTTTCGCCTGGAAGGTCGATGCCAAGCTTGTAGCCGAAGCCCATCGAAACCATATAGTCGCGCCATGTGTTCATCGCCTCTTGTGGCGATTTGTATTTTTGGCGATTGCCAATCATGTGGTAGAGTCCCCAACAGAAATAGCCGTTGCACGAGGTGCTGATGGCGGGAACCAACGGCAGCGGCGACCCGTGTCCGTGGCAGCCGACGCGCAAGCCTTTATAGACGAATCCGCGATGACACGAATAGGCAGTCTGAGCAGAAATAATGCCTTCGGAAAGGAACGTGAGCGCCTGCGTGGTTTTGAAGGTCGAACCTGGCGGATATTGTCCCATAATCGAGCGGTTCAACAACGGTTTCCATGCATTTTTCTGCAATTCAATGTGCTTTTTTCCGCGTTGCCGACCCACCATAACGCGAGGGTCGTAAGAGGGTGAACTGGCCATGCAGAGCACCTCGCCCGTCGAGGGTTCGATGGCGACAATCGAGCCGATTTTGCCCTCCAAAAGTTGTTCGCCAAGGGCTTGCAGTTCCAAATCAATCGACAACGTGAGATTTTTGCCGGGTTCGGGCTTCTGGTCGTATTTTCCGTCCTGATAGCGCCCCTGAATACGGCCTTTGGCGTCGCGCAGCAGAATCTGAATACCTTTCTGACCGCGCAGTTGCTTTTCGTAATACCGCTCGACGCCGAGTTTGCCGATGTAGTCGCCGGGCTGATAGTAGTCGTCTTCCTCGATGTCGGAAGGCGAAACTTCCGCCACATCACCGAGCACGTGGGCGGCATAGGGGTATTTATATTCGCGAATCGTGCGTTTTTGGATATAAAAACCCGGAAAACGGAACATTTTCTCTTGGAAAACGCTAAATTCCTTGTCCGAGAGTTGTCCCATGAAAATTTGTTGGGTATAGCGCGAATAGCCGGGATTTTTCGAGCGGTCTTTGATGTCGCTCATCCGTTGGATGAAATATTCCTTCGTGATGCCGATGGCCTTGCAAAACTCCATCGTGTCGAGTCGTCCAGCCATCTCGTTCATGATTACCATGATGTCGTAAACAGGCTGGTTATAGACCATCTGCTCGCCGTTTCGATCGGTGATGACGCCACGCGAGGGAAACTCAATTTTCTTCAGAAACGCATTCGAGTCGGCATTTTTCTTGTAGTCGTCGCTGAGCAGTTGGAGCATGAAAAGGCGGATGATGTAAACTACGACAATTAACGCGGCCACACCACCAATCACATAACGCCGGTATTCAAGACTATGATCTTTCACGCCACTTTACTATTGCGAAAAAACTCTATCGTCAGCAGTAAGACACTGGTAATCAGGAAACTACCGCCGACGTTCATCAGCCAATGAAGCCAGTTGTCGAAATCGAAGGCCTCAAGGGCGAAAAATGTCAGACAATACACCAAAACGATGATGAGCGCATACCAAATGAACTTTCCGATGCCGAGCGACCGCATCGACGGGGCTAAGTCGTCGGGACTCTCACGCGGCAGAAAAAGCGTCAGCAGATAGGGCTGCAACAAGCCGACAAGCGTCATCGAAGCGGCTGCCAGACCAGGCGTGTTCGAGAAAATATCGACACACAAGCCCATCGTGAAACTGGCGACGAGAATCGTCCAATGGGGGAAATCGCGGCGGAAAAGCGTGACCATATAGACATAAAGCAACGGCGTGGCACAACCGAACAAATGAATGTGGTTGAGCACCAGCGACTGGGCCAGCAACAGCAGCACAAAAGCCCCGATTCCTTTCAATACGCCTATATTCATCGTCTTTTCACTTCACATTACACACTTCACACTCCACACATCACCTCAATGCCTTGATTGAGTCCTGCGCCGCACGGATGATTTGCAATCGCTCGTCCATGTTGGCATCGCTGATGACGCAGACATCGCGCAACCGACCGAAATCGGTGCTCAACTTGACCTGCGCCAGATACGACAATCCGTCGGCTGAATTATACTTCTCATTGACCGTTCCGACCATGATTCCTTCGGGAAAAATGCTCGAATAGCCGCTCGTCACCACGCTGTCGCCTTTCTGGAAAACGGCATGGCGCGGAATGTCATCGACGAAGGCCATATTGCTCTCCTTGCCATACCAGTGGAGCGAACCGAAATAGCCTCGTCCGACGATGGTGCAACTGATGTTCGAATGGGTGTTGAGGATGGGAATCACGACGGAATAGTGGGCGGAAGTCAGATAGACAATGCCCACGACACCCGTTCCGCTGACCACACCCATATTTTCACGAACGCCGTCGGCCTCGCCCTTGTCGATGGTGATGAGGTTGTCGGGCTTGTGCACCTCGTTGGTGATGACCTTCGCCGGAATCAGCTTATATTGCTCGAGCAACCGCAGTTGATTGCTGTGGAGATAGGCCGAATCTTTCGTCAGCGAGGTGAGCCGTCCCGAAAGTTCCGTGACTTGATGCTCCAGATAGGTGTTGCGCAGGGTGAGTTCCTCGTTGACCTTCGTCAGCGCGAAAAACGCCTCCACCTGCGAACTCCATGAATAGATTTTTCCTGTCACGGCGTTGGCCGTGGAAAACCACACGCTACCCTGATAGCTGTTGAATCGGAACAGCAATGCCACACTGATGACTTCCAACAAGAGGAAGACGAACCAGTGATGATATTTTTTCAGGAATTCGAGTAGCGCGCCCACCTGTCTTCTACGATTTTATCGAGTGGAAACGCCGATTATCGCATCAGGAACGAGAACTGGTCGATGTTCTTCAAGGCAATTCCCGTACCCTTCGCCACGCAGTGGAGCGGGTCGTCGGCCACGATGAACTGGATGTTGATTTTGTCGGTCAGACGCTTGGCCAGTCCGCGCAGCAAAGCACCGCCACCCGTCAGGTAGATGCCGTTTTTCACGATGTCGGCATAGAGTTCAGGCGGTGTGTTTTCGAGTGCCTGAAGCACGGCGGTTTCGATGCGACCCACGGTGCGGTCGAGGCAATGGGCGATTTCCTGATAGCAGACATCGACCTCCATCGGCAGAGCCGTGATTTTGTTCGGACCAATGACGGTGAAGTCCTCGGGTGCTTCTTCGCCGAGGTCGGTCAGTGCCGAACCCACATTGATTTTGATGCGCTCAGCCATGCGCTCCGACACTCTGACGTTGTGCTGCGTGCTCATGTAGGTCTGGATGTCGGTCGTGAGGTCGTCGCCAGCCACCTTGATACTGTTGTTGGCCACGATTCCACCGAGCGAAATCACTGCGATTTCGGTCGTTCCACCACCAATATCGACAATCATGTTGCCCTCGGGTGCCTCCACGTCAAGACCGATACCGATAGCGGCTGCCATCGGCTCGAAAAGCAGATAGACGTCGCGTCCGTCGGCATGCTCGGCAGAGTCGCGAACGGCACGAAGCTCCACTTCCGTCGAACCCGACGGCACACCGATGACCATGCGCAACGCCGACGACGAAAACAGGCGCGAACCACTGTGCACCATCTTAATCAGACCGCGCATCATCTGTTCGCAGGCCGTGAAGTCGGCAATCACACCGTCTTTCAACGGGCGCACCGTACGGATGCCCGGATTTTCTTTCTCATACATCATTTTGGCCTTTTCGCCGACGGCAATCATCTTGTCGGTACGGCGGTCGAGTGCCACTACGGAAGGTTCATCGACAACAATCTTGTCGTCGCTGATGATGATGGTGTTGGCTGTGCCCAAGTCCATCGCAATTTCCTTTACAAAACTGAAAAATCCCATAATAATTTACAATTTAAAGCCTCCCCCGCCCCCTCCAAAGGGAGGGGAGAACAGTTTACAATCTATATTTACTTTACTTTTTAATTTCACTTAAAGATTTCAGGCGAATACTCGTTCCCCTACCCTTTTGGGGAGGGGTTAGGGGTGGGGCCAAACCATTGACCGATGGCCGTATCATACCGACTCGACACCCCGAAAGCCCGTTTGGCCAGTTCGCGACGCTGTTCGAGTGTTGTTTCGGCACCTTGCTTGTTCAAAATATCGAGCAAAATGGCATATTCGGCCTTGCTCGGCACGATGACCACGTCGTTGAAGTTTTTCGCCGCCGCACGGATGAGCGAAATGCCACCGATGTCGATTTTCTCGATGATGTCTGCCTCCGACGCACCACTCGCGACGGTCTGTTCGAAGGGATAGAGATCGACAATCACGAGGTCGATTTCCGAAATTTCATACTGAGCCATCTGCTCACGGTCGCCCTCGTTGTCGCGACGCGCCAGAATGCCGCCAAACACTTTCGGATGCAGCGTTTTCACGCGACCGCCGAGAATCGACGGATAGCCCGTCAGCGACTCCACCGCCTGACATTCGTAACCCTGCTGCTCAATGAACTGCTGGGTGCCGCCCGTCGAAACGAAGCGCACGCCCTCGTCGTTGAGTTTGCGGAGCAATTCGTCGAGTCCATCCTTATGAAACACCGACACCAACGCGGTTTTGATTCTTTTTTTGTCTGCCATTTTTCTTCATTTCAAATCAGACTGCAAAGGTACTAAAAATTC
Source organism: uncultured Prevotellaceae bacterium (assembly GCA_902776665.1). Taxonomy (GTDB): domain Bacteria; phylum Bacteroidota; class Bacteroidia; order Bacteroidales; family Bacteroidaceae; genus Prevotella. The sequence continues at coordinate 85,286 of CACYQZ010000004.1, forward strand.
GATGAAGGAAATGCAAAAAACAAAGTTTTTTTTCGCGCGTAAAAATTATTTATGAATTCAGTGGGCAAAAAACGCGCAACGAAGCCCAAAATTTGATTGAAAATCGAATATTACAAAAAAAATCCTTGCCATCGCAAGGATTTCTTCGTAGCGGGAGAGGGACCCGAACCCTCGACCTCCGGATTATGAATCCGACGCTCTAACCAACTGAGCTATCCCGCCTCCGAAATGAGCCGCATTCCCTTTAAAATCGGGCTGTCTGAAAGGACTGCTCCTCGGAAATGCGGTGCAAAGGTAATACAAAGTTTTCAATCTGCCAAAAAAATCTTGCGAATTTTTATTTGTATTTGAGAAAAAAGCATTATTTTTGCAAGCACAGAAATGAATTTTTGAAAAAATCAACATTTGACGACTTATGAAAAAGCAGTTGATACATATCGAGCACGAACTGAAATCGAACTCGCCGAGCATCATCTGGCAGCTCATCGGAACGCCCGAGGGACTGGCACGATGGATTGCCGACGAAGTGACGCTCGACGGGACGACGCTCACGCTCATCTGGGGCGAGACGTGGCGACACCACGAAATCAGGAAGGCGGAAATCACCAAGCAAGTCAAGCAGAGCTATCTGCGAATGCACTGGCACGACGACCCCGACCCCGAGGCGTATCTGGAATTGCGCATGGAGTACAACGAACTGACCGACGACTACATGCTGCTCATCACCGATTTCGCTTTCGAAGACGATTTGGACAGCATCCGCGACCTCTGGGACGACAATCTGGAGCGTCTTCACCAGTCAAGCGGACTTTAAGGAATGCGGGGCATCAAGAAACTTGACATATTCATGGTGCGGCAGTTCATGCTGCTGTTCGTGGCCGCGTTTTTCATCTGCCAATTTGTGCTGATGATGCAATTTCTGTGGCGCTACGTCGAAGAACTCATCGGCAAGGGAATTTCGATGGAAATCATGGCGAAATTCTTTTGGTACATGGGGCTGACGATTGTGCCGCAGTCGTTACCACTGACGCTGCTACTCTCGTCGCTCATCACCTTCGGAAACCTCGGCGAAAGCAGCGAACTGACGGCCATCAAAGCCGCAGGAGTCTCGCTGATGCAGGCGATGCGCTCGCTCATCGTTGTGGCAGTGATGACAGCCATCTGCTCGTTTATCTTCCAAAACTACATCGGTCCGAATGCTCACCTGAAAATGATGCAAATGCTCATTTCGATGAAGCAGAAAAGCCCTGAAATGGAAATTCCCGAAGGCGTATTCTACAGTGGAATCCCGGGCAGCAACATCTATGTGCAGCAAAAAGACATGGAGACGGGCAAACTCTACGGCATCATGATTTATCGGCGCACGGCAAGTTGGGAAGACCAGCAAATCATCCTCGCCGACTCGGGCATGTTGCAATCGACTGCCGACAAACAACATTTATTATTGAGTCTGTGGAGTGGCGAATGGTTCGAGAATATGCAGTCGCAGCAACTCGGCGGAACGGCCAACGTGCCCTATCAGCGACAGACGTTCGTGACGAAACAACTGCTACTCGACTACGATGGCGACTTCAACATGACCGACGCCGCCCTGCTGACGGGCGATGCGCGAAACAAAGAACTCGGACAACTCGTGCGCGACCGCGATTCGCTCGCGATGGCCTACGACAGCATCGGACTGGAATACTACACCTTGGCTCGACGCCACTATTTTGCCGTGGCAAAAGCCTCGAAACGCGACTCGCTGACGGCGATGAAACGGGCGGAACAAGTGAACAACCACCCCGATTCGCTCTTCGGCCACCTGTCCGACGAGCGGAAAAAGCAGGCGGTGAACTACGCACAGAGCCGTGTGCAGTCGCATCTGAGCGAACTGAGCTTCAACCAAATGGTCATCAAGGATGGCGACCGCAACATTCGAATCCACGGACTTGAAGCCATCAACAAATTCACGCAGTCGCTCGCCTGCCTCATCTTCTTCTTCATCGGCGCATCGCTCGGAGCCATCATTCGCAAAGGTGGACTGGGCGTTCCCGTCATCGTGTCGGTCTTGGTGTTCATCATCTATTTCATCCTCGACTACAGCGGCACGCAGATGGGAAAAGACGGTGTTTGGAACATCTGGGTAGGCAAACTGATGGCAACGGCCATTCTCGCGCCACTCGCCGTGTTTTTCACCATCAAGGCCAACAACGACTCCGCCGTGTTCAACATGGATGCCTACCACACATTCTTCATGAAACTGCTCGGACTACGGCTCCATCGCCACGTCAGCAGCAAGGAAGTCATCATCGAAGACCCCATCTATCAGGCCGACATCTATTATCTGCTGGGCATCAACCGCACCATCGAGGACTACAACAAGGAGCACAAACTGCTGCGACTGCCGAATCCCATCAAGGTGTTCTTCCGTCCGGGCGACGACCATGTCATCAGCATCATCAGCCAAGTGCTCGAGGAAACCATCGACGACCTGACAAACACACGCGACAGGCAGCTTCTCAGCTACCTCAACCGCTATCCGATACTTGCCGAAAACGCCCACACGCGCCCGTTCCGAAAGAAATGGCTCAACATTGTGACAGGACTTGTGCTGCCCGTCGGACTGTTCTTCTACCTGCGCATGTGCCGCTTCCGTCTGCGTCTGCACAAAGACCTCAGCCACATTCGCCAAAACAACGATTTGGTGATAGCGCGAATCGCTGAGAAATTCGCTCCTGTGGACGTCACTGACGAAAAACTCGAGGGCATGGTGCTCATCAACGAACTCATCCGTAAGAGAAAACAAGGACATTAAAAAACATATCAAATGGAATCATTCAAACTGAATACTATCGAAGAGGCTCTCGACGACTTTCGCGAGGGAAAATTCGTGATTGTGGTCGATGACGAAGACCGCGAAAACGAGGGCGACCTGATTTGCGCCGCCGAGAAAATCACGCCTGAAATGGTGAATTTTATGCTAAAAAATGCGCGTGGCGTGCTCTGTGCGCCTGTCACGCTGAGCCGTTGCCGCGAACTCGACCTGCCGCATCAGGTACAGGACAATACGTCGGTGCTCGGAACGCCTTTCACGGTGACGATTGACAAACTCGAAGGCTGCTCGACGGGCGTTTCCATCTACGACCGTGCCGCCACCATCCGCGCATTGGCCGACCCGACTTCCACGCCGCAAACCTTCGGTCGTCCGGGCCATATCAATCCACTTTATGCCCAAGACAACGGCGTTTTGCGTCGTTCGGGCCACACCGAAGCCGCCATCGACCTTTGTCGCTTGTCAGGACTCTACCCCGTCGGCGCACTGATGGAAATCATGAACGAGGACGGCACGATGGCTCGACTGCCCGAACTGATGAAAATGGCAGCGGAATGGGATATGAAAATCATTTCGATTCGCGACCTGATTGCCTATCGACTGCAACGCGAATCGCTCATCGAAGTGGGCAACGAGGCCGATATGCCCACGCTCTACGGCCATTTCCGACTGATTCCCTTCCGCCAGAAAAGCAACGGAACGGAGCATTTTGCGCTCATCAAAGGCGAGTGGAAAGACGATGAGCCGATCCTCGTGCGCGTACATTCTTCATGTGCTACGGGCGACATCCTCGGCTCAATGCGCTGCGACTGTGGCGAACAGCTGCATCGCTCGCTGCAGATGATTGAAAACGAGGGCAAGGGTGTGTTGATTTATATGCAACAAGAGGGTCGCGGAATCGGTCTGATGAATAAAATTGCGGCCTACAAATTGCAGGAAGAGGGGCTTGACACGGTCGAGGCCAACGTTCACCTCGGTTTCAAGCCCGACGAGCGCGAATACGGCTGTGGAGCGCAGATGCTACGCCATCTCGGAGTTCACAAGATGCGCCTGATGACCAACAATCCGACGAAACGCGTCGGCTTGGAGGCTTACGGACTGCAAATTGTCGAGAATATTCCCATCGAAATCACACCGACACCTTACGATTACCGCTATTTAAAGACGAAGCAAGAGCGAATGGGGCACAATCTGCATCTTCAATGATGAAACAGCCTCACACCCGTGAACGCCATGGCGATGCCGTATTTGTCACACGTCATGATGACGTGGTCGTCGCGGACTGAACCGCCAGCCTGCGCGATGAATTCCACGCCACTCTTGTGTGCCCGTTCGATGTTGTCGCCGAAGGGGAAAAATGCGTCTGAAGACAGGCTCACACCCCGATTTTCCGCTATCCACGTCCGTTTTTCCTCGCGTGTAAGTGGTTCGGGCTTCGTTTGGAAGAATTGCTGCCACGCGCCCTCGGCCAAAACATCGTCGCATTCGTCGCCGATGTAAATGTCAATCGTGTTGTCGCGATCGGCACGGCGAATGCCCTCTATGAAAGGCAGTGCCATCACTTTCGGATGCTGCCTCAGCCACCACGTATCGGCCTTCTGACCAGCGAGTCGCGTGCAATGGATTCGGCTCTGCTGACCCGCGCCAATGCCAATCGCCTGACCGTCTTTCGCGTAGCAAACGCTGTTCGACTGCGTGTATTTCAGCGTAATCAGCGCAATCATCAGGTCGCGTCGAGCATCTTCCGTAAAAGTTTTGTTCTGTGTCGGAATATTTTCAAACAACTGAGGGTCGTCGAGTCGGATTTCGTTGCGTCCCTGCTCGAAAGTGATGCCGAAAACCTGCTTGCGCTCGATGGGTTCGGGCTTGTAAGTCGGGTCAATCCGAATCACGTTGTAGGTTCCCTTGCGCTTTTCACGCAGAATTTCGAGTGCCTCGGGCGTAAAATCGGGTGCAATCACACCGTCGCTCACTTCTCGTTTGATGATGAGCGCCGTTGGCAGGTCGCACGTGTCGGAAAGCGCGATGAAATCGCCATACGACGACATTCGGTCGGCACCCCGCGCACGAGCGTAGGCACAAGCCATCGGCGACGAGTCGAGCCCCGCAATGTCATCGACGAAATAAATCTTCTTCAGCGTGTCGCTCAACGGCAGTCCAACTGCCGCACCAGCAGGCGAAACGTGTTTGAACGACGCAGCGGCAGGCAGTCCCGTCGCCTCGCGCAGTTCGCGCACCAACTGCCACGCATTCAGCGCGTCGAGGAAATTGATGTACCCGGGTCGTCCGCTGAGCACCTCGACGGGCAGCGAACCCTTTTCCACAAAGATTCGCGACGGCTTCTGATTCGGATTACAGCCGTATTTCAGTTCGATTTCCTTCATTGCGAGCAAAAATATTTATTGAGGACGCTCAATATACGCAATTACGTCGCCTTTTGCGACTTTCGCGCCTTGTTTGGCATTGATTTCGACGAGTTTGCCACCGAGAGCCGCAGGCACGGTGACGATTTCGCCCCACGTGGCCACGATGTAGCAGAACACGTCGCCCTCGGCATATTCCTTGCCGATGTGCGGTTCCACCGTCGGAGCAGCCTCGCCGTCGCCGCCAAACTCCCAGAACAGCTGTCCTTTCACGGGAGCCACGAGCGCGTCGGCCTTCGCGTGTTTGAAGGCAGCCACTTCCTCGGGCGACAATTTTCCGCCGAGTGCAGCGTCTTTCGCCTTCTGGATGTCGGCGAGCAGGTTTTTCTTCGCCTGACCGCTCTTGTAGTTGCGATATTGCTCGGGATGCATCGCCAATTCCCAGAGTTCCTCGTCGTCCTGACCGTATTCCCAGCCGTTTTCGTCCATTTCCTTGCGGAAATCGTCGAGTGCATTCGGATAGAAGGTTCGCGGGTCGTCGGTGACGAATTTTCTGCCCTGTTTCTCGGCCAGTTCGACGATTTCGGGAGCCAACGGACCCGGCACTTTGCCGCTCTTTCCGAGAATCATGCCCCACATCGAGTCGTCCATCATCACGAAACGGCCTTTGCCTTGTTCCATCGTCAGCAGGTTCATCAGCGCGATGTTCTTCACATACTGCGAGAACGGCGTGACGAGGGGGGGATAGCCGACACGCGGCCACACGTATTCCACTTCGTTGAACAGTTTCACGAGCATGTCGTCGGTCGAAAGTTCGGCATCGCCCTTTTTGCGGCGCAGGTTGTTGATGGTTCCCATGATGCCACCGAGGTCGGCCATCATCGAGCCCATCATTCCGCCCGGCAGACCGCATCCCAGCAGCAGCGACGACATGTGCTTGTTGCCTGGGTTGATGAAGTAGCCGAGCCAGTCGTCGATGAATTCCTGCGTGAGCGAACGAGCCTTCATATAGGCATTCATATTGATTTCAGGCACGTCGAAGCCCTCGTTTTTCAGCATCGACTGAACCGAAATGATGTCGGGATGCACCTTGCCCCACGACAACGGTTCGATAGCGGTATCGATGATGTCGGCACCGTTTTCGCAGACTTCGAGAATCGAAGCCATCGACAGTCCGGGGCCGCTGTGACCGTGATATTGGATGATGATGTCGGGATATTTCGTCTTGATCATCTTCGTCAGCTGGCCCAAGAACGCCGGCTGACCGATGCCTGCCATGTCTTTCAGGCAGATTTCCTCGGCACCTGCGGCCACCACCTCGTCGGCAATCGCCATATAATAGTCTAATGTGTGCACGGGCGATGTCGTGATGCAGAGCGTGGCCTGCGGTGTCATACCGGCCTCTTTCGCCCATTTGATGGAAGGAATGATGTTGCGCGTGTCGTTCAAACCATCGAAAATACGCGGAATATCGACACCCTGCGCGTGCTTCACCTTATACATCAGGGCGCGCACGTCATCGGGCACGGGATACATTCGCAGCGCGTTCAGACCGCGGTCGAGCATGTGGGTTTTGATGCCCACCTCGTTGAACGGCTTACAAAACGCACGAACAGCGTCGTTGGGGTTCTCGCCTGCCAGCAGACACACCTGCTCGAAGGCACCGCCATTGGTTTCCACACGGGCGAAACAGCCCATTTCGATAATCACCGGAGCAATGCGCTCCAACTGGTCCTTGCGCGGCTGAAACTTGCCCGAAGACTGCCACATGTCGCGATAGACCAGACTAAATTGAATTTTTTTCTTCATATTGCTTATTTTTATTATCCTTTTTGCTTTTTTCGATCAGCGACCGATGGTTCTCTCCCCTCCTTTTCCTCTTTTGGCCTGCAAAGTTAGGCAAAAAAAACAAGGCCACCAAACTTTTTAAGTTTTCTACACAAAAAATATCAGTGAAATCGGAATATTTTTCGTACCTTTGTCGCCGAAAAATTTGGAAAAAAATGAGAAAAATCACGATAATTCTGCTGTTTTGCGGTCTTGTTTTCGCCTGCGGACAGCGCGGAAATGTAGAAAATACGGTGTTTGAGGGCGACAAAGACGGTCTGCTCGAGGGCGACAGCATGGTTTATGGCTTGGCGTGCGAGGGTTGCAACGACTCGGTGGTGGTACTACTGCCGATGGACGGCAGCGACCCCGTGAGTTACGACATCATCGAGGCACGGCTCAATCAGAAAGTGCTGGGACAGATGCGCGTCGGCGACTGGATTGGGCTGATGCGCAACGCCGAGGACTCGACCGTGGCCGACCTCGTCATCGACCTCGACGAACTGAAGGGAACGTGGTGCTATGTGGTGATGCCGAAACTGGTGAAGGACGTGCCCGACAGCATCCGCGACGAATATTTAATTCCGCGCGAGTACGGTTTTTCGCTGAAACGGCAGTGGATGGCGCAGAGCGTGGGCTACGTGCGCGAGCAGAAATCGGTCGAGGACAAGAGTCCGGTGGTCTATCCGCGCCTGCTGTTTTTCACAGGTTGGCACATGCTCAACGGCCAACTCATCGTGACGAGCGGCGAGTTTGGAAAGGATGACGACAGCGACGATATGAAAATCGTGAGCACGCGCAACGACACTTGCGACATCCTTTATTTGCGCGACGATTCGCTGGTTTTGGGCAGCGACGGTGTCACGCGCAGCTATTATCGCCACACGAACGTCGAAGAAATCAACCGAGAGGCTCGCGAAAAGGCTGAAAAGCGTCTGAAAGAGTCGCTTGGGCTATAATTCAAAATTCAAAAATCTTTCTTCCGCCACCCGTTCCCACTTCGTGCCGGGCTTTCCGTAGTTGGCGTAGGGCCAAATCGAAATGCCACCGCGAGGCGTGAAAATGCCCTTCACCTCGATGTATTTCGGTTGCATCAACTTCACCAAATCCTTCATAATCGTGTTCACGCAATCTTCGTGGAAATCGCCGTGGTTGCGGAACGAAAACAGGTAGAGTTTCAGGCTTTTCGACTCGACCATTCGCTCGGCAGGCACGTAAGCAATGCGGATTTCAGCGAAGTCGGGCTGACCCGTAATCGGACAGAGCGAAGTGAACTCCGGACAATTGAATCGCACCCAATAATCGTTGTCGGGATGCTTATTTTCAAAGGTTTCGAGCACTTCGGGCGCATAGTCGTCCCGATATTCGGTTTTCGTCCCGAGGGCTTGCAGTTGATCCTGTTCCCTGTTCATAACTTCCAGATTTTAAAGATGTTATAAGAAATATCGTAGTCATAAACGTCCTCGTTGTCGTGTCGTTTCGTGAAGGCGACCACACGATGAGTGATGGGCAATGCGATGATTTCGTAGAGCGTTTTCAGCACCACCTGCGTAATGACGAGCGAGGGCATCTCCTCCCACGGCATCACAAACGAGAAGGCCAGCGGAAAGAAGATAATCGAGTCGGTGAGTTCGCCGAAAACCGTACTCAGAACGGCACGAGCCGAGAAATTCTTACCCTTCGACGACATTTTCATCTTCGACATGACATAGGCATTGATGAACGAGCCTGCCAGAAACGCCACAAACGAAGCGGCAGCGATGCGCGGTGCCAGTCCAAAAATGCTGTGGAACGCCTCGCTGCGGTCCCAATAGTCGGCACCGGGGATGAAATCGGCGATGGCAGCCATCGTGACGAAGAAGAAATTCATCGCGAAACCCATCCAAATGAGCAGTCGGGCACGCCGAAAGCCCCAGACTTCGCAGACCACATCGTTGATGATGTAGCTGACGGGAAAAATGAGCAAACCGCCCGTGAAATTGGCTGGACCGAACGAAATAAGCTTTGTCTCCAACACATTTGCCGTAATCAGGCAAACGCAGAACAGCGTGCAGAAAAGCATAAAGAGCACACTGACTCGATGATTTGTTTTTTTCATGTTCTTGTTTTGTTAAAGGGGGTTGAGCAAGTACCCCTATCGTTAAAAAATAGCGGCTCGCGAAAGCCACTTGATTGAAAATCGGGTGCAAAATTACAAAAAAAATGGCAAGGGAAGAATTTTTTCGGGATAAATTGTCTAAATTTGCAGCGTAGAACGTCGATTTTTCGGCAAAAACGACCTTTTTAGACATGAATCGAGAAGAATTTCATCAGAAACGCGTGGCACTGCTGCTTTCGGGCGGTGTCGATAGTGCGGTTGCGCTGCACGAACTGGTCGGAAACGGCATTCGACCCGATTGTTTCTACATCAAAATCGGGAGCGAGGACAACGACGAATGGGACTGCTCGATGGAGGAGGACATGGAGATGGCGACAGCACTGTGCCACCGCTACGGTGTTACGCTCGAGGTGGTCGATTGCCACCGCGACTATTGGGACGAAGTGACGCGCTACACCATCGAATCGGTGCGGGCGGGTCGCACACCGAACCCCGATGTGATGTGCAATCGGATGATTAAATTCGGGGCGTTTGACCGCAAGCGCGGCCACGACTATGACCTCATCGCCACGGGACACTATGCCCAGACAGAAATCGACGATAACGGCGTGAAATGGCTCACGACGAGCCCCGACCCAGTAAAAGACCAGACCGATTTCCTCGCGCAAATCTACGACTGGCAACTTCGCAAGGCACTGTTTCCCATCGGCCATTACCGAAAGGAGGAAATTCGGGCGATTGCCGAGCGCGAACACCTCGTGAACGCCCGTCGGAAAGACTCGCAGGGCATCTGTTTCCTCGGAAAAATCAGCTACAACGACTATCTACGGCGCTATCTCGGCGAACAAGAGGGCGACATCATCGACATCGACACCGAGCAGGTGATTGGCCGCCACAAAGGCCATTGGTTCCACACGATTGGCCAGCGCAAGGGGCTCGGACTCGGCGGTGGTCCGTGGAATGTGGTTCGGAAGGATGTCGAGCGGAACATTCTCTACGTCGTCAAGGGCTACGAGCCGATTCGGGCACATCGAATGGAATTCAACATCAAGGATTTTCATTTCGTGGTTTCGAGGAATTCTGACAACACTCCGATTTCAGAACAAACTCCCGAACTTCTGCAACTCCCGAAAGAAATCACTTTCAAGGTTCGCCACACGCCCGACTACTTCATCGGCACACTCGACGACCTCGGCAACGGCTGCTACACCGTCCATGCCGACCGCTGGGTGCAGGGCGTTGCGCCCGGACAGTTCTGCGTCATCTACGACAGCGATTTCCGCCGCTGCTTCGGTTCGGGGGAAATCACAGTGTAGATTGCAACTTTTTCGTGAATTAAAACGTCTAACAAATACCAACTAATCCATAACGATTATGATGATGATTTTCTCAACAACCCCAACGATTGAAGGCCGCACCATCCGCGAATACAAGGGTGTGGTGACCGGCGAAACGATTATCGGTGCCAATTTCTGGAAAGACTTCAAGGCCAGCATCCGCGATTTCGTGGGTGGCCGCAGTGCTTCCTACGAGCGTGTGCTGCGCGAGGCGAAAGACACTTCGATGAAAGAAATGGAGGAACGCGCACGCGAACTCGGTGCCAACGCCATCGTGGGCATCGACATCGACTACGAGACGCTCGGACAAGGCAATTCGATGCTGATGGTCGCAACGAGCGGAACGGCTGTCGTCATCTGACTATTTCTCGAAATGCTGGTAATCTTTGAGTGATTTCCAGTCGCCTCCCCAACGGAATCCACGCTGCTTGAAAAGGCGGTAGGCGAGGTCGTTGCGCGTGATTTTGTACTTGAAATTGCGCGAGCGATTGGCATAGAATCGGGCGGTCGCGGGCTGCACGTCGAGTGTGCCGTCCTTGCGCCGTTTCACGCAAGGATTTTGAAGTGGATTGAGGTCGATGGCGAGTCCCTGCGCGTGTTTCGAGAGTTTTCGGCTACCGCTGACGGCGCGAAAACAGAAGCACGAGGTGTTGTTGGCCTGCATCGAGCGTTCGTCGTCGGCATCGAAGTCGTCGATGAGGCGGATTTGGGCGATGGGATAGCGCTGGCGATAGAGTTCGCGGAAAATCGCGATGAGGTCTTGGGCAATCGCCTTGTTGCAGACGAGTTCGCCCTGTTGCGTCGCGCCGTCAAAGTCGCAGTAGGTCAGCGTGAGCAGGCGCAAATCAGCCCGTCTGACGGTGCAGTGCGACGGATAGGAACGGCCTTGCATACGGCTGAAAACGGCGTCGCTGAGGGTGTCGGCACGGAAAATTTCGCCTTGCGCCGCCATTTCAATCGACGAAAAGAGCATCATCGCCCAAAAAACGATATTTTTTCGTGAAATCAGCATAAAAAGTGGCTTTTTTTCGTGAAAATCAACTTGATTGTACCCAAAAATCATACAGTTCGCGAAGCGTCTTAAAGACGCGCTCAGCGCCTTTTTCCGCCAGAATGTCGTCGGCCAAAGGCCCCGTGTTCACAGCCATCGTGCGACAGCCAGCGACCACGGCAGCCTCCACGCCCAACGGCGCATTTTCTACGACCAGACAGCGCTTTGCATCGGTGCAACCGCATTTTTTCATCCCCATCAAGTAGGGGTCGGGCGCAGGCTTTCCGCGTTCGACATCGTAGGCCGTCACCACCCTACTTTCATCGACAAAATCGGCGAAATCGTCCAACATTCGGGCGATGAGCGGTCGCTGGGCACTGCCAGTGACGATGCCGATGGCGCAACCGTTGTCCTTGAACAGCTGCATCAGGTCGAAAACACCATCAAAAATCACCGCCTGCGGCATCGAGTGGAAAATTTCCGCCTTTTTTTGGTACATTCGCATCGCTTCGTCGGTCGAAATCGTGAGATGTTGCTGTGCCCAGACCATCTCGCGAATCGTATCGACACCACGTGCGCCCTCGGTGGCATAGGCATCTTCCGCCGTCATCACAATGTCGAACTGCGCCATCGCCTGCTGCCAAGCCACAGCGTGGTTCGGCATCGAGTCGTAGAGCACGCCGTCCATATCGAAAAGTACCGTTTCAAGCCCCATTTCAACCTTTTAACTTTTTAACCCTTTAACCTTTTAACCTTTCAAGGATTGCCTTCGATTCGGCCTCGTAGCCCGGTTTGTTGAGCAGGGCAAACATATTTTTCTTGTACGCCTCGACGCCCGGCTGGTTAAACGGATTCACACCGAGCAAATTGCCGCTGATGCCACAGCCGAGTTCAAAGAAATAAATCAGCTGACCGAGGTAATATTCATTGAGTTGGGGCATCGTGATGAGAATGTTCGGCACACCGCCATCAACGTGCGCCAGTTGCGTGCCGAGTTCAGCCATTTTGTTCACCTCATCGACGCGCTTGCCAGCGAGGAAGTTCAGTCCGTCGAGATTTTCCTCGTCAAACGGGAAATCGACACGATTTTCGGGCTGTTCGATGCTGATGACGGTCTCAAAAATCGACCTTTCACCATCTTGAATCCACTGACCCATCGAGTGTAAATCGGTCGTGAAGTCGCACGAAGCCGGGAAAATCGCCTTGCCGTCCTTGCCTTCCGACTCGCCATAAAGCTGTTTCCACCACTCGGCAATGAAATGCAGTTTCGGCTGATAGTTCACCATAATTTCAATCTTCTTGCCACTCTGGTAGAGGGCGTTGCGCGCGGCAGCATACTGCGCGGCGATGTTCTCCTCGAACGGAACGTCCTTGCCGCATTGCTTTTCCATATCCTGCGCACCCTTCACCAATGCCTTGATGTCGAATCCGGCGCAGGCCACAGGCAGCAGTCCAACCGGTGTGAGCACCGAGAACCGACCACCCACATTGCCAGGAATCACAAACGACTTGTAGCCTTCTTTGTCGGCGCAGGTTCGTGCAGCACCTTTTTCCGCGTCGGTCACGGCGACAATCACCTCGCGAGCCTCATCCTTGCCGCGCTGTTGCTCGCATTGCTTCTTCAGCAGACGGAAAGTCAGCGCGGTTTCGGTCGTCGTACCCGATTTCGAGATGTTAATCACGCCGAAACGCTTGGTTTTCAGGTATTCCGTGAGTTCAAACAGGTAGTCCTCGCCGATGTTGTTGCCAGCGAAGAGGATGACGGGTGTTGGGTGTTGGGTGTTAGGTGTTGGGTGTTGAAGCCACGCAAACGAATTGCTGAGTGCCTCAATCACCGCACGCGCACCGAGATACGAGCCTCCGATGCCAGCCACAACCACCACTTCGCATTTTTCGCGCAGCGAGTCGGCCACCGCCTGAATTTCGTCGAGAAACGCCTCGCTGATGCTCGTCGGCAGATGCAGCCAACCCAGATAATCATTACCCGGACACGTGCCGTTTTCCATCGACAACTGTGCCTCTTTCACTTTCGGCTCAAAAGCCTTCACAGCGCCTTCACCGAGGAAGCACGCCGCTTTCGTCAAGTCTAATCCAATTTTTTTCATTGTAACAATCTTTTTATCCTATTTTTTCTGATTTTTCCACATATTCCTTACGGACTGCAAAGTTACGCATAAGCGAGCAGAATACAAAAGAAAAACTCGTTTTTCTTTTCATTCTCGAGCGAAAGGAGTTCCCTTGAGCAAAGCGAAAAACTTCTCGAAAGTTACGCATAAGCGAGCAGAATACAAAAGGAACAGAAAAAATTTTTTCTGTCGCGTAAAAAAAATGTCGAATCGTTTGGTCGTTTCGTTTTTTTGACGTATCTTTGCAAAAATAAATTTTAATTAGGTAAAATATATGAAAAAGATTCTCATTGCAACATTGCTGCTTGTAAGCACCCTTTCGGCGAATGCCCAGAGAGAAAAATACAGTGGTTCTCTACGCACATACGCTGGTATGAATTTTAGCAGTGTGAAAAGCGACCCTAATTACAATGTTGTCGTCGGCACTCCGAAGACAAAATTGGGACTTGTCGTAGGTGCGGAACTTGAATATCAAATCAATAACATTTTCGCCATCTCAGGCGGTCTGAAATATTCGCAGATGGGATACAAACTTGATGGAGGAAAAAACATCAGCATCGACTGCATCGACGTTCCACTTCTATTCCATGCCTATTTTTTAAAGGGATTCGGGGTGTATGCGGGAGTACAGCCTGGACTGAATGTCAATATTGACAAATCGATAGAACCATACGTCGAAGACATGAAGGCCGACATTTTGGCAGGCATCACCTATGAATTCAAGAACATCGTGCTCGACCTTTCTTACACCCGTGTTCTCTCGATTACATCGGACGATTATTTTAAAAATAAGGCGTTTACGGTGACGCTGGGTTATCGATTCGAACTTTTCAAGCGAGAGTTGAAAGACCCGTCAAAGAACAAATATAATATTATTATGCCATCCATTGGATACTAATAGAATTAAATTTATTATTTTTAATCATTTTATTAACTCATTTTAAAAAAAAGATTATTATGAAAAAGTATTTAGCAGAAATGGTGGGCACATTCGTGCTTACGTTCTTGGGCTGCGGCGCGGCTGTGGCTCTGGGTTGTGGTGCTGAAAACACGGCGGCCATCGTCGGAACAGCCTTCGCATTCGGTCTTTCGGTCGTGGCGATGGCCTACACGATTGGCGGCATTTCGGGTTGCCACATCAATCCGGCAATCACGCTGGGCGTATTCCTCAATGGCGGCATTTCGGCCAAGGATTGCGGTATGTACATGGTGTTCCAGGTCATCGGTGCCATTCTGGCTGCCGCTGTACTCGCTGGCATCGTTGCCACTGACCCGAGTCTCGTCATCACCACCGCTACGGGTGCCAATGGCTGCACGTATGGCGTGACCAACGGCCTCATCGTTGAAATCGTGCTGACGACGCTGTTCGTGCTCGTCGTGCTCGGTGCCACGTCGAAGACCAACGGCGCCACCAACAACTTCGCAGGTCTGGCCATCTGTCTGACGCTGATTCTGATTCACCTCGTGGGCATCCACTTCACGGGCACTTCCGTGAATCCCGCTCGCTCGATTGGCCCGGCTCTCTTCGAGGGTGGCGAGGCGCTGAGCAACCTCTGGGTGTTCATCGTTGGCCCGCTCGTGGGCGGTGCATTGGCAGCAGTCATCTGGAAAGTGATTGAGCCTGCTGAATAAAAATCTAATAAATCGCAATGTTGTGAACCTCAGAAGTCTTGAATTCAGACTTCTGGGGTTCATTTCCAAAATTAAAACATGAAAAAAATATTACTTGACGCACATACGCATACGGTGGCCTCGGGACATGGCTACAGCACGGTGCAGGAAATGGCAAAAATGGCAGCCGAAAAGGGCCTTGAGGTGCTTGGAATCACAGAACACGGACCGGCTGTCCCTGGCTCATGCCATAAGTTGTATTTCAAAAATATGTTCGTGGTTCCCCGCCAATTGTTTGGCATTCGCCTGCTGATGGGCTGCGAACTAAATATCCTCGACACGAATGGCTCGCTCGACCTCACCGACGAATACTTCGAAAGGCTCGATTTGGCCATCGCCGGCGTGCACGCCCCATGGTATCAGGGTGGTACGAAGGAGGAAAACACGGCGGGCATGATTCGCGTCATCAAAAATCCGAACATCAACATCATCAGCCACCCGGGCGACGGAGCGTGCGAACTCGACTACGAACCGCTGGTGCTGGCAGCGAAGGAGGCGCACACGCTGTTGGAGGTGAACAACCACTCGATGGCTCCGCAGCGCAAAAACATGGTGGTTCGCGACAACAACCTGGAGATTCTGCGCTTGTGCAAGAAGTACGAAGTGCCCACGATTCTCGGCAGCGACGCCCACGTCTCATACCAGATTGCCGACTACGAAAGGCTTTATCCGCTCTTGGCCGAAACCGATTTCCCCGACGAATTAATCATGAATTATTGGCCGGAGAAGTTTTTCAAATATCTCTTTGGATAAAAAATCACACCAAAATAGTAGCAAATTTTTAATTTTAGAAATGTTAAAAAATATAAGTGACTGATTTTCAGCCACTTAACCGTTGGGTGCCTAGTCGGACTCGAACCGACGACATTCAGAACCACAATCTGACGCTCTAACCAACTGAACTATAGGCACCATCAAACTTCCTTTTGTTGGAAAGCGGGTGCAAAGGTACAGGAAATATTTGACATCGCCAAATAATTCCTGATTTTTTTATCAATCGGACGAAAGAAAATCCTAAAATCGAGGAAAAATCCCCCGTAATTAGGACTTTCATTCGTTCAAATGACGTTTTTACTCAGCCTTTGCGGGTGCTTCTGCCGGTGCTGCCTCGGCTGCCGGAGCAGTTTCAGCGGCGGGAGCGGCTTCTGCGGGAGCGGCCTCACCAGCGCCAAAGCCCTGCGTATTGACGGGATTGGTCGTCATGGTTTCGGTGGCTGCCTTCTCGAGCACGCTCTGGTCGGCAGAGGCGGTCGGAGCCACGTAGGCACAGATGACGCTGAACACGACCATGGCTGCGGCCAGGGCCCATGTTGTTTTTTCAATGACGTCGGTTGTCTTGCGGACACCCATGATTTGATTCGACGAGGAGAAGTTCGAGGCCAGTCCGCCTCCCTTTGACTCCTGAATGAGCACGATGCCGATCATCAGCAGTGCTGCAATTACGATGAGAATTACGAATAATGTGTAAACCATTTTTTAAGTATTAATTTGTTTGTTATTGAGTATCAATTTTTCCAAAAATCGGATTTGGTCTGCAAAGTAAGCATTTTTTTTCGGATATAGCAAATTTAATCGCTGAATTATTTCCAAAGCCTTGTCATATCGCCCCTGTTTGATGTAAATTTTGGCCAAAGTCTCGGTAAAAATGCCTTCTTCGGCTTCATTTTCGTCATTTTTGTCTGACAAGTCGTATGCTTCGGGCGTGTAGTCGATTTCGTCCTTGAGTTTGATTTTTCCGCCTTCGTTTTGGATGAAGTTGTCGATGAGGTCCTGGCCTTTCATCTGGGGTTCTTGCTGCGGCTCGTTTTCTTCTTTCTCGACATCCAACAGATAGGAAACGTAGTCGATGGCTGCATCGGCGGGTGTCGGCTTGCGTTTCTGGCCCGTCGCGACCTTTTCTTCGGCTTCTTCCTTGGGAATCGACTCGAGGAAGTCGTTGATGAGGGTGATGGTTCGATTTTCCTCGTTGGCCTCGGCAGGCGCGGTTTCGGGCTCTTTTCCCAGTTGATAGTGGGCGGCTTCGACGAGGTTGAACAGCACTTTTCGGTCGCTGAAATAGACGGCGGCCTTGCGCAGTTCGGCGTCGAAAGTGGCATCGTGGAGCAGGTAGAGGTTTTGCAACATCAGAAGCCGCGCCGTCTGGTAATAGGGATGGAGCGCGAGCAGGCTGCGAAGCTCGTAGAGAGTCTCGCGGTTCATCTGTTCGGGGTGGTTGATGAGTTGCGTCAAGTCCATTTTCCTATCTTTTTTTACCAGTTTGCGACTGTTGCGTTGAAAATTTGGTCGGTGAGTTCCTTCACCATCTGCGTGACGAGTTCTTCCTGCACGGCGTTGAGCGACTGTGTCGATTCGTAGGTGGTGGTGGCGGTGAAACTGCGTTCGAAGTCTTCGGAGTGGTTCACGTTGTTGGTGAATCGCACGTTGACGGTCATCGACAGTTCGACTTGCGCCGAATAGCCTTCGCTCGACACCGACTTGTTTCGTTGGTTGTATTGTGTGATTTCGCCCTCGATTTTCAGGTCGCCGTTGCGCTTCACTTGAATCAGTTTCGTGTGGTTGGCGTAGGTGTCCTTGAGTTGGTTGTTGAAGAGCGGCGCCATCGGTCCCCAGACGTAGTTCGCACGAATCGGGAAGTCGGCGATTTGGATGGTTTTCGTCTTGCTGTAGTCGATGCTCGCGCCGTTGAACTTGTAACTGACGGAGCAAGAAGTGAACAGTGAACAGTGAATAGCGAATAGCGTTGCACCGACGATGAATCGGCCAACCCAACGCTTGATTCGATGATATTTATTAATTTTACCCATCATTACTCACTACTCATTATTAATTATTAATTACTCCAGCCCAAACTGCTTCAACCGACGATAGAG
The DNA here is from genome assembly GCA_902776665.1 of uncultured Prevotellaceae bacterium. GTDB lineage: Bacteria > Bacteroidota > Bacteroidia > Bacteroidales > Bacteroidaceae > Prevotella. The sequence continues at coordinate 103,384 of CACYQZ010000004.1, forward strand.
CGTGCGGTCGCTGATGCCCAGTTCCTGCGCGGCTTTCTTGCGATTTCCGCCATTGCGCTCGAGGGCTTTTTCCAGCATCTGTCGTCCCAAATCGCTGAGGTTCAGGCTCTCTGGCTCGCGAATTTCCTCGGCCTCGGCCTCCTCAATGGTGTTTTCGTCGGCGTGTTCACTTCTGACGGTCGGCATCGTGCTCGACGACGGCCCGATGGTCGTGATTCCGCCAAACGAAGCCGCTCCACCCAGCGCACGAGCCTCGTCCATCTGCTTCCGCAGGCTGTTCATATCGCGGCGCAGGTCGCTCACGTTTCCTCGCAGTTCGTAGAGGATTTTGTAGAGCAGTTCGCGCTCGCTCTCGTAGGAATGTTCGCCTGCGTTGCCGATGATGGCCAACTGCGTGCTTTCGGGGTCTTGCGGAATGAATTTCGACAGCGTTTCCACGTCGATTTCACGCTGTTCGCTGAGAATCGACATCTGCTCGGTGATGTTCTTCAACTGGCGTACGTTTCCGGGCCATTTGTAGCGCAACATCTGCTGTGCAGCGTCGTCGGTCAGCGTGATTTTCGGAAGCCGATATTTCTCGGCCATTTGCAGGGCAAACAGTCGGAACAGCAGCAGAATGTCCTCGCCACGGTCGCGCAGTGCCGGCATCTGGATGGGAATCGTGTTCAGGCGATAGTAGAGGTCCTCGCGAAAACGTCCCTCGCTGACGGCCTTCTGCATATTCACATTGGTCGCCGCCACAATGCGCACATCGGTCTTCATCATCTTCTGACCGCCCACGCGGATGTATTCGCCCGTCTCCAACACACGCAACAGCCGAGCCTGCGTCGCCAAGGGCAGTTCGCCCACTTCGTCGAGGAAAATCGTGCCCTTGTTAGCCACACCGAAATAGCCCTCGCTCTCGCCGATGGCACCCGTGAACGACCCTTTTTCGTGTCCGAACAGTTCGCTGTCGATGGTTCCTTCGGGAATCGAGCCGCAGTTGATGGCGAAATACCGCTCACGGCGGCGCGGCGAGTTGTCGTGGATGATGCGCGGAATAATCTCCTTACCCACGCCGCTCTCGCCCACGATGAGCACGCTCAAGTCGGTCGATGCCACTTGCAGAGCAACATCCAACGCACGGTTCAAAGCATCGCAGTTTCCCACGACATTATACCGTTTTTTTACCTCTTGTAACCTCGTCGTATTCATTTGAGCTGACAAAATTACACATTTTCTGCGAAACGGCTGCAATTTTGGCAGAAAAATTTTCTAAAATGCCATGAAATCACCTTTGTTGTTGGCTATAACCAACACGGTTGTAATTCGATTTCGGTCATATTGTTTACTTTTCCCAATCCCTCTAATGAAATTAGAAACTACATATTACTTTATCCCTATAAAATCACTCAACGGATGAATTTTTGTTTTAAAAGTGTACTTATGTTTTTTAAGATTAGGACAATGTTTCATCGCAATTAGATTTGTTGGATCAAAATGTAACACAACATAATATACAGCACTATGAGGACTAAAGCCATATTGTTGTAACGTTTCTCGTGTCCATATCTGAAAGTGTCCCTTCTTTTTCAGTTTGAAGAGTTGAGCATTTTCACCATTGGTATGAAGCAAGACATAGTTGAGTCGTTCAAAGCCTGGAGTGACAAGCAGTGAACCTTTCGAGTCACCTGCGCGAAGATAACAGATGCCTGTCTCTATCATCCTTTTAAATAGGTCGGGGCGAGCATGGTTGACCATAACCATCACTTCCTCAGGATTCTCCAACATCTTCTTTAGCATCCATTCAGCCTTTGAAGCATCTTCAACTTCATGCTTTCGCTGGATTCCATAGTCAAGGAATTTTTGGTTTTGATCTATACCAATGAATTTCCTGCCAAGAAGATTAGCAGCGATTCCTGTAGTACAACTCCCAGCAAAGGGGTCAAGGACAATATAACCTTTTTCTGTACAGGATTGCAGCACCCTATAAAGCAATCTTAAAGGTTTTTGTGTTGGATGTTTTCCGCAGTTTCTTTCCCAAGACCCCGTAGATGGAATTTTCCACACATCAGGCATTTCCCTCCCTCCATTCATTTGTTTGAGTTCTTCATAATGAAAGCAATGAATGGCTTTGGGATCTTTTCTTGCCCAAACAATATATTCAGCAGAGAAATTAAACCTACCGCCATAAGGAGTTGGAGGAGGGTCTGGCTTCTGCCAAACAACAATATTTAATATTTGAAATCCAAGCTCAATTAAACATTGCTCCACAGAATATATGTTGTGATATGTACCACAAACCCAAATGGTTCCATTATCTTTTAAAATATCACGACATTTTGATAACCAATTTCGGTTAAATGAATTGATTTTCTCTAAAGAAGCTACACGATCCCATTCCCCTTTATCACAGATTTTGATTTTGCCGCTTTGTATGATTTGCTTTTGGCTTGACAAGAAATATGGAGGATCAGCAAAGATAACATCTACCTTCTCCTTTATATCGGCTAAGACTTGGTTCACATCGCCACAATAAAGGACAAAGTCGTTATTATCATTATAATATGGGACTATCATTACTTCTTTTTACCAATTTCTAGGACTTTTGTGTATATGTCACGTAGTTGTACGCGATATTTTTCAAAATCTGCATAGTTACCATTATTGATATGTATTTGCCCTTCAACTACAGCTCCTGTTTCAGACAGTTGCGATGCGCGGTGCTGATTGCTTAAAAGAGGGTTGTTCTGCACATCTTTGCTTGACAGTACCCAGTAATCGATTTTATCGCGCCAAACAGCAATCCATACAAAGGCATCGCAACAACCAGGCTTAAGCTGCTGATAATTCATATCAAACCTTGATTTACTATCACTGGCAAGAGCTTTATTAGCTAATGTGTCACCTCCAATTTTCTTAACAGCACGAGACGCTTTTACCTCAACGTGAATGTCATTCAACAGTAGGTCATATTCACCTGAATATGATGGGTCTAACGACTTGGTTGGTATTTTGAACTCTGGGACATGTTCCATTAGGTGTTGTTGTCCCCAAGTTTCGCCAAAAGTGCGTGGGGCCAATTCAAATAAATGCAAGTACTTATTGCGCTGTAAATATTCTGCTCTCATTTCTAAATAGCCATCCAAAGTTATGATGCCTTTGGCTATGAGATGTGAAATTGTGTACTCAAATTTATTAAATGGGTACACGGCGTACAATTTGTCTAACACAGAATTACTTAATTGCAATTTCTCTTCTGAAGACAATGCTCTTTTGTATGCTTCAAGTTCCTTAATGAGTGTTTCCATATTCTTTTATTTGGATTGGGAATAAATATATACTTGTTCTGATGGCGTAATTCCAAAAATTGAATAGACGACCTTATCCAAACGTCGTTGTTGTTCTTCCGAATAATCGGACAATTGGAATGTTGTTACCAAATCACTTAGTTCTCTATCTTGATCAACAGTTAGTTTTGGGAAAGGTAATGACTGTAGATTTCCTTTTAAAACTTTTATATCAGAGAACTTCATAGTGTAATAATAATGGTATAGTGTGGAGTTCAAGAGTGCGGCCACACTTTTTACAGTTATACCATCTATTTCAGGTATCAAGATGTTGGCACTGTTCAGGCACAAACATTGTTTGTCATCATAAGCGACAATAGGATATTTTGCAATAAACCTGTATATCAATTTCTCTGGCGCTCTAAAATATTCTGTTTTGGCACATTGCTGGAAGGTCTCTGGCGCAAAGAGAATATATGACGATACTTCTTTTAGTGAAAATGGTCTCACCTGTTTGCCTGTATATACAGGCTCTAAACCAGGTTCAACTTCTTTCTTTACTTTGTTTTTATTGTCACCAGTCACTATTCCAAGTGCCCATAGACTGTGCGTCAAATCATCATGTCTAAAAGATTCCATTTTGTGTATAATGGATTCATCCAACGTATTCATTTTGTCTGTAACGATATTCGCAGAAGGATATTCTGTTTTTGATATCTGTATGTTTGTTTGCGTCTCACCATTCCTAACACAATAGTTTTGTTCATCAACTCGACCAATAGAAAGCTTTATACTAAAGAAGTCTGTATAGACTCCATCAAATCGGTTGTTGTACAAGTCTATTTGATGAATAGTAGTCGAAGCCAGTAAGAATTCTCGCATATCGCTATGCGTCTTAATTTTTAACAAAGAAGTTGGAAGTAAGAAATAAAGCACACCAGTTTTTTTTAGATGATTGAGGGCCTCCACTATAAACATAGATGCTCTTTCTTTTGACTTTATATGAGGGTAATTTCGCGCATAATCTCCAGCTTTGTCTGCACCCCATGGCGGATTTGTATAAATATTATCAAACCTTAATGGAATGTTTTGTGTTATATTCACAAACAAATCCTGTTTTAGAAAATCAATACAATATATTTGGGGCGTAAAAACAAAATCTGAATACTTGGCAAGTAAATTTGCTGATGCGAGCATCACAGCTATAGGATTGATGTCGAAGCCATAGAGATTTGTAGGATTCTTCGTTGAAACTTTTAAAAGGAAGGCACCACTACCACAACAGGGGTCCAATAGTGTTTCATCATCTTTAAGTATCTTGTCCCCCAACATATACTCTACAACGTTTTGACTCGTATAATATTGCCCTGTAATATTACGTTCTCCTTCAGTTATCAGCGACTGGTAAATAAACCCCAAGATATCTTCTTTTGAATCCCAAATATATTCAGGAACAGATATGTCGACAAGTTCCATGTCGTGATAAGTGTTCAAAAAGTTGCGAACATGAGCTTTATGGATAATTCCTTTATTTGTCAGCAACGAGATGACCAATGAGTACATAATATACTCAACGGGGTTATTCAATTTTAAAACTATAGAAAGGAGCTTGTTGGCATCATCATTATTTACATAACTATTAGCCACAATGCGTTTGGCGGATTTTGTTTTATTCGCCCTTTTTGTTAGTTTGTGTTCGGAATCACTCTTTAATTTTTTCCAATTATATGCGGTTGCTTTACTAATCGATAACATTTACTTTTGATATTTGTATTCGTCTAATATTTACCAAATTTCGACCACAAAGATAAAAAAATAATCGTAAAACAAAGTATTATGTTGCGATTTTCTGCAAAAATTTATGTATTTTTCTGTAAAAAGGCGATTTTTGGCAAGCCAAATGCTACTTTATTCATTTCATTTATGTTGTCATCAAATACAAGAAATCGATTTTTTCGCGATATGGCAAAATTTTTCCGTCATTTTTCAAAAAATCGCGTGTTTTTTTGGAAATATCTCGAAAAACCACTAACTTCGCGACAGTATTTTTCCAAAGAAAAAATTTTTATGTCGGAAACGATGATTTCGAAATTTCAATTTGAGGTCTGCGCGAACAGCGTGGAGAGTTGCAGGGCGGCACAGTTGGGCGGTGCCGACCGCGTAGAGTTGTGTGCGGGGATTCCCGAGGGTGGAACGACGCCGTCGTATGGCGAAATCAAGCAGGCGCGGCGCGTGCTCGACGAGGGTGCGGCGCAGGGTTTGAAAGCGACTCGCCTGCACGTGATTATCCGTCCGCGAGGCGGCGATTTCCTGTATTCCGAATGGGAGTTGGAACGAATGGCGGAAGACATTCGGATTTGCCGTGAACTGGGTGCCGACGGTGTTGTTTTCGGCTGTTTGCGACCCGACGGTTCGCTCGATACCGAGGCTAACGCCCGACTGTTGGAAGCCACCCAACACCCAACACCCAACACCCAACACCCAGCAATTACCTTCCACCGCGCTTTCGACCGCTGCGCCCATCCCGAACAGGCTTTGGAAGAGTTGATTTCACAGGGTTTCGACCGAATTTTGACCTCTGGTCAGCAACCGACGGCCCTCGAAGGCATCGATTTGCTCAAAAAACTGCACGAGCAGGCCGCTGGTCGCATCAAAATCTTGGCAGGTTGCGGCGTAAACGAGGAAAATATCCGAAAAATCCACGAGGCGACGGGTGTCACGGAGTTTCATTTTTCGGCTCGCGAATCGCGAAAAAGTCAGATGATTTTCGCTAATCCCGACGTGTATATGGGTGCGAAGGGAGCCGACGAAGACACAATTCTCGTCACCTCGGCCGAGCGCGTCCGCGCAACCATCGAACAGTTGGAAAAATTATAGTTTCAGATACGAGAAAATGCGCTCGGTAGCCCCAGAACGGCGACTGACACATTCGGCAGCGGCCTCTCCACGGGTTTTCACGGCTTGTGCGTCGGTTGCAAATTGGTTCATGCTGTTGGCGAAGTCGTCGTAACTGGTGATTTCGATGCCGCCACCACATTCTTTCAGTTCCTGCGCCTCCATGAACCGCTGGTTGTTCGGGCCGAAGAACACGGGCTTGCCCCAGACTGCCGCCTCCACAACATTGTGGATGCCCACGCCAAAACCTCCGCCGACGTAGCAAACGGTGGCGTAGCGGTAGATGCTCGACAGGAGGCCGAAGCAGTCCACCACAAGAACATCGGCGTTGCGTAAATCGCTGATATTACTTGGAAATTCGCCTATGACACTCGTATAACGCACCACTTTGCGGTTTTTCAGATGTAAATTTATCTGCTGTAAATGGCTTTCATCAATGACATGTGGCGCAATGATTAATTTCCATTCAGGGTGACGGCCATTGAAATATCGGAGGAAAATTTCTTCATCGGGCGGCCACGAGGAGCCTGCGACGAAAATTTGTGGAGTGTGGAGTGTGGAGTGTGAAGTGTTGTCGGAAATAAATTGCTCGATGATGGGCAAATCTTTCGCTGCTTCCTTGATTTGCAACACCCTATCGAACCGCGTGTCGCCAACAACATCGACATTGTGGATGCCGAGCGTGGCCAACAACTCGCGACTTTGCTCGTTTTGCACGAAAAATCGCGTGAAACACTTCAAAACACGGCCATACTGCCGTCCGTACCAACGGAAAAAGACCTGATTCGGACGGAAAATCGACGACACGCTATAGACGGGCACGCCGCGATGCTTCAGAATATGGAGATAATTGTACCAAAACTCGTACTTGATGAAAAATGCCATCACGGGACGCACCGCACGCAGGAATCGACGGGCATTGCCGACGGTGTCGAGCGGCAGGTAGCAGACGATGTCGGCACCCTCGTAGTTCTTGCGAACCTCGTAGCCCGAGGGCGAGAAAAACGTCAGCAAAATTTTGTATTCGGGATGGTCGCGACGCAGCCGTTCCATCAGCGGACGACCCTGTTCGAACTCGCCGAGCGAGGCCGCGTGGAACCACACATATTGCGCCTGCGGATCGACCTTTTCCTTGAGCGTCTGAACCGCCTCGCGCTCGCCACGCCACATTTTGCGAACTTTCTCGTTGAACAGACTCACAATGGCGACACCGCAGGAATAGCAGAAAATGATAAAGTTATACATAAAGCCCCCCAACTACCCCCGAGGGGCTTCAATCATTTCAATCGCACGACGCATCCGACGCAACGTTTCTTCCTTGCCGAGGAACGCCGAAATATCGAACATTCCGGGGCCTTTTCCCTCGCCGACAAGCGTCAGTCGCCACGCATTCATCACGTTGCCGAGGCCGTAGCCCTTCTGCTCCACCCAATCGTGGACGATGCGCTCCTGATTTTCGAGCGAGAAATCGTCGATTCCTTCGAGCAAATCGGCCAATTCGGCCATCACCTGCGGTGAATTTTCCTTCCAACGCTTTTTCACGGTCTTTTCGTCGTATTCCAACGGTGGAATGAAGAAGAACGAGCACAACGGCCACAGTTCGTGGACGAAACTGACGCGGTCTTTCATCATACGAACGACCTCCGTGATGCGCTCAAACGATTCATCGACGCCATTGTTAGCGACAATCGGTGCAAAAAGTTCGGCGATTTCCTCGTCGGACTTCCGCAAAATATACTCGTGGTTGAACCACATTCCCTTTTGATAGTCGAATTTCGCACCCGATTTCGAGCACCGCGAAATGTCGAAAGCCTTCACGAGTTCGTCGAGCGAGAAAATTTCCTGTTCAGTGCCCGGATTCCAACCCAAAAGTGCCAAGAAATTCACGACCGCCTCGGGGAAATAGCCGCTTTCGCGATAGCCGCTCGACACCTCGTCGGTCTTTGGGTCGTGCCATTCGAGCGGGAACACGGGGAAGCCCAACCGGTCACCGTCGCGCTTCGAGAGTTTGCCCTTTCCTTCGGGTTTCAACAGCAGTGGCAGATGGGCAAACATCGGCATTGAATTCTGCCAACCGAGTGCCTCGTAGAGCAGCACGTGGAGCGGTGCCGACGGCAACCATTCCTCGCCACGAATCACGTGGGAAATCTCCATCAGATGGTCATCGACGATGTTCGCCAAGTGGTAGGTCGGCAGTTCGTCGGCACTTTTGTAAAGCACTTTGTCGTCCAAAATGTCGCTTTTGACGCGCACTTCGCCGCGAATCATGTCATTGACCACGATTTCACGTCCAGGTTCGACCTTGAATCGCACGACATACTGATGTCCGTCTTCAATCAGTCGGGCGACCTCCTCGACGGGCATCGTCAGCGAGTTGCGCATCGACATTCGCGTCGAAGCGTCGTACTGGAAATTCTGGATTTCCTGCCGTTTTTGTTCGAGTTCCTCGGGCGTGTCGAAAGCGATGTAGGCACGGTTCGCACCCAGCAGCCGATCGACGTAAATCTTATAGATTCCACGCCGCTCGCTCTGGCGGTAGGGACCGTATTCGCCGCCGTAGGAAACACCCTCGTCGAACTCGATGCCGAGCCAGTGGAAAGCCTCGATGATGTAATCCTCGGCACCCTCCACGAAGCGCGCCGAATCGGTGTCTTCGATGCGGAAAACGAACTCGCCGCCGTGTTTGCGGGCGAAAAGGTAATTATACAACGCGGTACGAACGCCGCCGATGTGCAATGGTCCTGTCGGACTGGGCGCAAAACGCACCCGAACATGTCTGTTTTCCATCTGAAAATGATGATATTTCTAAAATTTTGTGCAAAATTACGAATATTTTTTGAGTTTAACGTATTTTTTTTGTATTTTCGCAGTTGAATTGAAAACTACTTGGAAAAAAATGGAAAAAACGGATCAAAAACAAGCCACGAAAAGTCGCCATTTTTTGACGCGCGGACTCATCATCGCCACCACCATTTTGCTCATTGTCTGGTTTCTGCCACGCGAAGAGGGACAAATGTTCCACTATGGCGTCGGACGGCCTTGGACGTCGGGTTCGGTCATTGCGAAATTCGACTTTCCCATCTACAAAAGCGAAGAGGTCATCGTACACGAACAGGACTCGCTCAAAAACCAGTTCCAGCCCTATTACAACTACGACACCGACGTGGAAAAGCGGATGGAGGAAAAGTTCCTGAAAGATTTCTCGGCAGGACTTCCGGGACTTCCCATGGCTTATAAAAGCATGGTTTACAGCCAGTTAAACCGACTTTATCAGGCTGGAATCATGAATACACCCGAATACAACATTCTGGTGAAAGACACGACGAACATGCTGCGCTTGGTGACAGGAAAACAGGCGCAAAGTCTGGCCATCGGCGACGTTTTTTCGACCCTTTCGGCCTACGAAACGCTTTTCCAAGACCCGCAACTGGCCTCGCAGCGCCAACTTCTTCAAAAATGCAACCTCAACGAATACATTGAACCCAACCTTATCTACGACAAGGAGCGTAGCGAAGCCGAGTTGGCCGACCTGCTGTCGAGCATTCCCATCGCCAGCGGCATGGTGCTGACAGGACAGAAAATCATCGACCGAGGCGAAATCGTCGATGAACAGACGGCCCGCGTCCTTGAGTCGTTCGAGCGCGAGATGAAACGGCGCAACGCATCGGAAAACGAGATTACCAGCACAACCGTCGGACAATTCATTTTCGTCGCCGTGATGGTGCTGTTTTTCACGATTTACCTCTGGCTTTTCCGCCGCGACTATTTCGAGAAACCGCGTTCCATCATGATGCTCTACGCACTCATCACGATTTTCCCGATACTCGTTTCGCTCATGGTGAAAAACAACCTGATGAGCGTCTATATTCTGCCCTTCGCCATGATTCCGATGTTCGTCCGCGTGTTCATGGATTCGCGCACCGCCTTCATCACCCACGCCGTGACGATGCTGATTTGCGCCTCGGCAGTGAAATATCAATATGAGTTCATCATCGTGCAACTTGTCGCCGGACTTGCCGCCATCTATTCACTGCGCGACCTTTCGAGCCGTGCACAAGTCTTCAAGACGGCGATTCTCGTCACCATCGCCAGCGCCATCATCTTCTTCGGACTGCAACTCATGCAGACCAACATCGTGCTGAACATCGACACCGACATGTACGTCTATTTCATCATGAACGGTGTTCTGCTCTTGCTGGCCTATCCGCTGATGTACGTCATCGAGCGCACCTTCGGCTTCACTTCGAATGTCACGCTTTTTGAACTTTCTAACACGAACAAGGGCTTGCTGCGCGACCTCAGCGAAGTGGCACCCGGCACGTTCCAGCACTCGATTACCGTCGGAAATCTGGCTGCCGAAATCGCCAACCGAATCGAAGCCAACAGCCTGCTCGTGCGTACTGGCGGACTTTACCACGACATCGGAAAAATGGCGAATCCCGTCTTTTTCACCGAGAATCAGGCGACAGTGAATCCGCACGACAATATGCCCTACACCGAGAGCGCCCGCATCGTCATCAGCCACGTCACCGAGGGCTTGAAAATGGCGGAAAAGGCCAATCTGCCGGCCATCATCAAGAATTTCATCCTCACCCACCACGGTCACGGACTTGCGAAATATTTTTACATCAAGGAGCAAAACGAACACCCCGACGAGGAAATCGACAAAGCGCCTTTCACCTATCCAGGACCGAATCCTTTTACACGCGAACAGGCGATTCTGATTATGGCCGACGCGGTCGAGGCGGCCTCGCGGTCGTTGCCCGAATACACCGAGGAGAGCATCACGAACCTCGTCGAGCGCATCATCGATTCGCAACTGGCCGATGGCTATTTCCGCGAGTGTCCCATCACGTTCCGCGACATTTCCCTCGCCAAACAAACGCTGATAGAACGCCTGAAAAACATTTACCACACGCGCATCAGCTACCCCGAATTGCAGAAAAACGAGGAGGAAGTGGTGGAGGAAACGAGCGAAAAGGAAGAAATCGACTGATTACAGCGGATCGACATCGAAGAAAACCTGCAGGGCGGCGTTGCGCTTGTCCTGCATCAGTTGGGTTTGCGCCCGACGAAGGTACTCGCGGACACGCCGCAGGTCGATGCCATTTTCCAGTTTCAAGACGATTTTGCGGATGTGTAGCGTTTTCACTTTTGAAACGCCGGGCTTGTCGGGTCCGAGAACACGACTTCCAAAGCTCTGACGCAACAGCGAAGCCATGAAAATGGCGGCGGAATCGACGACATTTTCGTGGCGATGGCGCATGTATATATAAATAAGGTGGTGGAAGGGCGGATAGCGGAAATCGCGCCGTTCTTCGATGAGGTCGGCATAGAAATTCGGCCAATCGTTGTTCGTAACTTGCTGAATGACAGGAAGTTCCTTGTTTTTTGTCTGAAGAAGCACCAAACCGCGCTTGCCCTTGCGTCCAGCGCGTCCGCTGACCTGTGACATCATCATAAAAGCGTGTTCGTAGGCGCGGAAATCGGGGTTGTTGAGCATCGAATCGGCATCGAGGATGCCCACGACGGCGACGCGGTCGAAGTCGAGACCCTTGGAAATCATCTGCGTGCCGATGAGCACGTTGGTGCGACCCGATGCAAAGTCGCCGATGAGCCGTTCGTAGGCGTTGCGCGAACGGGTCGTGTCGAGGTCCATCCGCGCCACACGAGCCTCGGGAAAAATATCGCGGATCTGGTCTTCGATTTTCTCCGTTCCGTAGCCTCTTCCGCGCAAATCGCGACCTTCGCAGGCCGGACATTGCGTCGGAACGGCGTAGGTGTGGCCGCAGTAGTGGCAGGTGAGCGTGTTCGTCGTCTTGTGAAGCGTCAGCGCGACATCGCAATTCTTGCATTTCGGCACCCATCCGCAGGCGTTGCACTCAATCATCGGAGCGAAACCGCGTCGATTTTGAAAAAGAATCACCTGTTTTTGTTCGTCGAGCGCAGCGCGCATCGCCGTGAGCAACTGCGGTGAGAATGGTCCTGTCATCATCTTCCTCCGACGCAAATCTTTCACGTCAACCACCTGAATTTCAGGCAGTTCGATGCCTTGATAGCGCGTTTTCAACTCAACAAGCCCGAATTTTCCCGTCTGCGCGTTGTAATACGATTCCATCGAGGGTGTCGCCGTGCCGAGAAGGACGGGAGAGCCCATCATAATCGCAGCGGAACGGGCGTGATAGCGCGGTGCCGGGTCTTGTTGTTTGAAGGACGTTTCGTGCTCCTCATCGACGATGACGAGTCCGAGTCGCTGAAACGGAAGGAAAACCGCCGACCGCGCCCCGAGAATCACGTCGTAAGGCTCGTCGGAAAGTTGTTTTTGCCAGATTTCGACGCGCTCGGCATCGCTGTATTTCGAATGGTAAATGCCCAACCGATTGCCGAAAACGCGGCGCAATCGCTCCATCATCTGCACGGTCAGGGCAATTTCGGGCAGCAGATAAAGCACCTGACGGCCTTCGTCGAGGACTTTTTGGATGAGGTGGATGTAGATTTCAGTCTTTCCGCTCGACGTGACGCCGTGCAGCAACACGACGCGCTTGTTTTCAAACTGCGATTGAATCTCGTTGAAGGCCTTCTGCTGTGGTTCGCTCAAAGGCTTGATTTGCTCGGGATGCGGCTCGCCACCGTGGTTCAACCGCCCCACTTCACGCTCGTAAGTATAAAGGATTTTGCGGTCGATGAGCGCTTTCAGCACCGCCGAAGTGCAGTGGCTTTCGTTCATCAGTTCGTCGCGGGTAATATCTGAATTTTCGTAATCGAAACTCAGAAATTCCGCCAACACCTTCTGCTGTTTTTCCGCCCGATGGAGCATATCTAAAGCCAAGTGCAGCGCCTGTTCCGAGCGATACGCCTCGCAAAGTCCGATGCACGTCTCCGTTTTCGGCTGATAACCATCCTCATTTTTCAGTCCGGCAGGCAGCGCCGCGTTCATCACCTCGCCCAACGGAGCCATATAATAGTCGCTAATCCATTGCCACAATCGAAGTTGTTCTGGAAGGATAATCGGATGAGTATCAAGGATTTCAATGACATTTTTTGTGTCGAAATCAGGTTTTTCGTCGTGCAGTCTGACGGCAATGGCCGTGTATCGCTTCGATTTGTTGAACGGCACCACCACGCGCACACCTGCCAGCACCTGCGCCGCTAGTTCATCGCTGACACCGTAGGTAAAAAGCCCTTCGAGGGGCAACGGCAGTATCACATCGACGTAACGCATTGCTCAACCCTCAGTTTTTCGCTTGTCAAACTTGATGAGCAGCAGTCCGATTCCCGTCCAAATCAGTTCGCGGAGTCGCACGATGAGGGCAACGAAAGTGCCTGCGCTGGCGCTCATTCCCAAACCGTTGACCGACATAAAAAATCCACCCTCACGACCGCCGAGTTGCAGCGGCATAAAGAAGAGCATATTGGCAAAAAGCGAGGTGAATGCAAGGATGAGAATACACTGGATGAAGTTCACCGAGGGCATCAGAATGAGCAGCACGAAGAAGATTTCGAGGGCGCCTCCGATGCGGCAAAGCAGTTCGAGGAGCACGGCTGCGACGAAAGTTTTCGGATTCTGACGATGGAGGGCGGCAATCTGGTGGTCGATGGTGTCGAGTTGTTCGCGATGCTTTTCGATGAAAGGCTGCGCCCATTTTTTGACGATGGGAATGTGGCGAAGAAGATTTAAAACCCTGACAGCCAATCCCTTACGATAGCCCGCAATGAAAAACCAAAGTCCGAGCAGACAAAACGCACCCACCAGCGTGAGCATTGTCGCCATGAAAACATTGACGGGTTGCGTGAGGATATAGAGGAAAATCGACAGCAGCCAAAACCAGAAATGGCTGAAAATGTGGGTCATCGCATAGAGAATGACCGACGAAGAGGCTCGCTCGGTACCGATTTTCGGGGCGAGTTCCATCACGCGATAGGGTTCGCCGCCCATCAGTCCGCCGGGTGTCGCATAGTTCAACGCGAAACCGCTGACGGTGATTTTATAGAGCCACCAGAACGAAAACGGCGGTTTTTCGTCGCTCTGACTGCGGATAATGACGTACCACGCCGTAGCGTTGAGCATATAGAGCAGGCTCCACAGCGCGACGACCGCGAAAAACCAGTAGCCGGCGTGTTTCAACCCCTGCCACACCTCGGCGAAGTCGAGTTGCGTCACCATCACCGCCAGCACCAGTAGGCCGAAGATGAAAAATGCGTTTTGGTGTTTTTTCTTCATTTGGGAACGGCAAATCGCACTTTTTCGCCGTCGTCGCGACGCTCGTGGAACAATTTCGGCAGCGGATTGGCCAAGGGAGCATCGTAGTTGCGGCGATTCCGACAAATGTCGATGGCCATATAAACCGCCTGACGGAAGGAATTTTCATCGGTCACGCCCTTGCCGGCATTCGTGTGGCAGGTCGTGTCCAACGGCATTGTGCAGGGAACGGGCAATCCAGCCACGCAGACGATGCTATCCGACGACGACAAGGCACGGAACGGGATGGTTCCTTGGTCGTGATACATCGCCAGAATGCCGTCGAAAGCCAGATAATTGTCGGAACCGAAGAAATCGCCTGCCGGATAAGGTCCGAAAGCTTGTTTTCCCTTGCTGACGAGTTCGTCGATGGCCGGACGGATGATTTCTGCCTCTTCCGTACCGTCGCCATTGGGGTTCAGTGCCAACACCGCCACTCGCGGATTGCTGATGCGCAGGTCGCGTTTCAGCAGGTCGAACAGCAGTTCGGCTTTCTTGCAAATATTCTCTTTCGTCACCTTTGAAACGGCATCTTTCATCGGCGTGTCGGTGTTCAGAAGTGCCACGCGCAGGTTCTGGTCCATCATCACGACGAGTCCCTGTCGCTTCACCTCATTGTTTTGTGCGACGGGCGAGAGCACGAGCGCGTCGAAACGACCCTCTTTTTGGTCTTCGATGGCCTTTTTCAGGGCTTTTCCGCCTGCTGCGGTCGCCTCTTCCGTCGGCACACCGAGTTCCACTTTCACTTCCTCGTCGAAACAAGTCAGCAGGTTCAATTTTCCGTCGCGGATGTCGTCGGCGGAAGAGATGATGCTAAACGTGGTTTCCACGCCCAAAGCCTTGCGGTGATAGGCCGCCACCTTCGGTGAACCGTAGATGACGGGCGTGCATAATTCGAGCATTTCGGGAACCGAGAATGCCTTGAAAATCAGTTCATATCCGACACCGTTTGTGTCGCCGTGCGTAAGCGCTACGCGAATTTTCTTGTCGTCCATTTTTATAATTAACAATTTAGAATTAATAATTATGATTTCATATTTTTTTCACTCCACACTCCTCACTTCTCACTTTTCGTAATCAACATCCCACAGGCCGCCTGAATGTCCTCGCCACGCGATGCGCGAATCGTCGTGAAACAGCCGTGCTGCGTGAGGTAGTCGCGCAGTCGGAGCATCGTTGCATCGTCGGTGCCGCGCAGGGGAACATCCGGAATCTGGTGGAAGCGGATGAGGTTGATGCGGCAGTCGAGCCCTTGCAGCAGTTTGACGATGGCTCTGGCGTGCGCCAAAGTGTCGTTCACACCCTCGAAAACGATGTATTCAAACGACAGGCGACGCTGATGGGCGAAGTCGTAACCGCGCAGCAGTTCGATGGTTTCCGCAATCGGCATCGCTCGCTCGGCAGGCATCAGTTCGCTGCGGAGTTCGTGGCTCGGGGCGTGCAGGCTGACGGCGATGTGGCAGTCGCATTCGTCGAGCAGTCGCTGGAGTTTTCCGCGGATTCCGACGGTGCTCACCGTGATGCGGCGCGGACTCCACGCCCAACCCCAGTCAGCCGTCAGAATTTCGATGGCTTTCAGCACCGCGTCGAGGTTGTCCAACGGTTCGCCCTGCCCCATAAACACGATGTTTGTCAGTTGTTCGGCCTCGGGCAGCGCGAAGATTTGGTTCAGGATGTCGGCCACCGTCAGATGGCCCTCGAAACCCTGTTTTCCCGTCTGGCAAAAGAGGCAGTTCATCTTGCAACCCACCTGACACGACACGCAGAGCGTGGCGCGGTCGCCGTCGGGGATGAAGACGGTTTCGACGTGGAGCCTCTCCCCCATCCCCTCTCCAGAAAGAGAGGGGAGTTTTTCGACTGGAAAGAGATATTTGATGGTCCCGTCCGCCGACCTTTGACAATCGACAGGTTCCATTCGTCCCACCTCGCACACGGCCTTCAGCCGCTCGCGATTCTGCTTCGAGAGGTTCGTCATTTCGTCGATGTCGGCGACGCGCTTCCCATAGAGCCACTGCGCCATCTGACCGCCTGTGAAGGCAGGCATTCCCAATTCCACCGCCATCGCTTTCAGTTCGGGCAGCGTCATTCCAAGGAGTCGCTTTTTAGGGTCGTTCATCGTTTCATCGAGCGATTTTTCACTTTTCGACTTGCAAAGTTACAAATTTTTCGCCTCATTTGATCAAACTTCAACTTTTTTTTATATTTTTGCGCTCAAATAGACATTTACAGACAAAATTCGACGAAAAATGAAACCAAAAATCGAACATATCACATTGCAATCCAACGGACTGCCATCGACGCAGGAATTGTTGGACATCGCAGGAAAAATGACGGGCGACTACCTGCTGCTAAACTTGAAACCGACCATCGTGGAAATGGGCGACAATGCCCTGCCCCGACTGATTCGTGTGGCGGAAGAAACCGACGCGGCGATGGTCTATAGCGACTATCTGGCCGTGAAAGAGGGCGAAACGGAGCGCCATCCCGTCATTGATTATCAGGAGGGTTCGCTGCGCGACGACTTCGACTTCGGACAGGTGGTGCTGATTCGCACGAAATGGCTGAAAAAATGGGGCGAGGAGGTGGCTGCGGACGAAAATCGGCACTACCAATTCGCTGCGTGGTACGATTTTCGCCTGTTTTTGAGCCGTTGCGGACTGCTTTTTCACCTGAACGAAACGCTTTACACGATTGTCGAAGAGGACACGCGCAAGAGCGGCGAAAAGCAGTTCGACTACGTGAATCCGCGCAACCGAGAGGTGCAAATCGAGATGGAACGCGCCTGCACGGAGCATCTGCGGCTGTTGAACGCGCTCATCGACACGACTTCCTACGGCGACATCGACTTCAACGAGCGCGATTTCGAGGTGGAGGCGTCGGTTGTCATTCCCGTTTTCAACCGTGCGAAAACCGTCGCCGATGCCGTGAAAAGTGCCCTTTCGCAAGAAACGAAATTCGCGTTCAACGTCATCGTGGTCGATAACCATTCGACCGACGGAACCGCCGAAATTCTCGCGGAACTCGCCCGTGAAAATGGAAAATTGATTGTTCTCAACCCCTCTCGGCGCGATTTGGGCATCGGCGGCTGTTGGAATTTAGCCATCAACAACGAGCATTGCGGTCGGTTCGCCGTACAACTCGACAGCGACGACCTTTATTCCTCGCCGCAGACGCTTCAAAAAATCGTCGAAGCGTTCCACGAACAGCGTGCCGCGATGATTGTCGGCAGTTATCGGATGTGCAATTTCCAACTCGAAACATTGCCGCCCGGCATCATCGACCACCGCGAATGGACCGACGAAAACGGACCGAACAACGCACTGAGAATCAACGGTTTAGGTGCGCCGAGAGCCTTTTTCACGCCACTCGCCCAACAAATTCAATTTCCGAACACGTCCTACGGCGAAGACTACGCGATGGGCTTGGTGTTCAGCCGTCAGTGGCGCATCGGCCGCATTTACGACGAACTCTATCTCTGCCGCCGTTGGGAGGGCAACAGCGATGCCGCCCTGCCTGTCGAAAAAGTGAATGCGAACAACCTCTACAAAGACCGCCTGCGCACGATGGAACTAATGGCACGGCGGAAAATGAACCAATAAGATGAAAATCAACGAGTTTTTCAACGGACAACTGGCGCAATGGCCCGAGGCAAGGCAACGCTACGATGATTTGGCGAAAGTGCAGACGAAAACCTTTGCCGAAAACGGTTTGCGCGTGCAGTGGAATCCCGCTCGGATGGTCTCGACAGGGGCGAAAATCGACGCGAAAAGCCTTGAAAAACGGCCTTGCTTCCTCTGTGCAGCGAATCGTCCGTCGAACCAGTTTTCCGAGTTGATTGAAGATGCCGTCAGCGGTGAACAATACGAATTGCTCGTCAATCCGTTCCCGATTCTGCCGATGCACTTCACCATTCCGTCGAAGTCGCACCAGCCGCAGCGAATCGACGGCCACTACACGATGGTTCACCAACTGACGGCGAAATTTCCCAACCTGACCGTTTTTTATAATGGCCCTCGCTGCGGGGCTTCCGCGCCCGACCACCTGCATTTGCAGGCTGGCGCAGGCGATTCACTTCCGTTGCGACAGCATTGGACTCGGTTGCAAGAGCGTTTGAAGACGATTTTCGCCTTCGACGACGGCGATTCGATGGCACTTTTGACCGATTTTGCGGTCCCGGCCTTCGTGATTCGCAGTAAAAATGCCGAAAACGACCGTCGATTGTTTGAAAAACTCTATCATCGCCTCGAAACCACCCAACTATCAACACCCAACACCCAACACCCAACACCCAACACCCTTGACGAGCCGATGATGAACATTGTGGCGTGGCGCGAGGGCGACACGGCGGTTTCCGTCGTTTTTCCGCGCCGAAAACACCGTCCCGACTGCTATTTTGCCGAGGGCGACGACCAGATGCTCGTCAGTCCGGGTGCGCTCGACGTGGCTGGCCTCATCATCACGCCGCGACAGCACGATTTCGAGCAAATCACTGCTGAAAAAGCCGAGAAAATCTTGCAAGAATGTGCCATCGACGAGGTTTTGGCGCAACAAATCGCCGAAAAAATCGTGCTCGACAATGTTTCGGCAGAAAAACGCGATGGCAAGGCTCAAAAATCTGCCCCGACCGTCACCGTCGGCATCGTCAGCGCACAGGAAATCAAATTTTCACTGAACGGAGCATATTCCGTCGATAGAATCGAAATCAAGGGCGCACAAGTCGCCACGTTTGAAAACGGAGCGATTGTTTGGAACAAAAAACGATATAACCAGTTGATTTTCAAACCATTATCCGACGAATCATCCTTCACGATTGAAGATGTCACCATCGGCGTCGATTTCCATTGGAATCGCAAGGAAAATCAAACTTTCCGAGGAATGCTTCGACTGTCGATTGACGACGATAAAATATTGGTTATCAACGAATTATCCGTAGAACAATATCTCGAAAGCGTCATTTCGAGCGAGATGAGCGCCACTTCGTCGCTCGAACTACTCAAAGCCCACGCCGTGATTTCGCGCTCGTGGCTTTTGGCGCAAATCGAAGGAAAAAAGAGAAATTCCGAGGTTGAAAATTCGGAAAAATCAATTCAAAATTCAACATTCAACATTCAACATTCAACCCTCATCCGCTGGTACGACCGCGAAGACCACGCGCTGTTCGACGTTTGCGCCGACGACCATTGCCAGCGCTATCAGGGCATCACGCGCATCACGAATCCACTTGTCGCCGAGGCTGTCAGAGCCACGCGTGGGCAGGTGCTGACATTTTCAACACCCAACACCCAACACCCAACACCTACCATCTGCGACACCCGTTTTTCCAAGTGTTGCGGCGGTCGCACCGAGGAGTTCCAATATTGCTGGGAAGACGTGGTAAAACCCTATCTCACGTCGGTGGAATGTCCGTTTTGCCACACGCAAGACGCCGCGCTCATTCGTCAGGTCTTGAACGACTACGACCAAGAAACGCCCGATTTCTACGAGTGGACGGAGGTCATCAGCAGCGAACAAATCGCCGAATGGCTGCGCACGAAGCACCACATCGACTTGGGCAACATCACCGACCTGATTCCACTTGAACGTGGCAAGAGCGGTCGCATCTGGAAACTCGAAATCGTCGGCACGAAGGGCAGTTTCACCATCGGGAAAGAACTCGAAATTCGTCGAACACTGTCCGACACCCACCTGAAAAGCAGTTGGTTCGAGGTCGAAAAAGTCGAAAATCACCATCCATCACCCACCACCCATCACCCATCACCCAACACCCAACACCCATCACCCACCACCCAATTCATCCTGAAAGGCAAAGGCTGGGGCCACGGCGTCGGACTCTGTCAAATCGGGGCCGCCGTGATGGGCGAGAATGGATATTCATACAAAGAAATCCTCAGTCATTATTATCAGAAAACGAACATTCAGAAAATATATTAAACGTAATGAAACAAGAAAAAAAACAATGGTATCAATTTTTTTATAGTTGGATACCAGCCCCTTACCGAAAGTCCTTGAAATGGGTGCCAACCCTTTATTTTTCGGAAGGACTACCCAATGTCATTGTGATGACGGTTGCCGTCACAATGTATATGCAACTCGGTATGAGCGACACCGAAATCGCCCTCTACACCTCGTGGCTCGGACTTCCGTGGGTCATCAAACCGCTGTGGAGCCCGTTCATCGACATTTTCAAGACCAAACGCTGGTGGGTGCTTGCTATGCAGATTCTTCTGGGCTCGTCATTCGGCGGTATCGCCTTTACGCTCAATGCCAGTTTCTGGTTTCAGGGAACAATGTTTTTCTTTTTCCTGATGGCCTTCTCAAGTGCCACCCACGACATTGCCGCCGACGGATTTTATATGATTGAACTCGACTGTCACCAACAGTCTTTCTTCGTGGGCATTCGCAATTTTTTCTATCGTGTCGCCGTTATTTTCGGACAAGGTGCTCTCGTGCCGTTGGCAGGCGGTTTGCAACTCATCTTCCGCAACCAGATTGCTTTTACGTGGAGTCTGATTTTCTATGGTCTGGCAGGGCTGATGATAGCCATTTGGCTCTATCACGGCTTTATTTTACCGCGTCCGACAGAGCAGAACAATGCCCATCTGACAGCACGACAAGTAATGCACAGCGTGGGCGATACACTCGTCACGTTTTTCAAAAAACAGCCCTGGCGCGGAATGGTGATTGTACTATTGTTCCTGATGTTCTATCGCTTCCCCGAAGCCCTGCTCTTGAAAATGAGCACCACTTTCCTGCAACGGCCCAATTCCGAAGGCGGACTCGGACTTTCGCCCCAAGAATACGGATTCGTTTACGGATTTTTTGGTGTTGCTGGTCTGCTACTCGGTGGTTTTGTCGGTGGTATTCTCGCCAGTCAGGATGGTTTGAAAAAATGGCTCTGGCCCTTCGTTTTCGCGCTGACACTGCCGAATCTTGTCTATGTCTATATGAGTTACGCCTTACCTTCCAACCTCGATATCATCAGCATCTTCATTTTCGTGGAACAATTCGGCTACGGCCTCGGCTTCACGGCACTCACGCTCTATATGCTATACTTTTCGCAGGGCGAGTTCAAGACCTCGCACTACGCCATTTGCACGGGTCTTTCCTATCTTGGCCTGATGATTCCTGGAATGTTCTCAGGCTGGCTCAAAGACGAGGTAGGCTATCGAATGTTCTTCATCGTTGTGATGGCGAGTTGCGTCATCACCTTCGCGATTACGGCCTTCCTAAAAATCGACCCCGAATTTGGCAAGAAGTCTATAACAACGGAAGCAGAATAACTGAGTTAAAAAGATTTTTAAATTATAATAACATCACATCTATGAAACGTACTCTAATCCTTATTCATTTGGCTTTAAGCATTGCTTTCATCGGTAATTCCATTTCTATGAAGGCTCAAACAAAAGACACCATTCAAACATCCTGTGTTCTTCGATATTATGCTTCGCTTGAAGATATTAAAAACGATCATTGGACAGAAATTATTTTAAAAGACTCAACTTCAACTATTCACAAAAATAATGAAGGAAATTTGATTGACGACCGTAACTTTATCATAAAAGACAAAGCCGTCAGAAAGATAATTAATAAAAAAGCTATTGCCATAAAATGTGACAGTACTATTTTGCTGAACCTACGCTTCATTCATTGCAAAGGATCAATAGGGTCTATGGGTAGAGATTTTGCACGTGCATATCCTTTAAAAGATGGACGATTTATTATGGCATATTATGATGTGAAGAAAGTAGGTGGACTGCAAGGTATGGGTGCTATGGGCGGTCTCATAGGTGCAGTCGTGATGTCAAGTAGTATGGAAAATTTGCGTAACAACAATGTTTGTTATCTTTTCACACCAGAAAAAAATATGGTTGTGAGAGTAAAAAATGATATTTTGAAAGAGTTACTTGCTGGACACGATGACTTAATTGATGAATATAATAATTTAGACCGAAATCTACGCAATTTTGAAAATATTATCATACCTTTGCTGAAGCGTGCTAATGCTCTTAAGTAAATCAATTGAGATTTCGGGATGCTTACCGCAAGTTTTACGGTAAGCATCTCGTTTTTTTTCTTTTTACAACGATTATTGATAAAGTTCTTCCTGCCGATTGACTGCGGCAAAATCTTTGAGGAATTTGGCGAAACCGTCGGCGCAGGCATCGGCGAAACGACGGCCTTTCTCGGCAGTCGAGAGGGCGGGATTGCCAATGCCGGTGTCTTCGGTGACAAGCGTCCAATGGCGTGGCAACCAGACTTTCCCTTCGCGCAGGGCGTCGATGGCGAAACTTTTGGCGCGACCCTCGCCGGCCTCTTCAAGTCGCACGAGATCGGGATGGTAGTGCATCATCACCGAAGTCTCGATTTCGTCGGCGTGGTCGCCGGGCTGCTCAAAATATTCCTTCGCCGGGGCCATTTTGAACCATTCGGCGGCAGCAATCAAAGTTTCCCCTTCATCTAAATCGCGAATCATCTGCTTGAACGAATTTCCGCCGTGTCCATTGACGATGAGCAGGCGGCGAATGCCCTGATGACGGAGCGAACTAACGATGTCTTTCAAGATAGAAAAATGGGTTTCGTAGCGATAATGGATGCAAAACGGCAGGTCGCGCTGACCCGGATTCTGCGACCCCATCGCAACGGGCGGCAACACCATACAGCGCACACCGTAGTTTTTCAGTGCACGCTCGGCAGCATCGACAGCAACGGCCTGCGACAGGATGCAGTCGGTCATATACGGAAGGTGAAGATTATGCGGTTCGGTGGCGCCCCACGGCAGAATGGCCACGTCGTATTTGTACTGACGTGCCACACCGTAGGTGGAAACGGAAAGGTCGATTTCTCTGTTCATTTTTGGGTGGTGGGTGATGAATGATAGGTGATGAATGATAGGTGATGGGTGGTTAGTCCCAAACCCAAGGTTCTTTTCTTTTTGAAACACAATATTTAAAAGTCGAAACAGGCAGCCCTGCGCCGTTCACGAGATTGGCCCGCGTAAAAGGCTGCCAAGCGTAGCGCACTTCAACGGGCTCCTTCACCTCAGGACAGGTCAGGAGAACGAGCAAGAGATTCTCATCGACTCTTGCCTCGGCAGGATGGAAAATGCCGTCTTTTCCAGCCACTTCAAAGCCGATGATTCGGTCGCCCGAAGCAGGATGAAGTCCCCGATTGGCATCGTTGAGGCCACTGAACGCGATGCGGACGCAGCCTTCATGAATATCGATTCCTACGGGATGAGGACTCTGGCTCACGAGCTTTCTGTAGTCATAATTCTTGTGCAGCGCCAGTCGTGCCAGTCGCTCGCCGATGGGACGTTTGTTGCGCGGATGCACGTCGAGCGAATCGCCGTGGTCGTGGCTGACCACCATTCCCGAATGCAGTCCGTTTCCACGGTTCAAGCGCAGCTGGCTGTCGCGAAACGCCGGCCACGACGGACGGTTCAGGCTCGATAGCTGCACAAAGTGGAAGGGCAGGCTACGCCGTCCGAAATACGCGCTCCAACTGTCGCGCAGCAAACGGAACAACTGCTCGTGGAGCTCGATGTTATGGGCGTTCGACTCGCCCTGATACCACGCTACGCCCTTGATTCGATAGTGGTCGAGCGGCAAGATGCCTGCCTCGAAGAGGTAGCACGGCTCGTAAGGATGGCGTTGCAGGCGTGCTTTGTTGCGGTCGGGTGTCGTTTTGCCGTCATTTTCCACGTTCACGACCTGCGCAATGTTCTTCAGTGCACGGCCTCGCGCCCACGGCTGTCCGTAGTCGCTGAAATACCAATCGGTGAGGATGTTCGGCAGGCGTTTTTCGAGTGTTTCGCGGTCGATCCACGACTCGGTTGTCGAACCGCCGACGGCATTGCAGATGATGCCGATGGGCACTTGCAGCGAATCGGCCAATACGCGACCCAGATGATAGGCGATGGCCGAGAAATTCTTGATGTTTTCCGCCGTTGCCAATTCCCAAGCAGGCTTTTTCAAGTAGCGCAAGTCGTTCACCGAGTCGCACACGGCTGCAGGCCAGTTGTCATCGTCGGTGTTGTAAAGCGGTGTCATATTGCAGAGGTGCAGCAACCTACTCGCCGCCGACTGCGGGAAAAGGGCGACATCTTCCTGAGCCGTAGAACTTCTTCTGAGTTGAAATTCCATATTCGACTGACCCGAGCAGAGCCAGACTTCGCCGACATAGACGCTGTCGAACGCAATCGTTTTGCCCGTTTTCGAGGATTTTTTCGATTTTTTTCCGTTGGAAGTCGGGGAAAGGCTCTCAAACGACAGCCTATAAGGGCCACCGGCCTCCACCGACGTGAATTTGACGCTCCATTTTCCCTCGGAATTGGTTTTCGCCGTCTGCGAAACGCCGTTGAAGGTCACGAGAACCTCATCGCCGACATTCGACGTGCCGTGCAGTTCGATGTTTTCGCCGCGTTGCAAAACCATTCCGTTGCCATACATCGGCGAGGGTTTCAGACCGCCGTTGTCGTTTTTGAGGGCGGAATAGACCGTCCGAGCAATGATGGCAGCGCCTTTTGCATTCGGATGCAGCGCGTCAGGCAGCAGTTCGGGATGGCTGTAGAGCGGCGTGTGCAGGTCGATGAGACCGACATCGGTCGTGGCGGCAATCTGACGGATTTTCTTCTGAATGGCGGCGTGCCAGTCGCGTGTGCCCGTCTGGAAACGGTGATGGCGATGGAAAATAGGCGTCATCAGGCAAATCCAGACTTTCGCCTGCGGATTGGCCTTTCGGAATGATTCGATGAGCGCACGATAGTCACCAATAAATTCGTCGCCGTAGTTCGGCCAGTTGCGCGGGTCAGTGTCGTTGAGTCCGAGGTGAATCACCACCCAATCGGCCTTGAAATCGATGGCCTGCTGGTATTCGGGCACTTTCGTGTAGGGCCGATGACCGTGGTTAAGCAGCGTCGAACCCGAATGGCCGAAGTTCCGAACGTCGTAGTCGTCGCCGAGCAAGCCCTGCAACACGACGGGATAGGCGTTTTTCTCGCGATTTTCCACGCCCATTCCGTAGGTGACGCTATTGCCCACGCAGGCCACGCGAATCTTCTCCTTCGCCTTCTTCTGCGCTGCCGACATCGGCAAAGGTAAAAAGGCAAAAAAGTAAATTAGCAATGAAATACTAAGAATCGTTTGCCACTGTTTTTTCAATAATTGATAATGGTTTTTCGTTTTCATAACTCAACTTTTTTAACCTTTTAACCCTTTAACTATTTAACTTTTTAACTTTTACAGCGGTTTATACTCCACAAACGCCTCCATTGCCTCGTAGCAGGCCAGTCCGAGGTCGTCGTAAAGTTTCGCCGTGCCACGGTTGCGGTCTTCGGCACGCTGCCAAAACAGTCGCTCGTCGTTGCCGAGGAAGGGCGCACTCTCCATCTGCGACTGATGCTTCAGAATTGAGTTTCGCTTCGCACGCAACTCCTCTGGCGACATCGGCACGCACATTTCGATGTTCTCGATTTCCCACTCTGCCCACGCGCCGCGATACATCCAGATGCGGCAGTCTTTGAGCCACTTTGTGCCAGCCTTCTTCTCCTCGTCGATGGCGGCGAGAACGGCGTCGGTACATTTGCGGTGGGTTCCGTGGGGGTCGGCGAGGTCGCCAGCCACGTAAATCTGGTGCGGCTTCACCTCGTTGATGAGTTTCTGGACGATGGCGACATCCTTCTCCGACATCGGCAGTTTCTCGATTTTTCCGCTCTCGTAGAACGGCAGGTCGAGGAAATGGACGCGGTTGAGCGGGATTTTGTTGTAGATGCTGGCCGTGCGCGCCTCTCCACGACGAATCAATCCCTTGATATTCAGGATGTCGCGTGTGTCGAGGTCGCCTTCTTTCTTCTTGGCGAGGAATTTCTTGATTTCAGCATATTTCTTGTCGAAAACATCGTCTTTACCTTCGCCGAAAATCTGGTGGAAACCCTCGACAAACATCAGGAAGCGCGACACTTCCTCGTCGCCAACGGCAATGTTTCCACTGGTTTCGTAAGCCACGTGCACCTCGTGACCTTGCGCCACGAGTCGCTGAATGGTTCCACCCATCGAAATCACGTCGTCGTCGGGGTGCGGCGAGAACACGATGACACGCTTCGGGAACGGCGTGGCACGCTCAGGACGATGGGTGTCGTCGGCATTCGGCTTACCGCCGGGCCAACCTGTAATCGTATGCTGTAAGTCGTTGAAAATCTTAATGTTAGCGTTATAAGCCGAGCCGTAGAGCGCCAACAATTCCGACAGACCGTTTTCGTTGTAGTCTTTGTTCGTCAGTTTCAGAATCGGTTTTCCCGTCTTCTGACAGAGCCAGACGAGGGCCGAGCGCACGAGTTTGTCGTCCCACTTGAGCGAGGTGACGAGCCACGGGTGCACGATGCGCGTCAGGCGCGAGGCGGCGGCGATGTCGCAAACCACGTGAACATCGTTGTGGGTTTGCAGGAACGTGGCCGGAATCTGGTCGGTAATCGAACCTTCCACCGTGTTTCTGATGATTTCAGCCTTTTCCTCGCCCCAAGCCGTGAGGAAAATCTTGCGGGCGGCCAAAATCGTGGCCACACCCATCGTAATCGAGCACGGCGGAACGGGTTCGCTACTGCCGAAACTGCGCGTCATTTCCTCGCGCGAAGTAGCGTCGATGAGGATGATGCGCGACGGCGAATTGAGCGACGAACCAGGCTCGTTGGTGGCGATGTTGCCCATACGACCGATGCCGAGCAGCATCACGTCGATGCCGCCGAAACTCTTGATGCGCTGTTCGTAGAGGCGACAGTGCTGCTGCACCTGGTCTTGCTCGATTGTTCCATCGGGCGAAAAGACATTCTTGCTGTCAATATCGACGTGGTCGAGGAATCGCTCGTGCAACTGCCGAATGGCACTCTGCTGTCCGTCTTTCGACAGCGGGAAATATTCGTAGGCGTTGAAAACAATGACATTCTGGAAACTCACGCCCTCTTCCTTGTGCAGACGGACGAGTTCCTCATAGACGGGCGTCAGCGAAGTGCCAGTGCCCAGTCCGAGCACGCAATATTCTCCCTCGCGACGCTGTTGCTTCACTTCTTCGACAACCGCCAAAGCCACTTCCCTCACGCCGTCCTCGGTCTTCGGATAGATGTCGGTCGGCAACTTCTCCATTCGCGTGATTTCGCTGCGATCTACAGCGGTGAGCGGACGGTAAAACTCCTCTGGTACTTTATTCAGTACGATTTGTGAACTAAGATTCAGTCTCATAGTCTTAATATTTTTGAGTTTTGAATTTTGAATTTTGAATGATTCTCGCTTCGCTGCGATTGTGAATTTTCAATTTTGAATTCTTAATTCTTCAATTCTTAATCGCCGAAGGCGACAATTACTTCCCTTCGGTCAGTGACCGTTGATTCAACATTATAAATTTTCCTTTTCGATGTCCTTAAAATACTTATACGTAGCCACTTTCAGTTCGTCGGTAGCGGCCTCGTCGCACACGATGATGCCGTGGCGATGCGTTTGCAGCGCACTGATGGTCCAAGCCTGTGTCACAGGACCTTCGACGGCGGCTTGCAGGGCGCGAGTCTTGCCGTGTCCGTTCACCAGAATCATCACTTCGCGAGCATCCATCACTGTGCCCACGCCCACCGTCAGCGCTGTCTTCGGCACTTTATTGACATCGCCCTCGAAGAAGCGCGAATTGGCAATAATCGTGTCGGTTGTCAGCGTTTTTTGGCGCGTGCGAGAGGTCAGCGACGAGAATGGCTCGTTGAAGGCGATATGACCGTCGGGACCGATGCCACCGATGAACAAATCGATGCCGCCAGCCTCGCGAATCATCGCCTCGTAGTGCTCACATTCGGCCTCCAAATCCTCGGCGTTGCCGTTGAGGATGTGGATATTCTCCTTCGGGCAGTCGATGTGGTTGAAAAGGTTGGCAGCCATAAACGAATGGTAACTTTCGGGGTGCTCCTCGGGCAGTCCGACATACTCGTCCATATTGAACGTCACCACGTTTTTGAAGCTCACACGCTCTTCTTGGCAGGCTTTCACGAGATTTTTATACATTCCGATGGGCGACGACCCCGTCGGCAGACCCAGCACAAACTTGCGCTCAGCCGTAGGTTTAAACTCATTGATGCGCTTGATTACGTGCTCGGCAGCCCAGCGCGACAGCTGCTCATAATTGGGTTCGATGATAACTCTCATATCGTTTTTATTGTTAATTGTAAATTGTTAATTCGTCCTCTTAAACTCCACTCCCTCAAACTCGCTAATCGACTTCACCCAATGGTCGGGCAACGGAATCGACTCGCGCTGGTGCAGGTCGTAGAGCACCATAATCGACAGGCAACGGCATTTCACCTCTTGCGTGTCGGTGTCGATGACATCCTGTTGCAAGTGGAAACTCGTGCGCCCGATGTGCGAGATGCGCGTACGAGCAGCGATGTGGCTGCCAGCCTTCACCTCAGAGAGGAAATCGGCCTCGATGTGCACCACGACAATGGCCTTGTGCTCCCAATTCACATCGGGGCAGACGGTCGAAAGATACTCCGTTTTCGCCGTGTCGTAAAACTGGAAAAACACGCCGTTGTTCACGTGTCCGAACGGGTCCACGTCGTTCCAACGAATCTGCAGCGGCAGCGTGTGGTGGAATTCCTGCGCCTCCGCAGTGCTTTGTATGTTTGTCGGTTGAGTCATATTATCCCAAAGATTCAAAAATTCTGTTCTTGACTGCAAAGGTACGATTTTTCTCGAAAAACTCACAGAAAAATGAAAATATTTTGTATCTTTGCCGACGAAAAAACGAAAAATATGAAAGAATTTGTCATTTCCGAGGCCAAGGCCGAGACTGCCGTGCTCGTCGGCCTCATCACACAAGAGCAAAACGAGGCGAAAACGAAGGAATACCTCGACGAACTGGAATTTCTGGCGGAAACGGCTGGCGCGGTCGTCGTGAAGCGTTTTACGCAGCGCGTGGGCGGACCGAGTAGCGTGACTTACGTCGGCAAGGGTAAACTCGAGGAAATTCGCGACTATATCAAAAAATGCCAGGACGAAGCCGACGAAGCGGTTGCCAACTGTCAACTATCAACTGTCAACTATCAACTTCCCCAGCCCGTTGGAATGGTGATTTTCGACGATGAACTGACGGCGAAGCAGATTCGGAACATCGAAAACGAGTTGAAGGTGAAAATTCTCGACCGCACGAGCCTCATCCTCGACATTTTCGCGATGCGAGCGCAGACCGCCAATGCCAAAACACAGGTGGAACTGGCGCAATACCGCTATATGCTGCCACGTCTGCAACGCCTTTGGACGCACTTGGAACGACAGGGTGGCGGCTCGGGTTCGGGCGGTGGAAAAGGCTCGGTGGGACTGCGCGGACCGGGTGAAACGCAGTTGGAAATGGACCAGCGAATCATCAAGCACCGCATCACGCTTCTGAAACAGCGACTCGCCGAAATCGACCAACAGAAAAGCACACAGCGCAAGAATCGCGGACGGCTCATTCGCGTGGCGCTCGTGGGCTACACCAACGTGGGCAAATCGACCATTATGAACCTGCTGTCGAAAAGCGACGTGTTCGCCGAAAACAAGCTGTTTGCCACGCTCGACACCACCGTGCGCAAGGTCGTCATCGACAATCTGCCCTTCCTCTTGGCCGACACCGTCGGTTTCATCCGAAAACTGCCCACCGACCTCGTCGAATCTTTCAAATCGACGCTCGACGAGACCCGCGAGGCCGACCTGCTCGTGCACGTGGTCGATATTTCGCATCCCGACTTCGAGGAGCAGATTCAGGTCGTAGAAAAAACGCTGGCCGACCTCGGTTGTGCCGAAAAACCGTCGATGATTGTATTCAACAAAATCGACAATTATTCGTGGATTGAGAAAGAACCTGACGACCTCACGCCGCCGACGAAGGAGAACGTGTCGCTCGACGAGTTGAAACGCACGTGGATGGCGAAACTGGGCGACTGCATTTTCATTTCGGCCCTCGAAAAGCAGAACATCGACGAATTTCGCGAGGCGGTCTATCAGAAAGTCCGCGAATTGCACGTTCAGAAATATCCTTACAACGATTTTTTATATAACATTGAAGATTGAAGATTGAACATTGAGCATTGAATATTGAACATTGAATATTGAACATTGAAATCATTGAACATTGAACATTGAACAGTAATCATAATTCTTAATTTTTAATTCGTAATTCTTAATTTGAAATTCTTAATTCAAAAAAATATGAAAAAAATCCTGACCATCGGCCTTTTGCTGCTTTCGATGACGGCATCGGCCAAAGAGTATGTTTACAAAACCGTCGCGGGCGACCAAACCCAGACACGTATCTACACCCTCGACAACGGACTGAAGGTCTATCTGTCGGTGAACAAGGAAAAACCGCGCATCCAGACCTACATAGCCGTGCGCACGGGCTCGAAGAACGACCCCGCTGAAACCACTGGACTGGCGCACTACCTCGAACACATTATGTTCAAGGGAACGAAGCAGTTCGGCACGTCGAATCCCGAGGCCGAACAGCCCCTGCTCGACGAAATCGAGGCACGCTACGAGGCTTACCGTCTGCTGACCGACCCCGAAGCCCGCAAACAAGCCTACCACGAGATTGACTCGGTGAGTCAGGTGGCGGCGCAGTATTTCATTCCCAACGAATACGACAAATTGATGTCGGCCATCGGTGCACAGGGCACCAACGCCTACACCTCGAACGACGTGACGTGCTACACCGAGGACATTCCCTCGAATGAAATCGAAAACTGGGCGAAAATCCAGGCCGACCGCTTCCAGAATATGGTGATTCGCGGTTTCCACACCGAACTCGAAGCCGTTTATGAAGAATACAACATCGGCATCGCGCAAGACAGCCGCAAAGCCTGGGAAGCCTTAAGTGCTATGAACTTCCCTACCCATCCCTACGGCACACAGACCACCATCGGAACGCAGGAACACCTGAAAAATCCGTCCATCGTCAATATTAAGAATTATTTTAACAAATGGTACGTTCCCAACAACTGCGCGATTTGTATGGCTGGCGACTTCAACCCCGACGAAACCATCGCCATCATCGACCGCTATTTCGGCTCGTGGAAACCCGGTGCCGACGTGCGTCAGCCCGAATTTCCCGCGCTGAAGCCCATCATCGCGCCCCGCGACACCACGATTTACGGTTTAGAGGCTGAAAACATCTTGATTTCTTGGCGATTCGGACGCGGAAACTCGCCTGAAATCGACACGCTGAACGTTGTCGGCGAAATGCTTATGAACGGCACCGCTGGCCTCATCGACCTCAACATCAACCAACAGATGAAGATGCTCGGAGCATGGGCAACACCGTATTCGTTGCGCGACCATTCAGCATTCATTATTGGCGGCACACCGAAGGAAGGACAAACCCTCGAGGAAGTGCGCGAACTGCTGCTCGGCGAGGTCGAAAAACTGAAAAACGGCGACTTTTCCGACGACCTGCTGCCCTCGATTGTCAACAACGCCAAATTGAATTATTTCACGCAGTTAGAGAGCAACCAGCAGCGTGCAAAACTTTTCGTCGATACCTATATCAACGAAATTCCGTGGGAACAGCAAGTGGGCTACCTCGACCGCATTTCGGGCATCACCAAGCAGCAAGTCATCGACTTCGCGCGCCGTCATTTCGGTCAGAACTACGTCACCGTTTTCAAGCGTCAAGGCGAAGACAAGACTCTGAAAAAAATTGACAAACCAACCATCACGCCGATTCCCGCGAACCGCGACCAGATGAGCCAATTTGTCAAGGACATTCAAAATTCTGATGTGAAACCCATCGAACCGCGCTTCGTCGATTTCCAGAAAGACCTCACGTTCGGAAAAACGAAGAAAAATCTGCCCTACATCTATGTCAAAAACACGGAAAACGGTCGTTTCTCTTTGGGGTTCTACTACGAGTTCGGCAAAGAAAGCGACCTGCGCTATCAATACGCGAAGGAATACCTGAACGTGCTCGGCACCGACAAATACACGAAAGAGCAGATTCAGCAGGAATTCTACAAGTTGGCGTGCGACTATCGCATCAGCGTGGGTGCTCGTAATATCTACATTATGCTCACGGGCCTTTCCGAGAATATGCCGCAGGCACTCGCCCTGCACGAACACCTGATGCAGAACGCAAAAGTCGATCTCGACGCCGCCAAGCAAATCATCGACCTTGAGGAAAAATTACGCAACGACGAAAAACTCAACCAACAGCAGAACTTCTCGCGGCTCGTGCAATACGGCCTCTACGGCCCGTACAACCCCCAGCGCCACGACCTGAGCATCGCCCAACTGCGCCAGCAAGACCCGCAGGAACTGCTCACGCTGCTGAAAAACCTCAAAAACTACGAGCACACCGTGTTATATTATGGTCCGATGAGCGAGCAGGAACTGGCGAATGTCGTCACGAAGACGCACAAAACACCGAAAAAACTCGCCGCCGTGCCCGAAGGAAAGCACTACACGATGCAGCCCACACCCGAAAACGAGATTCTCATCGCACCCTACGACGCGAAAAACATCTATATGCGGATGATTCACAACGAAAATCGCAAGTGGAACCCCGACGAGGCAGCCGTGAAAGCCCTGTTCGACGAATATTTCGGCGGCGGAATGAACGGAATCGTCTTCCAAGAAATGCGCGAAGCACGCGGACTGGCCTACAACGCCTACGCCGACTATGTGGAAGCGAGTTACCGCGACCAGCCCGAGTATTTCTTCACCCACATCATCACGCAAAACGACAAGATGATGGACTGCATCCGCCATTTCCACCACATTCTCGACACGATTCCGCAGAGCGAAACGGCCTTCCGCATCGCCAAAGACGCCCTGACGAAGCGCCTGCAGAGCCAGCGCACCACGAAGTTCTCGCTCATCTTTGCGTGGCTGGGCGCGAAACTACTCGGCATCGACTACGACATCAATCAGAAAATCTACTCGGCACTGCCCGCCCTGCAACTCAGCGACATCGTCCGCTTCGAGCAGCAGCAAATGGCCCGCAAGCCCTATCGCTACGTGATTCTCGGCGATGAAAAAGAGCTCGACATCGAGTCGCTCGAACGCATCGCGCCGATTCGCAGAATCTCGACCGAAGAGATTTTCGGATATTGAGTTAAATATTTTTAACTAAGTGAGGCATTGCCAATTCAAATAAATTCGTACATTTGCAGGTTAAAGTGATATGACAGATATAATATTATCCAGTTTCCTAAGCCTTTTTGCCTTGTTTGGCAAGGAAAAACAGGTGGATGAAACGCGGGCAAAAGCCATGCTCGCGAACTTCATGCGTCACTATTTTGGAATCAGGAACATCGACTCATATCTGAACCTATACAGCGATTTGCGCGGTGCCTACGAAATGACGGAAGACCTTGACACAGAGGAAGTTGTGGCTTCCATCTGTGCCAATCTTCACGGAAAAATTCCCGTCAGAGAAGAGCAAAGGCTGTTGTTGCGACTCATGGAATTTTGCGGAGTCGGCGAAGGGAACATCCATCCGATGTTCAACATCATGGCCGAGAAATTCAACGTGCCAGACGAAATGTTCCAAGACTTCATCGACTTCCTGAAAGGCGAACCGACAGACCATGTCATCATCCATCAGTCGGACGATTTCGACGGCACCTTGAAAACGCTGATTCATCCCGAAACCGGCACCATCCTTTTCTCTTACTCTGGCTCCGACATTGTTCGGCTGAACGACGTGCCCGTGCTTCACGGTTCCTACCAGATTTTGCAGCAAAGCAGCGTGTTGAAAGGGAAAAACGGCAAGCCGCTCTATTATTCCACGCTCTTGGAAGCGCACCAGCGGAAGTTAGGACTGTGGAAAAGCGAGGCGCAGCGCGTCGAATTTTGCGGGCGCGACATCAATTTCCGCTTCCCCGACAGCGACAACGGCATGCACGACCTGAACTTCACGCTCCGAAGCGGTGAATTTCTCGCCGTCATGGGCGGTTCGGGCACAGGAAAATCGACATTACTCTCGATTCTGAACGGCACGCTCACTCCGCAGGAAGGACGAATCACCATCAACGGACACGACATCTCGGAACCGCAGGCCAGGAACCTCATCGGATTCGTGCCGCAAGACGACCTGCTCATCGAGGAACTCACCGTCTATCAAAACCTTTACTACACGGCAAAACTCTGTTTTGAAGGAATGTCGGAGGAGGAAATCGACAAACGGGTCATCAAAACGCTGAAAGACCTCGAACTCGACGGAGCCAAAGACCTGAAAGTAGGGTCACCCATCCGAAAATACATCTCGGGCGGACAGCGCAAGCGATTGAACATCGCCCTCGAACTGATTCGCGAACCCGCCGTACTCTTCCTCGACGAGCCCACCTCGGGACTTTCCTCTGCCGACACCGAAAAGGTCATCAATCTGCTGAAAGAACAGACGCTCAAGGGCAAACTCATCGTGGCGAACATCCATCAGCCATCGAGCGACGTCTATAAACTCTTCGACCGCCTGTGGCTGCTCGACAAGGGCGGCTATCCCGTGTTCGACGGAAATCCCATCGAGGCCATCACCTATTTCAAAACGGCGGCCAACTATGCCGACGCCGAAACGAGTGCCTGCCCGACCTGTGGAAACGTCAATCCGGAAATCGTCTTGAACATCATCGACGAGAAAGCCCTGAACAACAGCGGAGAAATTTCAGACGAGCGCAAAATGACGCCCAAAGAGTGGCACGAACTCTATTTGAAGAACGCCCCGAAACTGGAACAGCCCGAGGTCAGCGAAATTCCGCCATCCGAACAGCGAAAACCGGGTGTCTGGCGGCAGTTCCTGATTTTCTTGGAGCGCAATTTCAAGACAAAAGCCACCAATCGGCAATACCTGGCCATCGCCCTGCTGCAAGCACCCGTTCTGGCGTTGATTTGCGCCATGCTCACCCGCTACGCGCCGCCCGAAGGCTATTCGGTGATGAACAACAAGAACCTTGTGAGCTATTTCTTCATGGCAGTCATCGTGGCGACGTTCATCGGCATGAGCGGTAGCGCCGAGGAAATCATCAAAGACCGCGCACTGCTGAAGCGCGAACGGTTCCTGCAACTCTCCTACGGCAGTTACATCTGGTCGAAAATCGTGTTTGTGGCCACCGTTTCGCTCGTGCAAACGCTCCTGTTCATCGTCATCGGCAACAACATCATGGGACTCCACGGTCAATTCAGCACGTGGTGGTTCATCTTGTTCATGACGGCTCTTCTGTCGAACCTGACCGGCCTGCTGCTGTCGCAGATTCTGAGTTCGGTCGTCGCCATCTACATCAGCATCCCCATCTTGCTCATTCCACAGATTCTGCTCTGCGGACTGGTCGTCAGTTTCTCTGACCTCACGCCGAAAAGCACGACGGGAAATGTGCCGCTGATTGGCGACTTGATTCCCTCGCGATGGAGTTACGAGGCCCTCGCCGTGACATCGTTCGCCGACAACGACTACGAAAAACCCTTCTTCCAACTCGATAAAGAGAAGTACGAAACGCAATTCTACAACATGGTGTTCCTCTACGAACTCCAGTCGCAACTCGAAACGATGAACGACGAGAAAAAGCGCGGAAAAGAGGTTAATCCCGATCATCTGAACGTGATTCAGACCAACCTGCCCGTGCTGACGGAATATGCCGGTTTGGAGGCGTATCAAGGCGATTACTCCTACGATTCGCTCCGCGAATACATGAAAAATGCCGAGAAAATCCTCTCGAAGAAGAGCAACCGCGCCACGCTGGACAAAGAAGCGGTGGTCGATCAATTCGTTCGCGAAAACGGCAAGGAAGCGCTGTTGGAACTGAAGAAAAACCACCACAACCTCAAATTGGAAGACTTTGTCGTCGGAGCCGACCAAGGACGAATGCTCGACATTGTCGATGGGCACATCGTTCCCCGCGTCGGGCCGATTTTCCTGACACCCCACAACCAGATGGGACGCGCTCCGTTCTACAGCAGCGAGAAAATCGTGGCAGGCATCCACGTGAAAACACTCTGGTTCAACATGGGCATCATCTTCTTGATGTGCATCGTCGCTACGATTCTACTCATGGCCGATTGGCCCGGGAGAATCATCAGAAAAGAATCATCAACACAATAATTTATTTAAAATTTTTATTAACTAACTAAACACAAAAGAGAAATGAAAAAGTTATCAATCTTCGCAGTGGCTATCGCTGCAATGGCTTTCACAGCATGTGGAGGCAACAAGAGTGCAAACAACACTGAAGAAGTCCAGAAGAGCTTCGACCAAGAACAAATCGAGGCGAAAATCAAGATGGAATTCGACAGCCTTGCCAAGGAAATCGGAAACCTGAAGCACCTTCCCATCATGCAGAAGGGCGACGGTGGAATCCAACTCACCGAAGAGGAAAAGCAGGTGAAACCCGACTATCTGCTCGACCCTGCCGTGGCTGAAAACGCCGTCACACTGGCCGAGAAATATCGCATGGTGAGCGCCCTGAGCGTTGACCAGAACATCGCCGCCATGTACGACATGCCGACCGAAGAGTACGACAAGGCCATCACGAAGCTCATCGCCGACATCAACGACCCCTCTTTCAAGGAAATGGAGGCCAACAACATCTTCGACAAGGCTCAGCAGCTCTATGACGCCATGAACGAGAACGGTCGCATCAACTATTTCTGGCAGCTTTCTGCCGCTTCGTTCGTCGAGGAACTCTACTGCATGACGCAGAACACCGAGAAGTTCATCACCGCTTTCGACGATGAGGCTGCAGCGAATGTAACCTATCGCACCACGCTGCTCATCGACGCCATCGACCGTCTGGTCGAATTCGACCCCGAGATTGCGCCCGTCGCCGAGGCTCTGAAGCCGCTCGCCGACCTCAACGCCATGACCGTCGATCAGCTGAAAGAGCAACTCGCACAGATGAAGGAAGACGTGACGAAGGCTCGTGCAGCCCTTGTGAAATAATAATTGAGAGAAAACCATCACAAAAAAAGCCCCAGTTTTTGGGGCTTTTTTGTGTTTAGAAACGATTTCAATAGACGATTTTCCGACCGCCTTGGATGTAGATGCCGCGCTTTTGCGGGGTGACGACGCGGCGACCTTGCAGGTCGTAGATCGGCTGACGCGAACGGTCGATGTGGTCGTAATGGACGATGCCGATGGCCGTCGGAAGAACCGTCGAAGCGTCGTTTTCCTCGACAATTTCGTAGATGGTCGGAGCGGTGCCATTCCACGTCAGGCGCAGGGCTCGAACTGTGGAATAGGTCGAGAGGTCGAAGCGTTGCGCACTCTGCGAGAGGCTGCCCAACTGCGTCCACGACTCGCCATCTTCCGTCACTTCCACGTTCACGCCGCTCGGCACCTGCGTACCGCTGAAAATCGTCACGGCAAGCGTCGGATTCTGCCTGATGAAGCGATAGACAACGCTCTTCGTGTCGGGTGTCGCGTTGGTGTAAGGCAGGGCATCGACAAGGTTTTTGATTTCATTGCCATTGCTATCGTGGCAGCGCGGCTGGGTCAGGCTGTGGCGGTTCACTTCCATTTCGAAGAGTCGCAGCCATTTGTCGGTCTTGGCACTGACGACGCGCAGACGCACAAACTTGGCTGTGGCTTCGCCGCCGTTGAAATCGACATATTTCATTTCACTGCCACCCTGCACGGCGTAACTTCCGTTGAGCGTGAAGTTCGACGTCGAAGTTCCTTTGACCTTCAAAGACGTCCATTTCTTGCCATCTTCAGAAATTTCTACTACCGCCGTGTTCATATAGTCATTGTTTTTCGTGCCGATGCACACGCGCACATCGCGAACGACGGTCGGCTCGGCCAAATTCAGCGTGTAAGTATCGCCATTGGCCTGATTTTTCTTCACCGCCCACCACGTCGAGTAATTGCCGTCGGTGAGGTGCGAGAGCGGTTGGTCTTCGGCATTGTCGCCTTCGGGCACGCTCACGCTGCTAATCGTCGGAACTGTTTCGGGAATCAACGAGAAGACGGGCATCGAGAATTTCGCGGTCTGCGTTTCGCCACTAACGTTCTCGAAAATCACATATTTCACGAAATCCGAGGGTTCTTCACCATTTTCCAACGTCTTCCACGTGCGGAAATCGGCACTGTAGCGCACGGTGAACTGCTGCTGGAGCGCCTCGTCGAGTTTCCACTGCTTCACGAGCATGGGTTGCGGCAAACTGAGACCCACGAAATGGCCCGTCGGCACATCCACCGTTCCGCCGAGATAGTAGTATTTGCTGGCGGTGCTGTAAGTGGCGCGGAAAGTCGTTCCGGGGTCGGTCGGCAGGTTGTGGATGGCTTTATGCTTCTCTTCCCCTGCGCCGAAAGCGTCTTTCAGGATGTTTTCACGCATCCATTTCACAAAAGGATAGAAATTCTTTTGCGAGGTCTGCGCCTGTCGCCACGACACACTTCCGCCCATTCCTTCGAGCGCGTAGGCGGTGTAAATCGTGTTCACATCGATGTCGGTGATTTCCTCGAGTGCCGCCACGTAGCCCGTCCATCGCTCTTCGAGTTCGGCCTGGCTCTGCGCCGCGTCCATCATATCGAGCGTAATGCCCACCATCGCCTGCAACTTCAACAGCCACGGCGAAATGTCGGCGTAGAGCAGGCGGTCGCATTCGCGCTCGCTATCCTTGTAGGCCACGAATTTCGCACAAACCGCCTTGAGTCGTTCCATTCGTTCGCGCAGTTGCTTGGAATAGGTGTTGGAAGGGTTTGTAATGCGCGTTTTTACGTTGTTCAGAAGTGTTCCGAAGGCCGTCGGGTCGTTCCAGCGCAGATAGTCGCAGAGGAAAGAGAAATCGTCGGCATCGTCGTTGCCCACGATGGCTTTCACGGCAGCCTTGTAACTGGTCGAATTGTTGAAGCCGGCATTGTTCCACGAGTAGTCGGCCACGCTGAAAAGCGCCACTTTCGACATTTCGCCTTCCTGCATCGGATTGCTGACGATGCCGATGCCGCCCGTCAGTTCCGAGGGAACGGTTCCGTTGCTATTGACCGAGGGCATTTCAAAGAAATTGGCATACATGTCCTTCGTGTAAATCTGGCCGTCGCTGTTGTCGTTGCAGGGATAGTTCCACCACCACGCCACATCGCGCTTGAGATACTGCCGTACTTCGTTGAGGTCGCCGCTGTTGGGAATGCTCCAAACACCCCAGCCGGTCGTGTAAATCGTTACGTTTTTCGGAGTCGTCGCCAAAGCCTTATAAAAGCCGGCGCGGGCATCGGCGCCCACCCAGCCCAAGGCGTAGATTTGTGGCACGAAATGCACGGGGCGAACCGTGTCGGCAGGGGCAGTGCCCGCCTTGTTGTATTTTTTCTCAAGACCGCGCTGCACAGCCGTCAGGTTGTCGGCATTGAGTTGGTATTCGCTGCTATTGGGCAGGGCCACGTCATCGACAAAAATGGCGAATTGGCGCACACCGAGTCGATACATCTTGTCGAATTTACCCAAAATGTCGTTCACCACCGTGCCACTCCAAATGAAATTATTTCCCGGGTGAATCGCCCAGATGAAATTCACCTTTGTCGCTGCCG
Organism: uncultured Prevotellaceae bacterium; assembly: GCA_902776665.1. GTDB lineage: Bacteria > Bacteroidota > Bacteroidia > Bacteroidales > Bacteroidaceae > Prevotella. Next base: position 143,299 of record CACYQZ010000004.1, read on the forward strand.
ATTGCGCCGTGATTTCGCGCAACATCGACTGCGTCAGCCAACCGTTTTTCTCTTGTTCGGCGGTGATGCTCGTCGGATACGATTCGGTCCACTTGGTTGAGTGGTAAGGGTCGCTCTTCGCACCATAAAGATAGGTGTTCATCTTGTAGCGCATCATAAACCTCATCAGGTCTTTCTTCACGCTGATGCTGTAGGGATAGCCGTAGTAGCCCTCGACCAGGCCGCGACTTTGCAGGTCGGCATAGTCGCCGATGGTGACGGTCGGCATCGCGTCGGTGGCGCGCTGGTCCATCATCTGTTCCAACGAGGCCAAGCCGAAAAACACGGCGTCGGTATGCTCGCCGAGGACAATCAGACGCGCAAAATCGCCCGATTTCCACAGGTGCAGCAGATGGCGGTCATATTTGCTCTTTTTCGTCAGTGCACTGCGGTCGAGACCGAGGCTTTCGACTTGTTGGTCCACGATTTCGCCGCTGCCGTCCACGCCGAGCAGAATATTCGCCTGACTTTCTTGCATTTCCGTCGAAAACGAGGCCGAAAGACCGTGTTCCGAGAGGATTTCCGACAGTCGATTCTTCGTCGGCTCGTCGATTCCGCTCTCACAAACCACGTTCACACTCGTCGTGAACGCCGCTGTTTCGCCGCCCATTTTCACGCTCTGCGGCACGGGATAAATCGAATAGTTCTGCGCATTGACCGCAAGGGCAAGGCAGAGTAATACAAAAGTAATAATTTTCTTCATCATAAAAAGTTGTTATCATTAGGAATTTGGGTGCAAAATTACTGCTTTTTTCCCAATTAGCCGTAAGTTTAAGGGATTTTTAAAAGAAAACGACAAAAAAAGGCAGCACCGCGAAGGATGCTGCCCAAATTATTTGACAAAAAACGTTACAGATTTACAGCCGAACTTTACGGTTTTCTTATGGTTTCGTGATAGATGCAAATATTTTTACTTCACCACGACTTTCACACTCTTCTCGCCAATTTTCACGATAGCAACGCTGCCAGATGGCAATTTCGTATCAACAATAGCCTGACCGCTATGGCTAACCGCTGAGCCAGCCTTTACGCCATTCGTTCCAAAGACCGAAATCGCTGTGCCGTCGCCTGCGCCAGAAACGGAAATCCGACCGTTTTCAGATTGAATCAAGACAGGAGTTGCTCCGATTTTCTTTGCACCGCTAGTGCCGTCGGAAATGCCTTCGGTCGATGGCTCAACATCAATCCAACAGAGTGTTGCTGTTGCGACATCGGAATTTTCATAGCCCGACTTCGTAGCATAAACGCTAATGTTGTAAGTTACGCTCAGTTGCACTTCGTTGCTGCTATACTGCCTAATGTCCGAATCTGTAATGTTCGACTGGAAAATCACTCCCTCGGTATCACTCTCAAACGACAATTTTCCATTGGAATAATAGATTTTCGGTTTTGCACATTTTTTATTATCAGGAATAACGGGATTACTGTCATCATCATTGATAAAGAAAAACTCCTTCCACTGCACCGCCTGCTGATAGGCAGAAGCATAGCCTTTCGGCACCGACAGCGTACAGTTCCATTTGTTGATGTCGTCCAACGCCTGCGAACCGCAACAGGGCGGCGTGGTGGCGTGGCTGATGAGTTTTGTCATCGCTGTGCAGTCGGAAAAAGCCTCCTTGCCGATGGTTTTCACGCTCGAACCAAAGGAGAAGAAGTCTATGCTGCTACAACCCGAAAACGCCCAGTCGCCGATGGTTGTCACGCCGTCGCCAATGCGCACGTTCTTCAGATTCGTGCAACCGTAGAATTCATTGGGCGAAATCTCCGTTTCTTTGTCGGTGATATGTACCGAGCGCAGCGAGGTGTTACGATAGAACGGCGAATAGCCGTATTTGCTCTCAGTGGAATACGAAATATTCCTGCCGATATACACCGAGTCGAGTGGACACGAAGAGAACAGCGGTTTGTTGCCTCCAGAAAAATAATTGTAGCCCAACTTCAATTCCGCCTCTTGCCCATCATCCATGATTACTGTTTTCAAACTGCTGCATTTTTCAAATACATTTTTATCGATAGCCGTCACACTCTGCGAAATCTGGATTTTCGGCAACGCAGAGCAACCGCTAAAAGCAGACTGATTGATGATTTTCACATTGCGGCCAATCTGCATGTCCGTTAACGACGAGCAACCCGAAAACGCATATTGGTTAATGGTCTCCACGCCCATTCCCATTTTCACCGAAACCATTTTCGAGCAGTTTTGGAAAGCATACGCGCCCAAATTGGTAACTGAATTGGGAATCACTATGTTTTCCAACGACGAACAGCCGGAGAATGCCGAACTGCCGATTCCCGTCACGGCTTCGCCCAGCGTGGCGGTAGTCATTGCTGTGCAACCATAGAAAGCAGAAGTTCCGATATTGCCATTATTAACAGTCGTCACTTGACTAATATTTTTGCATCCATAAAAGGCGTAATCTTCAACATCTCCGTTCAGACTGAGATTAACATTTTTAAGATTTTGATTTTGGTAAAATGCATATTTATGTACTCGTTGCACCGCCATTTCAATGCCCTTATACGAAACGGTCTTGCCAATGTTGACATTTTCAACATTGCTGTCATAGGTGCAATCGATGGCATCGCATGTTCTTTCCGCTGGACTCACAGGCACATATTTAACACCGTTCACCTCGAAAATCGAACTCAAAAATGGATAAACTGTCTTGTTGCTCAGCGATGTGTATAAATCATTCGCCACATAGTTCACCGTTCCCGCCGCATAGCTATATCCCTCTGGTGGTGTGTTGGTCAGCCAAATAACTTTAGCGGGTCGATGATCTGATGAAGAAGAAGCAAAAACAGACGAGCCAATACTCAACACCCCTGTTCCAATCTTTACACTTTCCAAATTGGAGCAGCCAGAGAACGCATAATTGCCGATGCTCGTCACGGAGTTTCCGATCGTCACGCTCGTCAGGCCAGAACATTTTTCGAATATATTAAGCATTGATAATCAGCAACTTATACATTAAACGGTAGAGAAGTGGATTGAGGGTTGGACAATGTCAGAAATAAGGAGGCAAAATTAA